>NZ_JAJSOO010000001.1:6570935-7279370 GCF_029428875.1 Streptomyces sp. JH34 | reverse complement strand
AATCCGAGAATTCAACGCCGGTGAGTCCGTGGCTGCTGAGGCATGCGTCTGGTGCTCGCGGAGCTTTCTCGGGGTCGCACATCATGACCGTGGTGGTCGACGGCGAGAGCCTGACCCTGCCGGACCGTATGACCCTCACCGTGCGGGTGGAGGTGCCCACGGGCGGCGGGCACACCGTGGACCGGGAGGGCTGGGAGGCCGTCATGTGCCGGCTGGCGGTCGGCGTGGCTGACGCTGAGCGGGAGGGCCAGATCGTGTGGGTCTCCCCGGCCAGCAGCCACGTGACGCGCTCCTGGGACCTCTGGGAAGGCCGGATCACCCCGCTGCCGGTCGTAGCCCTGAGCGCGTAGCCATGGGCGGTGGTGCGGCCGCGAGGGCTGCAACCACCTGCGCCCCGGCGCCGCCGTCCCTGCCGCAGCGCACCGCCCGGGGCGGGCGAGGATTCCGGAGGAATCAGGTCCCAAAACCCTTAGGGTTTCATCATCTTGACGACCCGTAGGGTCGTGCGCCGTTCCTCCGGAGGAGGACGCGCGCTAATTGTTTTTAGGCTGGCAGGGAATGTACTGCAATTGAAATGAGCGGCAACTCGAATTCCAATTAATTCCCCGCCAGCTGCGCCCCACTCACCCGAGCGGAGCGCTCTATTCTACGCATGGAAAGAGGGGCAATTGATGGAGCCGACCGGAAACATGGATGCTGGGCTGCGCCATGTCGTCGAGGGGCGTGCGGTCGTGAGCCGTGCGTGGATCGTCGCCTACACCGGGGCGGGCCGCTCAACCGTGGCCCGGTGGTACGCGCTGCGCCACGAGCAGCCGGAGGGGCGCCGTCACCCGGAGCGGGTGGTCACCATCGACCGGGTCGACTACTACGACCAGGCGGAGGTGGAAGCGTTCTGGGCTGCGCACCAGAGGCCGTGGGGACGGCACGGTTGGGCGTCTCCGGGGTAGGAGCGGGGCAGGGCAGGGAGAGCGGGGGCGGGGGCCGTCCGGTGTCCTCAGAGCGCGCTCAGACCGTCGAGGTCGCCCTGGCGGAGCTCCGGCGGGCCGGTGGCCACCAGCGCGGCCTGGCGGCCCGGCTCGCCCGTACGCACGGCGGCGGCGAACGGACATGGGGCGGGCCGTCACACGACGCCCGGACCGCGTACGACGAGGAGCACGAGCACCAGGCGCAGCGGTCGGCCCCGGTAGGAGCGGCTGCGCCCCGTGGTGCCTCCCACGTCGGCCCGGCGCCACCGCGTCGGGCGAGGAGACAGGCCAGCGCAGCGCCGCCCCGACTTCCCCGCGACCACCCCCAGCACCACACCACCACCACACAGCAGGCAGGCCGGGGGAACAAGGGGAAGTCTGAGCACTCACCAGACGCGAACCGGGGCCTGACCTGCGGTTGTGCAACGGCCGCCGATTTTCCGGTGTCGCCATTGTTGTCGCTGTTGTCGTCGCTAATACCGTCGTCATTACCGTCGCCAATAGTGTCGCCGTTATACGACCGGTCCTCCCGTGGCCCCATGGGGGCCGAGGGCGCCCAGCACGCCGGGAGCGCCCGAGGGTGAGCCCCGGGGGTCCCGGAACGCCGCCCAGGAGGCCGCCAGGCGCCCCGGGGCCGCCTCGTCCGTCGCGGTGGCCCACCGGCCGCCGCGACACCCTCAGAGGCCAGCGCAGCGCCGCCCCGTCTTCCCCGCGACCGCCCCCACCACCAGACACCACACCCCACCACCACAGCAGGGCAGGCCAGGAGAACAAGGGGAAGTCCGAGCACTCACCGAATGCGAACCGGGGTCTGACCTGCGGTTGTGCAAGGACCGGGCCGAAACATGCGCGCCGGATAGTGGTACGGATAGCAGAACGGATAGTGGACCGGATAGCGGTACGGATAGTGCGCCCCTGCCGCCGAACCACCCCGCCCAGTCCTGAACGCGTCGACCAGGGCGCCGTCCTGCCATCGGGCCGGCGCGGCCCTCCCCGGGCCGTACAGGGCCCCGGACTGCCCCGCGCCGAGGTGTGGCAGGGTGCCAGGCGTCCGGGGCGGGTGGCTGGTGCCCGGTACCAGTGACGGAACACCCGCCCCGAACACCCCCGGGACCACATCCCCGCGGGCGCGGGGAGCAGACGCGGGCTCGCTCGGCTGCGCTCTTGGTGTTGGGACCATCCCCGCATGCGCGGGGAGCAGAGTCATCCGTAGCCGCCCTTCATGCCGTCGGCGGGACCATCCCCGCATGCGCGGGGAGCAGGACGCCCTGGCAGAACTGCCTGGGCCAGGACCGGGACCATCCCCGCATGCGCGGGGAGCAGGCCCGGAGCGGGAGGCTGGTTGTCTGCGACGGGGGACCATCCCCGCATGCGCGGGGAGCAGACTGCTTGACCTGCGACGCTACCGCGCCGCACAGCGGTTCTGACACACTTTCACCGAAACGGATATAGCACCCAAAGGCGCCCACGGAAGCCATGCCACCAGGGTGCCGCAGCGTGACACTCTGCACACCGCATTTCAGGTCCGACAAGAAAAATTTCCAACGGGTTGAGGTCTGCGGATTGCTGTGGTGAGTGAGTGCCGTCCCGCCTCTGACCTGCGGTGGTGAGTTTCCGACCAGGAAACTCACCACGCCCCGGGGCGAAAACTCACTGCCGCCGTGCGCACTCACCGCGAAAACTCACTGCCCCGTGCGGACTCACCGCGGAAAACTCACTGCCGCAGGTCAGCGGCCCGCCGGGGCGGTTGGCGTCGAGGTCCTGGACCTCGAGGACGTCGACGCCGGGACCCGTCGTCATCGTCGTCAGGTGGCGAGAGCGACGACGGCGACCAAGCCCACGACGACCGCAACGAGGAGGCCGCCGCCCCCGATCGCGACACCCAGCGGCTTCTCCATACGGGGGTGGCGGTGCGTGACGTAGGCCAGGCCGGCCAGGACGAGCCCGGACACCAGGACCAGGAGCAGCCCGACGAACAGGACGAGGACGAGGGTGAGCGTGGACACGGCGTTCTCCATTTCGGTGGGTGCGCTCCGGTAGAGCGCGGGCCACAGTCCGCAATCCCGGACGGCGAAGCGAGTCCTCGCGAAGATCCGTTCCGGGCCTTCGCAGAGAGGTCTCTGACGGGGCGTGGGGCGGATTCGCGAGCACTTGACGAACGGTTGGTGCGGGGTGGTGGCAGCACAATGACCGAGCCACGAGTTAGCGGCGCAACTCCGTGATCGCACAGCTCAGCCTTAGGCGCTGGGCGGAGTTCATTGGGCACCCGGCCGTGCGCCTGCACGCGCGTCTTGGCACCTGCGGATTCACCGATCTCGGCGGTGTTGAACATGAGCTGGAGGCCCGGAGATCAGGAGTCGGCCCTCCCGGCCTCGCTCTCCGGGCTTCCGGACGTCGGCGGTGGATGCCGTCTGCCGGCTCGTGGGCTTACCCCTTCGCCGCAGGGGTGGGAGGGCGGATGCCTGGCTACAGCAGTCCGGCTACGTCGGCGAGCCAGCGCCCGAGCAGATCGGTCTCCAAGTAGAAGGGGGCCACGGTCGCGGTGATCAACATCAGGGGCACCGCACCGAGCAGCATCCGGTCAGCTCCTGGCACAGAGGCCCACTTCGTCATCAGGTACTTGTCGCCGAGCGCGACAACAGTGAACCAGCACACGATCGCCCCGGCGAGGACGGCCAGGACGGCGACGGTGAGCCTGGCGATGCTCAGGCCCGGCTCGGCCTGAAACCCTGCACTGAGCCCTGTTCCCAGAGCCCCGGTCACCACTAGCGCCAGACAGATGAAGACCGTGTCGCAGCTCGCTTTGGGCCGCGACACGCTGGAGTGCAGGACGACCCGGGTACGTTTCCGGGCACGGTCAAAGGTGTGCAGCTCCGGCGAGTAGCGGTCGCCCGAGCTTCGGGACTTCCGCGCAGGAGCAACAGGGGGACGGTGCGGACCTGACGTACTCGCCTGGGCGGTCCGAGTACGGCGTTGAGCGAGTATGGCTTCCATGCCGGTGTCTTGCGTTGACACCCCGGAAACTGTGTGTGGCTGCTCCTCGACGAGGCGCTGGTTCTGCTTGCGCAGGACACCGACTTCCTGCTGCAGCAGCCGGGCCTGCTTGCGCTGCTCGGAGAGGTCGGCCTCGATCTGGTGGATGTAGTCCTGGGCGTGGCGCAGGCTCTCATCCTGTTCCCGGACCTGTTCCTGCAGGAGTGCTCGTGCGCCTTCGGTGGTCCGGGCGTGATCGAGTGCCTGGGCCAGTTTCGCGGCGAGGTCGCGGGCCTGGGTCTCGAGGTCGGCCAGGCGTGTGTCGGCGACCCGCTTCGCGTGCTGCTGCTCGTCCCGCAGGCGGTCCAGCTCCTCCCTGATCTGGACGAGCTGGACCGCGGGGGACCCGCTGGTGGCGTGTGCCTGACTGCACAGGGCGTCCAGCAGGTCGCCCGTCTCCTGGTCCCAGAGCAGGCCCCGCTCCTCGAGGAAGGCCCGCAGTTTACGAAGAAAGTCGTACGAGGCGACCCGGTCCCCGCTCAGGTAACGCGAGAGGGCGGCCTGCGAGATATACAGCGCTGCGGCTATGTCCTTCTGCGTGCCCCCGGTGGCAAGGAAGCCGTCCACCACGTCGCGCAACGCTGCCGCGTACGCGGCACCCGCCGCCGCTCCCTCTTCGGATCCACCCATCCCGGCCCCTCTACCCCCGTGAACACCGTCCGCAAGCAGCGCAGTTGACCGATTGTCGCGTATCCCTCGACGCGCCGGGGCCGACTCGTCGAGGACAGCCGCACACGACTGGACCCGGCCGGGCGTTACCGATTGCCGGGAACGGGCCGTTCCCACTCCCGCACCGCACACCGTCGCCCAAAGCTGTCATCAGCGGACGCACAGGGCGGACGCGAAACCCGAGTGAATGAGGTCGGACGATGGCCCTCTCCCCGAACCTGGTACCCGCATCCGTCACCGCAGTCAGCGGTCTCGCCACCGCGATGGCCGGCGCCCCCTGGTGGGGAGTCGTGATCTGCCTCGTCCTGACGCTGGCCGCGACATCCGTCCAGAACCTCTTCCCCCAGGACTCCCCCGACCGCCTCACCTGGTGGACCAACCACCGCGAGCACCGACACCTCCGCCGCACCCACGACCGCGACACCCGCCCAGGACCACCGGCATGACACGGGGCGGGGCGGCCGGTAGGTCCTGCGGCGCGGCGACCGGCGCAGCCCGGGTCGCCTACCGGTTCTTCCCGTTCCGTACGAGGGCGACGATCGCACCCGGCGCTACGGCGATCGCCGACACGAGCGTCGTCAGCAGCACGGGCGATGGCCAGTCATAGCCGATCCCTACTTCTGCGTTAGCCCCGTAGAGAGCGGCGACCAGAACGACGAGAACCGAGACACCCAGGACGCCCATCGCCCACGCCCTGGAGGCAGAAGGAGTACGCAACGGCACAAGCGCGACTAGTACCCACACCACCGCGAATACCACCAGAACTAATAGCAACATGCTCATTGCGGACTCCCCCAGGCCAGTTCCGAAGACAGGACAGACGACAGTGCCACGCTCTACGGGCCACGTCACCCCCGCAGAACCGCACCCTGACAGAACAACGACGGTGCCCGCCCCGCCCGTACAGCGGCTCCGGGGAGTGCTCGCGGTGTCGTGTGGCAGGGTGCCGTGGGTCTGGGGCGGGTGGCTGGTGCCCGGCCGGTTACGGAACACCCGCCCCGGACGACACCGGGGTGCTTGGCGGGGCCAGGGGAGCGCCCAGCCCGCCGGATGCGGTCCAGACGGCTCCAGCGGTGACCCTGCCCCTCGCGGCGGTCCTCCGGTCGACGGACTGTCCTTAGCTGCTGGTACAGCGCCGCCCTGCTTCCCCGGGTCCACGCCCGCCACCGTTGTCCGGCGGCAACGTGCCTGTGGGCTTCGCGTCGGCGGTCTGGTGCGCGGCTACAGCAGGCCGATGTTCTCGGCCAAATGGCGCCCCCAAGCATCCATACCGGGGATCCATGGAATGACCAGCCCTGCAGGCAGGGCGAACGGAACACCAACAATTGCGACCATGGTTGCCGTGTCAATCACGGTTGAATCGGCAGCAAACGAGATGAAGATCCCGGCGACCCAGCCCGGAAGGCCGTTGCTTCTTCCGGGGTGACGCCGCTCGCCAGCAGTATCCCGTCGAGCTCGCGCCCGTATGGCAGGAGGGTTCCGCCCAGCCACTCCTTTGCGGTGCGCTGTTCCTGCTCGGTGAGCTGTCCGGTGGGACTGATATGTCCTCTGTGGAGCGCGGCGAGAACCATGTCCCTGCCCTGCCAGGCCTGCCGGGAACGCAGTGCCCACAGGTGCGCCCCGAACTCATCCGGGGTACGGACCGTGGCCAGGCTCTCCACCAGAGACGGGCCCGGTACGGCTGCCCTTCCAGGGCGCCGCGCAGCTGGGTGGCTGTCCGTCGTGCCGGGCCGGTCACCCGGGCCCGGCACGGCCGCTGTAGCGGGTGCCCACACCTCGACGGGATCGTTGTCCAGGTGATCCGCGGGCAAGGTGTGGACAACTACTGCTGCCTGGGCGTTCTCGGAGTTGTCCACGACTTGTCCCGGGACAATCGTGGGGCCTTCGGGTACGCGGTCGACGGGACGGAGCCCGACGTGCTCGCGCGGGACATCGAGCTCCCGGTCCTGCTCGGCCAGCTGCTCGGCGGCCACCCGCAGGACCGCAGAGATCTGGTCCAGCGGGGGAACGTCGAGCACCGACTCCGTAGGCGCCGGGACCGTCTGCGTCTCTTCCCTGGCGTGGACCGGCTGCACTGGATCGGCGACACCCCATAGGGACCGCGCCCATTAAGCGCGTTGAGCCAGCAAGCCCCGCAAGTCCGGCTGCAAGGGGGCGGCGACACGGCCTGACCCACTGTGGCGCGCCGAGGGGCTAGCACCGCAAGCACCCGATCCGGCGGCCAGGTTTGAGGGCTTCCCTCGTGTGCACGCGTGTGCACGTGCACGTGCACGTGTGCACGCATTAACGCGCGCGACCACCCCCACCGAGCCGGTTCCGGTGGCCTGGACGCTCTCGGAGGACGTCTCCGGATCGGACCCCGGCCGCCGGGCTCCCGTGCCTCCCGTACGGGCCGCACACCCACCGCTCACCCGACGCCCGCCCACGGCCGCGCCCTCGCACCGGCGCAGCCGCGCAGTCGTCCAGGGGCGGACAGGCAGGCGCGGCTGCGGGGACGGGTGCGCGGGCGCAGCCCTGGGTGGTGGTGCCTTGCGTATGCGTGTGCGCAGCACGCCCGGCACGGGACACGCTCGGCACGCGTTGGGGGGCCGCCCAACAGGTCCTCGACACTGTCTCGCGACTCCCTGAAAGGGCGCGTGGCGGCAACCGAACGGCAAGCGGCAACGTCCGAAATCACAAAGGTCGCGCAGCTGATCAGATACCCGGCCATGATGCTCTTCAGGCAGCGGCAACGTCAGAACAACGTGGGCCGGATGTCCCGCTGCGCCGAGTCCGGGCACTACTTCCTTCCAAAGAGGAGCCGTCCATGAGTGAGCCGAGTCCTGCAGGACCACCGCCTCCTAACCCGCCGTCGCCTGGCCCGACACCTCCCAGAAGCCGCTTGGGCGAATGGGCAGCCGTCCTGTCTGCGCTGACAGGCGTGGCTGGGCTCTTACTCGGATTCTTCGGACTTCCGGTGGTGTTCAATTCGCCGACTGCGAGAACGCCGGTGGCACAGCCACCCGCCACAGTCACCGTGACGCACACGCCGACTGCCACCGAGTCCACCCCGGCTTCCACCGCCCCCTCCTCGTCGGCGGAGCCCGCGGCGGTCACCAGCAAAAACCTCCGCATGCCCGCCGACTACAGCCTTTTCCTTTCGGACAACCCGATCAAGCCTCGTCAGGATTTCAACTCCGATCTCTCCTACACCGTCGCGAATGGACTGACTTCGAAATCGGGGAAGCTCGTCCGACTGGACTCCGGACAGGACGGGACGCGGGCCGAATGCGAATCAGAAACCCGATACACCGACGCCGTCGGGGAACCGCAGCTGACCCAGGGAACCAGGGTCTGTGTTCTCAGTAACGATCACGTGGGGCTCGTGACAATCCGGACCGCTCCAGAGCAGCGGGACGGTGGCCACTTCGTGACCTTCGACATCATCGCCTGGCCGTAGATCCGTCAGAATCGAAAGAGCGGTTGTCTTGGACGGGGTCCAGAGACCCCAGGGGCGGGCGGCGCCGCGTTCCCAGGCCGGCTGCGCATGCGGCCGACGGACCCTTCAACAGCCGATGTGCTGCGCAGCCGGGCGAGCCCGACGTTGAGGTGGCCGGGCACCGGTACGCGGCACTGATCGGCGGGCCACTGGACGGGCAGCGCCTCGACGTCACCGGGTGGAGCGTGCAGCAGCTGGTGGACGGCGCGGCACTCATCACCGAGCAGGGTGCGTACGGGCCGGGCGGGCCCACTACGAGGGCCAGCCCGGCGACCCGGACCGACTGCACTGGGTCGGCGACAGCGCCTGACCCAGCTGTCGCGCGCCGAGGAGCAAGCCCCGCACGGTGGTTACTTACTCCTTCCCTCCTCCCTCGGCGGAGAGAGCCCGCCACCAGGCTCCAGGCCAGTCAATTGGCCGCTCCATGCCAGGAGGTGAGGAGTAAGGAACCACCGGGCGCGCGTCCCGGGTGCCCTTCGGAGGGTTGCTCGGCGGCCGACTGCGGGGGTCGGCACGAGGCCCTGCCGCACTGTGGCGCACCGAGGGGCCAGCCGTGCCACACCCGTGCCGGAACAGGCTGAGGAATCACGGGGAATCTGGTTCGTCGGCAGCCACGAAGGCCGGCGTGAGGGCTCGCCGTAACGTGACCGCGTGGATGAACCCAGGATCAAGGTGTACGGCTCAGCGACCGAGATCACCATTGCGGCGAACGCCGCAGGGTTGCGCGACCTGGCTGAGCGACTCATGGGGCTCACAGATCCCGAACTCAGCGACGGGTACCACGAGCACCTCGAGAGCGGCATCAATCTCGAAGACGGGATCGGTCAGCCTGATCCTGGCCCGGGACGAAGCGCTGTAGAGCCACGCCGACCCAGCACCGGTACCGCTTGACCCGCGCCGGCTACGGCAGGAAGGCAGAACCGGCCGGATTCGAACCGGCGTCCTCGCGATTTTGGAGACCGCGCGCGACGACCTCTGCGCTACAGCTCCGCCCCGTCCGCCATCCTAAAAGTGGTCACTTACAGTAGCCGCGCAAGCCCGGACGAGGGTCCGGGCCGTCCAGTCGTCCGCTGGGCGTCAGCGGATGTCTGGACGGGGCGGGCGGCGGGTGATTCCGGGCCGGCTGCGATGTGCCAACGACGCGTTTCGGCGCAGTGTGGGACATCGAGGGGTTAGGCCCGCAAGCCCGGCCGGAACCGTGCCGTGCCGTCGGTGCGGGCACCGCCACCCGTGTCCGTTTGACCGTCATACCCACCGCCACCCTGTCCGGTTTGCACCGTCATGCCCACCGCCACCCCACCGTCATCGGGTGGCGGTGCATGACGGTCAAAACGGGCGGGGTGGCGGTGCCATGTCGGTGCCGGGTGGCGGTCCTGACCTGGCCAAACAGCGAAAACGGCCCATCTGCGGTTTTCGCCCTCAGACAGGCCTCA
The DNA here is from genome assembly GCF_029428875.1 of Streptomyces sp. JH34. Taxonomy (NCBI): domain Bacteria; kingdom Bacillati; phylum Actinomycetota; class Actinomycetes; order Kitasatosporales; family Streptomycetaceae; genus Streptomyces; species Streptomyces sp. JH34. The sequence goes on along the minus strand of NZ_JAJSOO010000001.1, from coordinate 7,269,792 downwards.
GGGCCGAAAAAGCGCTCCAGTCGTCCCGAAGGGGCCCGGCGCGGCCGGACGACCCCGGCGAGGGCACCGGATCATCTGCCCGGACATCCGCCAGGGACCTGTCGGGAATCCGTCCAAAGGGCCCGTTCATCTGTCCCCCGAACAGACCCGGGACGGATTCCCGACAGGTCCCTGGACAGATCCCTGGCAGATGGCTGGACAGACCTCCGCAGTGCAGGCCCGCACGTTCTACGGCTCGCCACGAGGAAGTCGAAACCCCGCGCGCCTCACGCCGCTGTCTTCTCGCCAGGTTGAGCGATCGAGTCCTGGCGGGCCGGCGCAAGAGCCATCCTGAGCGTATGGAGGACTTCGAGTTCAACTGCTGGAGATGCTGGGAGACCAACCTCATCCAGGCCGGCCCAATGGATTCTGGACCACCACGCACTACGAAGTGCCCAGCGAGTGGAACTGCTGGTCATGCGGCGCCAGCAACACCACCCCCGACGACTGACACAGGCGACCTCCCGCTGCACCCGCGACCGACCTCCCCGCAGGCACTGCGCAGATTGCGCACCCGCAGGGTGCCCTTCAAGGCAGCGCGGAAGCATCGCGCGGGATTGCGCACCTTGCCGCGTACCGAATCCACGTCGCAGGAAGGACGCCTCACGCGCACAAGCGGCAGGAGCGCCACTGGTGTCCGGTCCGAGGATCGCGGCTTGCCGACGGACAGAGCGCCCAGCCAGCTCATGCCGTCCTCGCCTCGAGTTGCCCCTGACGGCGGGCAAGGCGCTTCAGCTCCACCCGGGCCGCGGGAACGCGGCCGGATGCAGTGGACCAGAACGGATGCCACTGAATCCGCACGGACAAGACCAGCAAGCGGCGGCGTAGCGCGGTGGTGCGGCGGGGGCGGGGTGTGGCGAGCTGGCGGTAGGTGGCGTGCCAGTGGCTTTAGTGCCGTCAGTTGTTCACGGGTTTGGGAGGCACCCAGATCCACGGTCGGGTGATGTTCACGAGTTTCGACAGCACCGGGGTACTTGCCAGGGCAGCATCGGGGTGCTCCTGGTGAAAGGTCCTGGTCATGCCGCAGATGTCGAAGGTCGAGTTGTACGCGGCGATCCGGCGTGATCACCGAGCTGGCATGAAGATGCGCGAGCTTGAGCGCAAGTACAACGTGTCGTGGCGGACGGTGAAGAAGGCCGTGGACTCGGTCTGGCCGGAGCCGCGCAAGAAGCTTCCGCCGCGGCCGACCGCGCTGGATCCGTACAAGCCGGTGATCGACGAGATGCTGCGGACGGACCTCGACGCGCCGCGCAAGCAACGGCACACGATCACCCGGATCTTCCACCGGCTGGTCGAGGAGCACAGCGCCGACGTGTCCTACCAGATGGTCCGGCGCTACGTCTCCGACCGGAAGCCGGAGATCCTCGCGGCCTCGGGGAAGGCCCCGGTGGAAGCGTTCGTGCCTCAGTCCCACCTGCCCGGTCACGAGGCTGAGGTCGACTTCGGTGACGTGACGGTGCGTCTGGCCGGCGAGCTGGTGACCTGCTATTTGTTCTCGCTTCGCCTGTCCTACTCGGGCAAGGCCGTGCACCGGGTTTTCGCTTCGTGCGGCCAGGAAGCGTTCTTCGAAGGGCATGTGCATGCGCTTCGGACGCTGGGCGGGGTTCCCCGGACCAAGATCCGCTACGACAACCTGAAGTCGGCCGTCGCCCAGGTGCTAGGGCTGAGCCGGGCGAGGGTGGAGACCGATCGGTGGATCGCTTTCCGCTCGCACTTCAACATCGAGAGCTTCTACTGCCGCCCCGGGCATCGAAGGCGCCCATGAGAAGGGCGGCGTCGAGGGGATGATCGGCTACTTCCGACGCAATCACTTCACTCCGGTCCCGGAAGTCGACTCCCTCGCCGAGCTAAACGAGATGGTTGATCAGTGGGACCTGCACGACGGGCACCGCCGGATCGGCTCGCGGCCGCGGACCGTGGACGAGTACTTCACCGTCGAACAGCCGCTGCTCATGCCGCTGCCGGAGGAGCCGTTCGAGACGGGCCGGCTGTTCACTCCGCGGGTCGACCGGTACAGCCAGATCGCCGTTCGCACCAACCGCTACTCGGTCCCGACCCGCCTCATCGGCAAGCGAGTGCGCGTCGTCCTGCACGCCTCTCACCTGGTGGTTTATGACAGGAATGTCGAGGTGGCCCGGCATGAAAGGCTGATCGCGAAGGGCAGCTGCCGCCTGGATCTGGACCACTACCTCGAAGCCCTCATCCGCAAGCCCGGTGCCTTTCCCGGTGCCACGGCTCTGGAACAGGCCCGGTCGGCGGGCAAGTTCACGCCGGTCCACGACGCCTGGTGGGCCCAGGCCCGCAAAGTTCACGGAGAACGGGACGGCACCCGGGCGTTGATCGAGGTCCTGCTGCTGAACCGGCACCTCGCCCACGAGCATGTGGTCGCGGGCCTGGCCACCGCGCTGCGGGCCGGCGCCCTGACCGCTGACGCCGTTGCCCTGGAGGCCCGCAAAGCCGCCCAGGCAGAGGACGAGCCAACAGTCGGAGCATCCGCTCCGGCGATTCCCGGGACGCCAGCGACTGTCACGTCGCTGCACGAGTGGCGCCTCGCGCACCTCCCGCCGGACACCAGACCGCTGCCGTCGGTGACCCCCTATGACCAACTGCTCCGACGCCGCCGCACCAGCGGCAGCGACCACCATGAGGGAGAAGCACAGTGACCACCCTGCCCCGCCAGCGAGGCTTGACCGAGCAGGCCGCCGACGCCGCGATCGACAGTGCTTGCCGCCTGCTGCGGTTGCCCTCAATTCGCAACGAGTTCAACGAGATCGCCGACCGGGCGATCAAAGATCAGATGACCTACCGCGGCTTCCTCGCCGAGCTGCTGATGACCGAGTGCGACGACCGGGCCAGGCGTCGTTCGGAACGACGGATCAAGGCCGCGGGCTTTCCACGGGAGAAGTCCTTGCGGGCCTTCGACTTCGACGCCAACCCGAACATCGACGCTGCGTGTGTCCACACCCTGGCCAGCTGCGAGTGGATCAAGAAGAGTCAGCCGCTCTGCCTGATCGGCGACTCCGGCACCGGCAAGTCCCACATGCTCATCGCCCTGGGCACCGAGGCCGCGATGAAGGGCTACCGGGTCCGCTACACGCTCGCCACGAAGCTGGTGAACGAGCTGGTCGAGGCCGCCGACGAGAAGCAGCTCAACAAGACCATCGCCCGCTACGGCCGCGTCGATCTCCTCTGCATCGACGAACTCGGCTACATGGAACTCGACCGACACGGCGCCGAACTCCTCTTCCAGGTTCTGACCGAACGCGAGGAAAAGAACAGTGTCGCCATCGCCTCCAACGAGTCCTTCGGCGGCTGGACCAAGACCTTCACCGACCCCCGCCTCTGCGCGGCCATCGTCGACCGTCTCACCTTCAACGGCACCATCATCGAAACCGGAACCGGCTCCTACCGCCTCGCCAGCACACGCGCGCGAGCCGAAGAGCCAGCCAAAGCCAGCTGACCCTGCATCTCCCACGCCGATGGACCGCCGCCTCGCCGGCGGCGGTTCCGCCTATGCTGACGGCGCGCGAAACAGCAGCAAGAGCACTGGTCAGACGCCTTCAGACCGACCAAGGGCCTCGTCGAGCCCGGTACAGTGTGCGATCGTCGCATCGTCCGCCGCCACCGCGTGGCGTGCCTCCGCCTGCCGGACACGATGGATGATTTCGACGGGTCCGCTCGACGCCAAGACGGCCATGACCCCTGGCCAGTCCGCGAGCTGGAACCGATCCACGATGCGGCTGGCTCCATTGCTGAGCAGGACGGCACCGGTCAGCTCGGAAACCGGACAGCTCCCGGTGATCGCCTCCTCTGCCGCCCACGGGTCGTCCTTGGCCACCCAGAAGCCGCCCGGCTGGTTTCGGTTGGCGCGCAAGTCCCGCAGGATTCGGTGGTACTCGTCGCTCCCTTCGGCGACGGACTCGAGCGCGGCTTGGTACGACCGGCTGATGACCACCTCCCTGGGATCGGAGACGACCAGCGGCCCACCAACTGCTTTGTCGAGCACGAGAACCGAGTCACCGAGCACCAGGTACTCGATGAGGCCGCCGGACAGCCGCAGGATGGCTACGGTTGCTGACGGACTGATGGAGTTGGCGACGTCGCAGGTGCCCCGGTGAATGTCCGTCACCTGCTGGATGGCCTCGGCGAGGAGCGCCGCGAGGCTGTGGTCCCGCTCGCGTGACAGGAGGCTGAGGAGGCTGCCTCCCAGGTGGCTGGCGTACCAGGCCACGCCGTGTCGGCAGATCGATTCGGTGCCGGCGATGCCGGCGCCGTCGATTAGCACGACTCCCGTCGGTACAGCGCCGGTGAAGTCCTCGTTCGCGTGGCCAGTCCGCGCCGCAGCGCTCGTCATCGTCACCCGCATGCCCTGCCGCTGCCCTCCTGCTGATTGAGGCGTCGACCATACAACCGCCGATGCCTTGGGGCGCACACAGCACGTTCAGCCGTAATCGTTTGGGCACGTTGACCTGCACGCCGACACGCCAAGCCGCAGTGCCGTCATTTCTCGTGAACACCCACCGCGACGCCGAGCATGAACTGCTGCTGAAACAGATCGACAAACGCTGTCGCTGGAAGTGAACGAAGCCACCGCATTGACGATGCCGGGGCTGCCCGCGCCGATGCTCTCGAAGAAGGTGCTCTTGGTGAGCCAGGCGTAGAGGCTGAAGAGTCCGCCATAGGAGTAGCCGAAGAGACCGTGACCGCCCGGGGCTGTGCCGTAGTCGCGTTCGATTCGCGGGTGCAGGTCGTCGGTAAGGAAGTTCAGGAACATGTCCCCGCGGCTGTCGCTCAATTCAGCGAGGTAGGCGTCGGCTTAGAGCTGTCCCGTAAATGATGGTGGAGGCAGGCACGACAAGGTGCAGTGGCAAGATGACGGCTTCGACGCTCCTGAGAGGTCATCTTCGTGCCCACGCCCGCCGACTACCTCGCACTGGCGCATGCCGAGAAGGACAGCGTCGTGCTGCAGCGTCTCGCGCAATGTCCGTACCCCTTCGTCTGGCAGGCCCTGGCTGCCAATCCCCACACCCCGCCCGTCGCCCTGCAGGAGCTGAGCACGGCCCGAGACAGCGTCTGGAACGACAACAGGCTCCTGTGTCTGCTGGCGAAACATTCCGGCGCGGACCCCGTCGTTCTTCGAGCTGTCCTCGGTGCCGTTGCCGCGAAGCTCGAAGAGGGCGAACGGCCCTACGCCGCCGTGCTTGCTCTTGCAGACCGGCTGGAACTTGATGCGGACGCGGTGAGGAAGCTCGGCAACCTCCGTGGCGCCTCTGCCCGTCTACGCCACCTGCTCAGACTGCGGTTGAGCCTTCGCACCTGAGCTGTCTCTGGTCATGGGTGAGATGATCTTGTTGTGGCTGGTGTGATCACGGCGTCGGAGCCCTCTTGGATAGCCCCCTTCACCGGGTTGAGTCCGCGGCAGTTCGGGAAACTCGTGACGGTTTTGCGGCATCAGGGAGCTGATGCGGTCCGCAGGGGCCGGCCGTGGAGCCTGTCATTGGAGGATCGGACACTGCTGGTCGCGGCGTACTGGCGCACGAATCTGACCATGCGGCAGCTTGCCCCGCTGTTCGGGGTGTCCAAGTCGGCGGCGGACCGGATCATCGATCACCTCGGGCCGATGCTCGCCCTCCAGCCCCGCAAGCGGTTCGCGAAGGACACGGTGCTCATCGTGGACGGCACCCTGGTGCCCACCCGTGACCACACCGTTGCTGAGCAGTCGAAGAACTACCGGTACTCCACCAACCACCAGGTGGTCATCGACGCCGACACCCGCCTCGTCGTGGTGGTCAGCCGGCCCTTGCCCGGCAACCGCAACGACTGCAAGGCGTGGGAGGAGTCCGGGGCGAAGGCGGCCGTCGGCACGACGATGACCATCGCCGACGGCGGCTATCCGGGCACCGGGCTCGTGATGCCGCACCGGCGCCAAAAGGGCAAGGAGCTGCCCGGCTGGAAGCAGGCCCACAACAAGTCCCACAAACAGGTCCGCGCCCGCGTCGAGCACGCTTTCGCTCGCATGAAGACTTGGAAGATTCTCCGCGATTGCCGTCTCAAAGGCGACGGCGTCCACGACGCCATGCTCGGCATCGCACGGATGCACAACCTCGCCGTCGCCGGATAGACCACCCGCCGTGCAGCAGCCCACCATGCTCGAGGCCGCTCAGAGATCATTTACGGGACAACGCTTTGCTCGCGAGTCGTCACACCCCTTTCGACCCCCATTTCCACCGCATCGATGTACTCCTTCGCGATGGGTTCGCCGGGCGGCACGAGGTCGCGGTTGCGCAACCGCTCCCAGCGCTCGGCTTCCTCGCCGGCCGGAGCAGCTGTCGCGTGTCCGCGGCTTCTTCTACGTCGTCGGACTGGCCGCGTACGCACCCGACGACTTCCGTGAGTTCGTGGAGTCGATCGACGACCTGACCGTGATGCTGTCCTCACTCGCGGAACGTGAAGGGCTCGAGGCGAAGGACGCGCGGGAGGTGGCCGCCATCACCACTGCCGCGATTCGCGGTCTCCTCCTGCAGGAACTCCTCACTACCGGAACCCGCTCGGAAGACGCGGTCACCTTCATCTTGCGCATGCGCGAAGGCCGAGCCGCTCCACGATCACGTCCGGAACGTTGAGCCTTCGCGCCTCCGGGGCGGCCCGAAGCTGCGTGTCCTGCCCATATGCCTCGTCGCCGGTCACCCACGGTGCCTCCACCCGGCGTCCAGTGCGGCAGCGATCATCTCCCAGGCAGGGCCTCGGCGAAGTCGCGTCATGCCCGGTTTGTGATCTGTGGGGCCCAGGAGGTGAGGGGTGTCGAACGTCCACGGACTTGAGTGCTGGTAGCTTCGCGCCCGTGATCGTGTATCCGCTGTGGCATGTCGGCCACCAGAACGAAGCTGGCGACGACGGCTCGACAGTGCACGTCGATGAGAGTGGCGTGTTCTGCGACGAGTCGGACGGCGACGACGTAAAACTGCTCGGTATCTACTCAACCCGCGAACGGGTTGAACAGCGTGTGCGTCAGGCTCGGCTGCTACCGGGCTTCCGTGACGAACCGGAGTGCTTCTCCTTCGACCCCTGCGAGCTCGATGAGAATGATTGGACCGAGGGCTTCGTTCGAGTTCCGCCGAGCGAGTAGGTCCGCAGGCAGAGCCCTGGTGGGCTGCCGTTCCCTGGGCGCGTAAACCTCAGCGCTTCGACGCCGCCCGGTCCTCCAAGGACAGGCCCCACGGTCGGCCCTTGCGGACCGCGTCCGCACCCTCGCGCCGCAGCACGATCACCAGCTTCCCGAAGATACGCGGGCTCAGCCCGGTGAACTGGGCTGTCCAGGACGGCTCCGACGCCGTGATCACACCAGCCACGCCGGGATCATCGCACCGGCCCGACGTGCCGCCCCAGCACCCCTCCCCGCCTCAGCGGAACTCGTGGACCACCTGGATATCGCCGACGATGTGAGCGTTGAAGTTGTCCATCTCCTCGGCCGGAACCCAGAGCTCGAGGATCGTCTGCCCGCCGGCCTGCTGGACGGGATACCGGCTCAAGAACTCCGACTCCACCTCAAAACGAGTGACAAAGCCGGCACCGTCATGCTTCACGTTCCAGTCCCGGGCGATCCTGATCGCGTAGTCCTCGTTCAAAACCGGGTAGAAGATCGGCTGCTCGGGCAGCCGGGGCGGCCACGCACGCCAGTTCAGCTCCCGAACCAGATCCAGCTCCCTGGGGCCGGTGGGGCGCCACAGGGTCGTCGTTGCTTGCTGGCTGGTCATGTGCATCGCTCTCTGAACGTAGGCCGCTGGTACGGCGGGTCGAGAAGCCGGACGATACCGGCACCGCGATCTTAGTAGCTACGCAGTTTCCGCACCCTGGACAGCTCCGTGACCAGCAGTTACGGGACAGCCCTTACGAGCTCGTGCACGGTTAGCGGTGAGACGTCGAGCGCGGATCGGCGATCATGGCTGCGTGGTGGGGAACGTGACGCGCACAGCAATCATCAGCGACCGGAGGATCACGGGCTTGTCGCCCGCTGTGATCGCTGAACTTGTTGCTGAGGTGGGCCCGTTGTGGCATGAGCGGCACCAGGCCAGGCTTGCGTCCAGGCCGCGGAAGCGTGCCGTGGGCGCTGGCGCGAAGCACCAGATGGTGTTCGTCGACCGGCTCCTGGCCACGCTGGTGCACCTTCGCCATGGGGTTACTCATGAGGTACTGGCCTGCTGGTTCGGTGTGGACCGCTCGACCGTCACCCGGGCTGTCGGTGAGGTGCGACCCCCGCTCGCCGAGCGAGGGTCCACCGTCAGCCCCGACGTGCGGCTGCGAACTCTGGCTGAGGTCGTGGAGCATCTCGGCCAGACCGGGAAGACGGGCATCATCGACGGCACCGAGATCCGGGTCCGCCGCCCGGCCGTCGGCCGCAAGGACCGAGACAGGTTCATCTCCGGCAAGAACAAGCAGAACGCCGTGAAGGCCATGGTGTTCACCGACGGGGACGGACGGCTGCTGTTCTGCAGCCCGACCAAGCCCGGAAGCTGCGCGGACATCACCCACGCCCGCGAGTTAGGGCTGGTCAAGCTCCTGACCGACGGTCCAGCGGTCGAGATCCTCGCCGATGCCGGCTACCAAGGACTCGGAGCACAGACCGGCGGACGCGTCGTGACGCCCCCGCACCGCAAGTTCAAGAAGAACGCCCCGGACTGGTACGAGGAGATACACGAGCGCCAGCGCAAAACGCACTCCTCACGCCGCATCCGGGTCGAGCACGGCATCGCCCACCTGAAGAACTGGCGGGCACTGGCTCGCCACGTCGGCCGCCGCGAGCACATGGACGACACCGTCCAAGCCATCGCCGGCCTGCTGTCCCAGCAACAGACCGCAGACCGGATCCTGGCGTGGCAGACGTGAGCACCGAGGCCCCCGGCTCTTCGACGTCTCACCGCTAACCGTGCACGAGCTCGTTAGGGATTGCAGATCATCAAGGTGTTGCTTCCCGCCCTGAGGCTGGTTGGTCTGGTATGCGCATCCCCGGACGAGACCCGTGACCAACTCTCCGCGACGTTCGCGGTGTTGTTCCCACATCTGGACGAGCGGCAGCGACGGCTGCTGATGGGAACCGAGGCCCGGCTGCTGAGGCATGGTGGCATCCGCGCTGTCGCCCGGGCGGCCCAGGTCAGCGAGACAACGGTAGCAATGGCGTGTTCGAGCTGGAATCCGGAGAGGGGCCGTTGGGGCGGGTCCGGCGTCCCGGCGGAGGACGCAAACGGGTCGCCGATCTGGATCCGGGGCTGCGGCCGGCACTACTGGCCCTGGTCGAGCCCGACGAGAGAGGCGACCCCATGTCGCCGCTGCGGTGGACGGTGAAATCGACCCGTACGCTCGCGGCGGAGCCGGCCCGGGCCGGGCACCGGATCAGCGCCGATACCGTGGGCGACCTGCTACGGGAGGAAGGCTTCAGTCTTCAGACCAACGCGAAGACGCTCGAGGGCAGTCAGCATCCGGACCGGGATGCCCAGTTCCGCTACCTCAACAAGCAGGCCCGCAACTGCCGGGACGCCGGCCAGCCGGTCATCAGCGTGGACACCAAGAAGAAGGAGCTCGTCAGCGACTCCAGTGGCCTCCCGCCGGCAAGCCTGTCCCGGTCAGCGTCCACGACTTCGCCGACCCGCAGCTGGGCAAAGCCATCCCCTACGGAATCTACGATCTGACCGCGAACACCGGCTGGGTCAACGTCGGCACCGATCACGACACCGCCGCGTTCGCAGAGGAATCGATCCGCCGCTGGTGGCACGGCCAGGGCCAGGCTGCCTACCCTCAGGCGACACGGCTGCTGATCACCGCCGACGCCGGCGGATCCAACGGCCGCACCCGGTCCTGGAAGCTCAAGCTGGCCCAACTCGCAGCTGAAACCGGGCTCACGATCACCATGTGTCACCTACCACCAGGCACATCGAAGTGGAAGATCGAGCACCGGCTCTTCTCGCACATCACCATGAACTGGAACAGCCGCCCGCAAGGTACAGACGCTGGGACCGGGCGACACCGGTCGCGGGTTTTATGAAGCGGCCGTTGGTGACCAGGACGATGACGTCGCCCTTGTGGACGGGGCGCCCGGTGCCGTTGAGGACACGCAGATCAGGTGTCCCGACCACTGCTCCGGCAAGGCCCGCACGGCGGTGTTTGCACTGGAGGACCCAGCGTCGCCCGAACGGGCCGGTGGCCTTCACGTCCGGCCCCGTTATCGCCGGCGCCGCCGACCTGGACCATCCGCGCAGCCGTCACGGAGCATCAGACCGCGTATCGCGTGCTCGAACTGCCGGTGCTGCAGCCCGTCCGCAGGGCAGCCATCGGGTACCTAAGGGCTCTCACCTGGGTGTGCCGCAGGGCTTGCGCCTGCACGCGGGAGCGGAACCAGACGAAACCACCGGCTCCCGCCAGAAGCGCCAAGAACAGGGGAACCCAGGGGCGGACAGCGAGCCAGTACACCACCTGGGAAGACAGCCAGCCGATGACGACAACGCCGACATGGATATAGCCGGTGTAGGCCTGCTTGCGCATACGCCACCGGGCAGAGCCGCGCCCGGGGCGCTTGACACGACGTCGCGCGATCATCGCGTGCTCCGGTCCCACGGAATCGGGTAGGTCACCGTCAACCGCGGTCGCGGACGGGCCGCTGTCTTCGGCGTCTACGGGAACCGGATCGGATACAACACCATCGGCCGAGACCGCAGTGTCGACGATGTCCGCTCGGGAGTGGAGGGCACAGTCAACGAGTTCGCCCACGGACACGGAATACGGCGCTGCCGCTACCGAGGACAGGGAAAGGCCCACATCCAGCACGTTCTGACAGCCATTGCCGTCAACATCGAGCGCCTCAGCGGACTGCCACCGGCCGAAGAAACACCGACGTCCCGCCGACCGACTGCCTTCCAGCGCTTCCTCGACCAGCGCGAGATACCCCGGCCGAAGTCCTGGCGAACCTTGGGAACCTGACCGGCACCTTCAAGATCCCCGACAGAGTCAAGTTAGGCCTCCTTGCTCCTCCTTCAGCCCCCGACTTGCGGAAGTTGATCGACCGCGACCGGTAGCCGCAGTGGCGGCCGTATCCGTCGCGCGGAGGAGGGCGAAGACCCCTCGCTCCGGCGATCCGCCAGGAGGTCGGTCGCTCCAGGATGAGTTGTGTCCCCGCCGGGCGCACCGAAGCACCGGCGAACCCTGGAGTTGGGTAGTTCATGATGAACCGTCGTATGGTCATGCTCGCGGTACCCGCGCTCACCTTCGCCTACGGCCTGTTCCGGATCGCGGACGGACTGGACGGCGAGCGAGGCCCCGGCCCCGCCTGGACCATCGGGCATCTGGCGTTCTGCGCGGCGCTGGTTCTCTTCGCGGTGGTGTTCCGTTGGCTGAGGGGGCTCGCCCCGTCGGGCGACCGAGTCGCGGCTGTGGCGTACTGGACGGCGACGGCCGGAGTCACCGTCCTCCTGATGCAGTTCGGGATCGACCTGGTGGCGGGGGCGGTGTCCGCGGACCACCTGGAGATGTCCCTGTTCACGGAACGGGCCTCGGAAGTGCCCGGTGTGGCAGCGATCGTCTACGACTTCGGCCCGTACCTCTTCTATGTGGGGATGCTCGCCCTCATCGTGCGGCTGGCCGTTGTCAGGGTGGTCAAGCCGTGGACGGCGGTCCTCGTCCTCGCCGACCTGGTGATGCCGCTGGCCGACAAGGATCTGATCCCGGTCGGTGCGCTGCTACTGTCCATCTCCTTCGCGCAGATCGCGCGGGTGATGGAGTCGCAGCAGGCCGCCCCCGGCTCGGCGGACGACCGTGGCAAGGGGCACCCGGCGGTGGGCGGTGCGCGGTGACGCGTCAGGGAGAACTGTGTTCGGGGGAGCTGTGATCTGGAGAGGCATTGGCGTGGGGGCGGACCGGATACGGGGGCGGCTTCGCGCCTTGTCCCCACGCGCGGTCGACACCGGGCTCACGGCCCTCGTGGCCGCCGCCCAGCTCTGGCCCTTCGCCGCACGGGCCGGCGGGGGCGGCGGACCGTGGAGCGGGTGGGGCGTCCTGGTCGTACTGGCCTCGGCAGTGCCGCTGTACTGGCGGCGGAGCCACCCGATAACGGTACTGCTGGTGAGCCTCGCGGCGACCAGTAGCTATGACTACGTCGGCGAGGTGCCGCCTCAACCGGTCTGGTACGCCGGTGTGGTGGCGATCCACTCGGTCGCCGAGCGGTCGGGGCGGTGGGCCCGTAACACGGTGGTCGCCGCGACCGTACTCGGCAGTTTTGCGCTCGCCTCTTCCGAATCCGGGCTGCGGATGAGCGTGTTGTGCGTCGCGGCTTACGCGCTCGGCAGGGCGGCCGCGGCCGGCCGGGCCCACGCCGAACGGCTTGAGCGTGAGCGTCTGGTGGAAGTAGAGAAGGCCGCACTCGCCGAACGGGCCAGAATCGCCCGGGACATGCACGACATCCTGTCCCACGCGGTGAGCCTGATGGTCGTCCAGGCCGAGGCCGGACCTGTAGTCCTGGCCACGGACCCGGCTCGCGCCGAGCGTGCCTTCGACGCCATCGCGAGTGCGGGGCGCGATGCGATGGTGCAGCTCAGAGGGATCCTCAAGGTGCTCGGCCCGGACCGGGCCGAGCAGCCCGAACGCACCCCCCAGCCCACCCTCGCCGATCTACCCGTCCTGACCGCCGGATCGGGCCTCACGGTCGAGTGCACGCAGACCGACGGCTCGGCCATCACCGTCGAGTACCCGCAGCCTGACGGGGCCGGCTACCGTCCGCTCGCCCCGCACGTGGAGACTGCTGCATTCCGCATCGTCCAGGAGGCGTTGACCAATATCGTCAGGCATGCGGGCACCGACCGCGCCCGGCTTCACCTCCACTGGCAGGAAGACCAAGGCATCGTGCAGTTCGACATAACCGACGACGGCGTGGCCACCGGACAGCGGCCCGCCCGTTCCCTGCCCTCCGGCGGCCATGGCCTGATCAACATCCGGGAACGCGCACGTTCGTGCGGCGGAACCGCCGAATGCGGTCCCCGTACCGACGGCCCAGGCTTCCGGGTCCGCGCCCGCCTCCCTCTCCTCCTTCCGTCATGAGCGGCGGTACGGCGGCCAGGCCGCTGCGCGTGGTCGTCGCCGACGACCAGGAACTGGTCCGGGCCGGCTTCACGATGATTCTGGACGCCCAGCCGGACATCGAGGTCGTCGCGGAGGCCGCCGACGGCGCCGAGGCGATCGCGGCGGTACGGGCCCACGCCCCGGACATCGCACTGCTCGACATTCGCATGCCAGGCACCGACGGCCTCACCGCCACTGCCGAGATCTGCGCTACCACCGCCACCCGCGTGATCATCCTGACCACCTTCGACCTCGACGCGTACGTGTTCGAGGCGCTGCGCGCGGGCGCGAGCGGTTTCCTCCTCAAGGACGTCCGGCGCGACGATCTCGCCCACGCGGTCCGGGTCGTCGCGGGCGGCGATTCCCTCCTCTCGCCTTCCGTCACCAGCAAGCTCATTACCCACTGCACCAACGCACCCACAGCTGTGCCGCTGCTCCCCGACCCGCGCCTCGACTCCCTCACCTCGCGCGAGACCGAGACCCTGCGCCTGCTCGCCCGCGGCCTCACCAACCCGGAGATGGCCGTGACCATGGTCATCAGCGAACACACCGTGAAGACCCACGTCAGCAACATTCTTGCCAAGCTCGGCCTCCGTGACCGCATCCAGGCGGTGATCACGGCCTATGAGGCAGGGCTGGCGGTACCGGGCCGAAGGGACCCGATGAACTACGTGGCCAGGGCGTCGTCTTCCGGCTCCGCCAGGACGACGGCAGCAGCCCCACTTCGTGGGGTGCTTGGAGGCGTTGAGAGGTAGTGGCGACGCGAAGCGGACTGTTCGCCGGTTGGCGATACCCCGTACAACTTCGCGCAGCACGAGACGACGTCAACGGAGCGATATACCAACTTCATGACAGTGAGCCACCTGCGGATGCACCGCTCCGCGTCGGTCGCCCGGACACAAGGCACCACCCGGTGTCAGTGGCCAGAGATCGCCATATGACCGTGTCCTGCATGGTCAGCTTGAGGAACCGTTTGTAGCAGCAGAGGGCGGCTGCGAGTCCGAGAAAGGCCAGGTAGTTGCGGGGGTGTCGTTCGTATCGGTGGTTGAGTCTGCGGTAGCCGGTGAGCCAGGACATGGTGCGTTCGATGACCCATCTGCGGCGGCCGAGCCGTTCGCTGGACTCGATGCCCTTGCGGGCGATGCGGACCCCGATGTGCTTGCCCCAGAGCCATCGCCGCAGGTGAGGTACGTCGTATGCCTTGTCCGCGTGGACACGCTGGGGTTTGAAGTACCGGCTGCGGTGGGGGTCGCGTCTCGTTCGGTGGCCGGTGATCACTGGCTTCAGCGCGAGGCTGTCGTGGGTGTTGGCCGCGGAGAGGCCGACGAGGAGGGGCAGTCCGTTCGCGTCCGACAGGACGTGCGTCCTGGAACCCGGCTTGCCCCGGTCCACGGGGCTCTGACCTGTGAGTTCGCCCCTTTTCCAGCCCTCACGTGCGCGGAGTCCAGGACCGCTCGGGACAGGTCGAGCAGGTCCCGTTCATCCAGGAGCTGGAAAATCTCCTGATGCAATCGGCCCCCATACACCGGCTCTCGACCAGATGACGAAGCGGCGGTGCACGGTCCACTTCGACGCCCCGAAGCACGGGGGTAAGGCCCGCCAGGCGCAGCCACTGACCAGCACGTAGATGATCGCCGCGAAGACTGCCTCATCATCGATGTCTCGCAACCCCGCCACCTTGGGGCCGCACACGCGCCGGCGGCAAGAACGGCCTCGCTACCTCCCACAGCCCGTCCGGAACGATCCATCCCCACTGTCCATTTCCCATGGCAAACACAACGACCAACTGACCATGTAGGAAACGGCCTTAGGTTGGCGGACGCCGAGGACTACGCCCGCCTCACCCAGGAGAGCCTGCACCAGGTCGCGAAGACCACGGTAAAGACTCCGCCGCAGTAGACCCGGCATCTACCGCGACCGGCGCTGGGGTGGTGTGGGTGCCAGCCGTGCCGCGGGCGGTAGGGGCGCGTGCTGAGGGCAGGCTTCGAACGCCTGGATCACCAGTCCTGCGAAGCGTCGGGAGGCCGTGATCTGGGTGGCGGTGGATGTGGCGTGGATTCCCTTGTTGGCCATGAGGATGAGGATCAGGTCGTCCAAGACGAAGTCGGAGCGCAAGCGCCCCACTTCTTTAGCTCGCTGGGCCAGTTCGGCAACTGCCTTCACCGTGTACTCACGGACCATGGCGGCATCCGGGCCCCCCGGGAATGCCGACAGGAAGGCTTCGGTGAAGCCCCGGTCGCGGGCGTGGAGCTCACAGATCTTCTGGATCACCAGGCACAGGCCGCGCCACGGATCGACGTCGGCGCACCCCTCGTCGACAATGACGCGGCACGCGTGAAGCTGGTCCGCGAAGGCATCAGCGATCAGCAGCTGCTTCGTCGGGAAGTGGCGGTACAAGGTGGCGGGCCCCACCCCGGCGCGCCGCGCGATCTCCCGCATAGGCACGTCCAGGCCGCCGGCGGAGAACAGCGCTCGGGCCGAGTCGAGGATGCGTTCCCGGTTGTCCAGCGCGTCGGAACGCAGGCGGTGAGGCAATTGGTCGGTCACCACTCTCACTTTACCTAAACGGACGGGGGCGTCCGTTACGGTCCGGAAGGTAGAAGCTCGCCGAGAGCATCGGGGCGCGCAGTTCGGTCGCGGGGAGGCCCCTTCCCGCCGGGCGGCGGCCGGTTGCGGTCACGGAGCGGGGATCTGCCCCAGCAGTCCGAGAACAAGGGAGACGACGTTGAAGGCCATCGCGATCCAGACGTACGGAGGTCCTGAGGGTCTGGCTGTTATCGACCTGCCGACGCCCGCCCCTGCTGCCGGGCAGGTGCTGATCGCCACCGAAGCGGTGGGTGTCGGCGGCGTCGACACCGTGATCCGAAGCGGAGCTCTGGCCGCCTACGGCTTCAAGGAGGGCCACATCCCCGGTGGCGAGGTGGCAGGGACCGTGACCGCGGTCGGCGACGGCGTCGACACGTCATGGATCGGCCAGCGGGTGTGGGGCTTCACCGGCACCGGCGGAGGCTACGCCGAACAGGCCGTCGCACCGGTCGAGGAAATCCTCCCCCTGCCCGGCGGGCTGTCCGCCATCCACGCGGTGACGCTCGGCAGTGCCGGTACGGTGGCCCACTTCGGACTGCGCCACGCCCACTTCACTCCCGGAGAGACGGTCCTGGTACGCGGCGCGGCCGGCAGCATCGGGATCGCGACCGTGCAGCTCGCGGCCCGCGCTGGTGCCGCAGCAGTGGCGGTCACGACATCGTCGGCCGAACGCGGCAAGCGGCTACGCCGTCTCGGCGCGGCCCATGTGCTGGAGCGCTCCGGCGACGGAGGGGAAGGCGCTCCCACGGGCTACGACGTCATCATCGACGTGGTGGCCGGTGAGGACATGCCGTCGTTCTTCGAAAGGCTCAATCCGAACGGCCGCATGGTGGTTGTGGGCGCTGTCGCAGGCCAGCCGCCCGCAGACTTCGGCACGAAGATCACGGCGGCGTTCCAGAAGTCGATGTCCTTCGCCACGTTCAGCGCGGCCACCATCTCCCAAGCCGACCGGTGTGCCGTGCGCAGCGAGCAGTTCGCCGCAGCCAGCCGCGGTGACCTCGACACTGTGGTGCACGAGGTGATGCCACTGGATCAAGCCGTGCTGGCGCACCAGAAGATGGACGCGGGTGAAGTGTTCGGCAGGATCGTGCTGACGCCGTAGCATCCGCGCTCCCCGACGTATGGGCGTATCTCGTGCACGGGCCGGGCAGCCGGCCATCAAGCCTACCGATGGTCATCGATGACACCGGGTTCCTCAAGGACGGGGGACGCGTCGGCGTGCGTGGCCCGGCAGTACACCGGCGCCGCGGGCAAGGTCACCATCTGTCAGGCCGGGGTTTCGCTGCACCTGGCTTCCGACGGCTGAGGTGCTTGCGGGTCTCGGCACGGGCGAACTTCATGTGCCGGGACTCCTCTACGAGGATGATGTTGATGGTGCGGACGAAGGGCACCACCCGTTCGCCCGGGCTGCAAAGGAGTCGGTCAGGACTCTGCTTCCGTGGTGGTCAGCCGTCACATTTCGACCAGGCCGACCACGTCGGGGCGCAGCCGCCGCGCGGACGGTGCGGAAGGGCACTGATGCTACTGCCACGCCCTGCCCCTCGGTGAAGCAAGCCCTACCGGGTACGACCGCGACTCCTTCCACACTGGATCGACAAGGACGGCGACGGCTGCGACACCCGCCGCGAGGTGCTCCTGGCCGAAGCCGTCACAAAGCCGTCGCGAAGCCGGAGCAAGGCGACCGGTGCGCGATCAGGGGCGGTTCCTGGTCCTCGTTCTACGACGAGGCCGAGGTGACCGACGCCTGGGAGCTGGACATCGATCGCATGGTCCCGCTGGCCGGAGGCCTGGGATGGCCTCGGCCAGGCGCGCGATGCCGAAGTCGCACAGCTTCGCGGTGTTGCCGGTTGGTCGATGAGGATGTTGGCCGGCTTGAGGTCGCGGTGGACGATGCCGCGGTGGTGGGTGTTCTCCAGCGCTTGGCTGGCCTGGAGCGCCCGGGTCAGGTCCTGGGCAACGGAGAGCGGGCGGCCGGTGAGCGTGTTCAGCGGCTCTCCGTCGACAAGGTCCATGGCCAGGAAGAGGATCCGGCGGCCGTCGAGTTCGGCGCCACCGTGGTCCCGGATGGCGACGACGGGGTGCTCCCCGGTTGCTCTGTGGGGTGGAGCCGTCCGTCGCCGGGGGCATCCGCCGTCCGTTCCACCCCGTGGGCCGCAGTTCTATCCGGCTCCGCACGGCGCAGCTGCGCTGCTCATCGGGGCGCTGGCCCTCCGGCGGAGTCCTCTCAGGGCCTCAGGGCCTCAGGGCCTCAGGGCCTCAGGGCCTCAGGGCCTCAGGGCCTCAGGGCCTCAGGGCACAGGCTGCTGGGTCATGCCCCCGAACGGCGGGTACCAGGGCTCGAACTCCGGGAGATCCGTGTGAGGCATGTGCTGGTGGAATATGGCATCGAGGAGCTCCCGTTCTTCTCTGAGATGGTCGTCCAGCGCCCGCGCCGACGCCCGCCGACGCCGCCCCAAGGTGGGCAAGATCGCGCAGAATGCCGCACTGCGGGACTTCATCCAGCATCACCTGTCCCTGCGGTGGAGCCCGGAGCGGATCTGCAACGCTCTGCGTGCACAATTCCCCGGGCGGCCGGAGATGTACGTGATTCACGAGACGGTCTGCCAGGCCGCCCTCTATGTCCAGGGCCGCGGCGACTACGCCGTGAAGTGGCCCGCGCCCTGCGCTCGGGGCGAACACGTCGCTGGCCCCAGCGACAGGCGGCCAGTCGGCAGCCGCGCTACAGCCACCCGATGGTCGTGATCAGTGAACGACCGGCCGAGGCGGAGGACCGGGCGGTGCCCGGCCACTGGGGGGCGACCTCATCATCGGAAAGGACAACGGCTGCGCAATCGATACTCTCGTCGAACGCGCCACCCGCTACGTGATGCTGGTACACCTGCCGGACGGCCGCGACGCCGAGCACATGCGCGACGCGCTGGTGAAGACCGTGCAGAGTCTGCCCTCGCATTTTGACGCTCTCCCCCAAGGGCACCGACCTGTCCGTCCACACCCGCGAGCACCTGGCTGCCGTTGCTGCCGAGCTCATCGGCCGCCCACGCAAAACGCTCGGCTGGGAAAATCCAGCCGAGCGCCTGCATAAATTACTCGCCGCCTGACACAACCAACCACGTGTTGCGACGATTCCCTAGAAACCGCCTAGTACGTGTACCGGCCGCCGACGGTGAGGTCGTAAGTGTCAGCGCCAGTACCGTCCGACGGTGGATGATCGCATTCTGAAACCAGGGAAGGCTCACCAGCACTGCGACTGTTGGGCCTCCTGAGTTCGTCAAAGTCCCAACGAGGCTAACGCCTCAATTTCGACCTCTGTACCCGTCTACCTGTTCGGCGATTTCCTCCAGAGCCTCCGCTCCGATGACCTTCTCCAGGGAGTCACCCACAAATTCACGGGCTCGAGCCAGTCGCGCAGGGAGGCCGTACTCCACCACATACTCAAGGAGAATGTGGTGGTCTTCTCCTGCCCCAATACGTGACAGCACCCGATCCAGAGAAACTACGTACTCCTCCAAATCCCGGAACAAATCGGTGAATCCCGCCAGCTCTACTGGGATGCTCTGGGTCACGTCCGTCACCTTTTTACCTGAATGTTCTCGACCGCTAGATCGCCATCAGCAACCCATTCGGTGATACCCATCTTCGAATTGCATCTCGACTGAACCCGGCCAGCCGGGACGTCGAATTCGAGCACGTGATTCCCCCTGCCTCGACCGATCCCCAGCGTGCGCTCGGCGTCACGCGGACTCATAGGCTTTCCCTTAGCTGGAACGAGGAAGACCTTGTTCTGGTCACTCGCTCTGATGACCTTACTCTGGATGATTCCTGCCTTGCCCCGGGAATTCGTGTAGTGCCGCATCCGAATCAGCTCTTCAGCGGCATCATCGCCACCTGAAGGATAATTGTGGACGAGGACCGGAGTGGGGCCCGCCAGCACATAGTACGTATGCAGGCCATTGACGGTGAGGTCGTGTGTGCGTTGCGGGCCCCGCTGATCACGGACTTCGGTAACGGCCACGCCGGCGTCGTTCGGGGTGCGCAGTGTGTCGCCGACCCGGAGGTCACCGGCTTCCTTCCACCTCTGGTCTTCCTCCAGCCAGAACGGGTGGTTGTCCGTGGCCGTGATCGTGGCCGGCCCGTGGTCGGTGGTGACGGTGAGCCGGGTGAAGTCCTTGTCGCCCTCAGTCGTGAAGGTGTTGGTCACCGGCCGCGTGGCGGTCAGCCCTGCGTGCGGATCGCTGGCGGCGACCCGGTCCCCGATACGTATTTCCTCGATGGCTCGGGTGGTGCCGTCGGCGAGCAGCACGGGGGTGCCGGACGGGAAGCTGTGGGGCTTGGCGCAGGTCGCGGCGTCGCGTTCCCCCCTCGCGCGGTCGGCGAGTTTCCGCGCCTCGACCTTGGCGAGCGCGCGGGCGTCGATCAGGGTGCTGGCGCGGAGCGGGTAGGTGAGGCGGACCTTGCAGCCGCAGCGATCGGCGTCGGCTTGGGCTTGTGCCTGTACGCGGGCCGCGACCGAGGCGTAGAGCGGTCCGGCTGCCGGGTTGGAGCATTTCAGGGTGCCTGAGACGTTGTTGCCGCGGATGGGGAAGGTGCGTTGCGGGCTGGTGCACTCGCCGGCGGGTTTGCCGTCGATGGAGAACGTGGCGCTCATCACCGCGGTGACTTCGCCCTTGGTGACGCGTTCCTTCCGCGCGATGGAGCTGACCGAGCCGGTGAAGTTCTGGGTGGCGGTGCAGCCCGACGGGCTGCAGTCCATCTCTCCCGCGCCGTCCAGGATGAAGGAAATACCCCGGTCGGTAGCGTCCTTGAGCTGGTCGGCGTACTCGACCAGGGTGTCGAACATCTTGTCGGCGGCGTCGGCGAGGATCGGGGTCAGGTCCATTCCCTCGCCGTCGCCGGATGCCAATGGACCCGTGGTCACCCTCGGGCGAGCTTCAGGCACTTCTCCTTTCTCGATCTGTTCCCTCATGTCGGAGAGGCCTTCACGGAGGTCGTACGCCTCCAGGCGCAGTACGCGATGCGGTGCGGCCTTGGTCACCAGCAGGCGTCCCGCCGAGGTTTCGACGCCGAGTGCGGGTGTTCCGTTCACGTTCGACGGACGCTGCCCTGACGAGTTCGAGGGCCCGGAGCCCTTTGCCGGCGGTGACTTCTCCATGTCGGTCAGGGCCTTGTCCAGCACGGCGGCCAGCTTCGGCGGGGCGACGGTACGCGCCAGCGCCTCGTCCACGAGTTTCGATCCGTCGTCCAGTCCCACGGTCCACTCGCTGGGCGGGGCCTTCGCGCCTGCCTTCAGGTCCTCTTTGGGGGCGGGGTCGTGCTGCCACCGCATGAACGTCTTGCCGCCTATGCGCAGTACGTCCCGCCCGTGGTCGTTCCGACCGGACGACGTGCTGCCGAACTGGCTGCCGCTCGCGGTGACGCTGATCTCGTTCTCGGTGATGCCGAAGGACGAGGTGTCCTTGTAGCGCAACCCCGGCGCTGTGGCCAGGTCGTCGACGGCTTCCCTGAACGGTCGCAGGTCACGGTGCGCGGCCTGCGTCTCCTTGGAGTCGGAGGAAGAGGAGGTGAGCGACAGAAGTCCGCCGATCAGGGCGAGAACGAGCACCGTGAGACCGCCCAGGAAGACGGCCCGCCCACGGCTGGGGCGGGCCCGTAGCAGCCCTGGTACGGAGAACCACGGGTTGGACGAGGCGTTGGGCGTCCTCCCCGGCATCGCGGGCGGAGGGGGCGGTACCGGAGGGGGCGCTGTCGGATCTGCCGCCGGGCTCGGCCTCACCGGACCGTTCGGTGCCTGCGCTGTGTCCGGTTGGTGCGTGAGACGAGGGGTGCTGTCGTCCGCCATGGCAGTGTGACCTTTCGTGTGTCCGGCTGAAGTCCTGGGAGCGCGTTCTCACTGGGCGTTCTCCAGTGCGCGTTTGCAGACCGTGTGGCGAGCGAGGGTGCTGCTGGTGGGGCCCGGGATGCGTGTCCGCGGACGCGGCGGCCGGCGGCCTCGTACTGGGGGGTGCGACCCGTCACGACGCCGGTCGCTCGGGCTGCCGGCGGCCTACCACTGGCAGGTGGCGACAATCACCAGCAAGAGGAACGCGATCCCGAGCATCGGCAGCCACCCGCGGGAGTGGGGGTTCTTCTGGTTGACCTCGACGATGCCGCCGAGTGCGAGTCGGGGGTGGTTCTCGGCGTAGTGAGCAGCCGCCAGATCGCCGACCTCGGATTCGGTGGTCCACCGGGTGGCGAACCTGCATTCGCCGCACCGGTACCGGTGTGCCATGTCAACTCCTCGGTGCCGTGGGACATAGGGACGAGGGAGGAGTGCGTGACCACCGATCGCCGGCGTACGAAGAGCCGGTCTGGAGGGCGCGCTCGTAAGCAAGTAGAGGGAGAAGGGTGCTGGACGGGTGGCCGGTGTGCGCTCCCCTGTTGCGTCGGCCGCGTCCCAGGAGACGGGGCCTACACGACGCACACACCGGCCACGTCAGACGGTGCGGTGAGAGGACACCGCACGGGGACGCTGTGTGCCGGCGTCGTCAGTCGCGCTGTGGTGCGTCCTCGCACAGCGCCGTGTCCAGCAGCTGCCGTAGCTGCGCGTCCGGGCGCTGGCCGACCTGCACCAGCACGTTGGTGACGAGGGAGACGTAGCGGCCGTCGTCCATGGTCAGGGTGAAGGTCTGGTAGCCCGGGACACCGCCGGAGTGGCCGCGTGCCGTACCGCCGCAGGAGGGATCGAACGTCTGGAGGCCCAGGCCGTAGCCCGTGTCGGTGCCCACCTGCCGCACTGTGCGCATCTCGGCAAGGCTCTTATCGGTAAGGACCTTTCCGGTGGCCAGCGCCTGGTAGAACGCGCTCATGTCCTCCAGCGTGGAGATCATGGATCCCGCGCTGCTGTACAGCGAGGGGTCGTACGTGACTGCCGGCACCCACAGGTAGAAGGAGCCCACCCGGACGCCGTGGTAGCCGTTGACGGCCGGCGTGGGCAGGGCGCGGTCACCGGGTGCGGGGAAGAGGGTGTGGGGCAGACCGAGCGGTTCGATGACGCGATCGGTCACGGCCTTGTGCACCGGCTGCCCCGTCAGCTTCTCGATGAGCATTCCGAGGATGTAGTAGTCCGTGTTGGAGTAGGTGAATCCTTCACCGGGGGCTGAGACCGGAGGCGAGGCGTCCAGCGCGTACCGCACCACCGCCGACAGGCTGAAGGTGCCGTCCGGGTTCGACGGAGGCGTCTTCAGCCCGGGGGACGGGGAGTAGGCGCCGAGACCGCCGGTGTGCTGCATCAGATGGCGCACGGTGATGCGAGTGCCGTCGTAGCCGTTGCCGGCGACGACACCGGGCAGGTAGTCATCGATCGGCGCGTCCAGGGAGACGCGGCCCTCCTCGGCCAGCTGCAGCACCACCACCGCTGTGAAGGTCTTGGTCTGACTGCCGATACGGATGTGTTCGTCGGCCTTGATGGGCCGGTTGGCGTTGACGGTTCCCGTACCCGCCGACACGGTCCAGGATTCGCTGCCGTTTCCGGCGTGGACTGCGGCACCGGGCCCCGCCGCCGCCTGGAACGCCTTGAGCGCGGCAAGCGTGTCGGAGTGGTCGGACTCGGCAGTGGCGGCGTGTGCCGTTGAGCTGGACAGCGTCAGTACCGTCGCGCACACGGCGCCGATGACGGAGGCCAGTTTCGTACCGTTTCGGGTGGTCATTCGGTGTCCGCTCCTCGGAGAGGTCTCGCTCGGTCGGGTTTGTGCCGGTCCTGCCGGCTCAGTTCTTCGCGGCGGCTTCGAAGGCGGCCGCCAGGCGCGGGATGTAGTCCGCGTAGGCAGGACGCCAGCACCCGTAGGTGTGGCTGCCGTCGCACTGGGGGGACAGGGAGGCGCCGTTGCCGTAGTCGACGAGCCGGCTGGGGATGCCGAGCTGGTCCAAGCGGTTCTTGACCGTGCGGGCGGCAGTCGCTGTGTTGGCGTCAATCACGCCCTGGTCCCCGGTGTAGAGGGTGACCTGGGTGTTCAGAAGCTTGGACAGGTTGGCAGGGGCGGCGGGGTCGTACGCATTCCAGCGGTGGTCAGCGCCCAGGACCGGGTACGGCGAGCCGAAGACGGCGTCGCTGTCGACGTTCGGTCCGTAGTTCGGGCAGCCCTGGCTGCTGGAGGTGCTGAGCGCGCACCAGGCGCCGGGGAGATTGAGCTCCGTGGCGAGTACGGCGGCGCGGACCGTGGCCATGGAGAAGTCGACTCCGCCGGAGAGGGAGGAGGTGTGGCCGAAGAGGTCGGGTCTGGCCTGGGCGTAGTGGAGTGCACCCGATCCGCCCATGGACAGCCCGGTGACTGCGCGGTGTTCGCGGTCAGGGAGGGTGCGCAGGTTGGCGTCGATGTAGGGGACGACCTGTTCGAGGTGGAAGGTCTCCCAGTCGGCCGCCCCCACGGCGGTGTTCTGCATGTACCAGTCGGCGTACCAGCTCTTGAGGCCTCCGTCGGGGACCACGGTGATCATGGCGTCGGAGTGCAGGGCCGGGGCTGCGGCGGCATCGTCCACGTTGCCGCCGCCTCCATGGAGGAAGTACGTCACCGGCCATCGCCGGTCAGGATCGTCGGCGTACCCGCTGGGCAGGAAGATCCGGATGCGGTGCGGGCCGGCAACTTCCGGCGTGGTGACGGTGATCGTGAAGTCGGTGCTGGAGCGTACTTCGGTGCCGTCCGCGACCTGGCTCAGGCCGAAGCCGTCCTTGAAGTCGATGCCGGGGACGGCCGGGGTGTCCGCCCAGGCGGCCGATCCCGCGGACACGGCCGGGAGCAGTGCCGCCAACAGGACGCCGGCGAGGCGACGGTGGCGGGCTGATGGAGTTCTCAATCCGGTACTCCCTTGTGCGAGGTGACCGACGGTCCGTCGGCACGACCACGATGCGGGCCACCGGGTCCGGAGAACAGGGCATGTGCAGGTCAGGAGGAGGTCATCTGTGACCGGTCATCCGTGACCGGTCGTCTCGATACCCTCGGGCGGTACCGGTGCCCATGGAAAGTGAGTCCGGAGTGACCAATGAGTTAGGCACGCGTATGCGTCAGCTGCGCAAACGCGCCTGCCTCACCCAGGAGCAGCTGGCGGAGCTGGCCGAGGTGAGCGTGAGCACGATCGGCCGGCTGGAGAACGGCAGGCTCCCCGAGCACCGGCTGCGGACGTTGCAGAAGGTGGCGGAAGTCCTGAACGTGAAGCCGGAGGAATGGCAACGGCTTACCGCGACCCTGGACGGGCAGCCGGCCCTCGCCGATCCGGCCGAGGCGCTGCTACCCGTTGATACGCGCGGAGAGCCGACCCCCGCTGCTCAGCCCGAGGAGCCGGCGCCGACCGGTCAGCCGGGGGAACCGGCACCCGCCGTTCAGCCGCGGACCCAGCCGGGGCCACCTGCACCGGCCGCGCCGCTCCCCGTTCCCGAGCGTGCCGTGCCGTCGCCGGCCGGCCCGCTCGTCGACGCCGCCGCCTCACTGGCCCGCGAGGTCGGCCGACGCTGGCAGCGGGAGGAAAAACATCGTCGCGTCCACGACCCGTTCCCCATACCCGTGCGATACCAGCCGGCTCCCGCCGTCCTGATGGACCGTCCGGAGAACATCCAGCGCCTGCAGCCGGGACTCCTTGCCCGGGATCTGGACCTGAACGGCGACCTGCGGACTGTCGCCGACACCTATCGGAGTGTCGAGTCGCAGCGACTGGTCATTCTCGGTCGCGCCGGCTCGGGGAAGTCCATCCTGGCCATCAGGTTCGTCCTCGATCTCCTCGCGGCCCCGAGTTCTTCGCTCCGGGTGCCGGTGATTCTCAGCATCGGATCCTGGGACCCGCTGACCATCACACCGCGAGACCTGCTGGTCGACCATCTTCTACGGGACCACCCGCATCTGGCCCGTACGACCCCCGAGGGTGCGACGCTGGCCGCCGAACTCGTCGACTCCGATCTGATTCTGCCCGTCCTGGACGGTTTCGACGAGCTCGCCGAAGCCCTGCGCGGCCCTGCGCTGGAAGCACTCAACGCCACGTCCCACCCGGTGGTCCTGACCAGTCGGCGGGACGAGTACGCCCGAGCGGTCCGCGACGTGCACACGCCTCTGGTGCTGGCAGCCTGCATCGAACTGGCCGACCTGACCGTCGAGGATCTGGCCGCGTACCTGCCCCGGACCGACCGACTCGGCGCAACCCTGGGCAGCGGCGGTGCCACAGGGGTGTGGGGTGCCGTTCTGGACGAACTGCGGGCCCGTGACACCCCGACGAGCAGCCAGCTAGGACAGGTCCTGGGAACACCGCTGATGGTGACCCTGGCCAGGACCATGTACAGCGAGGTGCCCGGTAACGACCCTGTCGAACTGCTCGACACTGCGCGCTTTCCCACCGGTCGCCACATCGAGGAACATCTGCTGGCGAATTTCGTGCCCACGGTCTACCGGCACCGCACCCCCGAACGGGCCGACCCCGCCCCGGGACGGCGCAACCGCGACCCTGACCAAGCCGAACGCTGGCTCGGCTACCTCGCCCACAGCCTGGCCACCGGTGCCCATGAGCGTCGGGATCTTGCCTGGTGGCGGCTCGGCGCGTCCGTACGACTGCCGATGCGCGTCCTGCACACCGCGCTGCTGGGCGGTCTGTGCATGTTCGCGGCCAACTGGCTTGTGATACTTTTCGCCGTTTCTCTCGGGTACGTGCCCACAGTGCAGACGTCGACGATGCTCGAGGTGGCGATGTTCGGGCTCTGCTCCGCGGTCGTCTTCGGTCTCGCGCACTGTGCACTTGCCGCCGTGGGCCGTACCGTGGCCGTTCCGACCCAGGTACGACTCAGGCTGGCGGCCGTGGCTCCCCGGGTCGAGCACAGGCCGGTTCGAGAGATCCTCACGCGCTTCGGGGTCGGGCTGTTGGCCGGCTCTGTACTGGGCGTCGCACACGCCTGGACGAACGCGATGTTCCGCGCGTTGGCCGGAACCATCCCGCGCGCGGATCTGATCAACGCGGCGATTCAGGACACGCTGGCCCTGGGACTGATCTTCGGTCTGACGGCCGGCTTGTCCGTGGGACTCGTCGCAGCCTTCGAGGCACCCGTGGACATCGCCGCCGCGGCCACGCCGATGCGCCTGCTGTCCGTCAACCGGTCAACCGCCACTCGGCAGTTCCTCGTGCTTGCTGCCGCTGTCACTGCCGGACTCGCTGTCTGCGGCCATGTCGTCGTCAGCCTGCTCCAGCAGGTGCTGCCCTGGACGCTGTTGTGGACGCTGGAGGAGGCTCTGCTGCTGGGGGCGGTCGGCGGGCTGGGCGGCTCGGCGGCGTACGTGCTCGCACTCACGGCGTGGGGGCAATGGCTGACGGTGGGCCGGTTCTGGCTGCCGCTGACGCGCAGGCTGCCGTGGGACACCGCCGCCTTCCTGGACGACGCCTATCGCCGGGGGGTGCTCCGGCAAGCTGGTGCCGTGTACCAGTTCCGGCACATCCGGCTGCAGCAACACCTCGCTCGCGTCTACGACCTCTCCGGCCGCGTCCCCAGCTATGTGAAACCGGGGCCGGGGCGCCGCGCATCCGATGAGAGGACGTCGTCGGAAGGCCATTGAGGGGCTGCTCGATGGTGGTGCTGGGGCGTGCGGGATCCGCTGCGAACGCGTTCCCGTCGGGTGCGCCGGGCGCGCCCGACGGCCAGGCGCTCTTCGGTTTCGCCGGCGGCGAGGCGTAGTCCTCGGCGACCTCGTCGTAGCCGTGCTGGAGCAGGACGGCCCGGACGTGGTCGACGGCGTCCTTGCCCAGGCTGAGCCACCGGCGCATCCCCGCCACTCCCCTACGCCGCGGACTTCGAGGATCCAGAGGTGACACAGGCCGCGGACGAGAACTTCTGGGAACGATTACGCGCAGCACTGGCCTTGTCGCAGGCGCTGCTTCTGGAAGAGGCATACCTCCGCAACGCCACCCGATGGCACCGCCTCACCGAGGACACCCTCCACGCGGTGCGCGTCGCTCTAGGTCCACGCGCGCTACTGACTGTCTGGCCCGATCTCACCCCTGATGTCGACGCGGTCCTCGCCGCACTGCCCCAGGACGAATCCGTGGAGTTCGTCCGGGAGGCACCGGACGCAACGATCCATCACGTCATCGTTGACGAGAGCGACCACCAACGACTCGCGACCTTGGTGGAGGGCGCGCGGGCTGCCTGCGTGCTGCCCCTACCCCTCGACGAACACCCTCCGCTCTTCCAGGCCGCTCTGCCCGACAGCGACGGCGTGCTCCGCGCCCGGTGGTGACCTGGCTTCTCTTCTGTTCGTCCGCACACGGCTGTGTGCGTTCACTCATACGCCGACATCGCCGGCCGTTCGGACGGGGTTGTCGCCGTGCAGGGAACCGAGTCGGTCCTGGTGCGGTGTGCGCGCAGCCTTCTTCTTCAGCTCGATGGTTTCGCGGTGGAGGTTCGCGGTCACTGGGCCTCTTCCACCTTGACCAGGTGGCGCGCTCGAGGGCGACGACGGCTCGGACGACGACTGTGATCCGGGTGGTGCTGCAGCGGAGCTTGCGCAGGAGACGCCAGGACTTGAGGATCGCCATGGCGCGTTCGCCAGGACTGCGAATCTCCGCGTGATCCCGATGGTAGCGTCGGCGCCGGTCGCGCGGATGTTTGCCACGGATCGGAACGCGGATGGCAGGGCCGACGCCCTGATCCACCCTGTCGGCCCAGCACTTGACGCCGTCCGAGGCGAGGACTTGCACGTTCATCCTGTGGCGCTTCTTCCTCCCGGAGCAGTACCGCTGGTCCACAGCGATGCGGCCGATCGCCGGCACGGTGCGGTCGCGGATCACGTAGGCCTTCTTCCGCACGGCTGCCATGGCCTGTTCCAGCATGGGCGCGAGGGCGTCCAGCAAGTCGACGGCCTCGCGTATGCAGCGGTAGGCCGTGGCGATCCCGATGCGGAACCCTGCGGCAGGACGGGCGTAGGTCTCAGCGCAGCGCAACTGGGCCAGAACGAGCAGGGCCCGCCGGCCACAGGTCAGGCGACGCCACCGGGAGCCGATCCGACAGCGGTGACCTGCGAGAACGGCAAGGGGTTGCGGGGTGCGGGGTGCGGGGTGCGGGGTGCGGGTAGACAAGCACGCGAAAGCTTCTGACGGACTGGTGATCTTGGTCGTGCACCCGTCTACCAGGAGCCTTCTTCACGCCCGCCACCAGGGCGCCGGCCCCAACACCCATCGGGTCGGAAACAAATCAAGATCATTTTGCAACGACGCTGGGCCCTGATGGCTTCGCAGGGCGCGTCAAACTACGTCCGAGGGTTACAGCATGCAAGATCGCAATTATGAACAAATGGCTCAAATGTCGCAGCGTCGAATCAGGGTCCTGGGAACATCGCGAGGGCATCCAGGCACGCATCAGCGAGTTGCGCGCGCTCCTGAACGATCGAGAGGAAGCACATCGGGAGGAAGAGGAGCCTGAGCGCGGGAGGAAGGAGAAACTTTTCGAGGAGGCCCATGCGGAATTGAACAAGGCGGAGGATGCCATCTCCCCCAATCACTCCTCCAGATATAAGAACGCAGCCCACGTCATCGTCGGGCGAATCCATATCGACGCCGCGCACAACATACTGCTGCGGTTGTCGAAAGATTCCGAGGTACTGCCGCTGCTACCGGGCGTGCTGGCCTTCTTGCGCGAGCATCTGCTGCCAGACGATCCGCGGCGGATCGAGGCTGAGAGGATCGCAAAGGAAGCGTCGGAGGAGAAACCTCCGTCGGATGTGAAGCGTGAGATCCTGCTTGAGGCGATGGGAGTGGCCCGCCAGGCGAGAGTCGACGAGGCCATGCGGGTGCGCAGCTTCGTCTACATCGTTTGGTGGATCATGCTCGGCTTGACCGCACTGGCCGTCCTCATTGCAATTCTTGGGTTCGTCAGCCCTGGAACGGTTCCGCTGTGTTTCACTCCCGAGGAGCTCAACGAATCCGCAAAGGTAGCCGTCTGCCCGGTCGAAATGAACCGCATTCCGGAGACCGCAAACCCTGCGGAGGCAAGGGAATTGGTGGCGGGAGCCGCCGAGGGGGCGGACTACCTGATCATCGAACTGGTAGGCCTTCTAGCTGCAAGCATCGCCGCCGCCGCGGCACTCCGCCGCATGCGGGGAACTTCGACGCCATTCGCTGTGCCCCTGACCCTCGCACTGCTCAAACTGCCGACCGGGGCGCTGACAGCTGTGCTCGGGATCTTGCTCATGCGTGGCGGGTTTGTGCCTGGGCTTACCAATCTGGACTCATCAGCTCAGATCATCGCTTGGGCTGTTGTCTTCGGATATGCACAGCAGATCTTCACGCATTTCGTGGACAACCAGGCGCAGTCCATTCTCGCCGTAGGGGGCCCCGGGGCCGCGCCCCCTGCACCCTCGACATCGGCTCTGGATTTTGGCGACGGTCAATCGTGACGCCTGAATGCGGGGACACAATGAGCCTTCCAACCTCATGCTGAGATGTGGTGATGGAGGGAACAGCCTTCACGGTGTCGATGATTCGGTTGGTGCTGCAGCGGAGCTTTTGAGCAGGCGCCAACCTTTCAGGGCGGCCATGGCCTCCTCGCCGACGCACTCAGCCTTTTCCATCTTGATCACGCGCCGAGTTCGACGGCGACGACGGCTCGGACGACGGCGGTGACCGGGTGGTGCTGCAGCGGAGCTTCCGCAGGAGCCGCCAGGACCTGAGTATGGCCATGGTGGGATCGCCGAGGCTGCGGATCTTGGCGAGGTCCCGGTTGTGACGTCGGTGAACACGGGCCAGTCGAGGCAGGCGGACACGACAGTGACGGGTCTTCTCGCACAAGCACCTGTGCGGTCACGATGCCCCTGGCTGGCCACGTGCGATGGCGTCACCGACAGACCGACGGATCAAGGCAAGGACACGAGATTCCGGTCAATCGGCCCAAGTGACAGATCCGTCGGTGACGCCATCACCGCCTCGGCCGACCACGGCAGGGTCTGGGCGAACAGATCGTGTTCAGCCTGCACGTCGTCGGGGGCCGCTCGGGCATCGAGGAGGTCCCGGGGAAGTCGTAGGCAGCCACACCCCAGTGCCATGTATGTTCGAATCGCGGCGCGACTGCCACCCGCGTCACCCCCTGAAAGTACGCAGGCCCCCGCCCCGGCAGGTCCAGTGCCGGGGGCGGGGCGTTTGTACTGGTCTCAGGCGGCCCAGCCGGCCGAGACTTCCTCCGCTCACGTGTTCCCATGGCCGGTGAGGGAGCGGTGCGGCCCTCGCGGTACTGCGGCCCGTCACGGGGACCGGGGCCTGATCCGCACACTCCATACCGGCACGGCCTGACACCGAGCCTGGCCCGGCCGGATGAGCAACCTACCCCGCTCCAAGAAGCCGGCCAGGGCCGAGCGCATGCCCGGTGGGCCGCTGCGCGCGTGTCACCACATCGAGTTCCCGAATGTAGCCAAGGTGACAGGGGTGCCGCGCTCGGCCACGCCAACCAGGTGACGAGTGCCGACCGACTGCGGCTTCCGGGAGCACCCCCATCCGCTCCCGGAGGCCACAGCACCAAGTGCCACCCCAACCCCGTGGTGGAGGCCACAGGGGACGGAGCGGCAGCAGGCCGCGGCTCCTGGGCTCACGTGTCGCACACCCGAAGCGGCCCAGGGCCTCAGCAGCGCGCCAGCCGAGCACTGGCCGCAGGAGACGCATTCTTCGACCGTGCGGATCAACTTCTCGCGGTCCGCCCCGCCCAGGTCGGCCGGAAGTCTGCGACATGTCCCTGAGGACTGTGGCCATGGGTGGTGCACACTCCCTCATTCAGCGGTTCACGTCTCCGGACGAGTTCATACGGGCCCAGGTGCGATCGTCTCGGGGCCGAACGGATCTCAGGCGGGCGACGAGGGCGAGGGCGGCCAGTACGGGGGAGGTGCCAGCTCCGCGCGGGCCGTCGTGGCCGAGCCGCACCCCGTATACGCGGGCCCGAGCGAGCGCTCAGTAGTCCTGTGAGCTGTCGCTGGACGCGGCAGCCGCAGAGTGGGACCAGAGCGCCCGGGAGCGAACGCGCTGCACGTGCAGGTGGCGGGTGAGACGGATCGCGGGCCGGACGAGTAGCTCGATGCTGCCGATCAGGAAGCACCAGGTTCCCGCGGTGGTCCACTGCTCGG
This sequence comes from Streptomyces sp. JH34, assembly GCF_029428875.1. Lineage (NCBI taxonomy): Bacteria > Bacillati > Actinomycetota > Actinomycetes > Kitasatosporales > Streptomycetaceae > Streptomyces > Streptomyces sp. JH34. The sequence continues at coordinate 7,237,969 of NZ_JAJSOO010000001.1, read as the reverse complement.
AGAAGAACATGATGCTGCCGGTGACGAACCACAGGGCGATGAGAGCGTCGTTGGCGATACTGGCCACTTCGTAGCGTCGCTTGATGACGAGTTCTTCGCGGCCTACGTGGATGACCAAGGGCGTGCTGTCCGGAGCGTTCTTCATGCCTCCACGTTACGGAAGCCGCGCGAAACTCGGCGGTGGTCGCGTCGCGGGGCTGTCCTCGGGCGGGCACGGTTGTGGTGGCCCAGACAAGGCCGGGCGATGAGCTGCTTGTGCTGCTCGTCGCTGAGGCGGTCGCACCTGTTGCGGACGGTGGTAGCCCCGGAGCACAACCGGACCGGTTCGGCCGCATAGGCGAGCCGGAGGTGCACAGCTTCCCCGGACCGCACCTCGCACGAGGCGCTCGTCACCGCCGTACGCTCATGAAGGACGGCGAGCGGGAGCCGGGCCGCTCACCCCCGCATGGGCTCAAGGACGATGTCGATGGTGAGGGTGAAGCGGGGACATGTGGTGTGCCCGATACAGCACTGTCACGTTGGCTGCCGGGGTGAGATGATCTTCTGGTTGGGCGTGCTGGGAGGGGGTCGTGCCCGGGTAGCGTGCCGTCGTCGTACGGGGGGCACCGGCATCTGGTCGCGGGACCTCGGCTGCCGCGCTGTGCTGCCACAAGGCTGGCGAGAAGATTCGTTAGGGCATCGCCACCCGCTACCGGAAGACCGCAACCATCAACCTGGCCGGTCTCCACATCGCGGGCATCTTCCTCTGATCTGGTATCGCCACTCCACAGGTGGACAAAGAGCTGCTGTCGCCTGATCGTGAGGCGTCGTCACCGGGCCGGAGGGGGTGGCCAGTGCCGCCCTGCACATCCCACTGACTGGCCGCATGACAGTGCTCGCCGCAGCGGCCACACTTGCGGTGGCGGCCACCAGGCTGCCGTCGGCCTTGGTGACTGCGGCCGGGGCAGTGGCCGGAGATAAGTGAGACGAGGCGAGATCGGCCTCGGCGCCACGGCTCTGCCCCGCATCCAGGCAAGAGGGGCGAGAGCCGTGCGTCCGACGGTCAGCGCACCGGCTCCTCCCCCGTTACGTCTGTGCCGCCAACGATCCAGGAGAGCCACGCTTGGCTCCCGGAGTCCCCGCCCGGGAGGAGGTGATACACGCGCCACAGCCCGGTTCCGGCATCGGCCGTGCCGAGGGCAGCGCCGACCTGGGCGAAGGCCACTTCGCCCAGGACGGCATCGAACATGGTGCGCCTGGATCCGTTGAGGCAGACACCGAGTCCACCCGGGCGGGCACACCGGAGTCCGGCTCCGGGTCGCCCAGTACAAGGTGGTCCCTGACGACGGCGCGCAGCCGGTAGGGGCCGGCAACACCGAGTGCGGTGGGCTCGGTAGGTGCGGAGCCGACGCGCATCGCGCGCAGGGTGTGGTCCCCGCCCCTCGTCGGTGGCGAACCACTGATCGCCCGACGACGCGAACGAGCCCGCCTCCGCAGTGAGAGGGGTGTTCGCTGGAGAGGGCGTCACACCAGCATGGCGGCCTGAACGACTCGCGACCGGCGACTCACCTTCTCGTCGGGCTCCGCCGCCCGAGCCGGAGAATCCGGGGGCGGGACACGGCTTGATCGGCCACCCTCCTACTCGTCGCCCGTCACGGGAACCCCGTCCCAGGCAGGTGCGTTGACAGGGGTTGCGGGGAGGTGCGAGGGGAGTAGGACTGTGGTGCAGGGACACTCGCGGCATCCTTGGCGGCTGCTACTGGTCGAGGACGACAGGGAGCTGGTCGACATGCTCTCCGGCATACTGCGGGCCGAGGGGTACGCGGTCGACGTCGCGACCGACGGCCAGCGCGGTCTGCACCTCGGCCTCTCCCGCACGTACGACGTGCTCGTCGTCGACCGGCGCCTGCCGGCTCTCGACGGCCTCGACATGGTGAGCCGGTTACGGTCCCGCGCCGTCCGGGCGCCCGTATTGCTGCTGACTGCGATGGGCACGGTGCACGACCGGGTCAACGGGCTCGACGCCGGCGCCGACGACTACCTCACCAAGCCATTCGCTCTCGACGAACTTAGCGCCCGATTACGGGCGTTGTGCCGACGGGCGCTGGAGTCCACCGATGTGCTCAAGATCGGATCGGGACGCCTGCACGTCGGCCGGCGGGAAGTCGAGCTTGCCAGCGGCGAGCAGATCGCCCTCGCGGCAAGGGAGTTCGCCCTGCTGTGGGCGCTCGCCTCGCGTCCGGAAGCCGTGCACTCGCGGGCGGAGCTGCGGCGGCTGGTCTTCCAGGAGGCTCCCGCGTCGTCCATCGTCGACACCTACGTCTACTATCTGCGCCGCAAGCTCGGCCGGCGGGTCGTGCGCACGGTCCGCGGTCTCGGTTACCGCCTGGGCGCCCTGTGAGGCCGCCGACTGCCACCGAGTGGGCGGCGGTGCGCCGGGCGCGGCTACGGATCGCCGTGATCACAGGGGCGATCGTCACCCTGCTGATCACGGTCGTGGGCGGCGTCGCGCTCACGGTGATGGTGCACGCACAGAACGATCAGGTGTGGCGTGACTTGCGCTACGGGGCCGGGCACGGCCATCTGGCCAGCCCTCCGGTGTGCACCTGGCTGTACGCGCCCGGCGTGGCTCCCTTGTCCAACGCCCCCGGCGGCTTCCCGCTGCGCGCGGACGTGGCCCGGGCACGTAGCACCCACGAAGCCGTGGAGCGCACCATAGAACGTGACCGCACGGTCTACCTGGTGCGCACACAGGTCCGGGCTGACGGTGACGTGGTGCAGGCGGTGTTCGACATGCGCTTCCAGCTGGCCGACCGCGAGCATCTGTGGTTCGCGCTGGGTGTGGCCGAACTGGTGGGGCTGCTCGCCGCGGTCGTCACCGGGGCGCTCCTCGGTCGACGGGCCGTGGCACCTCTGGCGGAGGCCCTCACCCGGCAGCATCAGTTCGTCACGGACGCCAGTCACGAACTGCGCACGCCGGTCACCCAGGTGCACACGCGGGCGCAGGTTCTGGCACGGCAAGCGGCTGACCAGGACCTGCCGGACCCTCATCGCGACGGGCTGGCCCGGCTGGTCACTTCGGCCGGCAGGCTCGGCGAGGTGCTCGACGACCTGCTGCTGTCCGCGAGCCTCGCGGCAGGTCCGGCACGAACGTCGGAACGCCGTCCGGTGGATCTGGTCGCGCTGGCCCGTGCGGTGGTGGCCGAGGAGTCGGACCGGGTGCGGGCGCGTGGCCTGACCGTCGTCGTGGACGCCCCGCCGCATCCCCTCCTCGTCGACGGAATCCAGTCCGCGCTGCGTCGCGCCGTCGGTGAACTGCTGTCCAACGCGATCGGCCACACCCCGGCCGAGGGGCGGATCAAGGTGGCCCTGTCGCGGTTCTCCGGCACGGTCGTGCTGGCCGTCACGGACACCGGGTCCGGCTTCGACCCGGCCGCGGTCGACCAGTTGTTCCAGAGGTTCCACCGTGGCAGCGGCGACGGCGGACGATACGGTCTGGGGCTCGCGCTGCTGCGCGAGGTCGTCACCCGCCACCGGGGCACGGTCGCCGCCACCGGTCGTCCGGGCCACGGCGCCCGGTTCACCATCCGGTTGCCGGAGTACGTGCCTGCCGGCCCGGGCCCGGCGCGTCCGGTCACGGCAGTTCGCGCGATGCGAGCAGTCGGGCCGCGGCGCGGACGTCCGCGTCCAGCGGACGGTCAGGCTCGACCGGGGGAATCACCTCGATCAGAGCGTCGAGGAGTTCTGCGCATCGGGGCGCGGTGGGGCGGCGGGCGCCGACGTGAACCGCCTGGCGCAGACCGAGCGCGAGGGAGCCGGACAGCAGGCTGAGCAGCTCCGCCATGTCGTAGGAGCGCAGGGCAGCCTGGGTGCCGAACGGTACGACGTCCTGGTTGTGCAGGTTCGTCGGCAGACTCTGCATGCCCGCCGGTGTCGCGTTTCTCCGGATCTCCGCGACGAACGCGGTGCTGGCCAGCTGTACCCCCTGGAGACCGTGTTGCAGGCCCGGGGCGGTGGCGAGCATCGGCGGCAGTCCCCCGTTGCGAGCCGGATCGGTCAGCAGGTCGAGCTGGCGTTCGGCGAGGTTGCCCAGCTGGGCGGTGACGGAGGCGAGCAGGTCGGCCGCGAACGCGGCGGGCTGCCCGAAGAAGTTCCCGCCGTGCACCACCTTTCCCTCGTCCACGTCGTCGGGGAAGAACAGTGGATTGTCGCTGATGCCGCCGAGATCCGCGGCGACCACGCCGTCGACGTAGCGCAGCGCGTCCTCGGCCGCGCCGAGCAGCTGGGGGGCGCAACGAATGCTGTAGGGCTCCTGCAGTGGCCGGTCTCCGGAGGGGGTGGTGCCGGTGAGCGTTCCCCGCATCCGCGCACCGACATCGATCGCGCCGGTGTGGCCGTAGACGCGCAGCAGGTCGCCGTCGAGGAAGCCGGGGTCGCAGCCGAGGGTGTCGGCCAGCAGGCAGGTGAGGGCCATGAGTGAGCGGTGCGCCGTGCGGACGGTGTCGCGGGCCAGAGCCGTGGCGGCGGTGGTGACGGAGGTGCCGTTGACGAGGGCGAGCGCGTCGCGGCCGTCCAGAGCGAGCGGGCGCAGCCCGGCGGCGGTCAGGGCTTCGTCGGCCGGCATGCGGTGGCCGTCCACGTAGGCGTGTCCCCTGCCCCGCAGCGCTTGGGTGGCGTAGGCGAGCGGAATGAGGTCACCGCTCGCGCCGACGGAACCGTAGCGGGGGATGGCGGGCGAGAACGTCGTGGCGAACATGGCGGCGAGCCGGTCGACGACCTCGGCGGACACGCCGGAGACACCCTGCGCGAGGGACCAGGTACGCAGCAGGAGGGCGGCACGACTGATCTCGTGCGGCAGGTCCGGTCCTTGGCCGGCACCGAGGTGGGCCAAGGTGTTGTCGCACTGGTCCACCTCGTCGGGGCGGCCGGCGTACCCCACGAGTGCGCCGAATCCGGTGGTGACACCGTAGATCGACGGGGCCTCGCCGTCGCCGTCGCCGTGCCGCAGGCCGTGGAGGAACCGACGGCCGCGGTCCAGACGCGCGCGGGCCTCGGGGTCCACGGTGACGGTGAGTGGCGTCGCCGCGCGGCGCAGGGCGGCGGAGTCCGGGGGGCGGCTGAGCGAGAAGGCGTCCATGGTGGTGAGCACGTTGCGAAACGTAGGCGGGGAATCTCAGAGCGCTCTGAAACTCGGTGACTAGCTTCCGGGGAATGACCCATGACTACCTGATCATCGGTGCGGGGCCCGCCGGGCTGCAGCTGGCCGCCTTGTTCGAGCGGGACGGCGCGGACTACGTCGTTCTGGAGCGCGGCAGTGGTCCGGGGACGTTCTTCACGCGGTACCCCCGACACCGCTATCTGATCTCGAACAACAAAGTACACACGGGTTACGACGATCCGGAGCTGCGGCTGCGGATGGACTGGAACTCCCTGCTGAGCGACGACCCGGAACTCCTGTTCACCCGGTACAGTCCGCGTTACTTCCCGCCGGCCGACGACCTGGTGCGCTATCTGTCGGACTTCGCCTCACGGACCGGGGCGCGTGTGCGGTACGACACCGCCGTCGAGAAGGTCTCACGGGACGCGGCGGGATTCACCGTCACCGACCACACCGGGAAGACGTGGCGTGCACGGCATCTGGTGGTCGCCACCGGAGTGCCGGTACCGAACCTGCCTGCGGTCCCGGGCGTCGAACTGGCCGAACGCTACGACACGATCGACACCGATCCGAAGTCGTTCACCGACCAGCGGGTGCTCATCATCGGCCGTGGCAACTCCGCCTTCGAGACGGCCGAGAACCTGATGGAGACCGCGGCGGTCATTCACGTCGTCGGCTCGGGCTCGCTGAAGATGGCTTGGCGGACGCACTATGTGGGACACCTGCGCGCGGTCTACAACAACTTTCTGGACAGCTACCAACTCAAGTCGCAGAACGCTCTTCTCGACGGCAGGGTGCTCGCCATCAGGCGCGAACGGGACGGTTTCCACGTGCCGGTCGCCTTCGAGCGGGTCGACGAAGTGGTCAAGGAACTCCGCTACGACCGGGTGATCGTCGCCACCGGCTTCCGGTTCGACAGCTCGATCTTCGACCACACCTGCGCACCGGACCTGATCATCGGCGACCGTTTCCCGGCGTTGACGCCTCTCGGCGAATCGGTCAACGTACCCGACCTGTACTTCGCGGGGACGCTGATGCAGGGCCGTGACTTCGGGAAGGCAACGACCGGCTTCATCCACGGCTTCCGCTATGCGGTGCGTGCGCTGCACCGGGGCCTGCGGCAGCGCCACGACGGCGTGTCCTGGCCGACGACGGCGCTGGGGGACGCCACGGAGCGGGCCGTCGACGCGGTGATCAGCCGCGTCAACCGGTCCTCCGCTCTGTGGCAGCAGTTCGCCGTCCTCGGCGACCTGCTGCTGCTCGCCCCCGACGGCACTCTGCGCTACGCCGAGGAGGTTCCGGTCGCTCACGTGCCGGGTGCCGTGCGCGCCGGTGACTTCGGTGAGGTGGCCGCATACGCCGTGGTCACTCTGGAGTACGGGGAGGACCACGACCGGGTGGACCCCTTCGACGTCTCCGCGGGCCGCAAGTCCCAGCAGGACGTGTCCGGCCTGGACGGCCGCTATCTGCATCCGGTCGTCCGCTGGTACCGGGACGGCGGACTCGTCGCCGAGCACCACCTCACCGAGAACCTCGAGAACGAGTGGGACAGCGAGCTCTTCCACCGGGCCCCGCTGGACGCCTTCCTCACCGCGCACCGCAGCCCGGCCGCCCCGGTGGCGCCGTGACGCTCCGCGAACTGCACGACAGTGCACGGGAGATGCTGGATCCGGTCTTCTACGACTACGTGGCGGGAGGCGCGGGCGACGAGCGTGTCGTCGCCGACAACGAGCGGGCCTTCGGCCGGTACGCGCTGCTGCCGAGGGTGCTGAGCGGCAGCGAGGCGCGGGACACCGCCGTCGATCTGCCGGGGGCCCGGCAGGCCGCCCCGGTGTTCGTCGCACCGACCGCCTTCCACCGGCTGGTGCACCGGGACGGCGAGCGCGCCACGGCCCGTGCAGCCGCGGCCGAGGGCGCCGTCCTGGTGACGGGGACGGCCGCGACCACCGCGGTCCTCGACGTCGTCGCCGCGGCGCGAGAAGCGGCCTCTGACCCGGCTGTGTGGTTCCAGATGTATCTGCATCCCCGCAGGGAGGTCACCGCGGCCCTCGTCCGGCGCGCCGAGGACGCGGGCTGCACGGCTTTGGTGGTCACCGTCGACTCGCCGGTGTTCGGCCGGCACACCAGAGACCTGCGCAACGGTTTCACCGACCTGCCGCCCGGATACGCGGCGGAGAACATGCGCGACCTGCCCGGTGCCGAACCGGGCGCGCTGACCGCCGTCCCCATGTCTCCGACGGTCCGCTGGCCGGACTTCGCCGAGACCTTGGGCGGCACCTCGCTTCCCGTACTGGTCAAAGGGGTTCTGCATCCGGACGACGCACGGCTGGCTGTCGAGCACGGTGCGGCCGGGGTGATCGTCTCCAACCACGGGGGCCGCCAGTGCGACGCGGTCCCGGCGGCCGTGGACTGCTTGCCCGCGATCACGGACGCGGTCGCGGGCCGGGTTCCCGTCCTGCTCGACGGCGGGGTGCGCCGGGGCAGCGACGTCGCGGTGGCGCTCGCACTGGGCGCGAGCGCCGTCGGCGTCGGACGCCCCGTGGTCTGGGGCCTCGCCGTCGACGGGGAGGCGGGAGCACGGGGCGTCCTCGCCACACTGCGCGACGAGTACGACCACACGCTCGCCCTGTGCGGTGGTCGCCGCAACGCCGATCTGACGGCCGACATGGTCGTACGGAGGGGTGGGACATGGTGAGGAGCCGGACGCGTGCGGACGCGTGGTTGCTTCCGCGCGCCGTGGTGGCGCTGCGCGTGCGCATCTTCGAGAAGGTCAACGGAGACCGGGCGGTGACCCTGCCCAACGCCACGCACGGGCCTGAGGTGTTCGAGCGGGTCTACGCGCATCCCGCCGCGAACGGCAGGAGCGAGGGGGCCGGTCTGTCCGACCTGTTCTGGTACTGGCTCGCGCCGGGGCCCGAGGTGCACCAGGAGCACCTGGAGCCCGGCGAGCGCTACCAGGACGTGGCCGCGACGACGCGGCGCATCCTCGCCGGGAACTCGGAAGATCTCATGGCGTCAGCCGCCCACGCCGTCGCCTCTGCGCTGGACACACTCCCGGACACGCGGGTCAGCCTCGTACGGCTGCGGGACCTGGTGATGCCCGCGTGGGCCGCGTTCTGCTACGAGCTGGTCTTCCGGGAGCCGTGCCCGTCGGCGGCCCGGAAACTGATCACCGCTCACGCCGATGACGTGATCACCGCCCTGAAGTGCACCGGTCTGCGCCATCCACGACGCCGGGCCCGGCTGACGGCCTATCTGCGGGACCGTGTCGCGGCCGGTCACGTGCCGCACCGGCTGCCGGCCTCCCTTTCACTGCCGGAGCAGGTGCACTACCTGCAAGGGACGTTCTTCAACACGGCCGTAGTGCAGCTGTCCGAGGCGACCGCACACGTCCTGCTCGCCCTCGCCCGCCACCAGGACGTGCAGCAACGCCTCGCCGCGGATGCGGAAGACGACCGGTACCTCACGCAGGTGCTCGACGAGACGATGCGCCTGTACCCACTCTTCGGCATCGCCCATCGCATCACCACGGACGACATACCTCTGGACGCGACGACGGTACTGCCGGCCGGTTCCGTGGTGTGTTTCAGCTATCCCGACTACCACGCCACCGGATACGAACGCCCCGACGAGTTCGACCCGGACCGCTGGGCGGACCTGGCCGCCAGGGATGTCCATCACATCCCGTACGGCGTAGCGGCGAACCGCCCGTGCCCGGCCTGGCGCCTGGCGCCGCTCGTGCTGCGATCCGCGGTCCGCGAGGTGCTGGGCCGGTTCCGGCTGGACTCGACGGTCTCGCACACCCGCTCCATTCCGCACCGGGCGCCCTGCCTGCTGATACCGCGCGGCCTGCTGCCCGGACCTCGCCGCCTGAGCGCGCTGCGGAGCTTCGTGCGGCTCCGGGACGGGGTGGAGGACGTCACGCGGGGTGTACGCCAGCTGGTCCTCGGCACGCTCATGGTCCTGCATGCCCGCAGACTGCGTCCGACGGAACGGTACTTCGACGGGCAGCGGGCCGGAGGCTGTCCGGTCCCTCACCCGGAGAGAGGGGACGGATGACTCCCGAGGAGCAGCGTCGGTTCTTCCGCGGGGTGGGAAGATGACCGCACCCACGCAACCGGCGTCCCTGATACCCCGCCCTCTGGTGTTCTGGACCGGTGTCGCCCTCACCTGCGCGGGCGTCGGCCAGCACGTGTGGATGTTCATCGATTCCGCGTCCATGGGATTCCACATGGCGATGATGGGCACGTCCGGCGTGATGTGGGCCGCCATGGTCGCCATCGTGGTGGGCGTGGCGATCTCCGGGTTCGCGGTCGTGCAGCCTCCCGGAGCGGATCCGGCCGCACCCCCGGATCCGGCCCCGACGCCCCCGCCCCGGACGAGCCGCCACGGCTTGATCGCCGTTCTGAGCTTCGCGCTGATGGTGGACCAGATGAAACCCGCCACCCTGGCGTTCATCCAGCCCGGTATGCGCGCCGAGTTCCACCTCGGCGCCGCCGAGATCTCGTGGTTGCCCACAGTGGCACTGAGCGGCACAGTACTGGGATCACTCGTGGGGGGCCGGGCCGCGGACCGAATCGGGCGCAGGGCCACGATTCTCGTCGCGTCCCTTCTGTTCCTCGGTACGACGGTGTGCGGCGCCATGCCGACCTTCGGCGGCATCCTCGTCATGTGCGCCCTGATGGGCATGGCGGCGGGAGCCATGCTGCCCGTCGTCTACGCCCTGATGACTGAGAGCCTGCCACCCGGACGGCGCGCGGCCATCATGGTGCTCCAGGCCGGGCTCACCACCACGGGCGGCTACATGGCGGCCGCCGGACTGGCCGCGGTGCTCGTCCCGCTGGCCGGCTGGCGTGTCCTGTGGTTCGCCCAGCTCCCGCTGGTCCTGATCCTGATCGCGCTGAACAGGTGGATTCCGGAATCGGCCGCCTTCACGGCGCAGCAGTCACGGCCCGTGCGTGTCCCCGCCTCCACCCTGTTCAAACACCCCCAGAGAGCCAAGACGTTGGTCGTCAGCGGTTACGCGCTCGCCTGGGGCCTCGTCTACTGGGGTTTCATCACCTTCCTGCCCACCCAACTGGAGGCCTCGAACGAGGGGGGCATGTCCGCCGCCACGCTGCTGTTCATCTCCTCGCTGTTGTCCATCCCCACCTGCGTGGTGGCCGCGTGGCTCTACATGCGCTGGTCGGCGAAGGGCACCATGGTCGTCTACGCGGCCCTCACCGTCGCGGCGCTGTTCACCCTGGCCTCCGTCGGGCTGGACGGCAGCCGGCCGGTCCTCCTCACCGCGGTGATCCTGCTGTTCGCCGGAACCGCCGGTGTCATCGCACTGATCGGTCCCTACACGGCCGAGATCTATCCCATGGCCATCCGGGGGACCGCGGGCGGCTGGGCAGCGGCGGTCGGCAAGTCCGGCGGAGCCTTCGGGCCGCCGCTCATCGCACTGGTCCTGTCCGCGCCGGGAGGCATGCGCACCGCCGCTGTGCTGGTCGCGGTGCCGATGGCCGTCGCCGGGGGTGCCGTCGCCCTGCGCGGGAGCAATCCGGGGGCGGCTGCCCTGCACTCCGCGGATGCCACCCGGCAGAACGCCGTACTCGACGATCTGGCGCGCAGCGATCTCGTTCCCTCCGAGAGAACGACGAGGGTGGCACCTGTGGCGCGCAAGGATGGCGCTGCGCCGTGAGCAGCGGTGTCCACGACGGCGCACGCACCGTGCCTGGCTCCCTGCCACACGGTGTCGCCCCGGTCGGCACTTCCTGAACGGACCGTGCCCCGCTCGCGTGTTCTCGCGCGAGCGGGGCACGGATCCGGAAGAGAGGCCGCTAACTCCCGCCCACGAGACGTCGTTTGTCGGGTTTCCCGGCGGCCGTGAGCGGTACCTCGTCGATGAGGGTGAGCCGGGTGGGTGCGCAGGCCTCGCCCAGGCTCGTCGTCACCAGTGCGCGCAGTTCTCCCAGGTCAGGAGTGTGGCCGGTCTCGGGCACGACGAAGGCATGGACGGCTTCGCCCGTACTGTCGTCCGGCACGGCGACGACGTACGCCTCGGCGACGGAGGGATGGACGGCGAGCAGCCGTTCGACGGGCCCGGCGTAGTGGACGTTGGCGTTGACAATGATCACGTCACGGATCCGGCCTGTGAGCCACAGCCGCCCCGCAGCGTCGAGGCGGCCGAGGTCGCGAGTGGCTACCCATCCGTCGCGGAACACCGCGGCCGTGAGGGCGGGTTCCTGCCAGTAGCCGGAGCTCTGGGGCGGGGTGCGGACGAAGAGTTCGCCGTCGGTGCCGTGCGCCACCGGGCGGCCCGAGGGGTCGCGGACCTCCAGTTCGACGGGCGGTACTCCGAGGGAGCCGGCGGGCTCCTCCGGGGTGGCCATGGAGATCATGCCGGTCTCGGTCTGTCCGTAGCCGTGGAAGACGACCGGGCCGAGCACCTCGGCGGCCTCCCGCAGCCGTCCCGGATCCAGCGGTGATCCCGACACCATGAGGGCGCGCAGACCGTCGAGGTCGACCGGCGACCCGCGCTGGGCGGCCACGAGTTTCGTCAGCCGGGCAGCCGTGACGACGCTCGCGGTCGCCCGGTGCCGGACGAGGGCGGCGGGGAAGTCCGACGGGTCGGCGGTGACGAGCGTGCCGCCGGCGGCAAGTGCCAGCAGGCCGTACTCCATCATCACCTGGCTGGCCAGGGTGCCGAACACCAGGAATCGGTCCATGCGCCCGGCCAGTTCGCGGACGGCGGGTGGCCAGGCGGCCGGCCGGTGTACCCACGACGCGGTCATCGCCGCGTAGGTCTGGGCGCACGCCTTGGGAAAGCCGGTGCTGCCGCTGGTGTGCAGGAGGCGGGCGACGCCACCGGGCCGGGCCAGAACCCGTGGCCGGACACCGTCGTCCGCCGACGCCAGCAGATCACCGAGCGCGAGGACGAGCCCGTCCTTCCTGTCGCCGGCGACGTCGGACCGGTCGGCGACCGTCACCCCGGCACCCCGCAGGAGATGCTCCTGCTGCTCTCTGGTCAGGCCGGGCCGCACGCCGACGACACGAGCGCCGACGACGTGAGCGGCGATGATCGCGGCGAACTCCCCGGGGCCGGTCCCCAGCAGCATGGCGACGCCGTCGCCGGGCCCGACTCCGTGCTGCCGCAGGCCGCTCACCGCCCGCCTCACCGTACCGAGGAGCTCGGCTCCCGAGACTTCCCGGCCGGCGTGCTCGAACACCGTCCGATCGCCTGCCGCGTCGAGGATGTCCAGTACGGCGCCGGGGAACTGCTCAGTCAAGGCACTCCTTCACGAAAGCGGTGAGCGGCTGCCGGTGGACCTCCGCCAAATTCCATTCGTTCTCCAGGTTCTCCGCCAGGTGATGGGTCCCGGCGAGCACTCCGTCCCGGTAGTACCGGACGACGGGATGGAGGTACGTGGAGTCCATGGCGTGGTCCACATCGTTCTCGACGACCCGCGGGACGCCGACGTCGAACGGGTCGACCTGGTCGTGCTCGGGTCCGTACTCCAGGTCGACGACGAACCGGTGCGGGGCGGGGCCGAGGCTTCCGTCGGTCACGTAGTCCAGCGGCACCTCCTCCTGGTACACGGCGAGGTCACCGTCCACGCCGACCACGTCACCGAGGAACCCGAACTGCTGCCACAGGCCCGACGAGCGGTTGACCCGGCCGATGACGGCGTCGGCGATCGCCTCCGGCGTCGCGGTGAGCGTCCGGGCCGGCCAGGGGGTATCGAGGTGACGAGCGCTCAGGATGCGGTGCAGGGCGCGAGTCGCGTAGCGGAAACCGTGGATGAAACCGTTGGTGGACTTCTTGAAGTCCCGCTGCTGCATCAGGGTGCCGGCGAAGTAGAGGTCCGGTACGTTGACCGACTCGAAGGACGAGGTCTGCTCGGGAAACCGGTCCTTGATGACGAGCGCGGGGCGGCAGGTCTCGTCGAAGACGGACGCGTCGAAGCGGAAGCCGGTGCAGACGATGATCCGGTCGTAGTGCAGTTCGCGCAGCGGTTCCGTGGTCCGCGCGTAGCGGAGCATCACCCGGAAGCCGCCGCTCCCTGACTTCTCGATGCTCTCGACGGTGCCGTCGAGCACCGCGTTCTGCGACTTGAGCTGATAGGTGTCCAGGAAGTTGTTGTTCACCGCGCGCAGATGCCCGAGATAGTGGGTTTTCCAGGCGAGTTTGATCGAGTGCGGTCCGACGACGTGGATCACCGCGGCCTTCTCGACGAGGCTGTCGGCGGTTTCGAAGGCGGAGTTCCCCTTGCCGATGACCAGCACCCGCTGATCGGTGAAGGACACCGGGTCGGGATCGAAGGCGTCGTACCGCTCGGCGAGTTCGACGCCCGGGACGGGTGGCTCGTGGAGCCGGGAGACACCGGTCGCCATGACGAGCCGCCTGGCCTGCCAGGAGCGCCCGCCGCCGTCGAGTACCGTGAACACGCCGTCCGCACGGGAGACCCGCACGACCTCTGTCCCGTACTCGACGCGCACGCCGGTACGAGCCGCGAAGTCGGCCAGGTAGCGCACCAGGTCGTCCGCCGGTGGGAAGTAGCGCTCGCTGTACCGGGTGAAGAGCAGCTCCGGGTCGTCGCTGAGCAGCGAGTTCCAGTCCATGCGCAGGTTGAGTTCCGGGTCCGTGAAACCCGTGTGCACCTTGTTGGTCGATATCAGCTGCCGATGGCGGGGGTACCGGGTGAAGAACGTCCCCGGTCCACTCCCCCGCTCCAGGACGACATAGTCGCGTCCGTCGCGTTCCAGCAGAGAGGCAAGTTGAAGTCCGGCCGGTCCGGCCCCGATGATGAGATAGTCGCGCACCATGGGCCGGACGGTAGTGACGCGAAATCAGAGCGCTCTGAGATTCCGTGGCCCCACGTGACCCCACCAACCCGCTGAGCGCCTGGTAGCTCCGGGGCCGTCCGCGGCATTCGCGTCGCCCAGAGGGCCCGTCGCCGGGGCAAGCACTCCGCTGCCCGGATGCCAGGGCCCGGATCCAGCCCGCACTGGGCTGCCTCACCCTGACTCAAGACGAAGCAGGGTTCCCGGCAGCGGCGGTCTGCCCGTGACTCCGTACACCGGCGCCGATGCCACTGGCCTCGCCCTGACCTGTTCTGCAGGCCGTCGGGTGACGTCGTGGTGAGCGACCGCGGCGAAGGGTGGACGCCGATGCCAGGAATCCGACGAGTACAGCCGTCATTGACCCGGGCGGAGGCACCACCACCCGGTACGCCTACGTGGCTCCAGCTGCGGCCACGATCGGACGGTGTGCGGGCGGCGGTCGCCGAGGCGCCCTGAACAGCGAGCCGATCAAGTGGATCTTCGATTCAATCTGGGCCATCGACGGGATTCGGTCACGTCAGCAGTCCTCTTGAGCGGCCCGCATACTCACCGTGTCGATCGCACAGCGGGACCGGCCCAACGCACCACGCGCCCCCAAGTGGTCCGGGACCACGCGGTGCTGCCGAGCCCGTACTCGAGCTGGACTTCCCTGGGCGAGACGTCGACAGACCGTGCGCCGACCGTGTCGGGATCACCTGGCCCTGTGGTGCCCGCGTCGGGACCGTCTGTACAGCACCGCGCAGGACCCTGCGGCGAACAATGCGCCTGGGGCGGCGGTGGTCACGGCCAGCGACAGGCTGCCCAGGCTCCACAACGGCTGGCACGCGTTCGTGCCTACCATGCAGCCGAGGAGCCCGACCTGCACCGCCCATGTGTAAGTCGCGACGAAGCCGGCGCCGTAGGCGGCGAGCGTGGCCCGCGCAACTGGCAGTAAGGCGGGCCCGCGTCCGGCCCAGAAGGCAGCCGTCAGCTGCGCGGCGCCAATTGTCACCCAGAGCGCGGTTTCCGTACTCAGCAGCGCCACAGGGGTGAGGATTACCGTGACTGCCAGGCCGCTCGGGACGCCGAGTCGTGCCCACAGGCGCCCTGGCGGCCTGGCCGGGCCGAACTCACCGCGCGCGGCCGCGGCGGCTGGTCTCCACGACCACCACCGCCCGGCTGACAGCAGCACGCACACGGTGGGGATCGCCACCGATGCCCAGGCGGTCATGCTCACCTGGCTCATCCGCTGTGCACTCAGGAAGAAAGCGGCCGCGCCGGGCCAGCCCGGCGCCACGAACGAGGCGGCGTAGAGGGTCCACTCGGGAAGGCTGAGCAGGAACAACATCGCAGGCCATGTCCCTGCGGCGGACAGACCGAAGGCTGTCCACATGAGCAGTCGGGGTCTGCGGCTGTCGCGCACCGCTGCGACCCAGGCAGTTGCCACCCTTTCCAGCCAGCTCACCGCACCCCAGCCGGCTGCAGCACAGAGGACAACGTAGGGGAACACCATGGAGACGCCGTGACCGCCGACCATCGCTGCCGAGGAGGCGAGTGAGGGCGACAGGATCCGCGCCGTGAACAGGCCGAGCCCGAGACCGATCCCCGCTCGGCGCAGTCCGTGGAGGCGCTGCGCCGACCCCATCTCTGCGTGGTGCAGGCCGCGCGATTCCACAACGCTCCACACCGTCACACCCACCACGCCCACGAGGAGCATCGTGGCAGCGAGGGCCGCGACAGCGTCGGTCACCGTAGTCGCGAGGGTTCCGCCACCGAGGGGGCCCAGTTTCATCAGGGCGTAGAGGTAAGCCGTGATGAGCCCGACCGCGAACAGATCAAGTGGCGCGATGCGAACGCTTGGCCCAGGCTGCACGGCTTTGCGCACGCGCGTGGAAGGCAGGGGGTGCACGTTGAGGAGGTGTGCGTAGCCGCGTGACCCGTTCGATGCGGGCGGTTGTTCGACCGCGTGGGCGAGAACGCGTTGCAGCGGTTCCGCCGTGCCCATCCACTCCACCGCCCGGGCGTCGGCGTCCAGTTCGCGGCTTCGGAGGACGGCATTGCGCAGAAGCAGGATCACTGCTCCGAGGAACAGGCCCCCGAAGGTGGCGCTCAAGCCTGCGGCGAGGGCGCCCGACGGCACGTGCCCACCCATGGTGCCCGACATCTGGGACGCGCCTGCGGGCGAGGTGATCACGCTGAGGCTTCCCAAGCCGGACAGGACCAGTGCGGGCAGCAACAGCACGGCACTCCTGCCGACGAGCAGCGTGAGGAATCCGATGTCCAGATCACGGTTGCGTACATGTGCCAGCTCGTGCAGCACCACGGCGTCGAAGGAGTCTCGATCACGGGAGTGGAGGGCGAGCAGACCGCTGCTGAGCACCACATGACGCCTGCCCACCCGTCCGAAAGCCAGCCCTTGGACACACGGATTGAGCGGCTCGAGAAGGAACACGACACGCCCGCCGACCCCCGCCAGCTCGACGAGGAAGGACAGCCTGGACTCCACTTCCGGAGCGACCACTCCGGACAGGAGCACGTAACCGCGGTGCCGTGTGCGCCAGCCCGGCAGCAGCCAGTAGGCGACGGCGATCGCAAGGACAAACGCGAGCGCCATCAAGGACGGCAAGAACCACCCCATGCCGGCGCGAGGGTCGTGGCACAGCGAGGCTTCTACGTCTCCGGCCGCACCTACGGCAGCCCCCTCGGAAACCCGCCTCGCCGCACCGTCCTCAACTGCGCGCTGGTGGCACTCATAGAACGCGGCGACCTCATCCAGCCGCACACTGGTGAAGGCGACGCTGGAAACCGCGGTGGCGGACTGCATCACCACATAGGCGGTCACCGCGATCAGGAGGATGAACCGGATGGTGGTGCCCGTCGGGAGAAGGGTAGACCGGGACGGGGCAAAGCCCGGGTGTCTCACCCCGCCGCCGGTTCACCGTGCTGAGCAGTCCGATCGCTCCGGCCGGGGGGCGGACCCGAGGCATCGTCTGTCGCTGCGCATTGTGCTGCGGCCGTTGCCAGTTCCGCGATGATTCCGTCCGCGACAGCCTGTGCGACAGGTGCCGCCAGTCGTTGACGTAGTCCCGACTCCATGGCCAGCTGTCGCACCTGCGCGAGTTGCTCCGGCGTGAGCGTCGGCAACGGCTCCCCCGCCGCACGAATCGCTCCCTCGCCGCCTCGGAGGCGAGCGCGCCAGCGGTACCACCGCGTCCGGAGCGCCGGTTCGGCGGCACCCACCGTCCGATCGACCAGCTGCTGCGCCAGGTGATCGCTTACCTGAGTGGCTACCGCGAGTACCGCGGTGGTGAGGAGGACGGCGACGCCTTCCAGGCCCAGCCCGAGCGGCTCAGCGCCCCGCATCGCCCGCCGCCTCCGAGCCTCCGACGCGGTGAGGTATGTGCGGGACACGACCGCGAACTGCGGCAACTCGTCCGGCGCAACGTCCTGCAAGACCCTTCGGGCCAATTGCACTGCCCAGTCCGGTCTTTCCCCCGCTCCGGTCATCCTCCGCCCCCTGCTCCTTCAACGCTGCGGTTGCTTCGCGAACGTCAGCGATGCTCGACAGCCTGCCCCATTTGCAGTCTCCTCACCCTTTTGACGGGCGGCGCTGCCTGGCGTTGGTCGTCTCTCGGCCAGTCCGCGAACGGATCGATGGATCGGGGCCGGTCGAGCGCGGAGGCCTGACCGCGCTCCGGCTGGGCCGTGGAGTACCGTACGCGGGCCACCCTCGCTCGCTGTCATTCCGATCACGGGGAGCGGGGAGGCGAGGTGGAACACGCTGCTTGAGCTGGACGTGGCCGCCGGATGGCAGCCGACCCGGCCACCCGCGGGCCCCCGTGCCAGCATGAAAGCGTCTGTTTCTCGGAGACTGGGCGTGGCCAGAGCCTCTGATTTGCAGCTCGCTGTAACCGGATTGGTGATGCCAGAGGAATCACAGAGAGTGTTCCGGAGAGTGGGAGCCGCTCCGCCTGCCGCCTCAGTACTGTGACTTCGCATGACCGACACCGAGATCGAGATCACCGCAGACCTGGTCCGTGACCTGCTGCAGGAGCAACATCCAGACCTTGCAGGGCTGGCCATCCGGGAGGTGGCGGGCGGCTGGGGCAATCAAATGTGGCGCCTCGGAGACGAGTTGGCCGTGCGCATGCAGCGCATGGACCCCACTCCGGAGCTCCAGCTCAAGGAACGGCGGTGGCTACCGGTGCTAGCCCCGCGCTTGCCGCTCCCTGTGCCGCTCCCGGTGCGGTTCGGGGACCCGTCCGAGCGCTTTCCCAAGCACTGGACCGTGATGACGTGGGTTGCCGGCGAGCCGCTGGACCACGGCTCGATCAACCACGGCTCCCACGCGGCCGACACGCTGGCGGGCTTCCTCCGGGCGCTCCATGTAGAGGCGCCCGCCGAGGCGCCGATCTCTACGGATTTCGGTGCCCATCCCAGGAATTGCACGGACGGCTTCGAGAGCTTTTTCCAGGCCGTAGTCCCCGACGACATCGCTGCTGACGTCCGGGCCGTCTGGGACGACGCCGTTGCGGCCGACGCGTGGGAGGGCCCGCCGGTGTGGGTGCACGGCGACCTCCATCCCGCGAACGTCGTCGTCTCGGACGGAACGCTCTCGGGCATCGTCGACTTCGGTGCCCTGTTCGCCGGCGATCCGGCGTGGGACCTCGCCGCCGCATGGGTGCTGCTGCCCGCGGGCTCGGCCTCACGGTTCTTCGACATGTACGCGCACGCAGACGAAGCGGCGATCCGGCGCGCCCGTGGGCTGGCTGCTATGAAGAGCCTGTTCCTGATGCTCATGGGGCAGAACGGAGACCGGGGCCTTCCCGGCGGCAAGCCGCACTGGGGACCTGCAGGCCGGGCGGCACTTGACCGGGTCCTGAAGGGCGTTTGATGCACGCTCCTGCGAGCCTGTTCTCGATCTTGGCTGAGGGCCATGCGGCAGCCGACCTCCGTGGGTTCATCGATCACCACGCGCGGTGGAGATGCCAGTCCACAGCCTCTGCTGCCCATGGCCCGGATCGAACTGGCGGAGCTTCTCCTCGGTGCATGCTCGTCGGACCTTGAGATCATCCGACTTCGGCGAGTGCGCCACTCATCGGCTGGGAAGCCTGACAACCACACGACACGAAGTGGCCCGATGTCGTCATCCCGCCTTCTGCTGGGGTCGGCCCACACGTTCCCAGGTCTGGACGACCGCCAGAGCGTACGCCACTCGGGTGTCCAGGCGTTGGGGGTCTAGACGATAGGTCCTGCTGACGCCTCGGTAGTCCAGTGCCGTGCCCGTGCCGGGTGCGCGCCAGCGGGTCCGGCACGGGCTTCTGAACGTGTGGTCATCCGCGGTGCCGTCGAAGAACGAGTAGAGCATCATGCACAGTGCGAAGAGGAACCAGACGGGGGCTGTCGCCACGTAGACGAGCCACGCGTACCAGGTGCCCACCTTTCCGGTGAGCGGCTGCGGCACGTTGGTGACCACTGCCGACCATCGGACGCGCCGAGGCCAGGGCAGGAGGCGGGCGGCTCGGCGGGTGATGGTGGCCAGGGACGCGCCCTCGGTCGTGCAGACCTCATAGACGTCCGGAGTGGCGGAGCGCACCGAACACCGCAGCCGGCTGTCCGGGCCGCAGTGGATCCAGATGGACACGGGCACCTGGTGGCCGAGGCGCTGTGCACTGCGAGGGATGAAGACACGTGCCAGCGGGGTGTCCTCGGGGCGTCGGGCGGTCGACAGCCGGATCGTCGAGGCCATTTCGGCGTCGTACGGCAGCTGTGCCTGCAGGGGGTCGGGCACCGGAACGGGATTGTTCACGGAGACGAGGAACGAATACGGGGTGTTGTCCACGGTGTCATCCAAAGGGGTTGGCGTCCGAGAGGCGGCCGAGAACGTCGCCCGCTGTCTCTCGCGCCTGGTCGATTTTCTCGTGGATCTTCTCGGATCCGTACTGGACCGGATCGGTCGCCACGCGTACGCCTTCCTTGTACAGGTTCTTCGCGCCGAGGATCGTCTCGTAGCCGCGGGCCGTCCAGGAGCGGGGGTCGATATAGCGGCCGACCGTTTCCCCCGCGCCGTCGACAATGGGCCGGACGGAGTCCGCGAGGGCGGGGATACGTCCCAGCGGGGTGTTTTCGATCAACTGGGGCATCGCCCTCTGAAAGACCATGTCCGTGACCCCGGCGCCGGCTCGGTACAGGTTGCGGTCACCGAACTCCTTGGCCACGGCGACCGCGAGGCGATCCCCCAAAGTGTCCGCGGTGATGTGGATCGCGTGTGCTTTGCTGCCGAGGGCTCCGATGTTGCGCACTGCCCATTCCTCGGCGTCGTCGCCCAGTTTCGCAGTCCTGCCGACATGGGCGATGATGTCGTCCGCGCGCTTCCAGGAGTCTGCTGCCTTCGCTCCGAAGTCCAGCACGTTCATCGGAATCTTGACGCCCTTGAAGGCTCCCTTTCCGACTTTGCCGAGCCGTAGAAGGTCACCGAAGGGCACGAACCCGACGAGGTCCAGACCGATGTCCAGGGCGTTTCCCTTCTTCGCGCCTGCTGCCCAGCCGACACCGTGGAAGGTGAGGGCGCCGGCATTGAGCACCATGCCTATGCCCTCGAAGACGACGGCACCGATGATGGTCTCGGAGAAGATGACCGCGAGGATGTCGCAGGCGGCGCTGGCGTAGCCGAGCCAGTCCCCGATCTTGTAGATCGTGTCCGCGTGCTCCTTGATCCAGTTCCAGATGTCGCCCACAAGACCTTTGATCTTGTCGCCGACGCTCGTGAGAAGGTCACCGAGCTTGTCGAGCAGGGACTGATCAGGCGCGAACTCGGCGGCTCTGCGGATCGCCGCGGCAGCGGCGCGTGCCATTTCGTCGTGGTGGGTCAGGAGGTCGTGCGCCTTCTTGATGATGGCGTTCAGCTCTTCACGGGCCTCGTTGACTCGCTTCACCGCGTGGTCCAGGCGCTGCTGGGCTCGGTGCAGTTCGGCCTCCGTGTCGAAGGTCCGGCCCGCAAGCCGCAGGTCCCCGTTGTTCTGCGCGTCCGTCAGCGCTTTTCGCCCGTGTGCGGCCTCCTCCTCGTAACGGCCTGCCAGGACCTGGAAGTCCCGCAGGTGTGAGTCCCAGGTGTGCAGTGCGTGCGCGGCGTCGATCAGTGAGTGGTGGCCGTCAACCAGGTATTTGGGCAGGGTTCCGGTCTTCTTGGCGAAGGCGGAGGCGGCATCGCCGACCCAGGCAGCGTCCGCTTTGCCGAGGCGGGTCAGCGTTTCGTGGGCGTCATGGAGCCGCTTGGCCCCGCTGTTGAGCGCGATGACCAGCCGTCGTACCGAAGCGGGCGCGCCGGGTGCGGGGTCGAAGCCGAGCGCTTCGTACGTATGGGTGCTCATGGGATTCGTTCTTCTCGACGCGATCAGTAGGAGCTGAAGGGGGAGACGGAGGGGGCCACATCGGCCTCCCCCGGGCCGTCGGTCTCACCGAACTCGACGGTGTCGGCGATGTCCGCGAGGACTGCCTGGTGAAGATAGAGGTCCTGGACGTCGGCAGTGCTCAGGCAGAACAGCAGGAGCCGGTCTTCGCCAGGGAAGGGCAGCCAGACTTCGATCCGGACGAAGAACCGTTCCTGCTCGCCGTCCGGCAGCTCCCACACCGCGCGAGACCCTGCTATGCGGACGACTGCGGGACCGGCTGGAAGAGTCACCAGCTGGGTCTCGCCCTCGTTGCCGTCTCCTGCGGCGTGGTCCAGTGACTCCGCGATGCCCGCGGCCGTGACATGCGGGTCCGGGTTGCCCAGTTCGCGCACGCTGACCGTGAGTGTGGCCCTGCTGACGCGCTCGGGAGGCTGGGAGCCGTCCGAGCTGCCGCCGACAGGGAAGATGCCGAGCGCGTTGTGGACGGCGCCTCCCGCGACAAGGGTCTCCGCGTTAGCCGCGTACATGGCCTTGGTCAACCGGTGCAGCTGCTCGAGGTCTCCGCGCTCGCCCCAGTAGTCGCGGGCGAAACTCCGCAGTTGTTCTCCGAAGGCGTCCTCGTCTTCACCGATGCCCAGCGGGACGGTCTGGAACTCGGGCGGGACCTGGAAGCGAAAGGCGGTGGGCGACGTCGGCGACCCGCCGCTGTGGTCATCCGTTGTGCTTGAATCGTGCACGAGAGTCACCGGCCGTCGGCCCTCACGGCCCGCATCATCGCGTCGACCTCGTCCTCCAACTGCTGGTAGAGCCTGCCCGACTCTGCGACCTTCTCGGTGATACCGCCCGTGGCGTCGGCAATCAGCTTGATTCCATACCCCCACTTCTCCTGGAAGTCGTCACAGGCATCGCCCAGCTCCTGGGAGCCGCAGCCCTTGGGCCCGATCTCCTTGAGCTGATGCATCGTAGTCCGCATGCCCCCCGCGCACTCGCTGAGATCTCGTATGAGGCGGGACAGCGCCTCGAACTCCGCTTTGCAGAAACCGGCCATGGTCGTCGCGCTCCCCTACGTCTGTGCAACAGTCCATCTTCGCAGGTGGGGCAGGGCGCGATCAGGCCGCCCGGCTTGGAACACAAGGCGCCCATACAAACTTCCCGGGCGCTTCACCCCTCGGCTCGGGCTTCTTCGTTCGTCGTTTCGCGGAGCTGCTTGCCGACTGTGTGCCCGTAGTGGCGTGGGGGCCGGGTGTTTCGCTTCGGGGTGACGGGCCAGGCCCGGGGCCGGGAGGCCTTCCACAGCCGGCTTTCGGGCGGAGATGTCGAAAGTCGCGGCGGACGCGGGCTGGAGGGAGCCTGTCGGGCGGGGTCGGGTCTTCCCACGGCCGCCGCAGGTCGGCTGCCAGCGGGCGGGCGAGCCGTAGCTGCGTGGAGCCCGCGAGGATCAAGCCCTCGCTCAGTTCCGAAGGATCTCGGTGATCCCCAGATCGGCGGCGACCGACCTGATCGTCGCTTCCGGCCGCGACTCGTACAGCGCGACCGCGTCCGCCTTGAACCCCGCGGATAGTTCTTCATGACCACGAGATGTCCGTCCTCAGATCCTCAGGATCCAGTGTCTCGTGTGTCCGACATCAGAGGTCGAGGATCGCACTTCAGGAACTGGTCGAGGTCGCGCCAGGACATCAACCGCCTCCGCGACGTCCTCGACCCTCCGATCCCCGAGTCGGCCACCCTGCGGTCCCCGGCGTCGGCTACCACCCACAGCACGCGCAGCGCGCCTGGCGCGACATCGCCGACCTGCTCGCCGAGTGCCTGCCCGTGACGGAGGACCTGGGGCATGACAGGTACCGGAGGACTGACGGGCGTCAGGAAGCGGCCAGGGCGCCGGTCGGGAACCGTCACACCGCGCACCCGGCAGGTCGACGGCCGGACTGGTGACGGGCCGCGGCGGGGGATAGCCCCCCTTTCGGTTCTGGGGTGTGCCGGATCGCGACCCGTTGGGGGCGAAACTAGCGTCCAGTCATGACTTCGACGCTGCGTAAGCACCTTGCCCTGGCACTCGGTATCGCTATGCTGCTCGCTGCCGAGGTGGCCCCTGCTGTCGACCAGCCAGCCGGTCCCTCCTCCGTGAAGCAGTTACGCAGGGACACCGAGGCGATCCACGCTCTCGGCATCAGCGGTGTGCAGGCCCGCGTGATCGCGCCTGACGGTCGGCAGTCGGTGGCCACCAGCGGCACCGCCGATCTGAACACCGGCCGCCCGGTCCGGTCCGACGGCTACTTCCGCATGGCCAGTACGTCCAAGACACTGGTCGCCACCGTGGTCCTCCAACTGGAGGGCGAGGGCGAGCTGTCCCTGGACGACACGGTCGACCACTGGCTGCCGGGAGTGGTGCAGGGTAACGGCAACGACGGCAGCCGGACCTCCATCCGTCACCTGCTCCAGCACACCAGTGGAATCCGCGACGATCTTCCCGGATACACCACGCCGCACGAGTACTACCAGCAGCGCCATGCCGTCCACAGCCCCGAGCAGTTGGTTGCCCGGGCCATGGCCCACGCACCGGCAGACTTCTTGCCGGGCGAGGGCTGGGAGTACTCCAACACCGGCTACGTCCTGCTCGGGCTGATCATTCAGAAGGCCACCGGTCAAGCCGCCCACCGGGAGATCGAGGACCGCATCCTGCGCCCGCTCGGCCTCGATGGGACGCGGTGGATGGGCACCTCTCCCACCCTGCCCCGGCCGCACGCCAAGGCCTACCAGCTCTTCGGCCCCGGTTCCCGGGTGGACGTCACCGACCAGGTTGCGGTGGACTACGAGAGCCTTTCGTGGGTCACGACCACGCAGGACGAGAACGACTTCTTCCGGGCGCTACTCGCGGGCCGTCTGCTATCGACACGGCAACTGGCCAAGATGAAGCAGACCGTCCCCGTGAGCGGGCAGGTACAACAGATGTGGCCCAAGGGCCGATACGGGCTCGGCCTGGTCGAACGCCCCTTGGACTGCGGAGGAACCTACTGGAGCCACGAGGGCGGGGACGGCGGCTACATCACTCTCAACGGCGTCTCCGACGACGGCAGGCGAAGCGCCGTGGTCTCCATGTCCGAGGCACGCGGCGACACCCTGGAGCACATCATGGAGCAGGAGGACGCGGCCAGCGCCCTGATCGACCACGCACTGTGCGTCAAGGGTCCCGGGGCCCTGTGAGCAGAGGCGGACTCGGGCACAGCGCCCGGCTTCCGACACCGGCGCCCGCACGCCGCACTGAAGGCCGGCCGACTGTCCGTCCAGGACGCCGAGGCCTTCGCCGTACACACGGCAGCCGTGAACCAGTTGCTGGCGGTCATGGGCAGAGCCGGGGCGAGCCCGAAGCAGCTCCGTGCCGTCGTGGGGCGTGCCCCTCGACGCACTCTCGCAAGCGTTGCGCGCACGCAACCAGCGCTAGTTGCTCCGTACCCGGCACGTGGCCCTGAAAGGGGACCCGAGAAGCTATTCGTCGGTGTGCGAGAGTGCCGCGAGAAGCCGCATTCTCTCGTCGCTGTCGCTGTTCCTGTCGGGGTAGTAGACGACGAGGATGACGTCGCCGATGGGGAGCTTGTCGCGGTGGAGGCGTAGTTCACCGACGGCAGGGTGGTGGACCGTGGTCGTTCCTCCGTCGAGGCTGCGGACGTCATGGCGGGCCCACAGGGTGCGGAACCGCTGACTGGACAGGGCCAGCTCTCCGACGAGCTCGACGAAGCGGGGGTTGTCGGTGTCGTCCCCGATGGTGGTGCGAAGGGCGGCGACGAAATCGGCTGTGGCTTTCGTCCAGTCCTGGTGGAAGGCCTGTTCCTCAGGATCGAGAAGGAGAGAACGAAGCCGGTTCTGGCCGGGTCGCAGGCGAGGGGAGAGCGCGACCGCCATGGCGTTGGAGGCCAGGACGTCGAAGGCGCGCCCTTCGACGAACGCGGGGATCTGAAGGTGGGCGAGCAGCTCGTGCACCCGCGCCGGTACGTGCTCGGGCCGCGTGCGGCGCGGCGCCTTGGGGCGCGCGGCCGTGAGACCGAGCAGATACGCCCGCTCGATGTCGTCGAGCTGCAGGACCCGCCCGAGCGATTCGAGGACCTGCGGTGAGGGGTTCTTGTCCCGGCCCCTTTCCAGGCGCAGGTAGTAGTCGGGGCTGATACCGGCGAGCAGGGCGACTTCCTCACGGCGGAGGCCGGGCACGCGGCGGTTGCCGCCGGGCGGGACTCCTGCCTGCGCCGGGGAGACCAGCTCACGCCGGGCACGTAGATAGCTGCCGAGACGATTGCCGGATTCTTCATCCTTCATACCGACACCGTAATGCGGCACACGTGTCCGAGAGGGGGCCCTGGCAGGACCAGGGAAGACGGGGGCTCTGCCACAGCCGGGCAGTACCGCCGAGACTGCAGGAGCGCTGTTTCGAATGGGACAGGGAACATCACTGTCTGCGTCGCGGGCCTGAATGCCGTGGCGCCTTGGATTGAAGGGGAAGACCTCATGGATCTCTCCAGCCGCACCGTACTCGTCGTCGGCGGAACCTCGGGTATCGGGCGAGAGCTGGCCCGTCGGTTCGCCGCGGCCGGCAGCACCGTGGCCGTTGGCGGCCGCAGCCGGAAAGCACTGTCGGAACTCGCCGAAGAAGGTTTCGGCACGATCACCATCGACGTCACCGACGGTGCGTCCGTCGCATCCGCCCGTGACGTCGCGCTCGCCCGGTACCCCGAGCTCGACACCGTGGTGACGATGCCGGGCGTCATGCTCCTGGAGGACCTGCGCGACCCCGCGCACTTCGTGGCGGCGCAGCGAACAATCGACACCAACCTGCTCGGCACCATCCGGGTCGTCGACGCCTTCACCCCGCACCTGCTCCGGCGGGGCGGCGGCACCTTCATCACCGTCACTTCCGGCATCGCTTTCCTGCCCTTCCCGCCCATGCCCACCTACGCCGCCTCGAAAGCCGCGGTACACGCCTACTCCGAGGCCCTGCGCGCTCAACTCGACGGCACCGGGATCGGCGTCGTCGAGCTCGTGCCCCCGGCCGTCGCCACGGCAGGGCAGGAGAAGGTGAACCCGCACGCACTGCCGCTCGATGACTTCGCCACCGAGGTCATGCACCTGCTCTCGCAGGACCCCACCCCCCACGAAATCCTCGTGAAGGGCGTCCTCATGCACCGCTGGGCCGAGCGCGACGGCACCTACGACGATCTCGTCACACAGCGCTCCAAGGCCCTGGCCATGCTTCCCAGCCGCCAAGGCTGACGCTCATTCCGCCGATCGGCGACCTCATCGCTCACGCCGGCAGGGGAGGCCATTCCCGCGTGGCCTCCCCTGCCGGGCAACGACGCTTTCAGTGGCAGGTGTCTCCGAGGGGGCGAGCAGACGGTTGTCGATCTTCGGAGAGCGGTTCTGGCGGTCGAGTTCCTGACGAACGAGCAGGCGGCTCGGCGCGGGTCGTTTCACGAGGTGCCCTCGCACGCTGAGCTGGGCAGTCCGGTCGGGAAGGTCCGGCCGGCGTACGCGGCGCAACGTACCGACAGATGCGTCGGCAACATTCGATAAGATGCCGACACTGATCGCCGGAATGCTGCACACCGCCTTGGCCGCCGTCGAGAACGGCACCTCCCTCGATACGGTCACACAGCGCACCCTCGCACTCGTGCGCCGCTGCCTCACCACGGCCGGCAACACCGCCCGCGCACCGGAGGAAGGGGCCTGAGGCCCGCCCGCTGGAGCGATCGGCCGCGGCACCGACCTCGACAAGTACCGCCGTCTCATCCGAGCTCGCGGCATCACACCCAGGATCGCCCGCCGTGGTGCCCCGCACGGTTCCGGCCTGGGCAAGACCCGCTGGGTCGTCGACGGCGGTTCACACGACTGCGCCGAGCGTTCACCACGGCACGGCAGGACAGCGCGTGCGGACACTCAGCGGGTTGCCTGGAGCAACCCGGCCGAGCGTGCACTCGCTCGGGAGGCGGAGCAGCACCGGTCAGGCACCCATGCGGGCGACGGGGAGTGCGGGCTCACCCGCTCCCCAGGTCGCCTTGGCTCCCGAGTCTCCGATCCGGTAAACCTGCACGATCGCTCCGACCGCCACGACAAGCGAGAGCAGGACGGCGGCGATCCGCACGGTTGTGGCGTGCTTCCCGCTCGTAGCGACCGACCCGTTCACCTCCCGCGTCGAGGGCATCCCGACGCGCCGGTAGGTCCACCAGAGTGCCGTTGCCATCACGAATAGGCCCACCCCCCACGGCAGGAGCCCGTCCCCCATCTCCGTGTGCCGTTCTAGCTGTGCGTTCTCGTTCACGCGTTCCGCGAGCCATTCTCCGGCACGGGTGGTGAGTGGGACGGCGACCAAGGTCACCAGTGCCAGGACGGGCAGAGACAGACCTAGCCTGCGCATCACCGACGGCCACAGGGCACAGGCCAGCAGAGCCAGCGCGGTGAGAGGCACCAGCACCACGACGAAGTGGACGAGCAGCGGGTGCGCGGGGATGCCGTTGATCTCTGTGGGGCCCATCGGATCAGCTCCTGGGGGATGCGGTGCGTGGCGGCGGCAGGGCGGACGGTCACTGGCCCGCCGTGTGCCGGTGCACAGGAGGACGGGACGTGCCCAGTCGTATCTGTTCCTGGCCCGTTCAGAGGAGCAAACCCGTGGGGGACACCTGACCCCCGGTATGACGTCGCCCTGTGCGAGCCTGTGCCGACGCGGGTCTCGCTCACGGCCGTCCGGCCGCAGCGTACTGTTCCCGGAATTGGCGTGGCCCCGCACGGGGCACGGATCCACGGGGCCGGGGCTCTGAACCACGTCTGTCGGTCAGGCGTCCTTGATCTTCTCCTTGGCCGGCCGGGCGTCGGCTGGGCGTCGCCCTTGGCCTTTTCATGTCACGTAGGGGCACAGCAGGCGGGTGTCGTACGAGCTCTCTTCAGCTGCCCCGTCGGCCCACGGGTCCGGGGGCGAGGTTCGACCAGCACGGTCCCCGGAGCCGGTCCCGGGGACCCTCGCTACTCCTCAAGACTGCCCGCGGATGCGGTACGGCCGCATCCTGCGGCTTGGCGGGCCAACGGGCAGCTCCGTTCGCGGCCCAAAGGGCAAGCTTCGACGATTCATCGGGGTGGAACGCTTCTTCCGTCCGTAACCCTTTCCACCTGGTAGTAGGTGGCGACGCACGAGGCAGGCCAGGGCCGCTTCCCTCTGCTACCGAACGGTTCCGACATCTTGCTGACGACGAGTGGCGTGTAGGGCAACACCGTCGCCCCGGCCGCCGCCTGGTGTCGGAGCAGGCGGTCCTGTCGGTCCCAGGCCTCAGCTCGCAGGCGCATGTCCGTCTCCAGGGCCCGTAGCGGGAAGGCGAGCACGGCTGTGAGGCCCACACACGCCAGCGCTGCACCTGCGACTACCGGCTTCGTGCGCGGGCGGTAGCGCCGGGCTGTGACGTTGCCGAGTAGGCCTCCCAAGCCGGTGAGCAGGAGGAGAAACGGAAACAGGAAATCGTTCCACAGTCGGTTGGCGGTGGCGACCGACGGGCCGAACGCCGGATAGGCGATCACCGTGCATACGTATCCGGAGAACAGCAGAGCAGCTGCTCCGATTCCGAGGAGCAGGGGCGCTCTGTGGTCGGGCCGGGGGATGCGCCCGTCCACGCGGCGGACGAGGACACCGATCAGCACCCCCAGGGCGATGACACCGAGATACTGCCAGCTCGTCACCAGGGTGTAGAGGATGTCTACGTACCCCCTCAGCGAAGCTGAGAGCGAGTCGGGCGCGAACATGGAGTCCGCGTGGTGGCGTGTGCGCCGATTGCGTGAGCCGGGTGAGGCAAGAAGGACGGCGGTGCCGATGAGAATTCCCGCACCGGCAGCTGCACACCAGGCCCTCACGAACGTGAGCCCTCCCACAGGGAAGAGTTTGCGGCCCAGTAGCAGTGCCAGGGCAAGAAGGGTGAGGGTCACCACGGAGGTTTCTTCGGACAGGGTGCCCATGACTGCTCCGAGGCCGAACGCGGACGCGGCGGCAGCCGTCTTGCCCCATCTTGAGGTTGCCAGCAGGGCCGGGATCGTAGCGGCAGCGGCAAGGACGGGCGGGAAGGTGTGGGAAACAGACGAGGCAGGCCAGAAGAACGTCTTGTACGTGTTCACAGAGCCGAAGCAGAAGACGGCCAGAAGCATGACCGCCGAGAAGAGCGGAATGCCGCGTGGTACCTGCCACCCGGCGTGCCGGAGCAACGCATTCGCCCACGCCCACAGCAGAGCCAGCATCACGACCGAGCTGATCCCGGCGTACCACTGCTGGCCTGCGACGCCGTAGGTGGCGTAGGAGGCGACGAGCACGCCGTTGGCGATCCGTCCGTTGTCCGCGGAGTAGAACCGGTCCACCAGGGCCATGAAACCTTCGTCGCGTACGAGTGGCAGGAAGCACCATTCGTCGCCACTTGGGCGTACCCACCGCGCAATCCAGGAAGCTCCGCCGAAGAGCAACAGCGGTAGCAGTGGCAGCAGCTTCATTCCTGTCGCGGCGAGGCGGGGCAGGGCGATGACAGGAGTGGCTGAGTTCTCGGTCCCGTGGGTGTCGGTATCGGTTTTCTCTGGCTGCGGGGCGGGCGTCGGGAGTTCTTCGCTGCCCGAGCGGGCGGCGCTAGAGGGTGGAGGTGTGTTGCTTCGTCTCGGCAAGAGTGTTCTGTTTCGCTCCCGTGATGCTCGCCGGCCGTCGGCCGGAGTTGATGGCCCAGCGGGCGAGAAGGAAGGAGATCGGGGTGACGAGGACTCCGGCGACGAGTGCGGCAACGTTCTTGTCCATTCCGAGTCGGCTGACGGCCACGTAGAGAAGGGCGCCTGAGGCGACGAGGTTGAAGGCACTGGACAGCGGATACCTGCGGAACGCGCGCCAGGTCGGGCGGGTTCGACAGGTGATGTAGGAATTGAGCAGAAAAGACCCCATAATGCTGACCGAATATCCGAGAATATGTGCCATAAGGTATGGAATCCAAGGATTCAGGATGGCGTAGGTACTTAGATAGACGGACGTATTGACGAATCCGATCGCCACGAACGTCACGAATTGCCGAGTGGTTGTCGAGCGCCCTGCCGGCGTTTCAATCGGCCCATGGTGAGGAGGGTGCCTGGGAGCGGGACTCTCGTCCGTTTCCCGTACCACAAATGCTGGGCGGCGTTTCACCTCGTGGTAGATGCGGCCGACGTACTCACCGATGATTCCGAGGGTGATCAGTTGCATTCCGCCCAAGCCCACCGCAACCATCAGGAGTGTCGCGTAACCGGGAACGGTTGCGCCGTGCAGTGCCACGTCGAAGCCCACCCATGCCGCGTAGACGACGGTGGCGAGAAGGCACCAGAATCCTGCGTAGATGGCCAGTCGCAGGGGCCGGTTGTTGAAGGACAGCAGCCCGTCGATGCCGTAGTTGAGCAGACGGCGGCCGCCCCATTTCGAACTGCCGGCGAACCGTGGGGCGTTTTGGTAGGTGAAGGTAGCTGTCGTGAAGCCGATCCAGGAGAAGATCCCCTTGGAGAACCGGTTGGTCTCAGGCAGCGACAGAACCGTGTCGACCGCCTGACGCGACAGCAGCCTGAAGTCCCCCGCCCCGTCCAATACCTGTACGTCCATCAGGTGGCGCACCAGGGCGTAGTACCCGCGGCTCAACAGGCTGCGTGCCGCGCTCTCACCGTGCCGGTCCCTGCGCGGGACCACCTGGTCGTATCCCTGGCCGTGCAAAGCGAGCATCTGAGGAATGAGCGCCGGAGGATGCTGCAAATCCGCGTCCATGATGACCACTGCCCGCCCGCGGGACATGCGCAGGCCTGCGAGCATCGCAGCCTCCTTACCGAAATTCCTGCTCAGCACCGAGTACCTGATGCGGCGGTCAGCGACGCGCATGCCGTCGATGATGGCCCGTGTGCAGTCGGTACTGCCGTCGTCCACATAGCAGATCTCGAAGTCGATCCCCAATGGGCCGAGGACCTCATCGACCGCTGAGTGGAACCTTTCGACGACGGCGGCCTCGTTGAAGCACGGAACGACCACTGAGAGTTGAGGAGTCACCAAGATAATTCTCCTGACCGAACAGCCAGCGCGGTGCCGTCCACCGCAACCCGGGTCCTGCCCCTTGCACCGTGCAGCGGCAAACCCTCGACGTCATTCCACCGGAATAGCTTCGGAGATGGACGAAAGCGCACCACCAACCGCTCGCGAGCGACCCATTTGGCCTTCCAAAGCCACACGATGACCTCGGCTGGGGGATCCCACCGCGCTCCACGTAATGGGCTCAGAGCTCGCGGCGAGTCTGACGTCACTACCGTCGCCCCACTACATCGGGCAGGATGATTTGCGTACCGCGTACCATACGAGCAGACAAGTGAGCTCAGCAACGTGCCGTTTCGGCCCTGAAGCGGGCAAACGTCGCCAGGTGAACGACATCCCGCTGACCTGAACCGCTCGGGGTGTTACGAAACTTCCGTCGTGTTTCGCTGCTGCTGAACCGCCTGCCTTCCTCGCGAATCCCCCTCGGACTTACGGACGGCACGGTCGCATCCCGGATCGTAATCTCTCATTCATTAGGCTCAGCGTCTGCTTTGCTGCGGAAATGGAAATCCGAAGAGGCGAACAGGTCGCGAGGGAAAGCCATCAAAGCACAGCACAGCCCATGCCCTTGCCGAGGCGTCTGGGGCAGCACGCTGGGCAGGGGGTGCTGGAGATCGGACACAACGACGATGTCGGCAGACTCTGCGAGCGGACATCGAAAAGCCTCACGTCGTGGCTCCTGGACTCGACCACCGCACTGGCAGATTCGGAGGTGTACTCGTCGGCCGGCGCGTTCTGTGTCTTCGCCCGCTCGATTGCGGCGTCGGTGCGGGATTTGAGGTCTTCAGCCTCGCCCCCTCGGACGAGGTCGAAGACCTTATGCGCCGTGGTAACAGCTGACGTGGCTGCTGTCGTGGACGAGGCCGTTCGACCAACGTTTTGCGCAGCGAAGCACGTCAGTTGGTTGGCTCGTCGTGAGGTTCACCGAGATCGTCCAAGAGTCCGGTGACGCGCTGGTGGCGCTGGATTACCCGTTCCCACCCGCGAGTCTCAGCATCGGAGACCAGTTGCTGTTCGATGCAGAGGCGTTCGCGCAGGCGCGGCGCGTACTGAGGCGTGGTGACGAACTTCGCGCAGGTCAGGTAGAGGTCTCACTCGCAGGGCGCTCTTGCGGCAGGTGCAGGCTTCGGCCGAGTTCGAGTTGGGTGCCATCCGGCTCGTAGTCAGGCATCGGTTACTCCGGCAGTTCAGCGACGTAGGCGGACGGGGGGCGGCAGGGCCCCGGTACGGTCGCGGACCTCGCGGCAGGTGGACCTGCGGCGGCCCGGGGCGGCGGGTTTGCCGGACCTGCTCCCCACTGCACCGGTTGTCCTGGCCGGGCCTGTCACGAGCCGTCAACGGTCCCGCCGGTTGGGCAGCCTCCGGCATGGGCCTGGCCACAGCCGTCCTGTGGCTGTGCAGCCCCGGCGCCAGCTTCGTCATCGGCACCGCACTTCCCGCCGACGGCGGATACACCGCGTAGTGATCCCTGGGTTGCGATCGTCTTCACGAGCGCGCCCGGGCCCTATCGCGGGGCTGCGTGCGCCCGGGCAAAGCACGCTTATGGGCTTGCGGCACGACTTGCCGCATGCGGCGCCGCGGCTGCTGTCCCGGCGTCGACCGCTCCACCATCACCCTGCGATCGGCGAGATACGAAGACTGCCGGCAGAGCAGGGAGGCGCGCTCTCAGACCGGCCCAGCCTGCGGCTGCGGACCTTGGCGGATGTATTCGCATACGCCCAGGCCGAAAGCATCGAGCTGCGGCTGGACTCCTCCGAGGCCCAAGTTCGCCGGCCCCCGGCCAGCCGCGGCGGACGCCGACTGCCCCGACGATGCCCCGGTACGTGATCGCTCGTTCGTGGATTCCGGCACGTCAACACGGCCTTCGCCTGATCCTGTGCTCCGACCCTGGTGTGATGCGCTTGCACCAAGGCCCCATCGGTTCAGCTCCGTGCGCCCTGGGCATCCGCGCCGGAACTTCGTGCACCAAGCGCAGCCGGAACCCGGTTCCACCAAATCCCGGCTGCGAATGTCTG
Organism: Streptomyces sp. JH34; assembly: GCF_029428875.1. Lineage (NCBI taxonomy): Bacteria > Bacillati > Actinomycetota > Actinomycetes > Kitasatosporales > Streptomycetaceae > Streptomyces > Streptomyces sp. JH34. The sequence continues at coordinate 7,204,534 of NZ_JAJSOO010000001.1, read as the reverse complement.
ATCATTCTGGGGCACAGCCAAGTTCAAGATTGATTCTGGTGCTGGTGCGCTCCGGTCCCAACAACCGCGTCACGGCTCACGCCTACCTCCAGTTGGAACGGGGTGGACGGCGTGGAGCTGCACTGACATCTGCCCGGCGTACGGCAACGGGGTTTCCGAAGTGCCGATGTCGAGCACGCCTCGCTGGACGAGTCGGTAGTGCGGGGCCCGGTGAGCGACGCCAGTTCTCGGTGTGGCGCTACGGAGCGGACCCAGTTCATCTGGACGTCACCGGGGACGGCTGTGCGCGGAGTGCCGGGCGTTCCCCCATGATGCCCGGTGATCCCGAAGGGGTGACCATGGGAGGCCGTGCTCGGTTCGGTCTCAGTAGTCGAACACCGACCAGCAGATGTCGTTGCGCAGCCGCTGGTCATCAAGTACGAGGTCGTGGATCGCGTCCGGGAGCTGGTTGCGCTGCCACTGGCACTCGAGTCGTCCCGCGGTGTCGCTCTCGCCTTTCAGTGCCGCTGCCCGTGCGGCTTTGATCGCGTAGGCGGCCGCGCCGAGCTCGTGCGCGGCAACGTGGGCGACGGCCCCGGCCTGGCCGGCCGCGTACGCGGCATGCCGGGCTGCCCCACGCAGGTCTCTGGCGGCCCCCATCGCATGGCCGCCCGCCGCGCGGGCTTGCATCATCTTGACCTCTCCACGCACCCAGCCCCGGGCATGCTCGATCGCCTGACGCGGTCGCGGGTCCCCGGGCTGGGCCGACTCGAAGAGGCCAAGGACGTGCTCCGCACAAGTGGCCGCCCATAGAGCGAGGAGATGGTGATCCGCATCGGTGAGAGTCCCACCACGGCGGATCGTCACGAAGCGAGGGTCCCGGACCTTCGGGAGGATCATGACGTGCACTCCTTCCTGCGCACATCGGCGTCGATCGCTGCGGTGTGCCCTGGCGGCCGGTCAGCCGTCTGACTCAGGGAATGGGCCCGGAGTGCTCATCGGCCGGGCGACACGATAGCTGCCGCCTGTCGCGAGCGGGTAGCGGCAGAGCACATCGACGAGTACCGGGACCTGCAGGACGTCCTCCGTGTGCCGAACGTCGTGAGGCGTCACGACGCGCAGTTCGTCCGTCGTCAGATCGAAGTCTCCGGACACGGTGTGCGCGCTCCGGGCCAAGGCTCTGAGTCGTGTCCTTGCACGCCCCGTGCAGACTCTGCGACCAGGAGCTGAGGGATCGAGCGACGGGGAAACTGCACGCGGGTGGCGGCTATCGTCCCGGAGGCAGCGGAACGGGCTGCCTGGCGTGTTCGTGCACGGCAATGATGAGCGCGGCCTGAGCAGCGACGGAGCGGCTGCGGTCGCCGTCGTCCAGGGCGGCCAGAACGTCGGCCGCAGCCTCACGCACGCGGTGGGGCACTTCCTCCTCGGCAGCGATCTTGTAGGCGTCGTTTCGGCGAGCAGCGCGTTCGTCGGGGGTGACACCGTGCGGGCCGCTCCGGGGGAAGACCGCGGCTTCGTAGTTGCAGACGATCAGCAGGACGTACTGGGCGATGCCCTCCGCGTACCCGTGCGCCATCACGGCTGTCCTGGCACGCGCGTGCGCGGCCGTTGCGCGCCGCCGCACGAGGAAGGCTCCGACGGCGCTTCCGGCCCCCATGATGATCCCCAGGATCAGGGCAGTGAGCGGGCCTTCGATGATGAGGCCCACCAGTGCGCTTGCCGCGGTGGCCAGGCAGGTTATGCCGCTGGTGACCAACAGGAGGGCACGGGCAGGCGTCATGGAGCTCATGGGATGCAGTCTGCCAGGACCGGGTGGTCGGCCGACGGCCACCTCCCGCTGCCCGCGTGCGCGAGCGGTACTGCCGTGGGCCGGCTGTTCGCGGTGCCCGTCCGCCAGGTTCCCAGCCGGGGGCCGGACGAAGGAGAGTGCGGGCGGTGCGGCGGGGGGTACGTACCTGGCCCAGGTGTGCGGGATCGAGATGAAGGGCGGCGGCTTCGTCGCCCACACGGCCGACATTCTCGCTGCGGCAGGCTGGGACGTGAACCTGACGCCGTGGGCGGCCGACTCGTCCGCCTGCGCGTCCTGCCGCCCCGGCGGTGGTGGAACTCCTCCCAAGCCGTGCGCGGCTGGTCTCCTGCCCTGTCCCGGGCACACCCGGCCTACGAGACGGCGCGCTCGCTCTCGCCGAACCCGTCGGGCCGGCTCCGGACCACCGCGATGCAGAACCCGGACTGTGCGAACGGGTTTGGTTAGGTGTGGAGATGTGGGTGGGTCATGGGGCCGTGTGCTCGAATCGGACGCAGTTGGGCTTGGTGCTCATCGAGCGGAGGGCGGAGGTCCGACCCTCCGGGATCATCGGCCCGATGAGATGAGGATGCCGTCATGTCAGCCTGCGGCATCAGCGGATCGTCGGTGCTCCGTCCAGGCCCAGCATCTCCAGTAGCCGCCGCATCATGTCCTCGAAGAGCGGACGCCAGTCATCGAAGGCGAACGCCAGATGCTCGTGAACAGCCATACAGACCATGCCGTAAATCTGACGCCAGCAGGTGATCATCAAGTAGACGACGCCCAGTGGAAGGTCGGGGTCCATGCCATCTCGATATGCAACAAGCTGCCCGCGCAGAGCGACCGGGATGTCCTCCTCGCACGGATAGTTGAGCTTGCCGGAGGTCGACAGCCTCCGGAACGGCGGGACGTACACGGCGCCGACCTCGCGCACGAACAGCGTGCCCGTACTCTCGTCGTTCGCAGCAGCCCGCGGGTAGAAAGTGCCTACCAGGAGACTGAACTCCGTCTGATGCGCGACAGACCAGACGAGCACGGCCTCCGTCGCCGCGTAGAGGTGGGCGGCCGTATCGTCGGAGTCCTGGCGGAGCACCGCTGACCGCATACTGTCGACCAGTTCGGCAGTCAGGTCCTCGTAGACAGCCGTCACAAGTCCGGCCTTACCGTCGAAGTAGCGGTAGAGAGCAGGAGGGCTGACCCCCAGACTGCGGGCTACTGCTGAGAGGGAGAGTCCAGCAAGCCCCTCCGAGGCAAGTAGTTGACGGGCCTCACGTCTGGCCTCCTGTATCAGTTGTGTCCTCATGCGCTCACGGCGCGAGGGCTTCTGGCCGCTCTGCCCCTCGGTCGTACCTTCCACTGCCACTCTCCTGGGTGATCGCTGTCCCGACGCTGACTCTACGTGTGGCGTGCGTTTCACCGAAGGGCTTGCGCTGACATGCATTCGCGAGGTTAATGGTCTTCACATAGCGAGCCGCACTCACGCGTCTACGTTGGGTGGCGCTCGCATGCCTCTAGTCGCTGGTTCCCGTATGACTGTCGGAACCCATTCGATCGGAGCTCCCATGGAGTTAAGCCGACCCATTCCACCTCCACCGCGCACGGCGCCGAATGTAGGTGGCCCGATGAAAACCGAGTCGGGGCAAACTGTCATGCTGCGCGTGACCAAGGGCCTCCTATGGGTCGGCGAAGCTGCCTACCCCCTGCGAAACCTGGCACGCGTGTACACGGTCGATGTCATCCCGAACCGCGCGAAGGCATGGCGACAGTTCTGGTGGCGAACCGGCATCCTGCTCGGGCTGCTGCTGGTCGTCAAGCAGATCGACAGCATGGTCGCAGCCATCCTGTTGATCAATCCCGGAGGCCTGGCGCTGGTCTATTTCACGATCCGGCTGCTCATCGTCATCAAGTCCAAGGACTACTACGCCCTGGCCGCCGAGACTTGTGGGCAGTCCACCGCCATGGTGACTGCGGCCGACCGGGGGCACCTGCGCAGTCTGGCGTTCGCGATCACTGAAGCCATCGACAACCCAGCTGCCGAATTTCAGATGCAGGTACAAGCGATCAACTTCAACCCGCGGCACTACCACACAGGCGACAACGTGAACATGTACGGCGGGGTCGGCAACACAGGAGTGGCAAAGTGACGATGGCCGGAGACACGTACCACTGGGGCGACAGCGTCGCCATCAATGGCGGCAGCAATCACACTGGGATCGACAAGCGCCACGTCACCTCCAGTGCAGCAGGCCACCCCGCAGAGGAATTGCGCGTAGCGCTGGCCGAGTTGACCCGCCTGCTGCAAGACCTCCGACCGCGGTTGGAGGCCATTGACGCCGAGGTGATCGACGGTTCCCTGGCTGAGCTCGAGTCCGGCACCAGCGACCCGCAGCGCCAACGCGGTATTTTGCTCACGCTTGCGGGTATCGCCGCCACCGTCGGCGCCGTCGGGCAACCGGTTGCCGAGATCATCTCCCAACTCCTGCCTCTCGTGGGCAACCAGTAGAGATTCGACAGCCCACGCCACCAGCTGAGACTCCAGCGTCGCCACAGAGCGACTGGCCGACGCCGGCGGCGAAGGGCTGACGGCCGGCCGTCGCTGCTCGCTTCCGCATTGCCGAAGTGGCGGCCGCGATCCGGAGTGCAGCGGACAAGTCCCGGTGGGCTCGGCCGGATCACCGTGACCGGTGCCACCGGGCAGTCGTTACGTGAGCTCAGGTTCTTATGACGGCCCCCGCGGTCGGCGGAACCCCTTGCGATTGTCCGCACCCATCGACGCGACATCTGGCATTTCGGCAACGAGGCAACGAGGCAACGAGGCAACGAGGCAGTCAACTGCCACCTGCCTCACTGGTCGCTTGTGAGAAACGAGTACCGTAACCACCCCTGTCGTGACCGCTATTCCGATGTTCCTAGAGGCTGTCACCCAGCAAGCCGTCATGAAAGGCTGCGCCGCTTGCAGACCGACCACATCGACATCGAGGAAGCGCTCTCCGCGCTCACCGACCTGATCCGCAGCGGCAAGCCCGAGTGGTCAGCTCTTGCAGGATGCCTGCATCGGACATCGTCGAGGCCCAGTGGGTCGCCGAGCGGCGAGGGATGGAACCCCCAGAGTCCGTGATAACCGGCCCAACGACCTCCTCCGCGCCGACCTCTCCAGGCACCTCAGGGACGAACGCCGGGTCGACGTCATGGAGCAGCCCATTCCGCTTGCCGACGAAGCGGGTGTGCCGCTGACCCACTCGCCTCTATCACGCCCGGAATGATGGGCCGTCAAACGCAGCAGGGGTGGTGCGACGGGGTGCCGGACGCCGTCACCGATCCTGTTGGCTTGTTCGCTCACGCGGCAAGTGGCATGCCGAGACGGGCAAGGTGGCTGATGCGGGTGCGGTCGAGCTGGTGGCCGTTCCATTAGGCACCAAGGCGAATGAGGCGGTCCGGTGAGAGTGCTCACCCACCAGCCGCAGACGGCAGTGCTCCGGTGGGGCGTGTGTCGGGCTGTGAGCCGGGTGTGGTAGGCGAAGTTGACTGATTCGAAGCCGCTGCTGACCATCCCGACGTAGTCTCCGTCCGGGACTCGAAAACAGGACGGCTCATGCCGGCATTTCCCGTATCCGCCTGGACGGCCTACGCCACAGGAGGCGCGGGACTCTGAAAGGGGATGCCCTTGTCGGATCCAGTGTCGTTACTGGCCATGGCCGGCGCCACCACCGTCGTTTCAGCCATGGCCACCTCCGCGTGGGAGGTGGCCCGCGACCGGACGGTGGCGCTCTTCGGACGGCGTGACGAAGGTACGGCGGGAGGCGAGGAAGACCCCGTGCAGGCCGAGTTGGAGGCGAGTGCGGCCCGGGTGCGGGACGCGGCCGAGCTGGACGTCGTCCGCAACAGGCAGGTGCAGCGCTGGCAGGAGAACCTGGAGGATCTGCTGCGCCGTGCCCCGGAACTCTCCGGTGAAGTGACCGCGCTGATCGACGAGGTCGGTGCTCTGTTGCCGCCGGCTCAGAACATCTGGCAGCAGAGCGTGCATGCTACTGGCGGCGGGTCGGCGTACGGCGCTCTCGGGCCGGGCAGCAGCGTGCATATCCACCATCGCGCCTCGCCGTACCCCTCGCCACCACCGGCCGGCGCCACCGACGCCGGGGAAGACACGCCGTGACGCAGTCCGTCCGCGCCGAGAACGGCTTTGCCTATGGCGTTGTCGGCGCGGACATCCACGTCTTCGGCGATGGCATACCGGTGTACCTGCTTCAACGGTGGCGCCCACCGGCCACCGCCGACGACTCGTTCCTGCGCGAGGTTCCGAGCCGCATGCTCAACGCCCGTTTCGCCGTTGTGGAGTTCACCGGCCGGACGGCGGAACTGGCATCGCTGCGGCGATGGCGAGACGAAGGGCCACAGCTCGCCGTGCGGTGGCTGCACGCGCCGGGCGGGCAGGGCAAAACCCGGCTCGCCGACCACTTCGCGCATGAGTCGGCGGACGACGGCTGGCAAGTGGTCACCGCCACGCACGGCCCCGGGAGCGTAATTCCGCCGCCCGGCAGCCAGGACCTCGGTGCCGCTGCGGACGGCACCCTGCTGATCGTCGACTACGCGGACCGCTGGCCACTGTCGCACTTGCTCTGGCTGTTCAGCAACGCTCTGCTGCACCGGCCCGAGGTGCCCGCGCGCATCCTGCTGCTGGCCCGAGGCGACGATGTCTGGCCCGCCGTCCGCGCCTCGGTTGCCAACCTTCAGGCCGGAACATCCGCGCAGTTCCTGCCCCCGCTGCCCGACGGGACGCAGGAGAGGGAGGGCTATGGGTCACCGCGGACAGAGATGTTCGCTGTCGCGCGGGACAGCTTCGCCGCCCGGTACGGCGCCCCGTCCCTCCGCGTCGAAACACCCGCCGCCCTCGCCGGCGACGACTTCGGGCTGACCCTGTCGGTACACCTCGCGGCCTTGGTCGCCGTCGACGCCCACGTCGCGGGCCGCCGTCCGCCGCCCGACCTCGCCGGGCTGACCTGCTACCTCCTGGACCGCGAACACCTGCACTGGGCACGGCTGCACGGAGAGGGCGGCCACGAGATCGACCCGACCGCGCGGGCCTTCACCACCCCGCCCGACGCGATGAACCGGACCGTTTTCACCGCCGCGCTCACGGGGCCGATGGCGCCCGCTCAGGGGTTGGACGTCGTTGCCGGGCTCGACCTGAAGCTCCCGGCGCACCGCGTGCTCGCCGACCACGCCGTCTGCTACCCACCGGCGGACCCAGCCCAGGAGACCGTCCTGGAACCCCTGTACCCAGACCGCCTCAGCGAGGACTTCCTGGCACTCACCCTCCCGGGGCACCACGCCGAGTACCCGGCCCAGCCATGGGCCCGAGCCACCGTCGGCACTCTGCTCACCGACGCCACCGACCCTTCCACACTCCTGTGGACCCCCCGCGCCGTCACCTTTCTGGCATCGGCCGCCCAGCGCTGGCCACACGTCGGACCACGGCATTTGTACCCGCTCCTCGCCGCCGCCCCCCAGGTCGCCGTCGCCGCAGGCAGCGCCGCCCTGACCACGCTGGCCGATCTCGACGACATCGCCCCCGAACTCCTCGAAGCCATTGCGGCCCGCTTTCCGTCGTTCGGGCGACCCCACGCCGACCTCGACCCGGGCATCGCCGCCGTCAGCACCCGACTACTGCCTCACCGGCTCGCACGCGCCGGGCACCTCAACGACCAGGCGGCCATCCGGAACGAGCACAGCGTCCGCCTATACCACGCGGGGCAACTGGACGAATCGCTGGCGGCGGCCGAGGAGGCCGTGCGGGAATACCGGGCGATCGACGGGAACGAACTACGGAACCCCGCCGAGGCGGAGCTGGTCGAACGCAACCTCGCGACCGCGCTGGCGGCCTATGGCAGGCGGCTCTCCGCAGTCGGACGCCGCACCGACGCACTGGCGGCCACCGAGGAAGCCATCATGATCCTGCGCGAACTCGCCGGACGGGACGGTCGGTACCGGTCCGATCTCGCGAGTGCCCTGCTGAGCGTCGGGCGGGACCTCTTCCAGGCCGATCGGTGGGCCGACGCGACCGTCACGACACAGGAATGCGTGATCCTTTTGAGGGAGTTGGCCGCTGACGACCCCGTGGCCCATGAGCCCGACCTGTCCGCGTCTCTGGTGGCGCTCGGCCTGTGCCTCGGATTCACCGCCACCCCCGAGGAGTCTGTGGCGGCGCTCCGGGAGGGCATTATTATCCTGCGCCGCCTCGCGCGGACGAACGCGGCAGCGTACACCGACGCCCTGGCGAATGCCCTGGCCAACCTCGCCAAGGCACTGTGGCGCACGGGCGAATCCGGGAGTGTCCCTGTGGCGCAGGAGGCGGCGGCTCTGCTCCGCCGACTCGCCGCGGTCCATCCTGTCTCGTACGAGAGCAAGTTGGCGAACGTACTGGCCGGGAGCGCTGTGCACCTGCTCTACGCGGGGCAGCAAGCCGAGGCGCTCTCCGCCGCCCACGAGTCCGTATCCATACTGCGGCGCCTGGCCGGGCGCCAACCGCAAGCCCACACGCACGTACTGGCCGAGGCACTGGCCTCACTCAGCATCGTGCTCCTCGCCACCGGCCGCCGTGACGACGCCATCGCCGCGGCCGACGAGGCCGTGACCATACGCCGCCGCATGGCCGAGGCCGACCCGGGATTCGAGCCGAGGCTCGCCCTCATGCTGCTCTTCGCCGTCGGCCTGCGGACCGAGGCGGGCGGCTCCTGGCTGGATGAAGCCGTCGTCCTGCTCACCGAGGCCGGAACAGTCATCGAACGGCACGGCACCATGCCAGCGCAGCTTTCTCAGGGGTACCGCGAAGCTCGGGCCCTCCTCGCCGACCGCCTGACCGCAGGGGGACACCGCGCCGCGGCCGATGACCTCCCGCGTACTGTCCCCGGACCACCTGGTGAAGAGGATGCCGGCATGTGAAGCCGAGCTGCCCTGGTACGAACTGATCGCCGCCGTTGCGGCTGGTGGCAAGACCGCAGTATGGGGCGCGTCTCATGACGGGGCTGCCCCGGCGAGCCAGTCCAGGGCAGTTCAGGCCAGCGACTGCAGCGCGGCCCGCAGAGTCCCCCGGCCCAGCTCCAGCCGGTTCAGATCCCGCACCGCCGCCAGCACACAGGGAGACTCTAGCGGCTACGACCCGTGCCACCACCGCTCGCGCCACCTGCACTGTCAGCTCAGACATCTTCGGCCACGGCCCCGGCTGCGTCGACCTTATACGGGGGCGACTGACGGACTTGTCTGGCAAACGGTAGAAGCTCGCTGAACACTGCCGCGCCGACGTTCGGTCGGTAGTCACAACGGCGGACCATTTCATGAGCCTCTGGTGCTCGGGCGCAGCCCTTGTTCTGCGCCCGAGCACCAGGTCAGGTCTGATCTGCGGCGCGCAGGGCCCGCGCCAGCCATTCCAGCTCCTCGGTCGCGTCGGGCGAAGAATTCTGCCCGCGCACACAGGCAACAAGCCTGCGGTAGTGCTCTGCTCCTGCCTTGATCCCGGCTTCCAGACTATGCAGAACGGCGGCCCGATCGGTGTCTCCGAACAACTCGGACAGCACCTCGGCCGCTGCTGGGCCCTCGGGTGCGACTCCGTCTGTTCTGGCCTCCGCGATGGTCTGCACGATCTGCCTGGCCCACCAGATGGACGCCCCAGGAGGACGGGCTTGCCCCGGCACGGGCGTGTTCAGCTCCATCCAAGTGCGCAACCGGGCCCGGAACCCAGGGTCACGCAGCAACTCGGCCAGTTCGATCCAGGCGTCGACCTGCTCTGGTGTGGGATCGTCGGGCAATTCGATGCTGTAGGCGCGTATGCGGTCGCGCAGGTGCGGGTCGTCGAGACCGCCGAACACCTCCTCCTTGAATTCGTCGATGATCTGCTTGCGCTCGGCGGCGGAAAGCCGCGCCAATCGGTTCATCAGCGTTGTCTCCTCAACGGTCGAACCCCGTTTCGCCACGGTGGACAGGACGGCCCGGCTCACCTTGAGTGAGCGGATCTGCGCGTCAAGCGCGGCCACATGCGCGTCGGCGACCTCGGCGACCGTGGTGCTGCCGCCCAGGACACGGCACACGTCGTCGAGCCCGAGGCCCAGCTCCCGCAGGGTGCGGACCAGCTCGACGCGGGCCACGGACCCGGCGTCGTACAACCGGTACCCGCCCGTGGAGCGGGCCACAGGCGGCACCGCCCCATGGTCCGACCAGAAGCGCAGGGTACGCACCGGGAGTCCGGTGCGGTGCGCGAGTCGGCCAATGGTGAATACGTCAAGGTGTTCGTGGGCCATGGGTAGGATCCTGGACCTTCCGGCGGCTGGAGACTCAAGCGTCTCGGACGAGAAGGCTTCAGGAATCGCGAAACCACGGCACTGACCTCGCAGATCACGCGTCCGCCGCAGCGCCGACCTGGACCACGCCCCCCGGCCCTCGCCACCCACGCAGTCGCCCTCGACGGCACCGACCCAGCCGCCGAGATCCGCGGCCACGCCCCATACGGCGTGGACCGGATCATCGAGGTGTCCCTGTCCGACAACGCCGACCTGGACAACGACGTCGCCGCCAACGGCGCGGTCATCGCCGCCTACGCGACCCGCGCCGACCGTACCGAGATCCCTTTCTGGACACTGCTGTTCAACAACGTCACCCTGCGCCTACCGGTCAGCGACGACTTCCCCCGCAGCCGCCGAACGTCAGGCCGCCCGCGATCTCACGGCCGCAGCCGCCGTCGGGGCTCTCACCATCGATGTCGGCGACCGCTATCCCCTGACCGACATCGCGAAAGCCCACGCACGCGTCGACGTCGGCGGTCGCGGCCGCGTTCTGCTCGACATCCCGCAGTGACGGGACTCGCCCCGGCCTGGGGCGCACAACAGAACGGAGGGTCCACTCCCCCCAGAGAGCACCACGTCACTGAGGACCGTGCGCCAAGGCCCGGACGCTTTGCTTTTGACAGGAGCGATCCGGCGACAAGCTGGACCGATGCCGGTATGCCGGTACGCGCCGGAAGGGGGGACCGTGCTCTAGTCGATCAAGGCATCGGCCATAATGATCACCAGACCGATCAACATGTCCATGCTCCCCGCCCGGCACGAGGACGGCCATCCGTACCCAGCGATTCGCGCGGCCCAGGTACCCCATCCGAACAGAGCAACCGTGTTGAGCAGCAGGGCCGTGTCCACGGCCGTGGCTTCTGACCACCACCCGGCCACGGCGGCAAGGAGCATCAACACTGTCGGCAGCACGGCGGCGACCAGTGGCCACTCGGCAAGCACCAACCGAAGTCTGCTCGTCGTCGTTGCCCCGTCGAAAGACGCACGCTGGGCGATGACGTGCGCGTACCCATGGGCGGCACTTGCCGCCAGAGCGGTGAGTACTACCCACAGCGCGTCCGGGCCGGGATCGGCCTTCTCGCCTGTCGCATCCAGCGCAGCCACCAAGGCGCTGGCCAGCACCAGTCCGTAGATGCCGCTGAACAGCGCCTGCTCCGTCGGCCGGCGTCGCAAGGCCGACCTCGGTGGAACGCTTTCGGGGCGGACGTGTTTGGCGCGGGGCATCGCATCGCCTCGGTGAGGGAAGAGGGCTGGGTCCGCACATGCTCACCCGCGTGGTGTCAGGGACCACGACGCCACGCGCTGCTCGCCTGGTTGTTGTGCCATAAGAGGAGCGCCGTGCGGCGCGGGGAGCAGAAGGTCCGCGAACTCGAGGCCCGACCGCAGGAGGACAAGCGGCGCGGCTGCTGGCACGGGCCGAGGGTCGTGGAAGATCCGGCCCCTGATCGTCACAGCGCGCACGGGCACCGTGACCTGGGCGCATGGTGTGACGATGTGATCAATGCGGGCTTCGTGTCCCCGTAGACGGAACCCAGGCCAGGGGACTGAGCTGCTGCCCGGGAGCCGTGTAGATCCCCGGACCGCAGCCCGCCTACGAAGCCGTCAGACGAGCTCGATGGTCAGCTCGAAGTCATCGCCGCCGTGCCAGCCGGAGGAGTAGACCGAGCTGGACTTCGAGGTGTCCGACCAGCCGTAGAAGTGCTCCCAGCTCACCTTGTCGCCGTGCCAGTGGTTGGTGTCGGTGCGTGCGTACGCTTGGACGGCCTTTCCGTCGGTCTTCGTGTCCCAGAGCTGGAAGTTGCCCTTGACCTGCGACTTCCCGCTCACCGTCTGCAGGCACTCTTGGTACTTGGCCTTCCCCCCGGTGATGGTGATCGTCTTCCAGGCGGAACACGAGGCCGCGGCGGCCTTGACCGCGTGCTGTTCGGCCGTCGCGGCGGCGGCCGGGGCGGCAGCAAGGCCACCCGACAAGGCCAGTCCGGCAAGGATCAGAGCGAAGTCCTGACGTGACATCCAGAGTGTCCTTTCACTGGCACAGCGGACCGGGCCCCGATCGGAGACCGCTCATCCGCTGAGACGCAACTACCGTGCCCTGCCAACAGCCCTCGGGAGAACGATCGGCGGCAATGATCACCCCATCGGTGATGGTGCTTCACTGTTTAACGAGCGTCGGCAGTCGACTCGCCGTTGGCATGAGGACCAAGGCGCGGTCACGGAGGCCGGTGTGGTTGTCCGGGCAGGCAGCGCTGATCATGAACCAGGTGCTCGACCAGCAGAGGCGGGCCTGGCCCCGGCCGAGGGCTTCCCGTGGGCGTCCACCCCTCCAACCGTTACCTGAGCCGGTTGCGTGCGGGGTGCGCGACGCCGTTCTCCAGCTTCAGGCCGTGCTCGGCGGGGGCGGGGGCGATCGACCGAACGGATGCGATGTTCTGCCACCGCCAGCGCGGGGTGTGTTCATCAGGGACGTCCGGAGACGCGAACTGGAAAGGCACGTGAAGGTGGCCGGCCACGGCGACGGCAACGCCAGGAGGAAGGTCGTCAGGGGTGGTGGACGGTGGACGGTTGCCAGGGGGCGTCCGCTTGTGGGCAGGATGGCCTCCTGGTACTCATCGGTGCTCGCGAGGTAGTGCGCGAAGCCCGAGGCGCCGCGGATCCGGCGCAGACGCATCTGTTCGCCGTCATTCGAGCAAGGCGTTCGAGAGCGGACCCGGTCGTGCAGGCTTCCTTGTCAGCGAACCTGGTCGCTCTTCGATCCGATGCCCTTGATCCTGGTCGGAGTTCCGTCCGGGGTGAACGCGTGGTGGAACGTGAAGGCGTCCGGCGCGGAGCCGTGGGCGTGGAGGTGCTCAAGCTTCGAAACCCCGTCCTGCCAGGTGGGTGTCACATCGTCGGAGACCCACCAGAACACGTAATTCGGGTGCCCCGTCCTCTCGAACCAGTCATAACGCCTGTTCAGCGCCTCACGGTGCGGGCCGGTATAGATGGCGTCGAAGACGGGGCGCAGGTCGGTCCAGAGTGAGAGGGTCGTGGCCAGAGCGGTGGTTTCCGCCGTTTGGCCCTTGCTGTACCAGGTCGGTGCGGCGAACTCTCCCCAGGTACCCCAGTCCGCTTCGAAGAGCATGCCCTGGTCGCCGTCCACCGCTTCAGCGCGCGCGAGGTATCCGGGATGCTGACTGATCTTCCGGTAGACGACCTCACCGACGTCGTAGAACTCGCGCGTGAGAGGTGCGGGATCGGCGAGAGGTGACTTCAGGACGCCGAATGTGTACAGAGCAAGGTGGGGCATGCGTCTCTTCCTGGTTCGGGATGTCTGGTGTGGACCCGGTTCGGTGGCTTACGCCTGGGGCGAGGATTCGTGGGGCGTGACCGATGCATCCTGATGCGGTAACTCAGCCTGATCTAACTCCTGTGCGATCGTGGGCGATCGCCGAAGACCAGGTGAAGGTAGCTGCCCCTGCGCTCCGTGTCGAAGTTGCGCATTACCTCTTCAAGTGGCCTCCTGCACGGGTCATCAGGGGCCTGGGGGCCAGCTCCGAGCCCTTGAAGACCGCTATTACGCCACGGCAAGGCGTCCGCCAAGTGCAGGGGTTCGTCGCCCACGAGCCTGGCCGCAGTGATCACCACGTCGTAGTGGGCGGTCTGGCTGTCGGCGCACGGTCTCGAGGCCCCGTCCATTTGCGGCCTCGTCGGTGAAGGACCGGGCCCAGCCTGGCTGCTCTGACGCTACCGCGCCTTGACGGCTGCAGACAGGAGACGTGGTGCGGGCTCCTCCGACGAGGCTTCAGAGCAGAGCCGCGTACACGCTGCGTCGTCGCGAGGGCGTCATGGCCGGCCGCGGCGGGGTCTCGCTCGAGCCAGACGCGGGTCAGCTCGCGGGTCTCCCAGCGAATGCCCGTACACAAATATCAGCAGCCCAGGCTCATGTGACGCAGGTGGGCGGCCGGAGCGAGCGAGGAGAAGCGGCATGCTCTTTCAAGGAAACGGGGAGTCTGTCCAGGAAACGCGGGGTCTGTTCGCGACACGGGCCGGCTGCGAGGTCGGCGCGGACGCGATCTGCTTTACCCCGCACACACTCCAGGTCGATCGGCGGCAGGGCGGACAGAGCATGCGTTTGTCGTCGTGTTCGCGGACCACGGAGGACAACCGAGACTACCGTCGCCTCATGGGCCTCTGGTCGGGACGAGGCCGGCTTGGGGCTGCGGCCCGACTGCGGACGCGGGCCCTCTCTCCGGGAGAGCGGGCGGCGCACGGCGTCCGGGTGGCGGGGTGGCCGCACGGCGTCCGGCAGCGCGGTGCGTGGAGCCCCTTTACCGGTCTACCCGCCCCGAAGCCGCCCCCTCAAAGTGAGCCGCTGAGGACCTCGGGACCCGCCGCCCTCCGGCGTCGGCAGTCAGCGCCGAAGGGTGCGGCAGATGTCAGTCACGGGCAGCGGCAAGGGCGCCCGTCTCGGTCAAGGCCTGGCGCAACTGTTCGGTCTCCGCCGTGGCGCAGTGTCCCGGACAGGGGCACCCGCCACAGGACGCCAACGCCGTGCCCGCAGGCTGCGGCCACCATCTGCCGCTCCGAAAGCGGTCTCCGTCATCCATGCACCACCGCGGCCGTCTTCCACATCCTCACCCACGGCCCGTCATACCGGGCTCTGAACCGACCGACACAGGAAGGCAGCGAGTGAAGCGATTCTTCGGCAAGGTCCGCATGGCGGAGCCACAGGTCTCCGAGGCAGAACGCGAGCTCTTCGGCGGGCCGTTGCGCTACGACATGGGCTGGTCCCGACACGAGCACGCGGGACTGGACCTGACCATGCGTTCAGCGCTGCGCCAGATGCCCGGACTCGTCGTCGCCGCCCTTCGGATGGCCTGGAGCGCGGATCGCCGCGCGCTCGTGGCAGTGGCGATCAGCGAACTCGGCCAAGGCATCGCCGCCGCGGTCGGCCTGCTCGCCGTCAACGCGGTCATGCACGCGCTGTTAGGAGCCGGAGACGCTGTCGAGCGGCTGCACGCCCTGTTGCCGGGTCTGCTCGCCGCCGCATGCGTCGCCGTCGTGAACTCCGCCCTGGCAGGGTGGTCGACCTCACGGGCCGGCCGCCTGGAGCCCAAGGTGGAGAGGATCGCCACCACGCAGTACCTGGCCGCCGCGACCGCCGTCGAACTCGAAGCGATCGACGACCCGGACTTCCGCCGCCTGATCGACATCGCCCAATACGGGCCCGCCTCCGCGCGCCGCATGATCGGCGCCTGTGTCTCCGCACTGAACAGCAGCATCTCGCTGATCGCCACGGCCGGTGTACTCACCGTCCTGCATCCCACGCTGCTGCCCATGCTGGTGGTCATCGCCGCGCCCCGCGGGTGGGGCGCCATGCGGGTGGCACAGGAACGCTATGTGTCGATGATGAGCTGGATCGAGCACCTGCGGGCCAGTCGCCTCATCGGCAACCTCCTCACCGAACGCACGGCCGCCCAAGAGGTACGTATCCACGACGTCGGCCCCTTCCTCCTCGACCGGTACCGGCGCATGGCCGCCGGCGCAGAGGCGGAACAGGAACGGCTGGCCTCCAGCAAAGCCGTCACCGAATGGGTCGCCTCCGCACTGTCCGGACTGGCGATGGCCGCCACCTACGGCAGCATGATCTGGCTGATCATGGCCGGACACATGAGCCTCGCCGTCGCCGGCACGGCCGTGATCGCGGTACGGACCGGGTCGGCGAGCCTGGGCGCCCTGGTGATGAACGTCAATCAACTGCACGAAGAGTCCCTCTACGTCCGGGACCACGGACAGTTCCTGGTCGAGGCCGCTCAACGCGCCATCCCCCAGACCGGCAGCCCCGTCCCCGACAAGGTCGAGCAGGTCTCCCTGGAACACGTCACCTATCGGTATCCCGACCGCGAAGCACCGGCCTTGGACGACGTGACACTCACCCTCCCCATGGGGTCGGTCACCGCCGTCGTAGGCGAGAACGGCTCCGGCAAGAGCACCTTG
Organism: Streptomyces sp. JH34; assembly: GCF_029428875.1. Lineage (NCBI taxonomy): Bacteria > Bacillati > Actinomycetota > Actinomycetes > Kitasatosporales > Streptomycetaceae > Streptomyces > Streptomyces sp. JH34. Next base: position 7,188,460 of record NZ_JAJSOO010000001.1, on the reverse strand, counting down.
ATGAAGATCCTTTCCGGTCTCCTGCTGCCTCACGAAGGCACTGTGAAGTGGGGTGAGGCCGACATCGCCGGGCTGGAACGTGCCCAGGTCTTCCACCGCGTCTCCCTGCTCACCCAGGACTTCCAGCGCTGGCCGGTCACGGCCGCGATGAACATCCGCATCGGCCGTCCCGGCCGCGACGCCTCGACCCACGACCTGCAGCAGTCCGTCGACTACGCCGGAGCCGGGCCCGTCACCGCCAAACTCCCTAACGGGCTGGACAGCATGCTCGGCCGCATGTTCCGCGGAGCCATCGAACTCTCCGGCGGGGAATGGCAGAAAGTGGGTCTGGCCCGCACCCATTGGCGGAGTTCGACCTCGCAGGAAGACAGCGTCCTGATCGTCGACGAGCCGACTTCCGCCCTCGACCCGGAAGCGGAGATCGCCGCCTTCGACCGTATCCGGCACCTGGCCGGCCCACATCGGGCCGTCGTCCTGGTCACCCACCGCATGTCCGGCGTCCGCCACGCCGACCACATCTACGTGCTCGACCAAGGACGCCTCGCCGAGCACGGCACGCACGACAGCCTCATGGCCGCGGGCGGGCAGTACGCCGCCATGTTCGACACCCAGGCGGCCCAGTACGCCCCGACCCCGAACGTCCCGAAGCCGGCATCGCCCAGCGCCTTGGACAAGGCATGACCCGCTTCACCGAGGGACAGAGCGAAGCCCTCTCCGTCGGCACGAGAAGCATCGCAGTCCGTCCTGTCAGCTGCGCAGAGTGCGCCGGCCCGTCCCTCGGTGCGTCCCGGCGCCCCGCGTTCATCACCGACCGGATTCCCCGGGTCCTGCTGGTCCACTACGTCTTTGACGGCGCAGCCGAGGAGCGCCAGGTTCAGGCCGTGCCGGTCGAGCGGGGCCTCGCCCCGGCCGGCCCGCCCACCACCGTGAGCAGGTCCACGACGAAGATCAGCGTCGAGCCGGCCGGGATCGACGGAGAGGGCGACTGCTTGCCGTAGCCGAGACGCGGGGGAACGATGATCTCGCGTCGGCCACCGGCCTTCATTCCCCTCACCCCCCGGTCCCAGCCCTTGATGACCTTGCCACCGCCCACCGCGAACTTGAACGGCCGGTCCCGCTCCCAGGAGGAGTCGAATTCCCGTCCCGACGCGAACGTGACCCCTACGTAGTGAACCTGCACGACCCTGCCCGGCTGTGCCTCGGGCCCGTCCCCCACCACAAGGTCCCGGATCCTCAGCTCGGTAGGCGCGTCACCCTCCGGAACCACGATGTCGGGCTTCGTCAGTTCGCTCATCAGGGTCCCATCCCTCGCCACCGGAGTGCCACGGAGCACGGCTCTCGCATCGGAGGAATGTACCGGAGCGGGAGCCGGTCCCGCCCTCGCAGGCGCCAAGGCCGGTCGCGCGACGCTCGCCGGTGTCGCGCACGCACGACCCCGACGACCCGCGTGACACGTCCCCCTGCACAGCAGTCAGAGGCAGGACGGGCAATTCCTGCTGGTCGTCACCGGCCTTACCGCCGTGGAACGCAGCGAGGCATCATGGCCCGCGTGACGAACTACGCGGAGTTGCACCCCGCACGGATACCGGGCTATCACGACGGCCCCTTCTCCCAGCGCACCGAACTTCTGAGAACGAGGTTGTTCTGGTTGGGACACTTGTACCCCAGCGCCGACGGAGAGGCCGGCGAGTTGCTGTTCGGTCCGGATTACCCATGGTCCGACCACCGGAACTTCCAGCGCCGCCTCCGGCGGGAGGACGACTGGCCCACCTTCACCGTGCCACTCGGTGGTGAGTCCCGCCTCCACGTCGTCTACCGCACCGTCGAGGAGGAAGCGGGGGTCGACTACCTCGTACATCATCCTGACTGGGACAGAGCAGAGCTCCTCGCACAGACGGGGGGAAACTTCACCGGCCCCGGGCTGTCCTGGCGGGAGTTGGCAGCCGCCGCGTACAACCGCCTCCCTGGCGGCACGACCACGGACCCCCATGCCCGCCTCTTGCTCCTCCTGCCGGCCTTCGGGGACGACGCCGTACCGGCGCAGAACGCCGTCTGCTGCCTGGCAGAGGCGCTGAGCGCCTGTTTGGGCATGCCTGACACCGGGCCGCTCGCGGATGCCATCCTCGAACACCAGGGCCTGACCGGTCGCGTGCGCTGGGTCACGACTGACGGCAGGCGGACCAACGACGGCATGCACTCCTTCCGTAACCCCGCAAGCCACAACGCCCTGCCGGACGAACGCCTTACCCGGGTGTCGGCCGCTCTGGCGGGGTGAGGTTGTCGGTGGCCGGCGGAGAGAGAGCAGATGTGCGTGTCCGCCCAGTACCTCATGACGTCGATCAGTTGCCGGGTGTCACCGATGCGCCGGAGAAGGACGAGCGGGTGCGAGGTCACCGTGATCGTCCGGATGGGCGAGCAGCGGCGCCAGCGCGCTGCCGACGCTGCTCCAATGACGGTGTCCCCCAAGAGGCCGCACAGATAGGCGGCGCGAGGCAGCCATGACAGCAAGGCAGGCACAGGTCTAGGTGATCATGGAGTTGCGACGCTCTGTGGTCACCGGGAAGACGGCGCTGCTACGTTCACAGGCGCGGCGGTCGATGTCGGGTGCCGATGGGCCAGCTCACAATGGCGGATACGGCTTCCTCGAGGTCTCGAACTCGCCTTGTGCGGCCGATGGTTCTGGTGCGTAATGAGTGCCACGTCACAGCGGCCCATCTCAGGGGGATGCATGGGAACGCCCGCAACGCCGCCACCGAGACCATCCGAACCACCGGCACCGCGCCGCGCGTACGCGACCGCAGGCGCGCCCGGACCGAGCCTCCCGCCGCACGGTGACCTGGTCATCAGCGATCGGCTGCTCTGGGTGAACAGGGCCGCCTACCCTCTGGAGAACATCACCCGCGTCTACACGTTCGTACTGACCCCGCGTCGCGGAGAGGCGTTCGTGCAGTTCCTGAAGCGCGGCGGGGGCACTGTGGTCCTGATCTTCGTCCTGATGCTCTTCTCAAACGTGTCGGGCGGGTCGAGCGACTTCGAATCCTCCTCGGGCGACGACAGCGTGATCCAGTTCCTCGTGGTGCTCGCCGTGCTTGTACTCATCTACTTCTTCGGCACGATGGCGTCCGTGGTCTTCGCATCGAGTCATTACACGCTTGCCATCGAGACGAACGGCCAGTCCACGGCCCTGGTGGCGGGAGACCCCCGTCATCTCGACGAACTCGTGGTCAAGATCGCCGAGACGATCGACAAGCCGAACGCAGTGCTGAGGGTCAGGGTGGAGACCCTGTCGATCACCAACTACGGCAACTACCACTTCGGCGACTCGGTGAACATCTACGGCGGCTCGGGCCACACGGGGGTACTGAAATGAGCGGCGGGGACTTCCAGTTCGGCGACAGGGTCAGCATCGTCGGCGGTCAGGGCCATCGGGGCATCGTCCACCACAACCACGCCGCCCCGCAGCGCACCCTGGAGGAACAGCTGGGGGAGGTCGTCCAGCTCGCGCTGGCACTGCGCGGCGACGTACCCGACGACACGGACCGCGCCTCCATCGACCACGCGCTGCCCGCCCTCGGCGCCGACGAGCCCCCGGCCCGGCGCCGGTCACTGATGGCGCTCGCGGCCATCGCCGCCACCGTCGGCGCGGTCGGTGAACCCCTGCTCGGTTCCGTCAAGGCCGCGCTCGAACTCCTGGGCCGCTAAGAGCTCGCACAGATAAGCGTGTGCTCATGGACGGCGGTTCGGGCGGTCGTCCCAGCGGTGGGTCGTCCAGGCCCGGCGGATCAGGCTACGGACGGTGATGACCGTGTCCGCAAGGTCGAAGAAGGCGTCGATGACCGTCGCGCGGCGTTCGTAGCAGCGGGCGAGCCGGTAGAAGGCGTTCTGCCAGGCGTGGGTGCGCTCGACGTGCCACCGCTGGCTGGCCTGGATCGGCGCCTTCTCACCCTTGTGCGCGATGCGGCCGTGCAGACCGCGGGCGGCGAGTTCGGTGCGGGTCTTGTCCGAGTCGTAGCCGGCGTCCAGGCTGGACGTGGCCCTGGCGGTGCGCCGGCGAGAGCCTCTCGCGAAAGACGAACGGACTTACCTCAACACGATTGGCTCTCGCGTGAATCGCCCACCGAGGCAAAAGGCAGGTCGCGGCAGCCTCGGCGGGGCAGGAACCGTGTGAAACGGCAGACAAGCGACCAGAATCCCGGCCGGGTAAGTATGATCAAGCGATGTCTGACATGACGGAAACCACGCCCGGCTGGCTCACCACGGACGAACTGGACATGGCCAGGGCCCGGATGCCCGTCCTGTACGTCGAGGCTGTCCCTGTGCGGGTGGACGAGAGCGGCGACGTCACCAGCATCGGGCTGCTCCTCCGGATCGGCGCCGACGGAACCATCAGCCGAGCCCTCGTGTCCGGTCGCGTCCTGCACCACGAGCGAGTCCGTGACGCCCTGCTGCGCCATCTGGAGAAGGATCTCGGTTCGGTGGCCCTGCCGCGCGTCCCGGCCTCGCTGCAGCCCTTCACCGTTGCCGAATACTTCCCCACCACGGGCGTCACCCCGTTCCATGATCCTCGCCAGCATGCGGTGTCCCTCGCGTACGTCGTGCCGGTGACCGGCGATTGCCGCCCGCGTCAGGACGCACTGGACCTGGTGTGGTTCAGCCCGCAGGAGGCGGCCTCACCGGCTGTGCAGAGCGAAATGCCGGGCGGCCACGGAGTGCTTCTGAAGCAGGCTCTGGCCCACATCGGACACATCTACTGAAGGGCCCTGGCGGTTTCGTTTGGATCAGCCGGTCGTTGGTCTGAGTTGCCGTTGGCTGACGCGCAGTGGGCGCGCATCGAGCCGCTGCTTCCGGACCGGACGCCGAAGCGGGGTGGCCGCCGGCGCGATCACCGTGAGGTGGTCGACGATATTGCCTGCAAGTTCCGAACCGGGACCCAGTGGGTGTATCTGCCGGAGAAATACGGCAACTGGCGAGGCGTCTACAACCAGCTGCGGATGTAGGCCGCCGACGGCACCTGGGAGCGCGTGTTCACCGCCCTGGTGGCCCAGGCCGACGCGGACGAGGGTCTGGCCTGGGCCGTGTCGGTGGACTCCACGATCGTACGGGCCCACCAACACGCGGCCGAGGCCCGTGAAAAGGGGCCCCGGGCGGCGAACCTGACGACCACGCCATCGGCCGGTCCCGCGGCGGACTGACCACGAAGATGCACCTCGCCGCCGATGCCCGCTGCCGACCTCTGGCGTTCGTTCTCACCGCGGGCCAGGGCCCGGTGACCCCCCGCTTCCACCGATGCCATGGTCCGCCTGCGTGTCCCGCGCCCGCGAGGACGGCCCCGCACCAGGCCGGACCTGGTCCTGGCCGACAAGGCGCACTCCTCTCGCGCGGTCCGCGAGCACCTGCGCAAGCGCGGCATCCGAGCAGTGATCCCCGTGCCCGCTGACCAGCGCGCACAACTGCTACGCCGGGGCGGCCGCGGCGGTAGGCCACGGCCTTCGACCGGGGGGCGTACAAGCTGCGCAACACCGTCGAGCGGTGCATCAACCGCTTGAAGCAGTGGCGAGGCATCGCCACCCGCTACGAGAAGACCGCCATCATCCACCTGGCTGGACTCCACGTCGCGGGCATCTCGCTCTTGTCCGCCCCGTAGCCCGGTCTCGCTCGGTGACCTGTGGTGTTCAGCGGCCGATGCTGTCCAGTTCGGCTACATCCGCGTCTGAGAGGGAGAGACCGGCGCCTGCGATGTTGTCACGCAGGTGGGCGGTGGACGAAGTGCCGGGGATGAGCAGGATGTTCGGCGAGCGCTGCAGCAGCCAGGCCAGCGCGACCGACATGGGTGCCGCCCCCAGTCGGTTCGCGACCTGTGAGAGGGCCTCGGACTGTAGCGGCGTGAAGCCTCCCAGAGGGAAAAACGGCACATAGGCGATCCCATCGCTCGCGAGACGATCCACGAGATCGTCGTCGTGGCGGTGGGCGAGGTTGTACATGTTCTGCACGCAGACGATCGGGGCGATGCCGCCCGCCTCGGCGACCTGCTCCCCAGTGACATTGCTGACGCCGAGGTGGCGGATCAGTCCCTCTTGCTGGAGGTCGACGAGCGTTCCGAATGCTTCGGCGATCGAGCCGGGCTGGGGGCCCTGAGCGTCGCCCATGCGCATGTTGACCAAGTCGAGGGTATCGACGCCGAGGGATTCGAGGTTTTCATGGATCTGCTTGCGCAGGTCTTCGGGACGCCGCGCCGTGGGCCAGCCGCCCTGTGCGTCGCGGGTCGCACCCACCTTGGTGGCGATGAACAGCGGCTCCGGGTAGGGGCGCAGCGCTTCACGGATGAGCTCATTGGTGAAGCGCGGTCCGTAAGCGTCGCTGGTGTCGATGTGGTTGATCCCGAGGCTGACTGCCTCGCGCAGCACGGCCAGGGCGCCGTCGTGATCGGCGGGGGGCCCCATGACCCACGGGCCGGCGAGTTGCATCGCGCCGTAGCCGAACCGGGTGACGGAGGAGTCACCCAGCGTCCAGGTTCCGCCGGGAAGAGGTGTGGAGGGCGTGTTCATCGTGGTGCCTTTCACTTCATGCCTGGGGTGGTGTTTCCAGCCCTCTTGCATCAGTGTTGGGGAGAAACTTCCTGTCGGGAAGTAGGCACTCTGAAGTGCGTAACAGCCCAGAAGGTGAAAGGCGGAGATCAGTGACGATGTCGAGGGCCGACGAGAAAGCGCAGGCCAAGGCGGAGTACAACGCGTTCCTGGCGGTCTGCCCCAGTCGCCAGCTCCTCGACCGGATCTCGGACAAGTGGGTCGTCCTGATCCTGTGTGCGCTGGGCGGTGACACACCCGAAAAGTCCGGAGCATCGCACGCCCCGAAGAGGATGCGCTACTCCGAACTGGCCCGGCTACTGGTTGGCGTCAGCCAGAAGATGTTGACCCAGACGCTAAGAGCTCTCGAACGCGACGGGTTGCTCATCCGCACCGTGACACCCACGGTTCCTGTCACCGTCACCTACGAGCTGACCGAACTCGGGCTCTCACTCCACCACCTGACACGCGGGCTCAGACTGTGGGCCCAGACCCACATGGAACAGGTCCTCGCCGAGCGCGAGAACCACGACGCACGCGCTTCCTAGCGTGGCAGCGTTCTCCGTCTCCGCTGCCGGCTGGGATCGGCCTGACCATGAGTGCGGTGCAGTGGACGCGGGTCAAGTCGAGCCCGTGTCTGCGGATGGGGCGCCGACCGGACCTATGACCGGAAGAACGAGTGGGTGATCCAAACGAAACGGCCTGGCTGGCTGTGCGCTGTGGCGAGCGATCTCCGACCGTGTTCAGGAGTCAGGGCGAGCAGGTGTCGGCCTCAGGGCTCAGGTCGTCGCTCATGGCCGTGGTCCTCACTGCCCCTCGCGTGCGCGCCTCTGCGCTTCGAGGTACATGTCGATGGCCTGCTGTTGCTGTTCCGGGGTGAGCGTGGCTTCAGCCGGGCTCTTCGCCGTCGTCACTGCGGGCGCGGGCTGGATCAGCCAACGCGCCCCGACCAGCGCCAAGCCGAAGACACCCAGGACGATGCCGAATGTCTTCTGCGATTCCGCGTCGTGCAGGTGCTGATCGGCCAGCGCCATGTCCTCGTCGGACGTGCTGTCGAAGCCGAGGACGTCACCCCAGGCACTGGCACTGGCGTTGATCTGCTGCTGCTGGGCACCGGTGTAGTCGACGTCCCCATCGCCCCATGTGATCAGTCCGGTGACGGCGATGGCGAGGCCGAGGAGGGTGACGGTGAGCCGGGCGCGTCCGGGATTGCGGGCGGAGATGGGCATGGTCGTGGTCCTTACTGCTCGATGACGAAGTAGATGGCCCTGTTCTCGTCCACCTTCTCCAGCAGACCATCGTCCGCCAGCCGTCGGTACACCTCGCGAATGTACTTCTCGGAGGGGTGGAACCCGGCGTCCCGGAGGGTCTGCATCCCGCGGCTCGGGTCCCAGGTACCGCCCAGGGAGCGGAGGGACTTCTCCAGGGACTCCCGCTGGTTGCTCTCGGCCTTCTGGACCTTGGCCATGTGGTTGCGGATGCTTTCGGGCGCGCCCTTGTAGTCGCAGTGCTCGCACTTCTTCCAGGCGCCCGCTCTGACGGCGGCGTCGGTGACGGGGTTGTCGGGTCCGTAGCCCTGGGACTTGAGGAGTTCGGCGACGGAGCTGTTGTGGTGGGCGGCGAGGTAGGCGGCTTCGGCGATCTTGTCGTGGCCGGGGGCGAATGTGCGGCCGTAGCCGACTGTCGTCCGGCAACCGCAGTGGCAGCGGTCCGTGGGCGTTGCTGTATCTGTCATCCCGTCAGATTAGCGACTTGAAAACACCCTTGGCAATGCTTGGATATCCAAGGGTTCCTTGGGTCAAAGGGCGAGCGCTACCGGCCCGTACTCGCGCCACCGACGGGCGGAGGAGTGGGCCGGCCCCAGGAGGGGAAGTCGGCCGGCATCGCCCGCCAGGAACCCGCTCGCAACCAAGTGCCGTGCCTCGGTGGCCTTGAGTGCGTCCTCGCCGTTCAACGCGTGCTCGCCCACGTCGTGTTGCTTTCGCCGTCCTGTTCGGCCGAGGCTCCGGGAGCGCCGTCCACTCGCCTCGGCTGCCGCTGTGGCGACAACGGCCCGGGCTTCGGCTCGTCCGATGAGGAAGACTGAGTCCATGAGAGACGTCGTTTTCACACGCAGGAGCGACTGGATTCCGACTGTGATCCGCGAGGACGGTGACCTGAAGCTGGCGCTCGGGGCCGGGGCCGATGCCGGCCATGCGCCTCGCACCTTCACGTTCTCCATCGGGGAGGCCCATCTTGCGGTGATCCGGGAGGACCTGGCCAGACACCTGTTGCTGTGGAGTGCCGTCCTTCCGCTGTGCGACGCCGCCGGAACCCGGGGCCGGCTCGACGAGAAAGCTGCCGTCGCGCTCCTGGACCCGATCCTTCTTGCCGCGCCCGCAGACGTGGACGCGCTCTTCCAGCGCATCCGGTGGGACAGGGGTCGGCTCATCGCACATGGAGCTGACGTCGATCTGCTCGGGCGCGGTCAGGTCTGCGCGGCGATGCGCGCGGCGACCGAGACGTCCGACGGAAGACGAGCTCAGGAGTACCACGCGGCCCGCCGTCGCGCCGAGCACGGGGTGGTACTCGGTCCGCTCGACGCCGCGATCCTGATGTACACGGGCCAGTACCTGCACGGCGCGACGATACCGAGGCGGATCCCCGATGCCGTCGACCCGGCGCTGTTGCCCGAGGTCATGCGTGTGATCGCCACGGCGGAACAGGCATGTGCCGGCATGCGGATCGGCCGCGATCCGCGACGGGGAAAACGTGCCACGGACAAGCGTGACTGGGGTCGGATGGCGACCGCCGTCGACGCGGCCGTGCACCGTGCACGGCCTGAGCTCGTCGATGACGCGGTGCGTACCGTGAGCTTCCTGATGTGCTCGGAAGCCGCGGACCGCTCCAGGAGCACGTCCATGGAGGATGACGAGGACGCTGCCCGCGACCGCTTCGGCGAGAGTACGAGGAAGACGATCCTGTCGTTCACCGACGACAAGGGGGCCGAGAAGAAGTGGCTCGCTGACGATGCCCGAACCGCCACCGCGGAGTTCTGGGAGTTCGTCGGTGATCGCTCCGCCTCGGACAACGAAGTGTTCACCATCGAGGACGAGGAGATGGGCGAGGGAATCCAGCTTCACTTCTACGCGGATTCCATCGCCCGGGTCACGACGGCACACGAAGGCGGAGGGTCGGATCCGGAGTACCGGGTCGAGTACAGCCTGGTCGATGGGATCGGCGGATACCGGAACCTGGTGAGCGCCTTCGTCCGCGGCGGCTGTGCCGCACTCGAACAGTACGGCTCCTGGATGTCGGATGCCGCTGAGCTCGAGCGCGCGCGCCGACGGCGGGACGCCGAGTAGTCCCAGCGGCGGCCCGTGCACGCGCCGCCGGCAGGACCTGTGAGGAGCGGACAACAGGTACCGGCTGACTCGGGCCGTATCGCTCGGCCGGGGCCCGGGGCGGGGCATCGACGATCTCGAGGCCGAGGCGCCGGATCAGTTTCGAGTGCTTGTCCGGTCTTCACCGGTCTGATCGAGCGTGCGACCGTCGACACGCTTGCCACCCCGGGAGCGGTCTCGTGTGGGACGGACACGGCGGAGGACGGGCGCCGGTCATGGGCGGTGCTTGAGCTGCAGGTGCGGGCCACGGCCGGTGCGACTCTTTCCCGGGCCCACCGCAGGCGGTCACTTGTCCTCGAGGGCGTGCCCGTCGCGCAGAGGTAACGGACCGCCGTGCGGCCCGGGGAACTTGGGGAAAGTACCTGCCGAGGATGTTGATGTGATGGCGCAGGCACGGCGTCGGCCTGGCGACGCCCTCGTCGCGCACTTCGAAGCAGTCGCTGGGCAGCGCGGCCGGCCTGGCGAGGGAGCCCCGCCCGGCCGTGCCCGATCACTCGACAGGTGCCTGCCGGCTGCGGTCCCTGAGCGACCTCTCGATGGCGTTCGCACACGTGGTGAACGTTTCGACCTGGTCAGGAGTCAGATCGCGTACGGAGATCTGCTCCAGGGTGCGCCACATATCGGCGATGGGCTCCCGCAGCGCGCGGCCGGCATCGGTGAGGCTGACCACCATGACCCGCCGGTCGTGGGGAGCGGGCACCCGGGTGAGCAGTCCGGCCTCCTGCATGCGGCGCAGCGACTTGGAGACGGTGGAGTGGTCGAGGCCTACACGCTCGAGCAGTTCTGCCTGTGTCTGGCCGTCCTGGTCGAAGAGCTGCATCAGCAGCAGTTCCTGTCCCGGGTGCAGGTTCAGGGCGCGCAGCATGGCGGCGGCGTGGCTGCGATGGGCGCGGGCGAGCTGGAAGACGGCGTAGCTCAATCGCCCGTCGCGCGCGGCGTTCGGCAGTTCCGCTGAGGTGGTGTCGGACATGGCTGTTTCCTCATCGTTGGAGTGAGCGGGAACGGTCAGTTGACGGTGAGGACGATTTTGCCGCGGTTGTGGCCGGCATCGCTGGCCTGCTGCGCCTTGGCGGCTTCTGCGAGCGGGTAGGTGGCGCTGAGCGTGGTCACCAGTGTGCCGTCTGCGGCCTCCTGGGCCAGTTCGGCCAGCCTCGCGGCGGAGCGCCGCTGCGGGCCCTCGGCGAAGACGATTCCGAGTTCGCGGGCGCGGAAGTCGGCGGTGGTGACAATCCGGTCAGTGGTGCCGCGCAGGATGATCGAGTCCTCCAGTGCCCCCTTGCCCGCGGCGTCGAGGACAGCGTCCACCCCTTCGGGGGCCAGCTCGCGGACCCGCTGTACCAGGTTGTCCCCGTAGACCAGCGCGGTCGCGCCGAGCGAGGTGACGTACTCCTGGTTGGCCGGTCCGGCAGTGCCGATGACGCGGGCACCGCGTGCCACGGCGAGCTGGACGGCGATGGTGCCGAGCGCGCCGGACGCTCCATGGATCAGCAGCGTCTCCCCCGAGGTGACGTCGAGCAGGTCCAGCACGCGTTCGGCACCGTCGCTCGCCACAGGCAGAGCTGCGGCGTTCGACCACTCCAGGCCGACCGGCTTGGGTGCGAGGACGGCCGCCGACGCCAGGGCGTACTGGGCGTAGGAGCCGGTGTCGGACCAGCCCAGGACCTCGTCCCCCACCTGCAGGTGGTCGACTTCCCCGCCGACCGCGTCGACCACACCGGCGATCTCCCCGCCGGGCACGGCGGGCAGCGTGGTGGGGAATATGGCCTCCATCACGCCGGAGCGGATCTTTCCGTCCACCGGATTGACGCCGACGGCCCGTACACGTACACGGACCTGGCCGGGACCGGGCCGAGGAACGTCGATCTCTGCCTCGCGCAGAACCTCGGTGCCGCCGAACGCGTCGAAAACAATGGCCTTCATGACTGTGCTCTCCTCATCCGGATGTCCCGCCGATCACTTATGTGGCCAGCCACGTAAAAGTAGCACTGATTATGTGGCTGGCCAAGTAATTCCTCCGAGAGGCTTTCGGACGGCGCGAATGCGGTCACCGTCTCCGCCTCACGGGCCGCCGGCGTGCATCGCAGACTTCTCCATCGGCGCTTGGACCTGCACCCGGACCTGCTTGCGGCCGTCACCGCACGCGCTGCCGCCGGACCACCGGCCTGCACCGCCACCGGCCGCAGGGCGAGCAAGCAGTCCCCGTCGCGGACATCGCGAACCTCACCGACCGCATCCGTCGCCCGGACCGCGCCCACATCCGTCACCTCGAACGACGTCTCGCCGAAGTCCTCGGCAAACAAGTCCGGCGACAAGCCGGAGTCGGCGGACCCTCCGATTACGACGTGCCGGGCTCCGAACACGATCGACGGGAACGCTCCGTGGCACTGAGCCGAGAACGTTCTCCTCGCTGCCCCTGTCGTCGAGGATCCGCACCCTCACAACAGCGATCGAAACCCTGCTACGAGGGGCGGAGAACGGGATCGATCTCTGCCAGGCTTTCTTGCAGCCGACCGGCCCCCAGGGCAACACGGTCGTCAGGGTCGCCCGACATCGCCTCGCAGAGCCGTAGCGCCTCCTCCAAGTCGTCCGAGAAGATGCTGAAGACATCGACGATCGCGGTGTGGATGTAGTCGGCGTGGTTGTCGTCGGCGACTGCCAACGCGGACGCGACCAACCTCAGTCCGGCCCTGTCCTTTCGCCGAAGCAAGCCCTCCGCGGTCTGCCGGGTGACGAAAGTGTCACCGGGATCGAGCACGAGCCCCAGCAGCGGCTCCACGGCCTCCGGCATCTCGGCGAACCCTGCCAGGCTGTGCCCAGCGTCCGCCCGGTCACGCCAGTCATCGCTTCGCCCGAGTTCGCCGAGCGTCACGACGACCGCACGCCGAAGGTCGTTGTCCACGGATTCGCCCGCCCCTCCTCACGATGCCGGTCAAAATATCACCCAGGCGCCCGACCGGATGATCGCCAGGACAGGTCCTGTCCCTCGAGGCCGTGCCGGCGCGGAACCGGCGGCCGAGCTGGTGAGGAGCATGCCCTCCGACCTCTCGGAGGGCGCAGGCCTCGACGACGGCACGTGGTAGGCCGACGCCGTGCGGGCGACCACCCGGATGGAACACACCCGCAAGCCACTCGGCCCGGTGCCGTGTACTGATGCAGCGATGGTGATGATCCTCCGGCGGGGCGGGGCTCTCAGTCGTCACGATCTGCAGCGCCAGCGTGAAGTGCTGACCGTCCGTCCCTGCCAGCAGGCTGTCGAACAGTGGGGTGAGTCCGTTCACCGCACCGCATTCGGCATCGTGATTGGTCCACCAGGTGGCCGCCGGTCCGAGCAGGGACACCACCCGGTCCGCAGCGCGCTCGGCGGTCTCGACGGGCAGGTGCCGGTGGCTCGGCCAGACCAGGTCGACGGCCGCGACCTGGGCCAGGAACGAGGCTGCTCCGTGCGTCTCCAGCACTTCCAGAGCGGCGCAGATCTCCGGAGCGGTCGGCGGGGCGTATGCGGGCAGGAAGCGCCGCCAGGCATCGTCGGCCGCGATCGAGGCCAGCAGCGTGCGGATCCGGGCTGCCAGCTCCGGCAGGCCGGGTTCCGGCTCGGTGAACCGTCCGGCTGCCACGTACACCCGCGCAGGCGTGGACAGCTCCGCCATGCCGGCTTCCAGCTCGGCCAGGACCATGGGTGACGTCACAGCATGATTCTGCCGTACACCCCGCCCGCGCCTCGCTCCGCACCTGCCCCGTGCCGCGGCAGGTGTGTGGGTATGCCGAGTGTGACCTGCGGTGCTGACACGTGGGTGGCACGACGGGCGGCCAGGTGTCCCGCTGAAGCGTGGGCAGGACGCATCAGCTCGAGGGCGAGGGCCACGCGGCGTCAGAGTTCTGGGTGGCTGCCCACGAGGCGAGGAGGCGCAATCCTTCCTCATGGGGTGAGCCGGGCTCGGCGGTGTAGACAGTGAGGGTGAGGCCGGGTTCTGCGGCCATCTCCAGCCCTTCGTAAGCAAGCGTGAGATCACCGATGGCGTGGTGGTGGAAGCGCTTGGTGCCGGTGCCGTGGTGGCGGACGTTGTGGGCGCCCCAGCGGGTGCGGAAGTCGTCGCTGCGGGTGGAGAGTTCACCGACGAGGTCGTGCAGGTCCTTGTCATGGGGGTTGCGGCCGGCTTCGGTGCGCAGGATCGACACGGCAACGTCGGCGGCTTGGTCCCAGTCGGGGTAGAAGCGGCGGGAGGCGGGGTCGAGGAAGTTGAAGCGGGCCAGGTTGGCCTGGTTGTGGGCCGTGGCGTAGACGTCGTCGTAGAAGGCGCGGGCGAGCTGGTTGGTGGCGAGCATGTCCATGCGGCCGTTGCGGACGAAGGCCGGGCCTGCGGTGACAGCGTCCAGGACCCATTGCAGGCTGCGGTGGGCCTTCCACTGCGGGGAGCGCCTTCGGGGGCGGGTGAGGGCGTCCGAGCCGTCGGCTGTGTGGGCGAGGTTCAGCAGGTGGGCGCGTTCGGCGTCGTCGAGCTGCAGGGCGCGGGCGAGGGCTTCCAGGACGGCTGGGGAGGCGCCGGCGAGGTTGCCGCGTTCGAGTTTGGAGTAGTACTCCACGCTCATGTCGGCCAGTGCTGCGACCTCGCTCCTGCGCAGGCCGGGAACCCGGCGGCGGCTGCCGGACGGCAGGCCCGCCTGACAGGGGGTGATCTTCGCGCGCCGCGAGGTCAGGAACTCGCGGATCTCTGCTTGGTTGTCCACGTCTTCGACGGTACGTCCCGCCGTCGCCCGCAGCGATGTACTGGCAGTACACCCCTTGACCGTACCTCGCTCCGTTTCGAGACGTTGGAGGACCCGAAGATCCTTCACCCCACCGACGCGATCATGCGCACGGCGGTGACGTGTGTGTGCGGCTCGGATCTGTGGCCCTACCGCGGCGCCGAGCCCACCGACGAGCCGCATCCGATGGGGCACGAGTACGTCGGCTTCGTCGAGGAGGTCGGCTCCGAGGTCACCTCGGTCGAGCCGGGCCAGTCGTGGTCGGCTCGTTCGCCACCTCGGACAACACCTGCGCGAACTGCAGAAACGGCTTCCAGTCCAACTGCCTGCACCGCGAGTTCATGTCCACCTGCCAGGCGGACCATGTGCGTATCCCGAACGCCCAGGGCACGCTGGTCGCCACCGACGGCGTGCCGGGCGAGGAGCTGTGGCCGGTTCTGCTGGCGGTCTCCGACGTCATGGGCACCGGCTGGTGGGCCGCCGACGCGGCCGAGGTGAAGCCCGGGGCGACCGCCGTGGTGGTCGGCGACGGCGCGGTCGGCCTGTGCGCCGTGATCGCCGCGAAGGACCCGGAGCTCCGTACCGTCGACGATGCCGGTCGTCAGGAAGTGGCGGCTGCCTGGACCTTGCGGGCGAGCTCGGCGGCTTCGACGACGATCGGGTGGCCCGAGGTGGAGGGACACCGGCATCAGGTGCCCCGGCCGGAATGGGGCTCGACGTCCGCTGCGGACAGCCGTACCAGTTGGGTGTGCGCGGGTAAGGCGCGAGAAGTCGAGTCCCCGATCCGCTTGTTCCTCGGGAAGTGAGTTCCAGCAGCAGATCGCGAAGAGTTCTTCGCAAAGAACCCTTTGCGAAGAACTCTTTGCGGTCTACTGTGTGTCGCATGGCTGATGCAGTGGAGAGGCCGGGCGGCCCGAAGGTTGAGAAGGACTCGATTGTCCTGGACGCACAGGGGCTGCGCGCCCTGGCGCATCCGGTGCGCGTGCAGCTGGTCGGGCTGTTGCGGAAGTACGGCCCGTCGACGGCCACCCGTGTTGCGGAGCGGCTGGGCGTGAACTCCGGTACGGCCAGCTACCACCTCCGGCAGCTCGGCGCGGCCGGTTTCGTCGAGGAGGACACCGGACGCGGCAACGCGCGAGAACGCTGGTGGCGTTCGGTGCACCGGACCACCTGGTTCAACGATCCGGAACTGGCCGAGCGGGAGCCCGAGGCGGCACTGGCCTATCAGCAGTCCGTCGCCTCCATCTACACCCTGCGTGCGCAGCAGACCCTGAACGAGCTTCAGACTATGCCCCGCGCGTGGAGGAACACCTTCGACATGAGCGACTGGGCCCTGCGGCTCACCCCCGAGGAAACCGCAGACCTGTACCGGGAGTTGACCGAGGTCATCGCACGCTACCGGCGGGACGCGCCGGAGACCGCGGCAAGTGCTCCCGAGGGAGCCGAGCGGGTTGCCGTGATCACGCAGATCCTGCCCGAACTGGATGCGCCTGCCGCGTCGTCGCTCCCTTCCCTGCCGCAGGATGCGGAAGGGAAGCCCACCTCATGACCTGCGACGCCGCAGGGGGCGGCGGCATATCCGGCACGAGGTCCTTACGGTCGCTGGGCGGGGTGCTGGCGGCGATGGCCGTGTCGCTGACGGGCACGCGGATCTCCGTTGTGGCACTGCCCTGGTTCGTCCTGGTCACGACCGGCAGCGCCACTCAGACCGGGCTGGTCGCCTTCTGCGAGATGACTCCCTACGTGGTGGTCAAGGCGTTCACCGGGCCGCTGGTGGACCGGATCGGCCCACGAGCCGTTTCCTGGACCACCGATCTGTCCAGCGCGACCGCCGCCGCCGCGGTTCCCCTCCTCCACACTCTGGACCTGCTCTCCTTTCCCCTTCTGCTGGTGCTGGTCGCGCTGATCGGCGCGGCCAGGGGACCCGGCGACCTGGCCAAGGAGGTGATGGTCCCGGAAGCAGCCGAGCTCGGCCGGGTGCCGCTGGAGCGGGCCACGGGTCTGTCCGGCGTGATCGAGCGGCTCGCCTCCACCGTCGGTCTGGCGATCGGCGGGTCCCTGGTGGCGCTGCTCGGTCCCCTGACCGCACTCGCCGTCAACGCGGGCTGCTTCGCCCTCGGATCGGTGATCATCAAACTCGCGCTGCCGCGCGGCATGGGGCACACGGCCGAGGAAGCCCCCTCGTCGGCCGGGAAGACGGAACCGGGCTACTGGCGGCGGTTCGGCGAGGGTTTCACCTTCCTGCGCGGCGAGCCGCTGCTGCTCACCGTCATCGTCATGGTCGGCATCACCAACCTGCTGGACGCGGCGATCACCTCGGTGCTCGTACCCGTGTGGGCCAGGGAGTCCGGCGTCGGGCCGGCCGCGATCGGCCTGATGGGCAGCGTGATGGGAGCCGCGGGAGTCGGCGGGAGCCTGATCGCCGCGATGGCCGCCCACCGGCTGCGGCGCCGGATGATGGTCCTCACCGGGTTCCTGCTGGCCGGGGCACCGAGGTTCCTGATCCTCGCCGCCGATGCCCCGCCACGGATGGTGATCACGGTGTTCGCGGTCAGCGGGTTCGGCGCCGGCTTCGTCAACCCGGTGCTGGGGGCAGTTCTCGTCGAGCGGGTGCCGCGCCAAATGCTGGGACGGGTCAACGCGCTCGGTGACTCACTGGCCTGGGCCGGTATCCCTCTCGGTGGGCTGCTCGCCGGGGCGGCGGTGACCGCCTTCGGACTGGTACCGGTTCTGCTCACCTGTGGCGCCGCGTACTTCCTCACCACGAACCTGGCCGGACTGCGGCCGGAATGGCGCGAGATTGACCGAACGCGTGGGCGGGGCGTCCTGAAGGCGCATACGGAGGAAGAAGTCCCACAAGACAGTGCGAGTACGACGACATAGCCAGTGCGGGAGGGCGTCGGACCATCCGGTTCCCTCTCCCTCCCGTCGGTCCTTCCGGCCTCGCCCACGCCCCACCGCGCGGCCGACGGGATCTACATCCGACCCCGGCTCACTCCCGAGCCGGCAGCTCTGCCGGAACGGCACGTCGGACACGTACACGCTCCACTCGAAGGAACAGAAGCCGCCGTCCGCGACGCGGCTCTCCGTCCGCGCTGAACGCCTCACCGCTGAGAACGTCGGCGAACGAATCATGGGAGAGCGCCGCCACGCCTTCGCTCCCTGGCACGACCTCCCGCGGACTGACGCCTCCGTCCCTCTCGGAAATCAGGGGTTGACACCCGTCCGGGCTGAACGCGATGTCGCCCAGGGCTAGGTGGTCGGGCGACGAGGACACCACCGAGCGATCGGCCGCGTCCGCGACGTCCCACAACTGCACCCCGTCCCCGAGGACGCGGTGCGGGGACGCGCTCCTTCGCCCCGTCCGTCCTGTCGACGTCCAGGACGGCCGGCGAGCAGGCCGGCCCGCAGAACTGATGGCTTGCCCGCGCCCGATGCCCCCGCCGGCTGCTCCGCTCCCCCGTTGCTCGCCGGGTAGGCACGGTTTCGGGCCAGCACGATGGAGCCGAGGGTCGCTCCGGCGCAAGCGCTCTGAGGGCAACCGGTGGAGGGGCCCCGACGTGACCGGCCTCGGGAGGACCGGGGCACGCGCATCCTGCCGGCGTCCGGAAAGTCGGCCGGCTGGTCACGGTGCAGACCGGCTCGTTCGGTACCGCGTCATCGAGCAGTGAGGTACATGACCCGTCAGCGGCGGAGGAACGCCTCCGTCGTCGCCACGAACCGGCCCGGGTCGTCGAGCCACGGATAGTGGCCCGCTCCCGGTTGCACCACGAGCGTGGCGTCGGGGAACGCCTCCGCGATCTCCGCCGCGGACGCAGGCGGGCTGTTCAGGTCGAACTCTCCGGTGAGCAGCAGAAGAGGAGCGTCGCACGCACGCAGCGCCGCACGAGTGTTCTCCGGGTCGAAGGCGCCCTCGGCCGCGAAGAGAGCTGCGGCCTCCTGGTTGCTCGGCCGGCTGGCTGCGTGGTGCTGCTGTGCCGTGGCGTCCCACCGGCCCCAGAAGAAGGGGGCGATGGATTCCCAGTCGCTGCCCGTGCCCTCGGTGATCGCTTCCAGAGCGGTGAACGCCGCCGGGAACCACGGCTCGTTCTTCCGGAGTTGCGCGAGTTCGCGCCGCGTCCCGGCTGTGATCGCCACGCCGACAGCCCGGGGGCTGGGGCCGATGAGGGCGAGCCTGCTGACTTTCTCCGGATGCCGGGCCGCGTAGTGCGTCGCGATGTTCGTGCCGGCGGAGTGGCCGAGCAGATCCATCCGCGCAAGGCCGAGGTGTCGGCGCAGGGCCTCGACATCGTCGGTCAGGCGATCGCAGCGGTAGGAGGTGGTGTCCTGTGGGATCCCGGACCGGCCGGTTCCGCGAAGGTCCAGCACGATCAGCCGACGGTACGCGGACAGGCCGCCGAGGTCGCCGAGGTAGACGGAGTCCGCAGGTCCTCCAGGGATGCAGACGACTGGGTCGCCGTCACCGGTCACGCGGTACGAGAGCTGGGTTCCGTCAGGTGCGGAGAAGGTAGGCATGGGGGGATCCTGTCAGCCATAACCTGGTTGTACAACCAGGTTATGGAAGGCTGGTCGTGGTGTATAACCGGGTTGTGGCAGCCGAAGAGAGTGCGCGTCAGATCCTTGAGACGCTGAACGAGGAACAAGCCGGGCGGATACTCGCGGGCATGAACGAGGTCATTCGCGCGGGCGAGGAGATGCGGAAGCTGCGCGCAGAGATGATCAAGGCGCTTGCCGGCTTCGGCTGGACGCAGGAACGTATCGCGCAGTTCACCGACATGAGTCAGCCCGCTGTGTCCAAACAGATGGCGAAGCACAGGACCGATGACCTGCCGCCGCATTCGACGGGGGCGCTCCTCGGGCAGCGCGATGTCCCCTGGCTCGAAGGACGACTGTGGGGACTCGCCGAGCTGATCTCCGAGGCCCTCGACGAAACCGCCCGCTGTACCCGCTGCGTCAACGCACTGACCCGGGGGAAGAAACGCTTCACCCCCCGCAACATCGACGAGCTGCGGCGTCTCGTCGAGGAGGATCTGAGGCTGCACTTGACGGAGCTGCCCGACGGTTGTCAGGCCGCGTACGACGAGATCAGCCGCGGTCTCGACCTTCCCTCCAAGGTCGCCCCCACCACATCGGCATCGGTACGACGCTCCATCGGTCACCGGATTCAACGCGATCTGCTCAGGGGTGCGCACGCCGCTGGACTCCGCGGTGGTCAACGATGAGCATGGCGCCGACGAGTGCGGGTTCAATCCACCGCGGGAGCCTCCGGGACGACGAAGACGGTACACCGGCCGGTCATTCGGATCCGGGTAGCGGCGGCGTCTTCGGCTCGTCGGGGAGACGACGACCGAGGCGACAGGATCACGATGCGGATCAGAGTTCACCTCTACGACAGCACGGCGCGCGCCTGACCGAGGAGCAGCTCCGGCAAGCAATCGACGAAGCGATGGACAAGATGGAGCACGCGCAGCGCAACGGCGGGACTGTCCCGCAGGTCAGGGCCTGGAAGTGACGCGCGGACAGTGGGGCCGCGTGGCCGCTCCCGTGGGCGGCCTGACCACGGGGATGCTCGGGTCCGCGCTTCTGGCAGCCGCCTGGACGGCGTGCGACGTCGGGGTGAACGGCGCGGCCAACGGGCTCGCGCTGATCTTCTACGGAGCCCTGCTCACGCTTGTCGCAGCAGCCTGGTGGGGTGTGCTCATCGGATACACAGGCCGCTGGAACCTCGCGGTCGCCCTCCTCGGCGGCACGCTCGGCGCCGCGGTCATGGTCTGGATCTTCGTCGTCCTCCTCCACGTTCCGGACGGCTACCGCTGCTGACTTCTGAGGTACGCGGGATCCCCGGCTGGAACATGCACGCAAGACCGCCCCTGAACCCACCCAGGCCCCAGCCGCCGGTGACGGCGTCGGCACGCATTCCAGTAGCCGGCCCCTCGACCTCCTGACCGGTCCCGACCTCGTGTCGCTCGTCGGCGCGGCCGGCCTCATCGGGCGGCCCTGGTGGCACGCGTTGCCGCAGTGGGACCGACGGAAAGGAGCCCGGGGTCCGCCGCCGGCCGAGGCCGAGGGACCGGAGTCAGCCCTGCGACCTCGCCGTGCGTTGAAGCTGCGTACTCGCCGTGCGTTGAGCCCGGCGTGGGCGGCGAGACGTCGCGGAGAGAACGGAACGGTCTGCTCGGAGACGGTGTCTCGGGACCGTCCTATCCGTTCGGGGGCAGTTCGCCCTGCGCGACTTCGACCCCGTGGTGCAGCCAGGCAGCCCCGGTGAGAGATGACGCACCCGCTACGGCGCACAGGAGGACCATGGCCATCAGAGCCGGGGCCGTGCGCCGGACTGGAGGCTTCGCAAGCAGCGCCTTGACCCGCGCGGGCACGGGGCCGGTAGTTCCTCCTGCGGCGACAACCGGCAGTGCGCCACGGTTCCGGCGATGGGTCGCGGCCAAGGCGGCGCGCCCGACAGCCCGGGCGGCCAGACGGCGGTCTCCGCACACCCGGGCAGCAGCCTCGTCCGCAGCCCGTTCCGCGGCGAAGGAGATGTGCGGGATGACGGCGGACAGGGCTGGGTGACACCAGCCGGCGAGCTGGGCGACCGCGAGGAACAGGTGGTGTCGGGCAGCCAGGTGAGCGCGCTCGTGCCCGATCAGCACCTCGCGCTCTCCAGGCTGCAAGGCCTGGAGCATGCCCTCGGTGACCACGATCCGCCCCGCCCCCCGCATACCGCCGGGCAGCGCGAAGGCGTCCGGCCGCTCGTCGTCGACGACGCGCATGTCCCCCGCTCCGGGCAGGTGAGCAATCTTCTTCCGGGCTGTTCGCAGCCGCGTCACTTCGACTGCGGCACCCCGCACCCCGACGCCCATGGTCACGGCGAGGGCGCCTGCCGACAGTGCGGCGACCGCGACGACAAGAGCCGGCGGGCCGGCGTGGACCGGCTGGAGGACGTGGGCGAGGGCGGCGATCACGGGAACACGGAGGACGAGCGGAAGGAGAAGGACTCCCAGGCAGGAAACGACGCCAAGGGCCAGTGCGGCCGCCGCACCGGTCATGACGCACAGCGCCATGTCCGGACGTACCCGTTGGGCAGTCCTTCGCGCCAGAGGTGGCAACGCCCACGGCAGCAGCAGTGGGATCAGCAGGAGGGTGATCACTCGCGGCCGTCCTCCAGCAGGCGGAGCAGCTCGGCCTCGTCCTGCGGGCTGAGTCCGTCGACGAATCGGGCCAGCACGACGCTGCGGTTGTCGCCGCCCTGGTCAAGTTCGCGGTGCATACGCTGGGCAGTCAGGCCGTGTGAGTCCTCCACCGCGAAGTAGACGTATCCGCGCCCGTCCGCCCGGCGCTCCACCACTCCCTTCTTGTGCAGCCGTCCCAGCAGAGTGGCCACCGTGGTGCGCGCCAGATCCTGGGATATCGATGCTCTGACCTGCGCTGCCGACTGCGGGACTCCGGCTGCCCACAGCGCCTCGAGCACGCTGGCCTCCAGCTCGCCGGCGGGCCTGCGCTCGCCTTCGGTGTCCGTCAAGGAAGGGCCTCCCCCACGATTCGTCTACAGTGCTGTAGACCGACTACTGTGCTGTAGACAGAGTAGGCGCTTCAGATACGTCCGCGTCGCGCATCACACGGCGCCGCGGACGGCCCGATCCGGCCAGCAACGAAGGGCTCGCCCCATGACACCCGCGCACCCGGTCGCAGCACCGATGTACCTCGCGGTGAATCTGCTCGACGCGCAGTCGCTGCTCGCCACCTTCGGCATGCTGGGACTCGCCCTCGTCCTCTTCGCCGAAACCGGTCTGCTGGTCGGGTTCTTCCTGCCCGGCGACTCCCTCCTCTTCACCGCCGGCCTCCTGTCCGCAGGCACGGCGGACAAGCCGGCGACACTGTCCCTGCCCTGGGTCCTGCTCGCCTCGGCAGCCGGCGCTCTGGCCGGTGCCCAGTGCGGCTACCTCATCGGGCGTCGAGCGGGCGGGGCGGTCCTCGCCCGCAGCGGGTCCAAGCGCCTGCACCACGGCACGGAGCGTGCCGGGGAGCTACTACAACGGTACGGCCACCCCAAAGCGATCGTGCTGGCCCGCTTCGTCCCCGTGGTGCGGACGGTCCTGAACCCGCTCGCCGGGGCACTGGACGTCCCCACCCGGGTCTTCACCCTCTGGCAGATCGCCGGTGGCCTGGTCTGGACGGCCGGCCTGGTGCTGGCCGGGTACGGCCTCGGCTCATCCGTTCCCGATGTCGACCGCTATCTGCTGCCCGTCATCGCCCTGATCGTCATTGTGTCCCTGCTGCCGCCGGCAGCAGGACTGCTCCGCTCCCGGCGGGCCGCCAAGCACCGGAACGAGACCCCCTGATGCATCTCGCCTACGACGGCTCGTCCATCGACGGCCCTGCCTACCTCAGCATCGTCGGGCTGGCCCATCGGGCGCCCGGCTGGGTCGACAGCCTGGTCACCGGCTGGTCGGCCTTCGGGCTGGGACTGTTCGCCCTGTTGATGGTCCTCGCCTGGTGGCAGGCCCGACGCGCGGACACTCCGGCAGCGGCGGTCACCGCACTGGCGGTCCCACCGGTCACCGTCCTCGCCTTCGGCGTCGACTCCCTGCTGAAGCTGGCCGTCCACGAGAACCGCCCCTGCCGGCAACTGCACGCGATCACCCTCGAAGCGTGCCCCGCGCCCGGCGACTGGTCCTTCCCCAGCAACCACGCAGCCCTCGCCTCTGCGGCCGCCTTCGCGCTGCTCCTCGTATCACGACGCCTGGGCCTCGTCGCCTTGGCCGCCGCGGCCCTGATGGCGGCCTCCCGGGTGTGGGTGGGTGCGCACTACCCCCACGACGTCCTCATCGGGTTCGCCGTCGGCGCGCTCGTCGCCCTCCCCGCCACCTGGGCCGTGCAGCGCAAGCAGAGCGCGCTCGCCGCCCGGCTGAAGAACGGCCCGCTGCGCCCCTTGCTGACCACGGCCCGACCAGCCCCCGACGGCGGTGGCGGCTTCGCCGGGAGGCAGTGACCGGCCGCGCGTCGGCGGTCGCGTCGGCGGTGGCGCTGTCATCGACCGGAGAGTTCGCCGACCGCACCACGGTGCACGTCGACGAGCTGGTCGACGCGGCGTGGATCTCCACCCCCTCATCGAGCTCCGAGCCGCCGTTCGGCGTCTGACCGGGCCTGCCCGGACGACCGCGCCTCCACTGCGCGCGGCAGGCTGACGACACTCCAACCTGTCGTCAGTCGCTTCGGCGTGGCCACGGTGCCGTCCCGCCTCTCACCGGTGCTGCCGCACGGGGTGAGCCCGCTGCGCGTCGACGGCGCACCCCCCGGAGACCCGCCGGGTGCCCGTGGCGCGTCTCTCCGGCCACTCGCCCTGGCGATCACGGCCGTGACCCGAGCGATCACTTCGACCGCCTGAACCGTGCGGACGGTGGGACAGCCACGTGCGCTCCATGCGTACCGCGGACCGCTCCCGGCCGCTGCTGGTGCGGGCCCCTACGACCAGGCGGACGGATCCCGAACTGATTGTCACTGGGTGCGCCTAGAGTCTCTACCACTCGTCACGGTGCGTTGCCGTCGACGGGTCTCATCAGTGTGCCGCCGGAGCGGCGGCGTCCAGAACAACGGGGAGAACAGCGCATGGGGTGGGTACCGGCGGGTGACTACGAAGTCGCCCTGGAGGCAGGCCAGGTGGTGTGCCGCAACGGGAAGGGACGGCGGCTGAAGACCGTCCCGGCCAAACTGAAGGATGATCCGGCGGTCGTCGGGCTCCGGCAGTTGACCGAGTGGCTGGAGCGGCACGAACGCCGGTGCCTGACCGACGTCGAGCAGTGGATGGTGCGCTCGCTGCCTGTGCCCACGGCTGTTCTCGCCCAGGTCTGGCCCGACCCGGCCTGGCAGGCGGCCCTGCGGGACGTCGTGGTGACCGGCACGGACGGCGGGGTCGCCGGGTTCCTGCGCGATGTCGACCCCACGCGCGGTCTCGGCCTCGTCGACCTGGACGGCGACACGGTCCGCATCACCCCGGATGTCGTCAGGGTGCCTCACCCCGTCCTCCTCGACGACCTCGAAGATCTGAGGGAGTTCGCTGTCGAACTGGGGGTGCACCAGAACGTGGAACAACTGTTCCGCGAGGTGTGGCACCGCCCGCAGGGCATCGCCCCGGACACCACCTCCGTCGACACCTACGCCGGCGGAGTGTTCAAGGAACTGCGATTCCTGCACGGCCGCGTCACCCAGCTCGGGTACCGGTCACGCGGCGGGTACGCCGTCTGCCCGGTCGTCGAGGACGGTGCCACCGCCGAGGCCCGCATCTGGATCGGCGAGCACGACGGATACGACGAGTACGGCACGGAGACGGGCCCCCTGGGCTGGACCGACCCCGCGGGGCAGGCGTTGACGGCCGCCGAGGTCGGACCTGTCACCTGGTCCGAGGGCATGCGCATGGCGGCGGCGCTCTACGCCGGCCGCGACGTGGAGGACGAGGAGCGGGCGGCATGAACACCACTACGACGAAGGCAACGACGGCGAACACCAACGTGAACACGACCGCTGCGGACACGACGGCATCCCTGCCTGCCCAGCCCCGGGGCGAAGGCACCTCCACCCACGCCGCCGAGGCGCGCGTGGCAACCCTGCTGGACGCCGGCGCGATCCTCCCCGCCGGCAGCACCGACCGGGACGACGCCGACGCGCTGACCGCCCGCACCTACACGCACACCGCCCTCGGTGACCGCCCCGTGGTCCGTCTCGTGCCCGGCACCCTCGGCGAAGCCGAGGACCTGGCACTGGAGTTCCTCGGCTTTGCGCGGACCTCCGAGCCCCCCGTCGTGGGCCAGGTGCGCCGCGAAACACTGGGCTTCCCTGCCTGGGCCCTGGTCAACGACCCCGCGAACGGGCACCACGCCCTCGCCCTGGTCAAGGACATCGAGCGGCTGGGCCGCCAGGCCAGGAGCCGGGCCGGAGCGGCCAAGGAGGGCTTCGACGCACTCGGCACCAGGCTCGGCCGGGCCGTGCCGCACTTCCTTCCCACCTACTACGAGCAGGTGGCGCGCCTCTTCCTCCAGGCGGAGAACACCAGCTACGCCGCTTCCTTCTTCGGCAAGGCCCGCGAAGCCGAACGGGTGCACGGGCTGGTCGTGGACGAGGACCGGCAGCGGGCTGTCTTCCTTGAGTTCGCCTTCGCCGGTGCGCTGACCGTCAAGGCACTGCGGCAGTACGTGCGCGACCTGGTGGCCCGGCTCGCACCGGCGGACGCCTGGACACAGTTCCGCCGTCTACTGGTCGAGCGATGCGCCGCCGGCATGCCACCGTATGCGGCGCTGCCGCAGGATGTCCGCGCACTGGTCAAGGCCGCCGGACTGGACCGTGAGGCCGCCGAACGCGATCTGGTGGCCGATCTGATCGGCTCCCCCGGAATCGTCCGCGCGCCCGCCTCGTTCTGGACCGCCTACCGCTCCGCGCTCGTCGCACTCGCCCGACGTGAGGCGGCCGTGCGCACCCGGCTCCTCGCTTTCTTCCCGGAGACCTTCAGCGAGAGCAACCTGGACTCCGACGGAGAACACGGCTGGCTGGGGCTGCTGGCCGAATCCGGCGCCGAGGACCTGCTGACCGCGCTCCCGGACACTTCCGACGCAGCCGCCCCCAGTGACCAGTCCGTGTCTCCGGCGGACTGGATCGCCCGCTGGGAAGCGCACCGCCGACGCAACCGTGTCTCGCCCGGCCGCAGCCCGCAGACTCTTGACCTGGCCACCCGGATGGCGGACCGGCTGCGCGCCGACGGCCGCCCTCTCGAGCTGTTCCAGGGCCGCTGGCAGCGCACCGCCGACCTGGATCTCCTCGACCTCTGCCTGGCCCACGGCATCCCCGTCGCCGAGCCGGACGACCAGGACACGGCCACGCAGGGCCCCGGCGTCGCACTCGGCTCCTGGCTCACCGACCCCGCGCCCGGTGCGCGGGATCTCACCGCCGTCGCCGAACGACCGGCCTTCCGCGCCCTGCTGATCCGGGCAGTCGCCGGCCTCGGCGGTGGACGCGGTCAGCGACCGGACGACACCGGCATGGCGAGACTGGCGGCGCATCCGGTGCTGTCCGAAATCCTGCGGGAATGGCTGACCACCTGCGCGGAGGAGTACACCGCCGCGCGAGGACTTCCTGGGCTGAGGATCGCCTTCAACAAGCTCTCGGCGTTCCGCTCCGTGGTCGCGGAGGTCGCCCCGGAGGCGGTGAGGCTCCTCCAGGGCCACGATGTCGTCCCGCTGCTCGTCTCGACCCTGCGCACCGGCGTCCTCGACGAACTGGGCTGGCCCGCGCTGGACGAGACCTATGCCGAACTGGCCGCCGAGGCGGCCGCCACGCGTCAGCGACATGGCCGGTCCGAGGGCGTCGGCGTCACCGGGGCCTGGCCCGCGCTGATCCTGAACACCCAGGAACGCGCCGTCGTCGTCGGGCCGGAAGGCGTTCTGCTGCGGCACCCGCTGCGGCTGCCCTCAACCATCGACCACTGGCGGCAGCTCGCCTTCCGTTACGCCGACGGCGAGTTGCTCGTCATCTGGTGGGAGGAGGGCAAGCAGCGCGGCTACTGGTCGAGCCGTCCCGCCGAGGTGTTCACCGTCGGCGGCGAGCAGATTCCGCGCTGGGGCGCTTCCGGCCCCTCCGACGACGTCTGCCTGCCCCTGACCGGCGGCGGCCGCGCCACCGGCGGCAAGGCCCTGCACGCGGGCGACACCTCCATCCCGCCGCAGCGAGCCGTCCTCTCCGACGGCACCGGTCACTGGCGGGACGGCCACCAGGGCACGAGGCGGGTCTGGCTGGAATACGACCCGGCCAGCGGAACGCACGGTCGCGCCTCCCTGCCCGCTTTCCTCCACTCCGGAGTGCAGGACGGCACCCGGCTGCTCACCGAACACTGTCAGGTGCTGCCCCTTCAGCCCGGTCTGGAAAGCACCCCGTTCGGCACGGACGGCACGGTCCTCGGCCGCTGGGTCCGCCACACAGTGACCGAACCGGGTGTGCCCGCCCCCGCGGACGGGCACCGCATCGTCGCGGGTACCCCCGACGGCCACACGGTGACCCTGCCGCACTCTCGGCCCGTCGGCTCCCCGGTCCCGCTCGGCGCCCTCACCCTCCCGGGCGGATCGCGCCCCGTCATGGCCCTCTCCGGGCGCTCCGTCGAGGCCCACCCGGCGGACACGGAACGCATCGGCGGAAGCCTGTGGTCCGTCGTCCCCGGCTCCTCCGGCGGCAACGGCGCTGCGGGCACCCCCTACGTCCCTCCCGTCGCCTACTGGCACGCCATGCGCCCCAGGGACGAGCAGGGCTCCACCGCCCTGCGGAACCTGACGGACTCACGGGCGGAAGAGCTGTTCAAGGAGGTCGTCGACGCGGTCGTCCGGCAGCTGGAAGCTTCCCGTGCCGTGCAGGACTACACCGGTCCTTCGTCGCGTGAGGTGAGCCTGGAAGCCGTCGCCCGGGTGCTGCCCGAGGTGTCCGACGCCCGGCTCCTCGCGGGCGTCACCGCGCTCGTACGCGAGGCGGTGGACCGGGCTGCCTCGGCCGCCCGTTACGTGGAACCGCCTCAGCCCGCCGCGCCCCGGAGCGCCACACGCACCCAGGACATGTTCTCCGACCGCTCGCCCGAACACGGCGACGACACGACCCTTCTGCACGCCACCGGCTGGGGTTCCGAGCGCATGTCCGGCGGCTGGTGGGGAGCGGCAGGACGGTGGATCACGATCCGGCAGATCCTTGCCGTCAATCACGTCCTCGGCGGGCAGCCGGCTTTCGGCCCGCCCGTGCCGTCCAAGGTCCCGTTCACCCCCGTGGACGGCTGGCAGCGGGACGAGTGCACCGTCCCCGGCCAGTCCCAGGACTGGACTTCCCTGCTCGACAGGCTGCCCGAACTGGCTTACCGGGCGGCCTCGGCGACCACCTCGCCCGAGCACCGCGCAGGTCTCGTGATCCTGCTCGAGACGCTCGCCGAGGGCCCGCTGGCCGACCCGGCGGGTACGGTCCGGCAGGTGGAGCTCGTCGAGCCGTATGCAGGAACGCCCGGGCAGGGGCGCCCCGAGGCCGTCCACCGGCTCGGCCAGGTACTGCGCAAGGGCACCCGCACCGTCGTGGTACTGGCCGAGCGCGGCCGGAACTCCCGTAGCGACGCGTCACGCTGGCTGGCCCTGGACCACGATCCCACCGGGGCCTTCGGCCCCGTTCCCGGTTTCACCCTGGACCATGAGCACGTCCACCGGCAGGGCATCACCCGCACCCGCCTGAGCCGGCTCACCACCCTGGTACGGGAGCAGGGGCCGGCCCCCTGGCGCCCCGTGGCCGCGGAGGCCTTCCACACGGCCACCGGGATCGGTCCCCTCCAGTCCGCGGCCCTGGTGTCGGCCGCCGTCGATGAGCCGGGCGCCGAAGCCCTCGGGCTGCTCGGGGTGAAGACCCGCGCCTTCGAGGCGGCCCAGGCCAGGCTGAACGCCCTGCCCCGCGCCGACCACCATGCCCTGGTCCAGGCGCTGCTGCCCGGCGATCCCGCCGAGCTGTGGACCACGGGTCCGGACGTCCGGGCCGCCGCCGAGGTCTGGCAGACACGTCTCGCCTCCCTCGTCCGCGTCCCCGAGGAACTGGACCTCGACCTGTCGGGCACGACGCCCGGCGCCGTCGACGTGGTGCTCAACCCGGGTTCCCGGACGTGGCTGGGCAAGGGGTCCCCGGTCGAGGACGGCACAGGACGGCCCGGCCTGCGCCGGGTGAGTGCGCACGGCTCGCTCTCCTCCGCCCTGACCGCGCTGCGGACCCTGGCCTACACGCTGCCGTACGGGCACCCCCTGCGGGCACACCTGCCCGTCGGGCTCGCGGCCCTGCGCCGCACCCTCGCGGACCCGGACGTGGTGCTGGACCTCGGGCTGGACTGGACCGAGGCGGGCACCTCGATCGGCCCCGTGGTCAGGGCCGCCCACCAGCTGCCCGAGTCCGGCGGCGCGGGGCCCGACGGACTGGTCCGGGCCGGTGCGGCGCTGCTCCTCGCGGCCGACCACGGCAGCAACGAAAAACTCCTGATCCGCCCGGCCGGGCTGGACGGCCCCGAGGACCCGGCGTTCGGCCTGGTCGAGGGCACCGTCGCGCAGTACCGGGTGGGTGAACTCCGCGCCCTGCGCTCCCTGCTGGGCAAGGAGATCGATGCCGTTGTCTCGGCGGGTGCCCCTGACGGCGGCCCTCACCACCCTGTCCAGGACCCGACGCGCGCGGTGCCGGACCTGGTGGCCGAGGCCGCCGCAGCCCTCGGGCTGAGCGCCGACGCAACAGCCCTGTACCTGATGCTGCTCGCCCTGCCCGATCCGACGGACCGCAACTGCACCCGCTGGACCGAGTGGAAGCCCGCGCGGATGAAGAAGGCCCGGGCGGAGCTCGCCGCCACCGACCTCGTGGTGGAGGCCAAGCGCTCCCGCGCCGGCCGAACTCTGTTCCTGCCGTGCGGCTGGCTCGAACGCGGTGCGCCCGGCCTTCCCCTGGAGACCTGGAAGGAACGTCTGTACCCCGTGGCAGGATCCACCCGGACCCTGCCGGAGGTCCCCGTGCACGAGCTGTTCGCCACGGCTTGGGCACGGGCCCGGGGCGGCGACGCCCCCGCCTTCGAAGAACTGGACACCCGCGCACCCCGGAAGGGCCACCGCCGATGACGAGCGACATGACAATGACCACCGGCACCACCACCACGCCCGGGGCCCCGGACCGGTCGACACCCCCTGCCGGTGTCTCCGGCCGGGAGAACCGCCAGGTCACAGCACCGGAGGATCAGTACGGCACCGAGCTGGCCTTCCTCGCCGCCCACGACTCGGGACCGCGCCCGCCCGGCTGGCTGCTCACCCCGCGTGCCGTCGTCACCTTCGTGATGGGCAGTGCGGGCGAGGCACTCGGCCTGCCGAAGTCCGCGCGGCCCGGCGCCGGAGTGCCGCGGCGCCTGGTGATCGAGCAGAAGTTCGTCGGCGAACGGGCTCTGGTCGAACGCTGCGTGGTGACCCTCGCCGGGGAGCGCGGGCTGCTGCTGGTGGGAGAACCCGGGACCGCCAAGTCGATGCTCTCCGAACTGCTGTCGGCGGCCGTCTGCGGGACGAGCGCGCTCACCGTGCAGGGCACCGCGGGCACCACCGAGGATCAGCTCAAGTACGGCTGGAACTACGCGCTGCTGCTCGCCCAGGGCCCCACCGAGCAGGCCCTGGTGCCGTCCCCGGTGCTCACCGCCATGACCCGGGGTGCCGTCGCCCGCGTGGAGGAGGTCACCCGTTGTCTGCCCGAGGTCCAGGACGCGCTCGTGTCCTTGCTGTCCGAACGGCGGATCGCGGTACCCGAACTCGCGGGGAGTGAGGGTGCCCAGGTGTACGCGGCCCCCGGGTTCACACTCATCGCCACCGCCAACCTCCGGGACAAGGGCGTGTCGGAGATGTCGGCGGCGCTGAAGCGGCGCTTCAACTTCGAGACCGTGGGCCCGATCGGTGACGTGGACGCCGAGACCGCGCTCGTCCGACGCCAGTCGCGGGCCGCTGTCGAACGGGCGGGTGCCGACTACCAGGTGGACGACTCGGTCCTCGAAGCCCTCGTCACCGCTTTTCGGGACCTGCGCGACGGCCGCTCCGTGGAAGGCTGGGAGGTCGAGCGCCCGTCCACGGTGATGAGCACGGCGGAGGCGGTCTCCGTCGCGGGATCTCTGGGCCTGGCCACCGCGTACTTCCCGGGCGACCGCGACGTGCTCTCTCTCCTGCCCGGCCATCTGCTCGGCGTCGTCCGCAAGGACGACCCCGCCGACGCGGCACGGCTGCTGGGGTACTGGGACGGGCCGGTGCGCAGGCGCGCGGAGCAGGGGTCGGCAACCTGGCGTTCCCTGTGGGAGCTTCGCGCGGTGCTGGAGAACTGACGGATGAGCGAGTCGACCACCCCTTGCACGCGGACGGCCCCCGACGACTGGGCCACCACCGGCACGTCGCCCGGCGCCGAGGTGTCACCCGCCGGTGCACCGCGGCGCCCGGCGGGCGCGCCCACCACTCCGGAGGACGCGGTCGCGGCACTCGCAGCGGCCGGACCGGGGCTGCCGTTCCTGATCGGGGTGCGCCACCACGCGCCGTCGCTCGCGGCCGCCCTGCCGGCGCTCCTGGACGCGGCGGCCCCCGACATCCTCCTCGTCGAACTGCCCGCCGAGTTCCAGCCCTGGCTGGGGTGGCTCTCCCACGAGGAGACCGAGGCTCCGGTGGCGCTGGCCGCCGTGCCCTCCGACGGGACGGGGGCGGCAGGAGAACGAGGGCCGGCCTTCTATCCGTTCGCGGACTTCTCTCCCGAACTGGTCGCCCTGCGCTGGGCGGCACGGAACGGCGTCCCGGCCGTGGCCTGCGATCTGCCGCTGTCGGACCGGTCCTGGGCACGGGGCGGGCCGGACGACCCCGCCCGCGCACCGTTCCCCGGCGCCAGTTCCGCACCCGTGCCGGGCGAGGGGTACGGGCTGTCCGCCGCAGTCCGGTCCCGGCTGACCGGCCGGGCCGGCGACGACCTGTGGGACCGGCTGGTGGAGGCCCCGGCACCCGGTTCGACACCCGAGGCGCTCCGTCGTGCCGCCCTCCTCACCGGCTGGGCGCTGCGGTACGAGGCCGAGGCGAGCGGCGGCGTGGACGGCGGGGACCTGGTGCGCGAGGACTGTATGCGCGGACATGTCGCCGAGGCCTTGGCGAGCGGCCGACGGCCCGCCGTGGTGGTGGGAGCCTTTCACGCCCCGGCCCTGCTGCTGTCCGCCTCCGGAGTCACCGAGGCGACCGCCCGGCGGGAGCAGGCCGGCCCCGCCGTTCCGCAACAGCCGGACGCGGACAGTCATGTGACCGGCTCTGCCGCGGCGGTGGCGTGCACGGTCTCGCTGATCCCTTACACGTACCCGCTCCTCGACTCACGGTCCGGGTACCCGGCCGGTATCCGGGATCCGGAGTGGCAGCAGACCGTCCTGGAGGCCGCCGGGTCCCCGTCCGCGTTGCACGAGGCACTGGTCCGCACCGCGGTCCGTGTCTGTGCGGCCCTGCGCGAGCAGGGCCACCCCTACGGACCGGCGGACGGCCGGGAGGTCGTCCGGGTCGCCGGGGACCTGGCGCGCCTGCGCGGACTGCCCGCCCCTGGTCGCGGCGAGTTCCTGGAGGCCGTGCAGACGGTGCTCGGCCGCGGCGAGACCTATGGCACCGGCCGAGCCGTCGCCCAGGCACTCGAACGCGTACTCGTCGGAGCGCGCACCGGGCGGCCCGCCCCCGCCGCTCCGCGCAGCGGCCTGGGTCCGGCCGTGGAGGCCGAGACCGCGGCGCTCTCGCTCCCCGGCCCGGACGACGCTCACGAGAAGGCGCCTCGTGATCTCCGGCTCGATCCGGCCCGCTCCACCCTTGACGGTCGGCGCGAACTGCTGCTGCGCAGGCTGACGGTGTGCGGCATCCCCTACGCGCGCGAACAGTCGGTGACGGGTGCGGCGGGCTCGGAAGGACTGACGACCCGCTGGCAGGTGGCGTGGACCCCGGCGACGGCCGCCATGCTCACCGCGGCCGGAGCCCGGGGCGTCACCCCGGCCCAGGCGGCCGAAGGGGTGCTGCGACAGCGACAGGCGGCTGAACGCGAGCAAGGCGGACCGTCGGCTGCCCAGGTCGTGAGGGGCCTCACGGAGGCCGCCGAGTGCGGGCTCCCCGCCCTGGCCGACGAGCGGCTCACGGAACTGGCGTCCGTGCTCCCCGCCAGTGGCACCCTTCCCGAGATACTCGCCGGGCTCGGCCTCCTGGACCGCATCGCCGCAGGTCATCTTCCGGGCATGGCCTCTCCTGAGGCCGCGTCAGCTCATGGGGCCACCGAAGACCCGGCTGTTCCCGAGCACCTCACCGCCTCCGCCCGTGCCGTCCGCACCGCGCAGGCGGCGGAGATCCTGACCTCGGCGGCGGTCCGTCAGGTCGACGGCCTGACCGGGTCCGAGGATGCCGAGGACGCCCGCGCCCTGCTCGAACTGGCCCAGCGCGCAGACCGGGTGGGCGGTATCCGGCTCACCGACGCCCTCGCCCGGCTGGCCGCCGACGGCACTCCGCTGATCGCCGCGGCAGCCGGCGCCGTCCGGGTGCTCACGGACCACGAGGAGGCCGAGGTCTTCGGAGTGCGCGTCGCCTCCTGGGTGGACGGTGCGGTCGACAGTGCCTCCCGGGCCGCACTCACCGCCCGCCTCACCGGCGTCCTGACGGTCGCTGGACCGCTCCTGACCGTCGGATCCGGCACCCTGGATCCGCTGTTGCACCGTGTCGTCGAGTTGGACGACGCCGCGTTCCTGACACGGCTTCCCGCGCTTCGAGGCGGCTTCGACACTCTCAGCCCGGCCGCACGTGACCGGCTGCTGGACACCGTCGAGGAGCGGCTCGGTGAGCGGGTGGACAGCCTCGACGCCGATGACCCGGCCGACCTGGCGGCCCGGACGGCCGCCGACCTCTCGGCCCGCGAACTCCTCATCGGCCTCGGTCTGCCCGTGCCCCTCGACAGGCCGGACGACCGGTTCCCGCCCCAGTCGGACCACCCCTTCGCTCCCCCGCCACTCGCCACCACATCCCTCGCCGGGGCGGGCGCGTCCGCCAACTCCGCACCGGCGCAAGCCCACCCCACGGGAGCCCCGTCCGCGCGGACACTCGCCCCCGCCGACCGGTGGCGGCTCGTTCTCGGCCGGCGTCCCGATCAGCTGCCGTCCGCCGCCGCCCGGCTGGCGACCGCACTGGACGAGCTGTACGGGGAAGGACACGGCGAGGGTTCACGTGGCGGCATGCCCGACCCAGGTCTGGGCCGTGGCCGGCGGGGCGGCCGCGAGGCACCGTTCCCCGGGGTCCGCGACTGGTCGGAGGAACTGGCCGCGCTGTTCGGCCCCGGTATCCGCGAGGAGGTCCTCGCCGCCGCTGCCGCGACCGGCCGGCAGGACGTCCTCGCGGAGATCGACCCGGCGGCCGCCGCCCCCTCCGTGGAACTGCTCCGTACGGTCCTGCGCTACGCCGGTGGCCTCCCCGAGGCGCGTCTGGCGGCGCTTCGGCCGCTGGTGCGCCGCCTGGTCGACGAACTGACCCGGCAGCTCGCCACCCGGCTGCGGCCGGCACTCACCGGCACCATGCTCGCCAGGCCCACCCGTCGCCCGGGCGGCCGGCTGGACCTGCCGCGCACGCTGCGTGCCAATCTGGCCACCGCCCGCCGGACGGCTGACGGAACGGTCCAGGTGATTCCCGAGAAGCCGGTGTTCCGCAGCCGGGCCCGCCGGTCGGCGGACTGGCGCCTGATCCTGGTCACCGACGTCTCCGGATCCATGGAGGCCTCCACGATCTGGTCCGCGCTGACCGCCTCCGTGCTGGCCGGTGTGCCGACCCTGAGCACCCACTTCCTCGCCTTCTCCACGGAGGTCGTCGACCTCACCGGCCATGTGCACGATCCCCTCTCGCTCCTGCTGGAGGTGAGCGTGGGCGGCGGCACACACATCGCCGCCGGGCTGCGGCACGCGCGCAGCCTGATCACGGTGCCCACCCGGACCCTCGTCGTCGTCATCAGCGACTTCGAGGAGGGCGCTCCGCCAGGCGCGCTGCTGGCCGAGGTGCGGGCCTTGGTCGCCACCGGGGCCCATGTCCTCGGGTGCGCGAGCCTCGACGACGCGGGCCGGCCCCGCTACTCGACGGGCGTCGCCGGTCAGCTCGTGGCCGCCGGTATGCCCGTGGCAGCACTCAGCCCACTCGAACTGGCCCGCTGGATAGGGGAGAAGACCGCATGACCGCCGCCCAGTTGCCACCTGTCGCGCCGGAGGTCACGGCCACGCTGGTGGAAGACCTCTCGCCCCGGCTGCGCAAGCGGCTGGACGCGGCGGTCACCAAGCTCGGCTCCCGCCCGTCGCAGCGCGACGGGGACACGGTGACGATCGCTGTCGACGAGGAGACCGAACTGCGCCTGCACGCCCCGGGCGGCGTGGTGGCGTCGGCGGACGCCATCAGCTGCGGCTGTCTCCTCGCCCCGGCCTGCGTCCACCGCGCGGCCGCCGCCTGCGCCGCCCCCACCGCGGACCCGGTCCCCGAGCCCGCCGGGCGACCGGCTCCGGTCGCAGCCGGACCGGCATCGCACGTCGACGACACCGCCCCCGCGCCAGACGTGGCGAGCCCGGCCCAGCGTGCCGCGGCTGACGCCGTGTGGGCGGCGGCCGCCGCCGTGCTGGACGCCGGCGTCGACGGGGCCGGTGCCGTCGCCCAAGCGGCGCTCCTCCGCGCGGCGCACACCGCCCGGCTCCAGGATCTGCCGCGCGCGGCGGGCGCCGCACTGTCCGTCGTCACACTGCTGCGCGCGGCCCGTGCCGGGGACCCGTCCTACCGCACCGCGGACCTCGTGACCACCTTGGTCGAACTACTGGGGACGGCACGCCGGGTGGGGACCGCGTCCGGTGCGGAACTGGCCGCCGTCAAGGGCCGGTCGCGCCGCCCGTACAGTCCGGACGGCTCGCTGCGCCTGTACGGTCTGTTCACCGAACCCGTGGTCACCGACTCGGGGCACGGCGGTGTCCGCACCTGGGTCGCCGGACCCGACGGCCGGCTCTGCACGGTCAGCGACGTGGCCCCCGGCGGCGTCGGACGCGCCCTGGGCGTGGCCGACCGCGCCGTGCGTCTCGGGGAGAGCGCGCTCACCCACCGGGAGCTGGGCCGCGCCGGGCTGGCGGTTTCGGGGGCGACGGTCTCGGCGGACGGCAGACTGGGCGCGGGGAAGGGTGTCAAGGCAGTCACGGCCCGGGGCGCGGCGTGGACGGAGCCGCCGCTCGCCAGCTTGTGGGAGACGCCGCCCTCTGCGCAGGCCGAACGGGCTCTGCGTTCAGCATCCCGCTATGCGGACCCGGACGGCGGCGGCAGCGACCTGCTCTTCCTGGACGTGGAACTTCGTGGTGCCGTACGGGAGTCCGGCGGCACCTGTCTGCTCGCGTTGTGCGGAGGTGGCGTCCCCGTCCGGCTCACGGTCGCCGACGACGACCCCGCGCTGGCCCACCGGGACAACCTGATGCTCCTGGCCACGGCACCGGGGACACGGCTGCGGATCATCGGCCGCCTCGTGCCCGCGCTCCACCCCAGGCTCGCCCTCCTCGCCTGCTCGCACCCCACCGGTGAGGGCACGATCGACCTCGGTCTGGACCGTCTTCGCCGCGCCGACCTTCCTGTCCCGCACGCCCACGTGCACGCCGTCCCGCCCGGGCCCGGCGATTCCGGCGGACACTCCCCCCTGCACCTTCTCGAGCGGCGCGTCGAACAGACGATACCGGCGGGCCGGGCGGCCATCGGCATGCTCGGTGATGTCTCCGCCGAGACCCGTCGTCTGCGTCGGGCGGGGCTTCCCACGGCCGCCGGCCTGCTCGCCGCTCTGTGCGCCTCCGCGGCCCGACGTGAACGCGACCCCTTCGGTCGTCTCCTCCCCGCCGACACCGACGGTTTCGCCACCCACTGGCTCGCCGCCGCCCGTTACACCTCCGCCGTATCCGAGTCCCTCTGCGCGGCCGCCTGGGAACAGGCGCGGACAGGGCAATCTCACGGACGCACCCACGGCCCGTCCTCCGATCCGGCGTCACCGAACGCGCGGCACATCTGTGTGCCATGACCGGGTTCCAGCGGGCCGCCCGAGCAGTCCGGCATCACCTGCGCAGTTGTTGTCGGTCAGTGGCCGCGTCCACTGTGTTCGCCGGAGTCGGACGGATGGGGGCGGAGGCCGCAATGGGTGGGGATCACGGACCGGGGACGATCGTCGAGGTCGCATACGCGCTGGCATGGGACCTGGAGGCCCGTGCGATTTGGCGGCCCCTGACCGCCCGGGCGGCACGGGAGCGGGACGGCGTGGGTCTACCTTACGTCGTGGTGTACCGGCTTCCGGGGCGGGAGGTTCCGCTGGAGGTCCGGCTGGTTTCCTGGCGGGAGCACTACGTCGGGCTGTGGGTCTACGACGACCGGGGCCGCCGTACCGACGAGCTGGACCTGCGTCTGCTGGATGATCCGGGCCGGCTGCTCAGTCGACGTACCCGCACGTGGCGGTACACCGGGCCTGACGTCCCGGAGTTCGACGACGAGTGCCCTCGATCCACGACGGAACTGTTCCCGGACGGCAGGGGATCGATCACGCGGAAGCCCGAAGGCGAGCTCGGGCGGACACTCATCACCGTGCCTGACGCCGCTACACGGCGTTGGCAGGCCCGCCCCGGGTTCGATGACTGGCCCGTGGGCGCTGTCAGCAGGCTCGGGTTGCAGGGACCGGTGACGCTCCGGGCGGCGCTGCCCGCCCCTGACGCGGCGGAGACGCCGGACGCCGCGCGCGAGGCCCCCGCCACGTGCTGGCACCCGCCCCGCCCCGCACAACCCGGGCCGATCGACGCGCTGTTCAGGCCGGGGACACGTGTGACCGACGGGTACCACCCCGAGATGACGGTCGTGGAGCCGCGAAGGATGGGCACCCTGTGCGTGCCGAGCGGCCTCCTGGCCGTTTCCGGACCGGACGACCGCGCCGGGAAAGGGCCCGCCATGACGATCCCCGTCCCACCGGGGGCATACGCACTCGAAGAAGGCCAGGTCCACTTCGGCTACGACTGCGAGTGGCGCCAGACCTGGGTGACCCGCACGGACACCACGGCGGTCCGGTTGCTCATCAGCGAGACGCCCGCGCTGTCGTGGGAGATGTGCCTCGGGCCCGATGACGACACGAGGCTGCTCGTCGAGAACGAGATCTTCGGCTTCGACACCGATGCTGCGACTGGATGCTTCGCCGACGCCGGGGCTTGGGTGCCGCTCCAAGAGCTCTTCGAGCGGCATCTCCTCCGGGGTGAGCCGGGCGTCGGGGAGGACATCACGGACTCGATGTACTTCCTGCGTACTCAGGACGGGGCATCCGGCGGCGAACTGGTCGCGTTCGCGACGACCGGCGACGGTACCTACCCCGTGTGGGTGGGGCGCTCCGCGGACGGGGAGGTGGCCGAGCTGGTGGTGCCGGTCGGGGGAATGCCCACGGTACTCCAGGACGACAGTTCAGCTCCTCATGCCGGCAGGGACACGAGCTGAGCGGGGAGGACGACGGGGCCCCGGCAGGTCCTGGAGCGACGCCGAAAAATACCTCCTGCCGCAAGGTCTCCCTCTTTACCCGTCCGGGCGACGGCGTGGAGAGCGCCGACGATGGGGGCGGGGCCTCGTTGGGCGCACCGGTGGGGGTGGGCGCGCCCGACGCGCTCGTGTCAGACGGCCAGCGCCCGGGTGGTCACGGGGTCGCGGGTCACGATGTAGCAGGAGACCGTTGCGGCGCCGCCGACGCCCCAGCGGTCCTCCTCCGGCCACGTGTACCAGTAGACGTCTTCGTCAGCCGCTTCACGCTTCCATGTGCCGGGCGCCGAACGGTGTTCCCGGCGGCACGCCTCACCCGCCTGCCGCTGGGCGTTGGCGTCGCCGGGGTATTCGGTGCCCAAGGTCGCATGGGCGAACACACGGACGTCGTGGGGCTGGGTGCAGGGCACGGCGACGACCATGTCGAGCATGCGGTTTCCGGTCGCGAGGTCAGCACATGTGCCCTCCTTCTGATCACCGACCGGCCTGACGGCGGTCTTCGCGTCGAGCGTGGGTTCCGACGGCGTGGGCATGACCGGCGGGGAGTCGCCCTGTCCGCTCAGCGTCATCACCGCGTGAAGGCCGGTCATGTCCGCCAGGGCACTGTCCTTCCTGTCGAGAAGGCCGGAGAAGTCGGCTTCGGCGCGAGTGATGTGCCCCTCGGCGTCCGCAACGATGCTCAGCGTCACCGGGGTGTCCGTGCCGCTGGGGTCGATATTGCTGGTGAGTTCGGCTCGCATGTCCTGGGAGAACATGCGCAGCGCGTTGTACGCGGTGAGCTTTGCCGTGTACGTCCGGCCGCCCTCAGTGGCCTTGGTTCCCTTCACGTCCTGGGCACCGCTCAGTATCTCGAGCAGTGTGCCGCCGAACGCGGACTCGGATCCCCGCAGTGCGCTGATCGATGCCTCACCTCCGAAGGTCTCCAGAGTGCCCTCGTATGTCAGCCAGTAGCCGGCCTCGCCCGCACGCAGTCGCACGGCGTCCGGGTCCACGGCGATCCGGGTCCGCGCGGGGGAATTCCCTGGGCCCAGCCGAACGCCCAGCAGTGCGTCCTTGGCCCCTTCCGGCAGGCCAGGCGCCAATGACCACTCGACGGAACCAGCCGCGCGGCCGCTGGAGAAGTCGACACGTCCGGTGGACCGCTGGACCGTGTCCCCTGCGGGTGAGCCGAACGTCAGGGTCTGTGTGAAACGAGCACTCCCGCTCTCCTGGGTCGCGAGCAGGGCTTGACGGGGCTGCTGCCCGACCGGCGCGTCGAAGACGGGATGAGCGGGCTGCTCGTCCTCGGAACTGCCCGAACAGGCGGTGAGAAGGAGAGTGGGTACCACAACGGTACACAGGAGGCGAAGCCGGCTTTTGATCACTCAGGTTCGACCACCCAGACCACCCGCCGGTTGCGCCTCTCCGCATAACGGTATGGCCACTCCGCCCTCTCCCTAGCGGCACGGCTGTCCCGGCATGCCGGCCGCGGAAGAGGTCGTGCCTGTTGAAGGATCTATGGCACGGCATGCTTCCACGGGCACCTGCTGTCAGACGGGTGGCCAGTTCCGCGGCGCCGCGTCGGCCACCTGCTGGAGTTCGGAGCGGGTGGCGCCGCCGGCAGCCTGGACGGCGATGCCGTTCGCCACAGTCATGACGTATCGGGGAGCAGTTCCGGGTCCGCGCCGGGAGGCAGATCACCCTCGTCGACGGCCTGCTGGAACCGGTGGCGGAGGCGAGCACGGCCGTCGTCGCGCCAGGCGACCAGGGCATCCTGGGCCACCTGTCCGGACTCGCCGGCCTCACTCCGACCGGTAGCGGTCTCCTCCGTTCCGGGGCGCCGCGGTCCTCCCCCCGCTCAGGCGCCGGTCATGGACGACCCATGGGTGCGGGGCGGGAGTGCACGCTCACGGCATAACCGCATCCGTCCTGATAGGGGTCCCCGCTCCAGGTGGCGTAGCGCTGTCGCAGGGTCAGTCCGGCCTGGGTGCACCAGTGGTCGAAGTCCGCAAGTGTGAGCGGCGGCTCCGGCAAGGGCAGGTGTGCCGCGTCCAGACCCATGCCCGTGACCAGGAGACC
Source organism: Streptomyces sp. JH34 (assembly GCF_029428875.1). Lineage (NCBI taxonomy): Bacteria > Bacillati > Actinomycetota > Actinomycetes > Kitasatosporales > Streptomycetaceae > Streptomyces > Streptomyces sp. JH34. The sequence goes on along the minus strand of NZ_JAJSOO010000001.1, from coordinate 7,147,630 downwards.
GCCGGGCTGCAGCGCGGCGGCCAGTTGACGGATGACAACCGCCTCGGTGCCCGGGGCCAGCAGGGGGATGACGTTTCCGGCAGCGAGCACCAGGTCGAAGTCTGGCTTCAGACCGAGAGTGTCCAGGCGGGCCAGGTCGCCGAGGAGCCACTCCTGCCCGGGGGCCTCACGGCGCGCGACGGCGAGCATCGAGGAGTCGACGTCCACGCCGGTGCAGTGGTAGCCGAGCTCCGCGAGCCGGATCGCGATCCGGCCCGTGCCGCAACCTGCGTCGAGCACCCGGGCTTCGGGCCGCAGCAGTGCGGCGCAGAACGTGGCCTCGCCGTGGACGTCGTGGCCGGATGCGACGAGACGCGCGAAGCGCCGAGCGTACTCCTCCCCCGCTCGGCCCCCGGTGAGTTCCGCCCAGCGGTCCTGTTGCCCAGTCATGTTCAGCGTGCCTTCCAGTCGGTCTCGCCCTGCGGGAACGAGGCGGTGTCTTCACATTTAGGCGCGGACCGGTCGTTACCGCGCGGCACAGTGAACAGCGCGTGGTCGCAGAAGGCAAGGAACGGGATCGGTGACCACGCCGCCGACGCGTGGCGGACTCAGGGCGAGGTCACCCCAGTGGTCACCAGGAGCGGCTGGAACGAGTGGAGACCGGCCCTCTGACGCCCCACGGACGACGCCGTGGGACAGGACGAACCGGGATGTCCACCGTGCCGGTCCACAAGCGCCCCGGCTGAGTACGATCGCCTGTGCCGGTTCCCAGTACGCGAGCGGTTGTCCGCCACGCGCGGCACCGGAATGGTGGACACATGCGTCGACTCCTCCTGCTCTCACCGCTGTTACTGTTCGCCCTCGGCTGCGGGGTGGTGCAGTCCTCCGAGGACGAGGCGGCGGACGCCGCACGCGAGGCCGCCAGGAAGGCAGGGGAGCGGCTCTACGGCCAGAGTCCACGCACGGCGGAGGAGGTCGGGCGTTCCGCTGCGGGCATCGACGGGGTGGAAGTACTGCGGGTGAGGGGGACTTCGACACACGACGGGGATGGCATCGACGTGGTCGTCCGCACGTCCGGCTCGGCGTACGACGGCTGGCTCGCCCCCGAGGAGGTGACCGTGCAGCGCTGTTTCGCGGTGCGGGTGTCGCCGAAGTCGGAGTGGGGTGAGGCCCCTCGGGACGTGGATTGCCCGGACAGCCCTCCGCAGGCCTTCGCCCCGCCGCCCGAAGCGCCCCCACTGCCGTACGAGGAGCTCCGCGCGAAGCTTCCGAGGGTGCCGGAGGGCGGCCGGGTGGACGAGGCCGAGGTACGCCGTACGCTCGCTGCCCTGGACCTGCATCCGGGAATCCGGAGCGAGGTGAAGGCGGACGGCGGAATGGTCGGCGTTCTCCTGTCCGTCAGGGGCAACGGCTTCGACGCGCAGGACTGCCTCCTTGCCCGCGTGGCCCCCGGAGACACGGAGGTATGGGTGCCTTCGCGTATTCAGCGAATGCCCGGAGAGGGCGGCTGCGCCGTGGGCAACGCCTTGGGCCCGCAACCGTCATCTCGGTGAACGAGGTCCCGGCCTCCTCGGTCCTCGTGCCGCGGATCCGCGTACCCATCGGGTTCACGCGGCGGTGTGACGCGGTGCACGACGGTGATCCCGGACGAGCGGACGAGCTGACGAGCTGACGAGCTGACGACATCATGGATTCCCCACCACCACTCCACCATTCAGGTTAGGCTGACCTAAGTGGCCGTGGAGTCGGGGGCTTTACGCCGAACCGTCGTCGGCGCACCCGGCTTCGGCTGGCAACCCATCCGTTTCGGACCGGGCAACACACCTGGCGCCCATCAGAGTTCCGCCCGCACGAGGGCCTGGCATCGAGTGAGCGTGGGATGAGCGGGACAGGAATACAGATGGAGTCACTCGGTACGGCGGAGGCGACGAACCAGGTCGCGGCCGTCGGGGATCAGCTCCTGATGGAGCGGCTGGAGCTCGAGCGGCTCCGTGGCAGGGTCGTCGTGATCAAGTTCGGCGGCCACGCCATGGTGAACGAGGAACTCAGGACGACCTTCGCGCAGGACGTCGTGACCCTGCGGGGCGCCGGCCTGCTCCCGGTGGTCGTGCACGGCGGCGGCCCCCAGATAAGCGCGATGCTGGAACGGCTCGACCTGGAGGTGCGCTTCGAGGCGGGCCTGCGCGTGACGACCCCGGAGGTGATGGATGTCGTACGCATGGTACTGACGGGTCGGGTACAGCGTGAGCTGGTGGGCCTGATCAACGCGCACGGGCCCTTCGCGGTAGGGATCTCGGGTGAGGACGCGCACACCATGACCGCCGTACGGCGAACGGTCCGGGTGAACGGCGAACCCGTGGACATCGGGCTGGTCGGCGAAGTCGTGGACGTGAACGCTGATACCGTCCGTGCGCTCCTGGAGCAGGATCACATCCCTGTCATCTCCCCCGTGGCACGTGGAACGGACGGGCAGGTCTACAACGTCAACGCCGATCTCGCGGCGGCGGCTCTGGCGGTGGCTCTCGACGCGGAGAAGCTGGTGATGCTCACGGACGTCGAAGGCCTGTACGCGAACTGGCCGTACGGCACCGAAGTGATCCGGCGGATCACGACCGAGGAGACAGAGAAGCTGCTGCCTGAGCTGACGAGCGGCATGCTCCCGAAAATGGAAGGCTGCTTGAGGGCCGTCCGTGCCGGTGTCCGCAGCGCTCACATCCTGGACGGACGCGTACCCAACTCCGCGCTACGCGGCATCGTGTCCGGCGACTCCCTGGGGACCACCGTGGTTCCGGACCAGGGACCCCGCATGGGGTGACGCTCGACCACGGGGTCGCGGCACGTCAGCCGCGCGCTTCTTCTGCCTCCGGGTGAGTGGATACCTCGATCCGGCTGGGACCGGCGGCTCGGAGTCCAGGCCGCTCCGGAAGCCTGGCTCCTTGACGGTCACCTACGCCCTGGCTACGCATGGGTGATGCAGCATCACGGTGGGCTGACGCCGACCCAGGCTCGGGAAGCCGCCCTGGAGCGCTACCCGTACGAGACGGACGACACCCCGTTCCATGGACTCGCCTTTCACGTCGAGGCGTGGCACTGGGCGATGCCGGCCCCGCATGGAAATCGATACGTGGTGGAACTCCCCGAGCTGACCCACCCGTCCCCTGAATACCGGGCCATCGAGTGACGCTCGAAGACCCGGGCCACTCCCGGACGGGCGAGGACCCTTCGCTTCCGAGGAGCAGATGACGGCCGGCGGTGGCTGCCGAGTGGCGTACGCCGGCCCACGGTCGCAGACCTGGCGATGCGACCGGGTCGGCCGGCGTGCGCCGAGAACGGGTACCGGCACGGGATGTGGCGCCGGAGGGCACCGTGAGGCCCACAGGCCGGATCCCGCCGACGTCGCCTGACTTTCGAAAAGACCCTGGCGTTCCCACCCTGCCTGTGCTCCCCTGGTGTTACAGAGATGCCGCGTGTGTTTCATTGTACGAGTCGAAGAACGTCAGGCTGAAGGACTCGAGGAGGAGTTCGAGGCGATGGATGGACTCAACAGGCGCGAGATGTCGATGACGGGCGGAGCCTCAGGTGCCGTGGGGGCGTTGGGGGCCGCGTCGCCGGCGGGTGCCCGGTCACCGTGGGCACCGCCGTCCCCAGGGAAGCGCGCTCCGTCCACCACTCCAGGGACGGGGCCGACATGGAGGACCGTGTCGCCGGGACGAGCCTCCGTGTGAGGCGAACCGCGAGACCGGGCACCGGAGATCCATTCGCGTGAGCGGGACCCGCACCGGTGCCGGACGCCGTTCCGCGACGTCTCATGTCGCGCTTCGCGACTCGCAGACCACGGCTCACGGCTCGCACGTCCACGTTCGCACTTCACGTTTCCGCACGTCACGTTTCACACGTCACGGCACGGTTCTCATCGATCAGGACTCACGAAGGAGTTCAGGACAATGGACGGACTCAGCAGGCGCAAGATGTTGATGGCGGGCGGGGCCCTGGGGGCCGTCGGGGCGCTGGGGGCGGCTTCGCCGGCCCTCGCCCGGCCTCTGTGGACGTGGTCACCCAGCGCGTCGGTGGCAGGCACGGGCGTGGGGGTCGATCCGGAGTACGTGTGGGACGAGGAAGCCGACCCGGTACTCGCGGCAGTGATCGACCGCGGCGAGGTGTCCAGGGTCAACGCGCTGCTCAAGCAATGGACGCGGAACGACCAGCCGTTGCCCGACGGACTCCCGGGGGACCTGCGGGAGTTCATGGAGAGCGCCCGTCGCATGCCGTCCTGGGCGGACAAGGCGCGGCTCGACCGCGGCGCTCGGTTCAGCAAGACCAAGGGGATCTACGTGGGGGCTCTGTACGGCCTCGGCAGTGGCCTGATGAGTACCGCCATACCCAGGGAGTCACGCGCCGTGTACTACTCCAAGGGTGGCGCCGACATGAAGGACCGCATCGCCAAGACCGCGCGGCTCGGCTACGACATCGGGGACCTCGACGCCTACCTGCCGCAGGGCTCGATGATCGTCACCGCCGTGAAGACCCGCATGGTGCACGCCGCCGTGCGCCACCTGCTGCCGCAGTCCCCCGCCTGGTCACAGACCAGCGGCGGCCAGAAGATCCCGATCAGCCAGGCCGACATCATGGTCACCTGGCACAGCCTGGCCACCTTCGTCATGAGCAAGATGAAGGAGTGGGGTGTCCGGGTCGGCACCGCTGATTCCGAGGCGTATCTCCACGTGTGGCAGGTGAGCGCGCACATGCTCGGCGTCAGCGACGAGTACATCCCCGCCACCTGGGACGCGGCCAACGCCCAGTCGAAGCAGGTCCTCGATCCGATCCTCGGCCACACTCCCGAGGGGGAAGCACTGACAGAAGTCCTCCTCGGTATCGTGGCCGAGCTCGACGCCGGGCTCACACGCCCTCTGATCAGCGCGTTCTCCAGGTACACACTGGGCGGCGAGGTCGGAGACATGATCGGCCTGTCCAAGCAGCCTGTCCTGGAACGGCTGATCGCGACGGCCTGGCCGCTGCTCGTGGCCTTCCGTGAAGGTCTGATACCCATTCCCGCCGTCCCCGCGGTCCTCTGGACACTGGAGGAAGCGCTCCGTAGGTTCGTCCTGCTCTTCCTCGCCGAGGGCCGGCCCATCGCCATCGACATCCCGGACATGAACCGCCCCTCCTGAACGACACGGACGCCAACCCCCTTGCGGGCAACCGCCCGTCACCGCCAGGGGCGGCCCCCACCGCCCCTGGCGACCCACTGCCCCGTCACCCCACCCGGAGCCGAACCGCACACATGCAGCCGTCGACGAGATCGCAGCGCAGCGGGAAGACACGTCGATGCCTCCCCCAGACCCCCGGATACCCAACTCCGCAGAGGCACATAGGAGAAGAGGCAGCCCATGCCTGGTGCTGACCGTCCCGCCCGGCCTTCCTCCGACAGCCCTGCTCTGGGCAGACGACGGTTCCTGGGATATGTACTGGCAGCACCGACGCTGGTGACGGCCGCCGAACTCGTGCCCGCCGCGGAGGCCCGGGCCGACGAAACCTCGGGGGGCATCCCTTCTGCGGACATCACGGAACTGGTCGACCTCAACGACGTCATGTCCGCGGCCGCCCTGCCGACCTCCGGTCTGATCACGGTCCAGGTCCACACGGACGACACGGTGTCCTTCGCGTTGCCGCGGGCCGAGGTGGGACAGGGCATCACCACCTCGACGGCCATGCTCATCGCCGAGGAAATGGACGTACCGCTCGCCGACGTCCGGGTCACTCTGGCAGACGCGCGCCCGGAACTCGTCTTCAACCAGCTCACCGGCGGGTCCAACACGACCATCGCGACCTACACGCCCGTCCGGGTGGCAGCCGCCATCGCGCGCGGCCGACTACTCGAAGCCGCCGCGGTCGCACTCGACGCCGCCGTCACGGAACTCACCATCAGAGCGGGGGTGATCACGGGCCCTGCAGGCAGGAGCACCACCATCGGCGCACTGGCCGAGAAGGCAGCGGGCCTACGGACCCGGCAGGTCAGCACCGCACTCAAGTCACCCGGGCAGTTCACCGTCATCGGTCGGCCGCAGGGACGGATCGACGCCCTCGACGCGGTCACCGGCCGGAAGAAGTTCGCCATGGACCTCGCCGTCCCGGGCGCAGCCCCGACCATGGTGTGCCGTCCGCCGACCATCAACGGAAAGGTCGGATCCGTAGCCAACGCCGATGAGGTCCGGGCCATGCCAGGTGTCACCGACGTAGTCGTGATCACCACCGGTGTGGCCGTGCGCGCCCGAACCTTCGGCCAGTGCATCGACGGCGTACGCGCTCTCCGTGTGTCGTGGGAGCCCGGGAGCGCGGAGGGCAAGTCCGACGAGACCGTACGTCAGGAACTGGCTGCCGCCGAGATTCCCCTGGGACTCCCGCCACTGACTCCGAGCGTGGAGGGCAGGTTCACCTTCCACTTCCGCAGCAACAGTGCGCTGGAGACCAACTGTGCCATTGCCGACGTAAGGCCCGACCGTGCCGAGGTCTGGTCCAGCCTCAAAGCGCCGATCGTCGCGAAGCAGGCGATCGCCGCCGAACTCGGGCTGCCGCTCGGCGCGGTGACGGTCCATGTCACCGAGGGCGGCGGCTCCTTCGGACGTAAGCTCTTCTTCGACGCCGCGTTGGAAGCGGTGGAGGTCTCCCGGAAGATCGGGAAACCGGTCAAACTGATGTGGCATCGCGCCGACGACTCCCGTCAGGGGCGTACCCATCCCATGGCCACGTCCCGCGTGCGCATCGCCTACGTCGGAGACACCGTCCTCAGCTACAAGCAGCGGCACACCAGCGTGGCCACGGACCTGGGCCACGGCTTCGGGGAGATTCTCACCGCCATGGCCGCGAGGCTGCCGGTGGCCGATCTCGGATTCTCGGAGACCTTCTTCCAGCTCTCCCAGTCGATGCCGTACGACTTCGGTGTCAGCAGCCGTCTGCTGAACGAGACCGACAAGGGCTTCAACACGGGCAGCATGCGCAACGTCTACTCCCCCGACGTCACCTGCGCCCGGGAACTCATGATCGACAAGCTGGCGTCGAAGACGGGGAAGGACCCCTGTCGGTTCCGGCGCGACGCCCTCAAGGACGAGCGGTCCACCGCCGTGCTGGAGAAGGTGGCCGAGGTCGGGCGCTGGGGCAGACCGATGCCGGACGGTACGGCGCAGGGCATCGCGTTCCACTCCGAGTACCACGCGGTCAGCGCGGTCCTGGTGGAGATCGACTGCCGGCCCGAGACCGTCAACCGCCCCGTCCGCGACGGTGTCACCGGGCCCCGCGTCACCAAGGTGGTCGTCGCCGTCGACGCCGGCCTCACCGTCAACCCGCGCGGACTCGAGGCACAGATGACGGGCTGCGCCATGGACGGCATCGCGCTGGCCCTGACCTCCAGCCTGCACCTGCGCGACGGGTACTTCCTGGAGGCGAGCTGGGACAACTACTTCTACACCAGGCAATGGAACACGCCGCCCGAGCTGGACGTCGTCATCATGCCCGACACCACGGGGAAGCCCGGTGGTGCGGGAGAGCTCGGGGTCGCCGCGTCGATGGCCGCGGTCGCCTGCGCGTACGGCCGCGCGACCGGAACGATGCCCACCACGTTCCCCATCAACCACGGCACGCTTTCCTTCGAGCCGAAGCCGACGACCCCACCTGTCCCGCAGTCCCCGACAGATGGCCTGGACCACGCTTACTGATGTGAGGAGTTTTTCGTGCCCGAGCAGACATTCCGCCTCAACGGCGAGCAGGTCACCGTGGACATCGACGACGACGTGCGGCTTTTGTGGGTGCTGCGTGACGTCCTGGGCGTCACCGGTCCGAAGTACGGCTGCGGCATCAACGTCTGCAAGGCGTGCACCAGCCACCTCAACGGCAAGGCGGTGAATCCGTGCGCGATTCCGGTGGGGAGGCTGACGCCGACCGACGAGGTGACGACGATCGAGGGGCTGGCGGGCACGGTGGCCGAGGACTTGCACCCGATGCAGCGGGCATGGCTCGACCAGGATGTCGCCCAGTGCGGCTACTGCCAGCCCGGTCAGATCATGGCAGCCGTCGCGGTCGTACGCCGGGCAGCGGAGGAAGGCCGCGAGGTGACCGAGGCCGACCTGGACGGCATCCGCAACATCTGTCGCTGCGGCACGTACTTCCGCATCCGCGAAGCCATCAGAGCCGGCGCCGAGAACATGTGAGGGTGGCGGACCTCCGGCCCCTCCGCACGTTCGCGGCGGCGCGCGCGGTGGGGCTGCTCATGGAGCGGGACCTGATCACACGCCGGGCGGCAAGTGGGCACCACCGGAGCCCGGATCCGCGGCATGCTTCCCGGAGAGCGTCACCATCCATGCCCAGAGGCCACGGAACCAGTCGGAGATGCCCAGGTCGCGAGCTCCGCAGTCACCACCGCCAGGTGGTGGGACGTCGCCCATGCCCGCCACTGCGTGCCGCCGCCCGCTTTCAGCCTCCGGCCGTCGGCACACTCGTGGAGTGGCGCGTCCCCCACGACGTTCGTGAACCGGTGACGGGCCAGTGAGGCGAGGACACGAGGTCGCGGCTCAGGATGAAGAAGTCGTCGTTGCCCGGGCGCGTAAGCGGATATCGGCATCGGCCTCACCCCCGCGACTCGACTCGGCCGAGCGCACTCCGGTGAACACCTGCGTCGTCCATACGGGTCGCCTGGCTCACCCCTTCGGCACAGTCGCACAGCGTTCCGAAGGCAAGGCGGAGAAGGTGGGCCTGCCGGTGATGACAGGAGGACGGCGCCGACTGGTACGACGAAACGATCAGTGCTACAGCGGAGGGCAGGGCATTCATGCCGGGACCGAAACGACAGCCGCGCGTTCCCCGGCGCCGGGGTGACCGGAGGGCGACGGACCAGATGGTGCGGACGCTCCTGCGGCGCCGCAAGAAGGCCCTGACCGCCGAGGACGTGACGGTCACCGATCCACCGAAGGTACGCCGAGCCGTGACGGCGGCTGCGCTCGGAAACACGATGGAGTGGTTCGACTTCGGTGTCTACGCCTACCTGGCGGGCACCCTCGGCAAAGTCTTCTTCCCGTCGAGTTCGCCGGGCGCGCAGGTGGTGTCCACGTTCGCGACGTTCGCCGCCGCCTTCCTCGTACGGCCGCTCGGCGGACTGGTCTTCGGCCCGCTCGGTGACCGGGTGGGACGCCAGAAGGTCCTCGCGGTCACCATGATCATGATGGCGGCGAGCACGTTCGCGGTCGGCTTCCTCCCTTCCTACGCGACGATCGGATTCGCCGCCCCTCTGCTGCTGTTGGTGTGCCGGCTGGTACAGGGGTTCTCCACCGGTGGCGAGTACGCCGGCGCCACGACGTACATCGCCGAGTACGCGCCGGACAAGCGCCGCGGCTTCCTCGGCAGCTGGCTGGACTTCGGCACCTTCGTCGGCTACTCGCTGGGGTCCGGCCTCGTCACCGTGCTGACGGCGACGATCGGTACGGAGGGGCTGACGGACTGGGGGTGGCGCATCCCGTTCTTCGTCGCGGGACCACTCGGCCTGATCGGTCTCTACATGCGGCTGAAGCTCGAGGAGACCCCCGTCTTCCAGCGTGAGGAGGAAGCCCAGGCCGAAGCCCTGTCGGAGGGTGACCCCGTCGAACAGGCACGTCAGTCCGGCAAGGGCCGGCTGAAGGAGATCTTCACCAAGCACTGGCAGGCGGTGCTCATCTGCATGGGTCTGGTGCTGCTCTACAACGTCACGAACTACATGGTGACCTCCTACCTGCCGACGTACATGGCCGAGACGCTCGGCGAACCGGAGACGGCCTCGCAGCTCCTGGTCCTCGGGACCATGCTCCTCGTGGTGCTGATGATCACAGCGGTCGGCAGGTCGTCGGACCGGTGGGGCCGGCGACCGGTCTTCATGGCCGGGAGCGCGGCGCTCATCGTGTTCGCGATCCCGGCCTTCCTGCTCATCCGGGAGGGCGGCATCCTGCTGCCGGCGTTCGGGTGCGGCATTCTCGGACTGCTCCTGGTCTGCTTCGCGGGGACGTCCGCGTCGACGCTGCCGGCGCTGTTCCCGACGCGTATCCGCTACGGCGCCCTGTCGATCGCCTTCAACATCTCCGTGTCGTTGTTCGGCGGGACCACCCCGCTGTTCGCCTCCGCCCTCGTCGAGGCGACCGGCAACGACATGGTTCCGGCGTACTACCTCATGGTGGCCGGCGTCGTCGGACTCATCTCCTCCTTCTTCCTGCACGAGACGGCGGGCAAGCCGCTGCGCGGTTCCGGGCCCATGGTGGAGACCCCGGAACAAGCGCGGGTGCTCGTCGCACACAGCCGGACACGAGCGGGACGGCAGGCCCGTGACGTGTGGATCCGGATGCGGCACCCGTGGGGCGGGGACGACCGCAAGAGCTGACGGTGGCCGGGAAGCCGGCCACCGGGCGGGCCCCGGGCTCCTCCCGCCGGCTGGATCGTCGGCCGGACCGCTTCAGGATGCCTTCAGGTTGGGATCGCTAGCGTGGCCCGCATGATCGACAGTGGCGCGACCCGATGGGTGACCGACTTGATGAGCTCCCTCGGGGCGCCGGGGGCCGGGCTGGCCATCGCGCTGGAGAACATCTTCCCGCCGTTGCCCAGCGAGGTGATCCTCCCCTTGGCAGGCTTCACCGCGAGCGTCGGCGGGATGGGGCTCTACGCGGCTCTGGTGTGGACGACCATCGGATCGGTCGTCGGCGCACTCGCACTGTACGGAATCGGCGCCGCCCTGGGACGCGACCGGATGGTCACCCTCGCGACCAAGGTCCCGCTGGTGAAGGTCACGGACATCGAGAGGACGGAGGCGTGGTTCGAACGCCACGGCACCAAAGCAGTCTTCTTCGGCCGGATGATCCCGGTGTTCCGCAGTCTCATCTCGATTCCGGCGGGAGTGGAGCGTATGCCCCTTCCGGTCTTCCTCACGTTGACCACTCTGGGCAGCGCACTGTGGAACACGGCGTTCGTCCTGGCCGGCTTCTTTCTCGGCGAGCGGTGGGAGGTGGTCTCCGGATACGTGTCCACCTATTCCAAGGTCGTCCTCGCGGCAGCCGGCCTCGCTCTCCTCGTCCTCATCGGGATGCGGGTGTTCCGCAGGTCCGGTCGGAGGGAGCAGCCCGCCGGCCGGACATCTGGGCGGAACCTGCCGGCCGACGAGCGGTAGCCGGAACGACCCGCCGCGTACGGACGTGCGTTCACGCCAGGGAGGCGACGGCCCGGCCCGTAGCACGACTGAGGTGACCACAGGCCCTGTGCGGGCCCGGGCCGCCTCAGCCTCGACGGTTGCGTGCGGCTCAGCCGGTTCTGCTCGCCGCGGCGCTTGCCCTCGCCCTTGCCGTCGCCGCAGGGCGCGGCATCTGCTGGATTCCTGCGACCTGCCGGTGGGGCGTGGCGCCCACGGGGTCGGTTTCGCCACCGCCACGTCACTGCGGGGACATCTGGCGGCGGAGGCGGGAGTCGCCCCCTCCGCGTACCGGCGGACCTTCCGCGCCTCGGGCCCGGTCGCGCACGGCACCGGGGAAGCGCCGATCAGGGAGTCCGCCCGGCCCCGGGGCGGCTGATGACCTACGAGCCGCCCGCTGTCGCCCCGGATCCCGGCGCCCCACGCGGACCACTGGAGCGGAAATACCCCCAGGGGGTATGTTGTCATCAGTGGGTGAGGGCCCGGCATCGGGTCCACACTGGATGGAAGTGGGGATGATGGTCATGGATCACAGCACGCACCACGCCGATCCCGCGCACGACCTCGCCGCCGACCAGCACGGCGGCGGGCCTCACGACCGGCACGCGGCGGGGGCGTCATGGCCCATGGCCGCCAAGGCGACACTGCACTGCCTGACCGGCTGCGCCGTCGGCGAGATCCTAGGCATGGTCGTCGGCACCGCCCTGATGTGGGGCAACGTCCCGACCATGGTCCTGGCGATCGCCCTCGCCTTCGTGTTCGGCTATTCGTTCACGTTGTTCGCCGTTCGCCGGGCGGGCCTGGACCTCAAGACCGCGATCAAGGTCGCGCTCGCCGCCGACACGGTGTCCATCGCCGTGATGGAACTGATCGACAACGGCATCATCGCCCTGGTCCCCGGCGCTATGGACGCGAACCTGACCGAAGGACTGTTCTGGTCGGCGCTCCTGGGCAGCCTCGCCGTCGCCTTCCTCGTCACGACTCCGCTGAACAAGTGGATGATCGGCCGGGGCAAGGGGCATGCGGTCGTCCACGCCTACCACTGACCGGACCCGCGGGCGGTCGCCCCTGAGTCCCGGCCACCCTGCTGCCGTCCGCGTGTCAGAGTCGCCGGTGGTCACTCTGCGTTCCCGGATGGGTCGTCGTTCTTGATCGGTCCCGGCGGCAGCTGGGGCCTGGCTCCGGTGGCACCTGGATGGGGTTGTTGCACATGCCGTAGCGGCATGTGGTGGGGTCGGGGCACCACAGCACGAAAGGCTCTGTCTGCGATGTACCCCTCCCTCACGCCTCCCCGGCAGGTCAAGATCGGTGATGCCGCTGCGTTCGCCGGGATCACCCCACGCGCCATCCGCCACTACCACGAGATCGGTCTGCTGCCGGAGCCCGCGCGCGGCGGGGACGGCCGCCGCCGCTACGGCTATGACGACATGACCCGCCTGCTGTGGATCCGCAAGATGGCTGATGCCGGTATCAGCCTGGACGACATGCGGGCCGCCTTCGGCGAAGTCCGGGACGAAGCTGGAGACGGGGCCCTGGAGCAAGCCCCGGATATCGAGTCGGTCCTGAGCAGGCTGGAGGAAACCTTGGCAGCGCAGGAGGCCGCCATCAAACGTCGGCGCGCGGCTGTCCAGCGCCTCCAAGCGGTCGGCAGCCCGCTGGGGCTGCTCTCCGAACTGGTCACGGACCGGCTCAGCCACCTGCCCCCGGGCGCGTTGCGCCCCTCCGATCTGGACGCCCTGCTGGTCACGGAACGGATCTTCGGGCCGCTGGGCGCCGCCATGCAGGCCGGCACGTTCATCGTGCTGGCCACCCACCCCGACCTGCGGGCCGAGGAGGACCGTCTTGAGGCGGCCGAGGCCGCCCTCGACGACGGCGTCGAACCCGACGACCCGCGCGTCGAAGAGCTCGCCGTACAGCGATGCACTCACCAAATGGCCCTGAATCAGGCCATCGAGGCAGCTGGTCCAGACGCGGCCGAGGAGAAGATCTTCGAGATCTACGAAGCCGACCTGAAAGGGGAGGAGGGCAAAGAGATGAGTGCCGCCGCGGCGATCACCAAGATGCCTTACGACTTCTCTCCTGCCCGGATGCGCTGCGTAGAACTCGCCGGACGGCTCTTCGGCGAGGCCCTTGCCGACGCCCACTCCGCGGACAGCTGATCGCCTGTGCCTGGCACTGACGTGGTCCGACAACCGGTCGCGTCCATCCGCATGTGACCGGTCGGGTCAGACATCGAGCCCGGGCCGCGTCGGAAGGTCGCGCTGGTGACCGGGGCGAACAAGGGCATCGGCAGAGGCGTCGCCGAGCAGCTCGCCGCGCTGGGCATGCCGGTGCTGCTCGGTGCCAGGGATCTCCGACGGGGTGAGGAGACAGCGGCGGCACTGCGCGCGATGGGTGGTGACGTGCACACAGTCGGCCTGGAGGTCACCGACCAGGAGCGGGTGGACGGGTCGCGGGTGCTTCGGATCAGAGGCGGATGACGACGAGGGCGATGTCGTCGGCGGCACCCCCCGCGACGCCGAGACGGTCCAGGAGCACATCGGCCAGCCGGCCGGGGGCGAGAGCGCCTTCCTGGGCGAGGGCCGTGGTCAAGCGGGCCAGGCCGACGTCGATGTCCTCGTCGCGGCGCTCGATGAGGCCGTCGGTGTACATCACGAGCGTGTCCCCCCGGGTGTAAGGGAGGCCCGTCTGCGGGCGGGGCACGTGGTGGGGACGGGCGCCGAGCGGCGGATCGGTCGCCTGGTCGAGCAGTTCGCAGGTCCCGTCGGAGTGGCGGAGGACAGGCGGAGGATGCCCGGCGCTGCTGTAGATGATCAGCTCGCTGCGCGTGTCGATGAGTACCTTGACCGCGGTCGCGGCCGTGGCACCGGACAGCGAACGGGCGTACAGGCCGAGGACTTCGAGGGCCTGGGCGGGACTGGGAATGGCACGGATGACCGCGCTCAGGGCGCTGCGGAGCATACCCATGACCGCGGCGGCGTGCAGACCGTGGCCGACGACGTCTCCGACAGCCGCGGCGTAGCGGTCCGGTGGCAGGTCGACGACGTCGTACCAGTCTCCGCACACGTTCAGCGATGTGGTCGCGGGCCGGTAGCGCACGGCGATGTTGTCGTCGTGCCGGTCCAGGTCGGGGACGGAGAGCATGGCTTCCTGCAGGGTGACGGCTACTTGCCGTTCGCGGGCGTGGGCCGAGCGCAGTTCCTGGTTCAGCCGGTACAGCTCGCCGGCCCGTGCGTACAGCTCGGCCGCCATTCCCTTCTCCCGCTCGGTGAACTCCTCGGTCAGCTGGCGTGCGCGGCGTGAGTGCACGAAATCCGTGACGTCCTCGGCTCGCTGGACGATCCACTTGACCGTGCTGCCGGACCCGGCGATCGGCGTGTGGATCGAGGACCACCACCGCTCCTCGAACCCGCCCGGCTGGTCGGGTGCGGGGATGTCGTACCTCTGCAGCACCAGGGTGTCCGGTTCACCGGTGTCGAGAACCCGGTGCAGTGATGCCTTCAGGTTCTGTTGTGCGTCGTCGGGGAGGCCGGGGCGCTCCGGCAGGGCGTCGAAGAAGTACTTCCCGACGAGTTGCTCCCTGGTCCGCCGGGTGGTGTGCAGATACGCCGTGTTGACGTACGTGATCACCAGGTCCGTGTCCATTATCAGATACGGGCTCGGCGTGGCGTCGAAGAAGGCGCCGAAGTTGATGTCCGCCGTCATCACGCGCTCTCCGCGATAGGTGAGCGAGGCTGCTTTCCCATTCCAATCTACGCGCGATCCACCGGCCGGTCTCGGGCTGGGGAGAACATCCCGACGTCTGGGCCGCGCCTTGCCGCTCACGCGGGCCTCCGTGGTCCGACCGTCGGGACCGCGCTCCACCTCTCCGGTCCCGTCGGCGCACCACGATCGTCTGTCCACCGTTGACGACCATGCGTCGGACACGGATGGCGGCGCTCGGCGGGGAACGGGGCGACGGTCAGTTCGTGTAGACCTCAGCGCGGTCGATGCTGACGAACGAGGCGCCCGACCGGTCGTTGTGCTCCCCGGTGACCCGGACCCTCACCGTGTGCCGGCCGTACGGGAGTCCGGGGCTGAGGTATTGCAGTGTCTCGCCCGTGCGGAGCGGTCCGTAGTAGTCGAGACGTTGTTCCGGACCGCCGTCGACGCTCACGGCCGCGATGCCGTTGCCGGTGTCGCGGACGGAGAGCAGGGCGATACGGGTGCCGGTGAACGAGTACGTCGCCGTGTTGCCCGCCCTGTCGCTCCAGTGGTCGTCGCCCCAGAAGCACTGGGCCGCACATCCGGTCCCGGAGTTCCAGGTGCCCGTGTAGGAGACGGTCCCGTCACCACTCGACCGTCCGTCGTCGTTGATCCAGTAGGTGCCGGTTCCGGGGTCGCCGGAGGGCAGGTCCTGGGTGGCTCCGAGCGCGACGGGACGGCCGAAGTCGGGGCTGCCGTCGGCCTTCCACGTGAACTTCTGCGCACGGGTGGTGCGGTTGGAATAGGTGTAGTCGGACGTCGTCTTCGCGTGGTAAACGATCCAGTCCTCGGCGCCGTCGGGTGACCGGAAGAAGGCGTGGTGACCGGGCCCGTACACACCCCGGTCATCGGCTCGGGAGAACACAGGCCCCGGGTGCTGGGTCCAGTTGCCGGGCCTGAGGGGGTCGGCGTTCGACGGCAGGGACATCATCTGGATCTGGTAGTCGGGTTTGCCGGTGTCGCAGGCGGAGTAGGTCATCCAGGTCCGGCCGTTCCGGTAGAGGAACTCCGGCCCCTCACGGACTTCCGGGCAGCCGCCGGCGCCGTCGATGGCGACCGCGTCGCCGGAGACGGTGTACGGGTCGGACATCGGGGCGATGTTGAGGCCGTTGTGCTGGTACTGGTTGATCCCGCTGTAGGCCAGGTAGAGGCGGCCGTCGTGCTGCAGGATTCCGGCGTCGATGGCGAAGTCGTTCGCGTGGTCGGGTGGCGCCAGCTTGGCCTTGAAGTGGTACGGGCCGGCCGGATCGTCCCGGTCGGACTCCAGTACGTACAGGCGGTGGTGGTCGTCCACACCGTCGTCGGCCGTGTAGTAGAGGTACCAGCGGTCGCCGAACCGGTAGAACTCCGGCGCCCAGATGTTGCGGTTGCGCGAGGCGTCGGAATCGGTCCAGACGGTGACCGGGTCCGCGGCGAGCAAGGTGCCCAGGGAGGGCGAGCGCCACATCCGGATGCTGTCGCCCTGGGTGGCGGTGAGGTGGTACATCCCGTTCCAGTGCGTCATGAACGGGTCGGGCCCGGTGTTCAACGGATTGCGGAACGTACCGGCAGCCGCGGCCCGCCCTGCGCCGGCGTCACCCGCCGACGCCGCGGGCGCTCCGCTCAGCAGACCGGTCAGCAGTGCGAGGAGTGCGACCAGGACGGCGGCGCAACGGCGGAGGGCGGAGGTGTGGGGGGCGCGCATGGATGGCTCCTTAGGGGAGAAGCTCGTTCCAGCTGGGTGGGCGCTGCTCGATTACAACGATGTAACCGCGAGGAGACACCGTAGGGAAGGCTTCTGGTGGTGTCAACGGCGAGCGGGCCGCCGAGGCGTGCTCGACGGCACCGGGAGCGGCGGACGACAGCTGGTGCGGGTGGGGCCGCTCACCGGGCACGGTCTCCGGGCCGGCGACGCGGGCCGTGGCGACGCGCGGAGCAGCGCCTCCCCATCGTCTTGCGCGCTCGTGTCACATGCGCGGCGGCTGTCTCGTCCTCCTGCTGAGAGCCATGCCCGGCACAGAACAGAGGAGAGACCCGCATGCAGGCGACCCAAGCCGCGGACAACAGGGAGACGCTCAGCCGCTTCCAATCCGCCATGAACAGCGGCGACCCTGAGATCGCCTCGAAGGCGATCGACGACTTCGTCGAACCGGAGGTGCTCTTCCACGCGCCGGTCCCGATGCGCGCGACGGGAGCGGAGGCGCTGAAGCGCGTGTGGGCGGTACTCCTACGCGCGTTCCCAGACCTCCACGTGACCGTCGAGGAGACGATCGCGGAGGGCGACAAGATCGTCTCCCGCAACACGGTGACCGGGACTCACCGGGGCGAGTACCAGGGCCTGGCGCCCACCGGAAGGGCCGTCGCCTACAACGAGGTCTTCATCTTCCGTCTCGCCCACGGGAGGATCGCCGAGATCCGGGGAGTCGTCGACGTCCTCTCGCAGTTGCGTCAGCTCGGTGCCCTCCCGGACTGACGTGCACTGCGTCCGCACCGGTGCGGAGACATCTCCGTCTCGGGCCGCTGCGGCATTTCACCACCCGACTCCGACCACAGCAGCCACCTCGCGCAGCCCCGGGCACTTCACGCCTGCCTGTGCTGGCGCAACGCCGGTGCCCGCTAGCGTCGCGAGCGCACCCGCGTCCACAACGAGAAGAGCATCCGATGGGACGGCCGAGCGAGGATGGCGACTTGATCATTCGCCGATGTTCAAGGTCGCACAGTCCGCGATCCCCAGTTCGAGAAGCACCGCCCGGAGCCGCCGCAGGGCCTCGGTGGTGTCCGAGCCCTCCGCGATCTCAAGGTCAAGATGGCAACGGCCCAAGCCGCTGCCCGCGCCGGTGACTTCGCCGTCGGGCTCGAACGCCGCCTCCAGAGCCTCTTCGACGTCGTCGCGATCGATCGGCAGCCCCACGAAGACGATCTCGACGAACACTCCGGTCCTCCCTCTCGACCCGGCGAACCACGTCCGTCACAGCGCCGGTCAGCGAGGGGCCTCGGTCATGAACTCCGCGACCAGCTCGGCCGGGTTGGCGTCCGCGGTCAGCCCGAACATCGCGTCAGGGTCGAACATGTCGTACAGGATCACCGGGACAGACCGGCCCAGCACCTTCAGTATCCGACCACTCTCGTGGAGGTGTCGGGCCGCCCCGACGCACACCTCGTGGAACCACTCCACGAGCAGTTCATCACGGTGATCCGGCTCGTCGTCGTCCTCGTACCAGAGCCCTCGGGATTCGGCCTCCCGCCGGTGCGCGTCCGCGACGGCCGGATCACGTCCTACCTCCCGCACTCCTTCGATCCCTGTCTCCGGGAACGACGCATAACTCCAGCGTGCCTCCCAGGAATCCGATGCGAGGCCGGCTTGCTCGGCGGCGTAGGCCTCGGTGGTATAGCCGACCGCCACGTAGGGGAACCTCGGATCCTGATCGACGCTGTCGATGCGGAAGGTCACCGCGTATATCCCGTCGTCCGCCGAAAACTCTCCCACCACGTCGCCCGCGGTCCGCTCCACGTGTTCCTGAAACCCCATGCACCCCTCCACGATCAAATTCCTCCCGTCCTCTCCCTGGCCGACGCGCGAGGTGTGCACAACTGCCTGCCCGGTCGGCTCATGACAGCTCAACGCGCGGAGGTCCGCTTCTTCTCCCCCTCCTGGTACAGGTCGATGGCGAGAGCGACGGCGGCGTGGGTCGCGGGATGGGCGTCCTGGCGACGCCACATGAGGTGGACCGGCACGGGGACAGCATCACGCAGAGGACGGTAGGTGATGCCGTCACGGCGGTACTGGGCGGCGGTGGCCCGGGGAGTGACTCCGACGCAGCGGCCGGTGGCGATGGCGGCGAGCCAGTCGTCGATGTCGTGGGTGTACTCCACGGAGGGCCGTGCGGGCTCGGACCACAGATTCATCGTGGTGGTGCCGGTGCGGCGGTCGATGGCGAGGGTGCGGGTGGCGATCTCATCGATGCGGACGCTGCGGCGGCGGGCCCAGGGGTCGTCGGACGCCAGGGCGACGACGCGTCGTTCGTGGCCGACGAGCGCGTGCGACCAGGGGCCGAGATCGAGTGGGGCGCGGATGACAGCGAGGTCGCACAGCCCTTCGGCGAGCCCGCCGGTGGGAGCGTTGTGACGGATGAGCCGGAGTTCCGTCTCGGGGTGGCTGCGGTGCCAGCGACGTTGGAACTCCGTGGTGTGGCGGCCGAAGGCGGACCAGGCATGGCCGATGTGCAGGCGGGCGTGCCCGGCGGCCGCTTCGGCGACGAGTTCCTCCGCACCGGAGAGCAGGAGCCGGGCACGGGCGAGAACCTGTACTCCCACCGGCGTGGGTGCGACCGCCCGGCTGGTGCGGTGCAGCACTCGGACACCGAGGATCTTCTCCAGGGCAAGCAGATTGCGGGAGACCGCGGCCTGGGAGACGCCCAGCTCGATCGCGGCATCCGTGAAGCTGCCGGCGTCGATGACGGCTGCCAGACAACGCAGGTGCTTCAGCTCGAGCCCCGCGGAGGCCCCTCGGTGCGTATCCATGCGCTCAGCGTATAGATGGCGTCATTGATGCATTTTGCGCATAGAGGAGGAGCCCGCACCGTGAGCGCATGGTGCTGAGAATCTCCGGGAGTGCCGCCGAGCAGGCTCCCGCCACTGTTGACGAGACCGCGCCCGCTGAGGGCACGGGTCGCTTCGCAGGAGTGGCGTTGATGCTGGGCAGCGGGCTGTCCAACCAGGTCGGAGCGTCGGTGGCGGCACTGGCTTTCCCCGTGATCGGCCCCGCGGGCGTCGTCGCGATCCGCCAGTGGGTGGCGGCCGGGGTTCTCTGGGGGGTCGGCAGGCCGCGTCTGCGGTCATTCACCTCGGAGCAATGGCGCCCGGTACTGGGGCTGGCGCTGGTGTTCGCGGTGATGAACCTGTCCCTCTACACGGCCATCGACCGCATCGGGCTCGGGCTGGCCGTCACTCTGGAGTTCCTCGGTCCGCTGACGGTGGCACTGACGGGATCCCGCCGCCGGATGGACGCCCTGTGCGCCCTGGCGGCAGCGGCCGCGGTCGTGGTCCTGGCCCGCCCTTCCCCGTCCACCGACTACCTCGGCATCGGCCTGGGCCTGATCGCCGCAGTGTGCTGGGCCTGCTACATCCTGCTCAACCGCACCGTGGGCAGCCGCCTCCCCGGGCTGGAGGGCTCGGCGGCGGCTGCGGCTGTCTCCGGCGCGCTCTACGTCCCGGTGGGTGCGCTCGCGCTCTGGCAGCATCCCCCCACCCCGGCCGCTCTCGGCTGCGCCCTGACTGCCGGAGTGCTGTCCTCGGCAGTTCCGTTCCTTGCCGATCTGCTTGCACTGCGGCGTGTCCCGGCGCACCTCTTCGGGGTGTGCATGAGCGTCAACCCTGTCATCGCGGCTGTCGTGGGTCTGGTCGTGCTGGACCAGCATCTCGAGCCTGCCGCCTGGGTGGCCGTCCTCGTGATCGTCGGCGCGAACACCGTCTCCCTCACCGCGGCCTCCTCCACCGGGAAGGACAGGGGAGGGACCTGATCTGCCGGATCGCGCGCCACGGGCACGGCCGGACGGCGGTGAGGCCGGCACGACGGTCAGGAAGCGGGAACGGGGCCGCCGGGCCTGAACCTCTCCACGCCGACGACGTGCCGCACCTTGCTCGGACGTACGATCACCGCCACCCGCCGCTCCCCCCGGCATGGCCCACTCGAACCGCTCGCTGCCGATGAACGACAGCTCGTCCTCCCCTTCCAGGTCGACCCACATAGGGCTGACCTGCGGTGCACCGTCGGCGAACACAGTGCCGACGTACCAGACATGAAGGGCTTCCAGTCGCGCGCGGACGGCTTGGCCGAAGATCGCAGTCATCTTCGTTGGCTACCGGCCATGATCGGCGTGACAGCCCAGGACCTTCAGCTCCGGAGCGGTCGAAGCCGGGCCGGGTCGGTCACTGCCGGTGCCGGCCGGACATGAGGACGCGCCTTTCCACGGGCTGTGAACGCATGGCGGAACCGACCGGAAAGGGCGCCGTCGACGCGTGCGTCGCCTGCGAAGGACAGCCATGGACCGGGCGCGCCTACTCCGACTGATCGGCGTCGAGTGCGGTGACTCCGCCTTCCCATCGCCGGCGCCGCTCGGTGAGGGATTCCTCCCACCACGGAGTTCCGCGCTCGCCGAGCGCCACCTTCGCCGCGTGCACCCGGCTTCGGGCGCGTTTCTCGGCCGCGGTGTCCTCCCTCCGTCGCGAGGCGGCCACCGCGCGCCGTGCCGCCATGAGGTGGCGGCGCAGGAGGGCTGCGACCTCTTCGGGAATCTCCGGGTCCGTCGCCCGCCACTTCCGGCCCTTGACCACGATGTACCGCCCATCGGGAGTCCGCTCCGGCCGCGCAGGTGAATCCATGCGACTCATGCTGCCGCACGGGGGCGACGGATACCGGATGCCGTGGGCCGAGAGGTGGAGGGCCTCCCCCGCCGGGCGGCTTCCGTTCGGGTTGCATCACCCGGGCCGACCTACCCGCACCGCCGACCCGGCACCACGTGGCATCAGCGGGAACCGCTTGGCGCCACATGGCGCCATCGTGCGCCACTTTCAACCCGGACAGCGACGTGAACACGCGTGGCACCAGAACGACCACGGCAGATATCAGCACGTCCACGCAGGTCAACGTGGATGCTGACGCCGAGTGCACCACCAAGCCGCTCCCTTGCTTGTGCATGGCGCCACAATGGTGCCATTATGGCGCCATGGATCTCACTCCGTATGTCAACACGCTCCGCCGCGAACTCGCGGTGGCGGCCGAAGCAGGTGGCGAGGAAGCCCGCGAGCTGGCAGAGAGGCTCACCGCCCCCCTGGAGTCGGCGACCCGGCTGACCATGCTCAACGTGCTCTCCGCCGCGACGGACGAGATCACCCGCGAACTCGCGCCCGGCTCGGTCGACGTGCGGCTGCGCGGGCTCGACCCCGACTTCGTCGTGACACTCCCGCCCACCGACGGCGGCGCCTCCACGGCACCGTCCGCTCCGGCCGAGCCGTCTGCGGCCCCCGTCCCGGCCGACAACGACGAGGGGGGCACCGCCCGGGTCAATCTGCGCCTGCCGGCCCACCTGAAGGCCCGCGCCGAGGAGGCAGCGTCCCGCGAGGGCCTGTCGGTCAACGCGTGGCTGGTGCGCGCCGTGTCGTACGCGGTCGACGGGGGCGCCCAGCCGCGCGCGACGGAGAGGTCCAGGAGCGTCGGACAGAGCTTCACGGGCTGGGTGCGCTGACCGTACCCGGCCCCAACCATCACCCACAGCACGTCCCACCGGCGAAGACGCCCTGACAAACCAGGAGGACGGAACAGCCATGCCTTCATTCGACACTCCCGAACCGATCGCGGCCACGGCACACATGGAAGCCGGCTCCCTCCAGTTCACCGCCGGCGAACGCCGCGACACGGTGGTCGAGGTGCGGCCCCGAGATCCCAGGAAGGACCTGGACGTGCGGACGGCCGAGCAGACCGAAGTCACGCATGCGAACGGCGCGCTGACTGTGAGGACGCCGAAGTCGAGCCTGTTCGGCCTCGGACGTACCGGCGTCGTCGACGTGACGGTCGAGCTGCCCACGGGCTCGCACATCGACGTGACCGGCGCATGGGCCCAGGTGCTCGGCGAGGGCCGGCTCGGCGAGGTCCGCGTGAAGACGTCGTCCGGCGACGTCCGCCTCGACACCACCGGCCCGCTGCGTCTGACCGCATCACACGGATCGATCACCGTGGACCGCGTCGAGGGTTCGGCTGAGATCACCACCAGTTCCGGCAGCCTGCGCGTCGGACTCCTGGACGGTCCCGCCGTTCTCAAGAACTCGCACGGCACCACGACCGTGGGCGCCGCGACCGGCGAACTGCGGGTGAGCGGAGCCAACGGCGACATCGAGATCCGCCGGGCCGAGGACTCGGTCACTGCGACCACCGCCCACGGCACCCTGCGCGTGGACAGGGTGTCCCGCGGCACGGTCCAGCTGGAGACCAATCACGGCGCCATCGACATCGGCGTCCGGGAGGGCACCGCCGCCTGGATCGACGCCGGCTCCGGCCGCGGCCAGGTACGCAACGCCCTGACGGCGTCCGAGGCTCCCGGGGAGACCGAGGACACCGTCAGGATCCGCGCCCGCACGCGCTGGGGCAACATCGACATCCGCCGCGCCAAGGACTGAGCTCGGCCGGCCCGCTCGCCCACTCCTCGTCACTTCGACCTTCGAACGGAAGGGCACCATGCCTCCACCTGTCATGCCCACATCCAATACGGCCGCCGTCTCCGCCATCGGTCTGCGCAAGTCGTACGGCGACAAGACCGTCCTGGACGGGATCGATCTGCGCGTCCCCGCCGGGTCCGTGTTCGCCCTGCTCGGACCGAACGGCGCCGGCAAGACCACCGCCGTGAAGATCCTCTCCACGCTCGTCTCCGCCGACGGCGGGCAGGCGCAGGTCGCCGGTCACGACATCGCCACGTCACCGGACGGAGTGCGGGCGGCGATCGGTGTGACCGGGCAGTTCTCCGCCGTGGACGGGCTGATCACCGGCGAGGAGAACATGCTCCTCATGGCCGACCTGCACCACCTGCCCAAGGCCGAGGGACGGCGGGTCACCACCGAACTCCTGGAACGCCTCGACCTCACCGACGCCGCGAAGAGACCCGCCTCCGGCTACTCCGGCGGCATGAAACGCCGCCTCGACATCGCCATGACCCTGGTCGGCGACCCCCGCATCATCTTCCTCGACGAACCCACCACCGGCCTCGACCCCCGCAGCCGCCACAACATGTGGGGCATCATCCGCGAACTCGTCAGCACCGGCGTCACCGTCTTCCTCACCACCCAGTACCTCGAGGAGGCGGACCAACTCGCCGACCGCATCGCCGTCCTGAACAACGGCCGCATCGCCGCCGAAGGCACCGCCGACGAACTCAAACGCCTCATCCCCGGCGGCCACGTCCGCCTCCGCTTCACCGACCCCACCACCTACCGGCACGCAGCCGCCACCCTGACCGACGCTGCCCCCGACGACGAGGCCCTCACCCTCCAACTCCCCAGCGACGGCAGCCAACGCGACCTGCGCACCATCCTCGACCGCCTCGACACCGCCGGCATCGAGGCCGACGAACTCACCGTCCACACCCCCGACCTCGACGACGTCTTCTTCGCCCTCACCGGCCCCGGCACCGTCCCCGCCCAGACCAAGGACCAGTCCAGGGACCAGCCCAAGGAGGAGGCTCGATGAGTACCTTCGCCCTCTCGGTACGCGACTCGAACACGATGCTCCGCCGCAACCTCCTGCACGCCCGCCGCTACCCCTCCCTCACGCTGAACCTCCTGCTCACCCCGGTCATGCTCCTGCTGCTCTTCGTCTACGTCTTCGGCGATGTGATGAGTGCGGGTATCGGGAGCGGCGGCGCGGACCGGTCCGACTACATCGCGTATCTCGTCCCGGGCATCCTCCTGATGACCGTCGGCTCCACCGTGGTGGGCACCGCCGTCTCCGTGTCCACCGACATGAACGAGGGCATCATCGCCCGCTTCCGCACCATGGCGATCCGCCGGGAGTCGGTGCTCGTCGGGCACGTTCTGGGCAGCGTGCTGCAGTGCGTGATGAGCGTGGTACTCGTCGGGTTCGTCGCGGTGGCCATCGGATTCCGCGCCATCGACGCAACCGCTACGGAGTGGGTCGCGGCGTTCGGGCTGCTCACGCTGTTCGCCCTGGCGCTGACCTGGATCGCGGTCGGCATGGGCCTGTCCAGCCCCAACGCCGAGGCGGCAAGCAACAACGCCCTCCCGCTGATCTTCCTGCCGCTCGTCTCCAGCACTTTCGTCCCCGTCGACGCCATGCCTGGCTGGTTCCAGCCGATCGCCGAGTACCAGCCCTTCACTCCGGCAATCGAAACCCTCCGGGGGCTACTGCTCGGCAGCGAGATCGGCCACAACGGATGGCTCGCTCTCGGCTGGTGCCTGGGGTTGACCGTGCTCGGCCACCTCTGGTCCACATCGCTCTTCGGCCGCGACCCGAAGTAGCCGGCGACGGGCGGGCCAGCCGGTCGGGGCCCGCCGCGATCCGGTCCGTTCGGAGGGCGGCGTGTTCCGGCACCACGTCGGGGTACGCCGCCTCGCTCGCGGCGACGGTCGGGTGGCCGCTCACACGGCACGCTCCATGCACACCAGCCGGTCCCGAGCGTCCCAGGGATCGGTGACGGTGAACCCGTGCCGCTCGTACAGGGCGATGGCGTCCGTCCGCCACTCCCACACCGACAGGCGCACCGTGCTGACTCCGGCATCCGCAGCGTGTGCGAGGGCGGCGCCGATCAGGCCGGACGCGATGCCCCTCCCCCGGAATTCCGGGGCTGTCCAGAGCCTCTTGATCTCGCACCGCCCGCCGACAGGCGCGGTCACGACAAGGCAGCCGACGGCGGTGTTCCGGTGAGACGCCACCAGCACGGCATCGTCGGCGAACGCGGCGTCCGGGTCCAGGACCTCGGCCCGGTAGCGCTCCGGCAACCGGTCCGCGTCAGCGACGGCCTCGCCCTTCTCGGCCTGCGTCTGCAGATGGTAGGCGGCGAGCAGCGCGGCCGGCCCGCCCTGGTCGGAGGGGTCCAGCGCCGGCCGGCGGACGAATGCGATCTCACGTCGATCTGCCATCCCGACAGCATCACATCTCCTGCGTCATGGCTTTGAACCACCGTGCCGCCCCTGCCGAGCCTGTCTCTGTGCTGGATCGGACCGCCGACCGGAACTGCGTCGACGTTGCCGTTCGCGGACAGATCCCCGCGCCAGCGCGAGGCCGCTGTCGATGTCGATGTCGACCGGTGACGACCGGCGCGGGTCGGGTACCGGAGTCCGGACGGACTCCGTGGTCTCACCGTTCGGCTCGGACCGGAGGACGCGGAACTGGTGGAAGAATCCTACATCTGATGGTCCGGTCTCCCCGGCACGGTGCGTTCGACTGCGGGAATGAGCCGGGATTCCACGCCCAGCGGACGCACGACCACCGCGTCGAACAAGTCTTCCTCTTGCTCGACCCTCCCGCCCGGAAGAGCCCAGGTGGCCTGGCCCTTCGTGGCACGCGACAGGCCAAGAGCGTTCGCCCGTCCTCGACACACACGGCGTACGCCGCAAGCCGCAGACTCATCCCTGCCTCCCGACGTGAGACCAGCGGGGTGTCCGGGGTCCGCGGGGCCCAGGGGCTCAGCCCGTCGACTCGTCCGGGGCGGGGTGTTCGGGGTGGACTCCGGCATTACGGGCGGCTTCGCGGCCCGAGCCGGCTTCGTCGGGGTCGGGCACGTCGGTGCCGGACTCGGATTCCTGATCCGCCGTCCCGGGCGGGACGATCACATCGAGGGCATCTTCGCCGTCCTGGGCCTGCTGGTCCGGCATGTCGGCGGGTATCGGCGGCGGGCTGGCCTCCGCCCCCGTGTAGGCGGTTCCCTGGGGCCTGCGGTCAGTCATCTCGTTGCTCCCGTCGGTGCGCGCGCCCTCCTGGTGCGGGGGCGGGCCGGTGTCGCACGTCGCGTACCCACTGCGCCCGGTGCGACGCACGGTTTCCTGCGGCGACCTGCGAGGTGAAGGACTCGGCGCGTGCCGCAGCGTGGTGAAGCGCCGCGCGGCTGAGGTTGCGGGCGCCGGCCCGGTCGAACGCTTCGTGACCCACACCCATACCGTCGCAGTCAGTCGTTACGGGCCTGAGCCGCTCCGGGGCCGCTTCCAGGAAAAACGGCTCTGTGGTCGCGATCCTGCCGTTGTCGAGCAGCGGAATCGCAGGGTGCGGACCGACTAAAACGATCACCGAACTGTCCACCTGCGTCCAGAAAAACCCATGGAGTGGGTTTCGTTCCGCCGCATCGCCCGTTTCGGTGACTCAGGGTCACATCTCCAACACTTGGAGTTAGGGTTTGTCGTGCTGGTGAGTACCCCGCAGACTGGCGGCACAGCGCCGGCACATCCAACCAACTGATCGTCCGTCATGGCCCGGCGTGAGGAATGTACGTGAAGCTCTCCCCAAACCTTTCTACGCATTCTACTCGAATTGCCCGCGCAGTTGCGTCGAGCGCGCTCATCATGGCCGCCACGGTGACGTCGGGAGGTTCTGCGGCCGCCCGATCCGCTCTGGGTCCGGAACTACGGCCGGCCCGTGCGACTGCCGCCACGACGTGCGGCTTCTTCAGGTACAGCGTCCGGGAGTCCCAGTTCGCCGCTTACAGGCACTGCGGAACCACGACGGTCCGCATTCACGTCGACGTCAGAGGAGGCGGCAGCACCAACGACTTCCACCTCTGCGTCAACCCCGGCGAGACACAGCTTCCGGGGGCGGGGCCGAACTACCTCAACGCCTACTACATCGGCGGTGCCGGATGCCGAAGCGGTGAGCGCACCGGCCACACACCTCACTGAGCGGTGTCTGGTGGGTTGGCCGGGCGGCACCCGGATCCCATGCGGGCTGTCCGGGGATGCGCACCAATGGCCCGGTGCAGGCCGGGGGTTCTTCGTCGTGGGGCGGGAGGAACAGGACGAAGAACCCCGGCCGCTCAGTCGAGACAGAACTCGTTGCCCTCGATGTCCTGCATCACGATGCAGGACTCGTTCTCCTCGTCGGCGAGCAGTACACGCTGACGGACCGCGCCGAGCGCGACCAGCCGTGCGCATTCGGCCTGGAGCGTCGCGAGGCGCTCCTCACCCACGAGTCCGGTGCCCACTCGCACGTCGAGGTGGACCCGGTTCTTGACCACCTTCCCTTCGGGAACGCGCTGGAAGTACAACCGCGGGCCCGCACCGGCGGGATCGCCGCAGGCGAACGACGCACCCCGCTGTTCCACCGGCAGCGAGCGGTGGTAGTCGTCCCAGGTGGCGAATCCGTCCGGCGGCGGCGGTACGACGTACCCCAACACCTCGCACCAGAAGCGTGCGACGCGCTCAGGTTCTGCGCAGTCGAAGGTGATTTGAACGTGCTTGATCGACGCCATCGGCCCACCATAGCGACGCCTGCGACTCACGTCTCGCCGAATATTCGGTGGGGACCAGGCCGGAGGGACGTCCGCGGTAACGGCGGTCTTCGCGAGGCCTCCCGGCACCGGCTTGAAAGCATCGGTAGGCGAATCCACGCTCGGACGCGCTCGCGCAGAGGCGGGGCGACTGCCCGTCGCCCAGGTCGCAGTCCTTCCCGGACCCCCGCCCTCCCCGGCCTGTGTGCGCCGTGACCCGGACGGCCGCCAGGCGGTCGAGGCCGTCGGGCGCCGCTTGGGCGCTGGGCCAGGCCCTGGACGTGCGTGGCCGCTCCGGGGTGCCGGAGCGGCCACACGACACGGTTCGCCCCGGCGTCCGGGGCGGCAGTACGGGTCAGTGGCCCTTGACCACGCCTGACAGTTCGTTGGTGCTCTTGGGCAGAGTCACGGAGGCGAGCTTTCTGCCGTCGTCGAGGTCGAGGGCGTGCAGAGCGTTCTTGTTCGGGTCGGATACGTATGCGGTGTGATCGCGTACGAAGAGGGTGGGACGGGCCTGCTGCCAGTCCAGCGGCTCCTGCCACTTGCCGACCGCGGGGATCTTCTTCTCGACCTTGCCTGTGTCCGGGTCGACGACGTGGATGAAGCCGTCGGTGCCGAGGACCAGGGCTTCGCCGTGCGGGCCCCGGGCGAGCGAGCGGAACGAGTAGCTGGTGCCCAGGTCGACGAGGCGGAGCTTCGCCGTCTCGGTGTCGATCAAGGAGATCCTGGTCGGCCGTTCAAGTTCCGCTTCGGGGTCGGTCTTGTAGTCACCGAGGAGTACCGGGGAGAGGTCGCTGCCGGCCTGGTTGCCGATCCGCCCGTAGTCGTCAGGTGCGTCGACCTTGGTGAACGTTCCGTCCTTGTAGATCAGCACGCCGTCCTCACAGCCGACGGCGACGGCCTCTCCCCGGGCCGCGGCCTCGCCGTGGACGCCGGGGCAGTTCTCGTTGCGAGCGGTCTCCTTGTTGTTCTTGTCCAGTACCAGGGCTCCGGTGCGCTTCTCCTCGGTGCCCAGGGTGCTGAGGAGTTCACCGTTGCTCAGTTCGATGGCGACGCCGTGGTGGGCCTCGGCCGAGGCATAGGTGCGGCCGGCCGGTTTCTCTCCTCCGCTCAGCTCGGAGGGGTCGAAGACGTTGACCTCCCCGGTGCCGTCGGTGAAGAGGGCGGTCTTCCCCGCGTGGCGGACGACGTGGCCGGGCTTGGCCCCTTCGTACTCGATGTCGGTGAGCTTCTGTCCGGTGGCGTTCAGCACGCGGAAGCCGCTGTCGGTGGAGACGACGACGTGGTCGTCGTCCCCGGCAGGGTTGACGCGGTTGAAGCCGGACAGCTCGACGGTCCCGGCGAGCTCGAGGCTTTCGCCGTCGAGGATGTACAGGCCACCGTCGTAGGTGGCGACGAGGGGGTTGCCGACCGGGTCCGCCGACCCGGCACTCGGCTTGTCCTTCGCCTTCGCGGTCGACGAGGAGGCGCCCTCCCCTCCGCACGCCGTCAGGACCGTGGCCACTGCCAGGGCGAGTGCCGCTCCGGTGAGGGATCTGTTGCGTATCGACTTGTTCATCGGTGTTGCTTCCTTTCTCGGCCGCGAGGTCGCGGCGGGTGATGCGGGGCGGGCACGGCGCGGCCGTGCTCCGCGTGGGCAGGGGGTGTTCAGCCGCCGGTCAGACCGTCGGTCATGGCGGTGGTGTTGGCGCGCATCATCTGCAGGTAGGTACCGGCGCCGGCGCCCTCGCGGGTCAGCGACTCCGAATACAGCGCGACGACGCGTATCCGGCCGCCCAGCTCCGCGCGCAGCACCTCGGCGAGCTTCTTGGGCTGGGAGGAGTCGGCGAACACGGTCCGCACCCCCGCCTCCTCCATGGCCCGGGTGAGCTCCCGCAGGTCGGACGAGCTCGGGGAGGCGAGAGTCGTGCCGCTGGGAATGACCGCCCCGACCACCCGGAAGCCGAAGCGGTCGGCGAGATAGCCGAAAACGTGGTGGTTGGTCACCAGGGCACGCCTGTCCTCGGGAATCCTGTCGAAGGACTCCTCCATCCAGCCGGTGAGGTTGGCCAGTTGCTCGTCGTAGTGGGCGAGGTTGGCGCGGATCGCCTGCTCGCTCACACCGTCGACGTGTTCGACGACCTGGTCGGCGATCAGGCCGGATGCCTTGCGTATCCGGTCCGGGTCGGTCCAGAAGTGCGGGTCCGGTCGTCCTGCCTCCTCCCCCGGGCCTCCGTCGTCGCTCGCGCGGAAGGTGAGCGGATCGACGGCCTTGCCGGTCTCGAAGGTGGCGACCCCGGACTCGCGGGCGGCCTCCACGTGACGCAGTACGTTCTCCTCCAGGCCGAGGCCGTTGAAGACCACGAGGTCGGCACGTTCCAACTCGGCGGCCTGCACGGCTGACAGGCCGAAGGAGTGCGGGTCCGCGTCGGGCTTCATGAGGACGGTGACCTCGGCCTCGTCCCCGACGATCTCGCGCGTGATGTCACCGAGGATGTTGGTGGTCACGACGATGCGGGGCTGGTCGCCACCGGTGGTACAGGCGGTTCCCGCAGCGGCTGTGGTGAGGGCGATCAGGCCCATGAAGAGGCTGCGCAACCGTGCCACCCTTACTCTCGCGCGCTTGCCTGCGCCGGTCCCCGGCATGGTGGTCACCGTCCTGTCTCCTTCATCAGGTGCGGTTCGATGTCCACGTCGAAGGTGCGCGCGACGCGCAGGTCGTCGTTGTAGTCGATCTCGTGCACGCGTTTTCCGTCGGGGTCGTTGACATAGGCGCGGCTGCGATCGACCTCGATCACGGGCCCGCTCCCGCCGGTGGTGCCGGCCGGCCGGGGACCGGTGAGCAACGGCCCGGTTCGGGCGACCTGTTCGCCGGTGTCGACGTCGTAGCCGTGCAGCGATCCGTCGGTCTCGAGGACCAGCAGCGGAGATCCTTCTCCGGCGGTTCCGGTGGCAACGACGGGCCCGGTGCTCACCCGTTTCCAGCCGCGGTCCGTGACGTCCAGGACCCAAACGCCCTCGTTCCCGGCCGGTGCCGTGAGGGTGTCGCCGCCGGGTCGGTACCGGAACGAGACTGCACGCTCCGACGCGGGCACGTCGAGGCCGTAGGGGATCCTGTCCGCGGTGAGGACACCGTCCTCCTCGCTCACGAGCAGGGCACCGTCCGCGCATCCGAGGACCACTCCGCGACCGGTGACGGCATCGCCTCGCGGGTCCTCGCACTCGGCGTCCGGGGACGCGACGGGCTCGCCCTCACGGTCGTACACCGAGACCTTGGCCGCTCCGCCCCGTTTCGTGAGGGCCAGCAGGCGCTCCGCGTACGGTATGACGGCTCCGGCGTGTGCCCCGGGAAGTGCGCGGAGCGAGCTGATTCCGCCCTTCTCCAGTTCCTTACGGTCGTAGAGCTCGGTCCGGCCGTCCTCGTCGGTGACAGCGGTGACGGCGGCGTCACTGCGGACCTGCGTGCCCGGGCCCGTGGGGAGGTCACCGATGTCGCGTGTCGCCGCACGGTAGTAGTGCACATGGTCTCCGTGGTCCACCGTCCACGCACCGCTGTCGAGCACGTGTGTGCCCCGGGCGGTGTGCAGGAAGCCGAACCGGCCGTCCGTGTCCAGCTGTTCGGTTCCCGCCACGCGAGCTGTCGCACGCACCTTGCCGGTGATGAGGTCGAGCACGCGGCTGTCACCGGTGCCGGGGTCGTTGAGCAGCAGACGGGACTGCTGTTCGGCGGCTTCCTTCGCTCCTTCGACGTACCCGTGAGGAGTGGTGGCGGAGGAACTCGTCTCCGGCGCTGGATCGTCGGTGGTCCTCCCCGCACAACTCGTGGTGAGCAGCGCGGTGAGTACCAGGGCGGCCGAGGCCCATGGAGTGACGTTTCTTCGGACGGTCGGGTCGATCGCCACAGATTTCCTTCAGTCGGCTTTCGGGAGGGCGGGCGTGGCAGGGCTCGTGCGGCGGTGACGCAGGCCGGATGCCAGGTGGGAGAGGAAGAAGAGGCTCACCGCGAGGGCCGCGACGGTCGCGCCGGCGGCGGTGCTCAGGTGCCAGGACAGCAGCAGCCCGCCGAAGGTGGCGGTGGCGCCGACGAGCGCGGCGAGTGCCATGACCCCGCGGACGCTGTGCGCCCAGGGCAGCGCCGCCGCAGGCGGGGCGATGAGCAGGCCCAGGACGAGCAGCGTCCCCACGATGTGGAACGAGGCGACGATCGCGAGGCCCAGGAGAGCGAGGAGTACCGCGTGCGCGAGACGAGGACGCAGTCCGAGTGTCCGGGCCTTGCGTGGGTCGAACGTCAGGGCCAGGAAGGCCCGGTGGCCGAGGACCGAGACGGCCGACGCCACCAGCAGAGCGGTTCCCAGCAGGAACAGGTCCTGCTCCCGGACGGCGAGGACGTCACCGAAGAGGAAGCCGGTCAGGTCGACGGCGAAGGACTGCGATCGCGACACGATGATGACACCGAGCGAGAGCATGCCCACGAACAGCAGGCCGATCCCGGTGTCCTGGGAGAGCTTCGGAGTACGTCCGAGCGCGGTCACTCCCGCCGTCATCACCGCGGCGCTCGCCACGGCTCCGACGAGCAGGTTCCCGCCGAACAGGGCGGCCAGCGCCACTCCCGGCAACAGCCCGTGGGACATGGCGTCCCCGAGAAAGGCCATGCCGCGGAGCACCACCCACGTCCCGGCCAGCGCGCAGATCGCGGACACCAGGACTCCGCCCCACAGGGCTCGCTGCACGAAGGTCACCTCGAACGGTGCCGTCAACCATTCCATGCCGCGACACTACAATGAAAATCATGTTCAACAAACATCGCCTCTCACCCGCCGCTCCGCAGGCCCCCGCCGCACGCATCCTTTTCACCGACCTGTGCGCCGGCTATCCCGGCCGGCCGGTGCTCCATGAACTCAGCGGGTCGATACCGGCATTGGCCACGACGGCGCTCGTCGGCCCGAACGGCAGCGGGAAGTCGACGCTGCTCGGCGTGCTCGCCGGCGTGATCGACCCGACATCGGGACATCTCCGCCACGAAGGCACTCGGCCACCGGCCTTCGTCCCGCAGCGCGGCGCCGTCGGCGACGCCCTGCCACTGACCGTCCGGCAGACCGTGGAGATGGGGCGCTGGGGCGAGCGCGGCCTCTGGCGCCGGCTGACCAGGCGGGACCTGACGACGGTGGACACCGCGCTCGACCGGCTGGGCATACGAGATCTCGCCGCCCGCCAGCTCGGCGAGTTGTCGGGCGGGCAGCGGCAACGGGCCCTGATCGCTCAGGGACTGGCGCAGGAGTCGGACCTCCTGCTCCTCGACGAACCCACCACCGGGCTCGACCCGGAGGCGAGGGACCGGATCACGGCAGTCCTGGCCGAACTGGTCGCCGACAGTGTGACGATCGTCCACGCGACCCACGATCTGGAAGCGGCACGCGCGGCAGACGCGTGCCTCCTGCTGCATGACGGCCATCTGACGGGGCAGGGCCGCCCCGAGGACGTCCTCACCGAATCCGCGCCGATCCGGCGCCGGCAGCCGGCCTGACGCCCCTACGCCTCACCACCGGCCGGGCAGGCGACCGGAGGTAGCACGACGCAACCGGATCGTCCTGCCCCGGGACCACGGCCGATCCGGCCCCGGGCGCTCCGGCCTCGCCCCACGGCCGGAGCGCCCGGCAGTCACCGACTGGAGGGCACCCGGGGTCTGCCGCCGCCCTTCCCTTGATGGTTCAGCCCCGTCGCACGCGGGTTCCGTGCGGGCCCCGGGGCCGGAATCGGCCGAAGCGGGCTACCGCGGAGACGATCGAGTGAATCACGGCGACACAGCGTAGCAACGTCCCAAATCTGGCTAAAAAGGATCCAGTCAGTGAACGCACATTCGCTCGAATGGAGGGCGATCCGTACTGGAAGGCTGACAGTGGGAACGCTGAACAAGCTGGAGCAGCGCTTCGAGGCCTGGGTCAACGGCGCTTTCGCCAAAGCCTTCAAGTCTGCGGTCCAGCCCCTGGAGTTCGTCGGCGCACTCCGGCGCGAGTGCGATGTCAACGCCAGAATCTGGAGTCACGACCGCACTGTCGTCCCCAACGGCTTCGTCATCGAACTCAACACCGACGATCACGCACTGCACAGCACGTGCCTGGTGGTGCTCGGCGAGGAACTGGTCGAGAGGGTGCGCGAGTACGCCGATTCACAGCACTACACCTTCATGGGCCCACTGAAAGTGCAGTTGCAGTGCGCGGACGACCTGGCGACCGGTCGGTACCGGGTCCGGAGTCGCATCGAGATCCCGCCGGACGTCCAGCGGGCCGTGGAAGCCGCCGAACGCCGCGCGCTGTCGGTGCGCGAGTGGGGCGGCCACGGGCAGGCCATGGCCTGGAGGCAACCGCCGCGCCCTTCGATCAGGCAGAAGCAGGTACTGACCGTAGAACAGTTCATAGAGCATGAGTTGTCGATCGACAACAACGGCATGCTGGTCCGAAGCAGCCTGCGCTCGAGCGTCGGACCGTCGCAGCTTCGAGGCGTGAAGGCCATCGGGACCAAGGGCGCCGACGCTCCGGAGCTCCTTCCGTCCAGGCACATGAGCCCAGCCCTCCCGCAAGGCCTGAGGCTTTCCGACAGCCCCGCGTCCGGTGTCGTCGAGCCTGAGAATTCGGGTTCTGAAGTCGAGAAGCACCTTTCTACCGGCCGGCCACAACAGCCGGCGTCCGTTGTCGAGAGCCGCCCCCGCGAAGAGGCGCCTCGCCAACCGGAACCACACGGTAGATCGATCGTCGAACCAACCCGCCACCGACTCGCCGGGGCCGTCTCCATGGGCTCTTCCAGATCATCGAAAGGACTGAACAGTATGACTAATGACCGTGACATCAACGCTGGAAGCCCTGCTCCCGAGAGGGAGGAGAACAGCGTGGACGGCTTCGAGGGCCACACGCCTTCGGATCGGTATGCGGCGGGCGAGCCTCAGCCGCTGGAACGGTCAGGCGACGCGATCCCGTCCGGCGAAATCGGAATGCAGCCGATGCAGCCCTCCGCCAACGGGCCCGGCGTCGCTCGCCCGGGTGCGGCTCCTCTGTCACGCCCGTACACCGGGGCGACACAGCCGTCACGGTTCACCGACGGCCCGCCGATCGGCCACCGGCCGGCTCCGGCCTACGCCCCCGCGCCGATCGGGCTCCCCGGACACGGCAACGCGTTGGGACACAGTTCATCGGTCGACCTCTCGTCCGACCGTCTCCTGCGCAACAAAGCCGGTGTCCGCGGCAGTCTCAAGAAGCTGCGCATCGGGGGGAGGAGTGCCGAACGCGTACGTCAGCAGAAGCTGGCCGTGCTCCACACCCCGGTGATGGACTGCTACAAGATCGCCGTCATCAGCCTGAAGGGCGGCGTCGGCAAGACCACCACCACGGCGGCCCTGGGGGCGACGCTCGCCACCGAGCGACAGGACCGGGTCGTGGCGATCGACGCGAACCCGGACGCCGGCACGCTCAGCCGTCGGGTGCGCCGGGAGACGAACGCGACCATCCGCGACCTGGTCGCCGATCTCCCGAACCTGCCCAACTACATGGCGGTGCGCCGCTACACGTCCCAGTCCCCGAGCGGCCTGGAGGTTCTGGCCAACGACGTGGACCCCGCCCTCTCCACCTCGTTCGACGACGAGGACTACCGCCAGGTCGTCGGCTGCCTCGGGCAGCACTACCCGATCATCCTCACGGATTCCGGAACCGGGCTGCTCCACAGCGCCATGGGCGGCGTGCTGGCCCTCGCGGATCAGCTGATCGTCGTGGCCACGTCCAGCGTGGACGGCGCCGCCAGCGCAAGCACCACCCTGGACTGGCTCAACGCGCATGGCTACGCGGACCTGGTCCAACGGAGCATCACCGTGGTGTCCGAGCCCCGCAAGACCAGCAAGATCGTCAAACTGAACGACGTGGTGGCCCACTTCCGCGCCCGCTGCCGGGGCGTGGTGGTGGTCCCCTTCGACGAACACCTCTCGGCGGGAGCGGAGATCGACCTGGAGAAGATGAAGCCGCAGACCCGCGAGGCCTACTTCAACCTGGCGACGCTCGTGGCCGCGGACTTCCACCGCACCCAGCACGAACCTGCGGGCTGGCCCGCGATCCCGCACTCCGGTTACAGCTCCGCCAGCGTGTTCTCGGCTCCGGTCTGGGGCTGACGGCCGCGGCCGCGTTCGGGCGTGCGGCCCGGCGCGGCGACCATGACGACGCCCCGCGGCCGCGTTCGTCCCGGCCATGGCCGCGGGCGTTCGTTCCGCCGGCCTGCGGACCCGAACGCCCGCGGTCGGTGGGCAGGAGGCCGTGAGCCGGGCCCTGCGACGAGGTCCCGCCCTGCCGCCCGCATTCCCCGGCAGAGGTGTTTCCGCCCGTCCCGGCCCGGTCGCAGCTGTGCCGCACCGGAAGAAGAGGGCGGAGCCGCCACTTCCGATGGCCCGCTCGTCCAGGTTTGGCTACGTTGATACCGGTTACTGGTACGGCGATGCCTGGAGAGCGGGGAGACACCGGTCGGCGTAGGTATCTCACCCAGAGGTCCACGCCCGGTCTCGACGTCGACGAGCCGCCCCGTGTCCATAGCCCCGACCCACGTCCGCACCCACACCCCACGACGAAGGGGAACGAAAGTGACCAGCGCAGCGCACGAGCCGACCACCACCGACGCAGGCGTTCCTGTCGAGAGCGACGAGCACTCACTCACCGTCGGTCCCGCCGGGCCCATCCTGCTGCAGGACTCGTACCTGATCGAGCAGATGGCCCAGTTCAACCGTGAACGGATCCCCGAGCGTCAGCCGCACGCCAAGGGCAGCGGGGCTTTCGGGCACTTCGAGGTGACCGGGGACGTCAGCGGCTACACCAAGGCCGCGCTCTTCCAGCCCGGCACCACGACCGACCTCGTGATCCGTTTCTCCACCGTCGCCGGCGAGCGGGGCAGCCCGGACACCTGGCGCGACCCGCGCGGCTTCGCGGTGAAGTTCTACACGAGCGAAGGCAACTACGACATGGTGGGAAACAACACCCCCGTGTTCTTCGTGAAGGACCCGATGAAGTTCCAGCACTTCATCCGGTCCCAGAAGCGCCGCGCGGACAACAACCTCCGCGACCACGACATGCAGTGGGACTTCTGGACCCTCTCACCCGAGTCGGCCCACCAGGTCACCTGGCTGATGGGCGACCGCGGCATCCCGCGCAGCTGGCGTCACATGAACGGCTACACCTCGCACACGTACATGTGGATCAACGCGCAGGGTGAGCGCTCCTGGGTGAAGTACCACTTCAAGACCGACCAGGGCGTCGAGACGTTCACCCAGCACGAGGCCGACCAGATGGCTTCGGCCGACACCGACTACCACATGCGTGACCTCTTCGAGCACATCCGCGACGGCGACTACCCGACGTGGACGCTCTACGTCCAGGTCATGCCGTACGAGGACGCGGTGGACTACCGGTTCAACCCGTTCGACCTGACCAAGGTGTGGCCGCACGGCGACTACCCGCTGATCAAGGTCGGGAAGATGACGCTGGACCGCAACCCCACGGACAACCACGCCGAGATCGAGCAGGCCGCCTTCCAGCCGAACAACCTGGTCCCCGGCATCGGCCCGAGCCCGGACCGCATGCTGCTCGCACGGCTTTTCTCGTACGCGGACGCCCACCGCTACCGCATCGGAGCCAACTACCAGCAGCTCCCCGTCAACGCGCCCGTCGTCCCGGTGCACACCTACTCCAAGGACGGAGCGATGGCGTACCGGAAGACCACCGATCCCGTCTACGCCCCGAACTCGAAGGGCGGACCGGCGGCCGACACCACGCGTTACGGATCCCCTCCGAGCTGGCACGCCGACGGGGAGATCACCCGCGCGGCGTACGTCGACCACGCGGAGGACGACGACTGGGGCCAGGCCGGCACCATGGTGCGCGAGGTGCTGGACGACGCGGCTCGGGACCGGCTCGTGGACAACGTCGTCGGTCACCTGCTCAACGGCGTGTCCGAGCCGGTGCTGGCGCGGGCGTTCGAGTACTGGTCGAACATCGACAAGACGATCGGCAAGCGCGTCGAGCAGGGGGTGCGCGCCAAGGCGGGTGAGAAGGATCCCAAGGCGTCGGAACAGGGCAACCCCGCGCGCCGTTCCATGCAGGACAAGGCCTGATACCGGGGCGTACCACGACGCACCGGGCCTACGGGCCGTCCGCCCCCCGCGCCCCGGCCGACGCCGGGGCGCGGGGGGCGGCATGCTGTCTGCTGGGGCCCGGCGCGGGCAAGGCCGATGCGCTCCAGCAGACATACGACTTCGACGACGTCGGACGAATCCGAGGGGGCCGTACATGACCACGGCGAAAGACCTGTTCATCATCGCACTGCGTCTGGGGTCGCCGGACCGGCCCGTGGGGCAGGGAGACCTGTCGCTCGCACTGGCGGGGGCGGAGCTCATCGACCTCGTCTCGGTTCGCGCGGTCACCCTGGACGGCGACCGGATCGTCCCGGAAGGACAGCCGGCCGTGGATGATCGCCTCCTGGCCGCGGCCGCGTCGGCGCTCGACGGACAGGAGCCGTACGAACGGGTCGACGACTGGCTGTGGCGGCGGGGACGCGAACTCGCCGACGTCTATCAGGCCGCGCTCGAAGAGGACGGCGAACTGGGCCACGGACGCCGGGGCCGGTTCCCGTCCGGAGCGGACCGTATGGAAGCGGCCGACACTCCCTCCCGTCGCCGGGCTCTGGACCGCTGGGAGGACGGTGAGCCCGTGCTCGCGGCCCTCGCGTCGGCAGCGGGCGTTTCCGGCGGACGACCGGAGGACGAGCCGGGACCCGAGGACGAGGGCGTGACGACGGTGCTCCTCGCCGTCGGTGACGCGGTGATGGAGCTCGAGGCCGTACGGCAGAGGCGGGCCATCGAGAACGCCGCGTTCGCCAATGTCTGGCGCGGGCCGTGACAGGAACCGCGCGAGGGGCCGGCCTGCGGCCGGAGGTGTCGCGCCGCGTTCACCTCGCCGATGGGCTACCGGCCGCGTGCGGGCCTCGCCGGGGAGTCCTCGTCCGTCTGGCGGGTCCCGCACTCCTCCGGCGTCTCTCCGGGCATGACGACGTGAGTCAGGGCCTCCGTGACCGTGGGAAGCACCGGGATCAGTTCGCCGACCCCTGTGACGGCCAGCAGCCTGATGAGGTGCGGGGGCGTGCCGGCCAGGGAGAGGGAGCCGTGCCGGTCCTTCGCGTACCGCAGGATGCCGATCATCGTGTTGAGACCGGACGAGTCGCAGAACTCCACCGGCGTCAGGTCGAGGATCACGTGCGGTCTGCCCTGCCTGATCAGTTCCAGAGCCCTCGTCCGCAGGGCCGGCGCACTGTCCACGTCGATCTCGCCCGCGACGGTGAGGACCGCGATCGAGTCCGCCGGGTGCCGGACAGTGAGAGTGAGGGGCTGGTGCGGTGTCATGGGTATCAGAACTCCAGGCCGGGAGCGGGCGCCGTCGCGGCGGGACCGACGGTGACCGCCGAATGATCACGCATCGGATGTCGCCTGCGGAACCGTACCCGATGACAACTGTTGCCGCATGGCAACATATGGGTGCCGGACGCGACTCTCGGAAGTCCGCGGCGGTCAGGGGTACGATATTCGGGGCCACGCGTGTGTCCCGGAACCCTTGTCCTGGCTTTCCGCACGAGCGCATCGGATGTCCGGCGCCTCGCTCGGTCCGGTGGCCGGACGGACCAGTGAGGCAATGCCGAATCGGAGTGTCATCGAAATGGGCCTGAACCCCGAAGCCGACCAGCGGTCCCGGGACGCGGCCCGTGAGGGTTCCGAATTCGTCGAACTCCTCGAAGTCCTCTGGGAACACGGACGCGACGCCGTCCCGACGGGCCCGGTCTCCCCCTCCCAGCTCCGTGTCCTGTACACGCTGGACCGGGAGGAGGGCATCAATCTGCGCATGCTCGCCGAGGCCCTGGGATCGGCCTCGCCCTCGGTCAGCAGGCTGTGCGACCGGCTGCAGGCCACCGGGTTCGTGGAGCGTGCCCCGAGCCCGGTGAGCCGCCGCGAGCTGGAGCTCCGGCTGACCAGCCATGGCAGGGCGTACCTCGTCGACCTGCGCACGCGCCGGGAAGAGATTCTCATGGCCACCATCGACGCCATGCCCGCCAAGGCACGGCGTTCGCTCCTCGAAGGGCTCAGGGCCTTCCGCGGCGCGGCCGCAGCCGCGGGGCAGGACAGCGACGGGGCGAGACCCTTGCGGTCGACCGGGTGAAGACGGACCGGTTCGCCCGCTCGGCTCACACGGACGCGGCTCCGGTGGAGGATCGCCGGGCGAACCAGTCCAGGCAGACCACCAGGGCGTCGTCGTCCAGCGGTGCGGCCCCCCTGTGGTCCCGCAGGTCACGCAGTACCGCCAGAGGCACCTGCTCGGACGGCAGGAAGCGGTGCGCGGACAGCGACCGCGCGAGGGCGCGCTGCCCGTAGTACTCCCCCGCGCCCGAGGCGCTCTCGTAGACCCCGTCGCTGCCGATCAACAGCCGGTCGCCGGGTTCTACGCGCAGGTGCTGTACCACGTACTCCGTCTCCTCGAACATGCCGAGCGGGAGCTGCGCGTCGAACTCGAGGGCATCGACGGTGCGCCCCCTCAGCCGCCACATCCGGGGGGATCCCGCGTCCACGGCCTCCACCTCACCCGTGGCGAGGTCGAAACGCAGCAGCAGGACCGCCGCGTGCAGCGCACCACGGTGCTGCGCGTAGACGGCCTGGTCGGCGAGGCTGGCCTGACCGGCGAGGTCGAGGCCGGCCCGTCGGGCGTTCCGCAGCGCGTTGACGACGAGATTGGCCAGCAGGGCCGCCTCCATCCCCTGGCCCATGCCGTTGGTGACGGTGAGCGTGAGGTGATGGGCCGAAACCGACCAGTCGAAGTTGTCGCCGAAGATCGCGTACGCGGGCTCCAGATGGGCGCCCATCCTGAATTCGGGGCGGGACACGGAGCGACCGGGCAGCAACTGCCACTGCATCTCGGCGGCCAGCGTCAGCCGGGTGGCACGTCGGGCGAGGAGGTAGAGGTCGGTGTCCCGCTCGGCCACCAGGATCTCGTGGCCGAGCGCTTCGCAGATCTGCTGCATCTCCGCCAGATCCGTCCGGGAACAGCCTTCCTCGGACGCCGTGACGGTCAGGACACCGAGCCGGTCGCCCCGTACGGTCACCGGGAGGTGCACGACCACCGGTCCCGGCGTGCTGCGAGGCTCCACATACGGCTCCTGCGCTCCGAAGGCCCTGCCCTGCGGGCTGTCGTGCACGGGCACCGGCTCGGCGATCGGCACCTCGGACACCACCTGGAGTGTGGTCATGCCGTAGTCGGCGAGCCGCAACGACACGTTCCGCACGTCGAACCGCTCCCGCAGAGCCGCCGAGACGACGTCGAGGAGCCGATGGGGCGCGGCCTTGCGCAGCTCCCGCTCGACCGCAGCGAATCTGTCCACGTGATCCTGTTTCTCGTCGTGCTGCGCCGAAACCCGGACCGCTTCCGGGCCCCGGCCCCCGGCCTCCAGCGTACGGGGCCTGTACCCGATCCAGCACGGCGCGGCGAAGGATCGCACCGGTGGACGGCACTGCTCATCTTACGATGTCCAGGGACAACTGTTTCCTCACAGCAAGAAAAAGTGGTTCCTCGCGCATAGGGCTTCCGAGGCAGGGCAGGGGCTCGTCTGAAAGCGCACTCAGCACCAGGGAGGGTGGGACCAGTGATCGCTGGACAGACAGCCGGAACCGTACGTACTGATGAGGTGTCGGCCCCCGAGGCCTTGCCGGAACGCATAGGTGAACTGCCCTGGATCGAGGACGCCGGCAAGGTCACGCCGAAGGACGCCCGGGCTCTGTCGACGCTCTTCTTCGAGCGCCTGCAGGTCCTCGAAGAGGGCACGCACGAATACCAGTACGCGCGCAACACCCTTGTCGAGATGAACATCTCCCTGGTCCGTTTCGCCGCCCGCCGCTTCCGCAACAGGGGCAGCGGCGACATGGAG
This sequence comes from Streptomyces sp. JH34, assembly GCF_029428875.1. Classification (NCBI taxonomy): domain Bacteria; kingdom Bacillati; phylum Actinomycetota; class Actinomycetes; order Kitasatosporales; family Streptomycetaceae; genus Streptomyces; species Streptomyces sp. JH34. The sequence continues at coordinate 7,105,798 of NZ_JAJSOO010000001.1, read as the reverse complement.
GACATCACCCAGGTCGGCACCATAGGCCTCATCAAGGCCATCGACCGGTTCGAGCTCTCGCGGGAGGTCGAGTTCGCGACCTTCGCCGTCCCCTACATCGTCGGGGAGATAAAGCGCTTCTTCCGGGACACCACCTGGGCCGTCCACGTCCCCCGACGCCTGCAGGAACTCCGCGTGGAGCTCGCCAAGGCCAAGGACGAGCTCTCCGTCCGGCTCGACCGTGATCCGACGGTGAAGGAGTTGGCCGAGCATCTGGACCGTACGGAGGACGAGGTGATCGAAGGCATCATCGCGTCGAACGGCTACACGGCCGGCTCGCTCGACATGCCGACGGACACCGGTGAGACCACGGGGGCGGCGTCCAGGACGTTCGCCGACATCCTGGGTGAGCCGGACTCCGCCATGGAGACGGTGGAGAACCTGCACGCTCTGGCGCCGCTCCTGGAAAAGCTGGACGACCGCGAGCGCCGGCTCATCGAGATGCGGTTCGGCCAGGAGATGACGCAGTCCCAGATCGGCGCGGAGCTCGACGTCTCCCAGATGCACGTCTCCCGTCTGCTCACCCGCACCCTGGGCAAGCTCCGGGCGGGAATGCTGGCCTGAGAGACCACCCGTTTCCTGCACACGAACGTGTCGTGCCGCCGCATCACGCGACCTCGCGGGTGCCGCCTTCGGATGTCCGGCACGCCTGCCCGTCCGGAAGCTCGGCTCCCGCAGCCGGGGCGGCGGCTCGTCGCAGGCTCGGGTCATGGCGCTGCCGACCTCTGACGCGTCGCACCGCGCGCCGCCGACGTGCCCACGTGACGCTCCACCACCCCGAACCCGCCTGTGGGCGGGCATGCGCACAGGCATGCCCGCCCACAGGCGGGTTCCTCGCTTGGGGCCCGGTTCCTCCGCGGAGTGCTCACCCGGCGGAGGAACCAGGGCCGGCCTCGAAGGCGTCAGCCGGTCGGGAGGTGTTCCCGAACGGCACCGGCTGCCGACCTGACGGCTTGCGCCCTGTCCGCCACCGCGGCACCCACGGCGTTTCCCGTGCTGCGGGCGCTACGCGCTCCGAGAGTAGCCGCGGCCCGTGAGCGGTAGGCGAGCGAGGGTTTGCCATGGGTGTCCGCCGCCGCGATGAGCAGCCCCCCGAGCAAGGAGAGGTTCTTCGTGAACTGCACACGCTGACGTGCTCGTTCCTCAGGGTCCTGCGCCTTCCACCAGGCGTGCCCCGCCAGGGTCGTGGGCACCAGCGAGGCGGCCAGCGCGAGAGCGGAGGCTCGCGGGAACCGACCGGCGGCGAGGAGCACTCCGGCACCGACCTGCACGGCACTGTTGATCTGCACGAGTCGCACCGTGTCGTCCGGAAGCTGCGGAACGCGCACCGCGACGGGCCGGGCCACCGGCTCGGCCGCACCGGCCACGGAGTGCGGGGCCCGAAGCGTGCGGAACCCGCCGGAGACGAAGACGGAGGCGAGCAGGGGGCGTGCGACTTTCCTCAGGATTGCCATGCTCCGCACGTGCCCTGCTTCGCTCCGCACACGCGTCCCGGTTCCTCGCGGACTCCCCCGGAACGCAGTCGCGGAACAGGCGACCGGACCGCGATCGGACAGGACGTAGACCTGCGTTCGTCCTCCGGTTCCCCACCGTGCGATGCTGAACAGCGCGTGGATCGTGGCGGACAGCGGAAGAAAGTGCAGGGTGAGGGCAGTGCGGCGGCGGGGCGGGGCCATGATGTGGGATCGGTTCGCGGCGTCCGACCCGGGGTTGCTCCGGCTCAGCGCGGGGCTGCGGACCGTCGCGGCGATCGGACTCACGCTGATGGTCCTGGCGGTGCTCGGCACCGATGTCACGCACATGGTCGCCGGTGCGATGACCGCGATGACCGCGACCTTCGCGATCAAGGACACTCTCGTACGCGACCAGGCGGTCACCCTCGCTCTGGGCCTGCCGGTGGCACTCGCCGCCACGTCGCTCAGTGCGCTGCTGACCTCTCAGGTCATCGTGGGCGACCTCTTCTTCGTCGCACTCATCTTCGGCGCCGTCTACTGCCGGCGGTTCGGCGACCGGGGCACGGCACTCGGCCTCATCGGCTTTCAGATCTACTTCCTCTCCCTGTTCGTCGGCGCCTCGACGGCTGCCCTGCCCGCACTCTGTCTTGCCCTGGTCATCGGGTTCGGCTGCAGTGCGGTGGTGCGGTTCGCCGTCGTCCCGGAGACACCTCGGCGCGTCCTGACGCGACTGCGCGATGCCTTCCGGACACGGGTCGCCCAGCTCGTCTCCCTGCAGATCGAACTGCTCGACGCCGAACCCGAGCAGTTGGAGAAGGTGCTCGACGACATGCGGCGGAGCACCGCGCGGCTGCACGAAGCCGCTCTGATGATCCAGGGCCGTCTGGAGGAGGGCACCCAGGACGCGGACAAGGCGGCGCTGCTGCAACGCCGGGTCGCGGACGCCGAGATCTCCACGGAGCGGCTCGGCATGCTGCTGCTGAACGCCCGGAGTGCCGAGCGTGCGGACACCCTCACCCTTCATCTGCCTCACGCGCCCGTGCCGCTCACCGGGGACTGGAAGCCTGCCGAGGACGACGCGACCATGGCCCTGCGCCGCGACCTCAAGGCGCTCCATCTCCTGGTGGACCGGCCCGCGTCGAGGGAGGGAGGCACGGCGGTCGCCCACATCCGCAACAGGCTGCTCGGCTACCGCGACGAGGAGAAGCTTCCCCCCGCCCCCGCGGGAATCCAGGACGCCTTCCGCGGCATAGGTGAGGCGGCACGATCCGTCCTCGGTCTGCGACTGGCTCTGGACGGGCCGCAGGACGAGTCCGACGACTCACCGGCGACCACCCGTTCGCGCGAGGAGTTCGACGCGGAGGACATCGCGCTCGCCTCCACCGAGGAGCCCGGGGGTGACGACCGTACGGGATTGCAGCGCCCCACCACACGGGCTGCCTTCCAGGTGTCGGTGGGCTCGGTCCTGGCGATGATCGGGGGCGAACTCCTCTCCACCCAGCGCTGGTACTGGGCCGTTCTGACGTGCTGGGTGGTCTTCCTCAACACCGCCTCCACCGGTGAGATCCTGGTCAAGGGCTACCGCCGGCTCCTGGGAACCCTCCTGGGCGCCGTGGCCGGAGTCGCGCTGGCGGGACTGGTCGGTGACCACACCTGGGTCGCGTTCGCCCTGGTACTCGTCTTCATCTTCGCGATGTTCTTCACCGCTCCCCTGTCCTACGCGGTGATGTCCTTCTTCGTCACGGCCATGCTGGGTCTGCTCTACACCCTTCTCAACTCGTACAGTTTCGACGTCCTGGTGCTGCGCATCGAGGAGACCGCCATCGGCGCCGCCTGCGGGGTCATCGCCGCGGTGCTGATCCTGCCGGTGCACACGGACCGCCGTACCGACGAACTGCTGGGTACCGTCCTGGACAGGCTGGGGGATGTAGCCTCCGCCGCGGTGGAGCAGCTCAGCGGAGGGCCGTCGTCCGATCTGCTCGGCAAGGCCCGCGGCCTGGACACGGCGCTCGACGAACTGCGTGACTCCACCAATCCGTTGACCTACCCGATCACCCCGTTGCGGGGCCGCCGGCAGACCGTGCGCTATCTGGTGGCGCTGCTGGAGACGTGTGCGTACCACGCACGCTCGCTCGCGGCGACCGCCGAGCTCGTGCCGCACAGCAAGACCGTCGCGGCCGACCCCCGTCTGCACCGGGCGGGACGGCGCATCGGGCACAACATCGAGGTACTCTCCGCCCATGTGGGCGACAAGGGCGTCGGCGGCGAGATCCAGTCGGCCGCCAGCATCGCCTCCACGCTTCGGGACGACGGGTCCGGCACCCCGCCGTCCGGCACCGTGACGTTCCGCGTACTGCGCCATCTGCAGCGTCTCGACGAAGGCGTGGTCGGTCTGGCCCGCCCCCTGGACGTACCGGTCGCCGAGCGTGCCGGGGAGAAGGCTGCACGCGGCTGAGGGAGTTGGCAGACCCGTGCTGTCCAGGCACGTGGAGTGACCGCCGCAGACGCCGGAGGGGATCGCGAACCTCGACGGGTATCGGCAGCAACTCGGCGCGACGGGCCCGGAAATGGCACGGGCTGTCGCGCGGTGCAGGGCACCGCGCGACAGCCGTTGCAAGGGCACTGATCAGCCGAAGCAGCCGGGGACCGGACTCGGGCTGTTGAGGCAGTTGTTCGGGGTGTTGGCGGCAACCCGGCTGGCGCGGAGGGTCACTGTGCCACCGTTGTTGTAGACGCCACCGGGGTTTGCACCGCCGGCGTTGTTGTTGCTGATGTTGCTGGCGATCACCGTGGAGGTGCCACCGGGGGCTGCGGGCACTCCGTTGGCAAGGCCGCCCCCTCCGTTCGGTGCGGTGTTGTTCACGAGGTTGCTGGCGCTGACCGTCAGTGTTCCGATGCTGGCAATGCCGCCGCCCCTCTGGTTCGCCGTGTTGCCGCTGATCTGTGAGGCGCTGACGGTCACCACGCCGTCGCTGACGATGCCTCCGCCGTTCTGGGTCGCCGTGTTCTGCGTGAAGACACTCGCGCTGATCTGGGCCCGGGAGCCATTGAACACACTGATGCCACCGCCGAAGTTGGCGTCGTTGGACCGAATCACGCCGGCGCTGAGGTTGAGGCTGCCGTTGCCGGTGACGACGATGGCGCCACCTGCTCCGTTCGCGATCATGCTGCCCGTGGCATCGCCCTCGCTGAGGATGGCCGCCCGGAGAGTCAGAGCACCGCCGTTCACCGTGAGGATGCGGAACGTCCCCGAGGTCCGGGTGATGGTGTCGCTGTTGCCGTTGACGACGATCGGCGTGGTGATGGGGGGCAGTTCGTCCGACAGCCCGTACGTGCAGCCGGGTGCCAGGTTGAGGGTGTCGCTGCCGGGGGTGCCGTTGGCGGTGTTGATGGCGTTCCGCAGAGCGGTCTCGCTGCACGCCACCGGCAGCGTCGCGGCCGAGGCGTGGGGGGCCAGGGCTATGGGAGCGAAGGTGGCCGCGGTGCCGACGCACAGAGCTTGGACGGACCGAGCCAGAGTCTTGTTCGTGAACATGCCATTCCTTGAGGGCGTGTGTCGCGGGCGCTCGGCTACGAGGAAGTTCGTGCGGCGCCGCGAGCAGGGTTGTCCGTCAAGAGGTGCCCGACACGCCGCACCGTGTCACGGATCACCTCTCGATATCCGCCCAATGGCCCCCTTCTGTGCCGCCCTTGGGGCCGATCCGGACCACCGGCCCTCGCCCGGCGTCAGGCGAAGGCGCTCTTCCCGTGCCGTCCGTCTCCCTGGCCTTGGAGGGCGCCAGGGCGAGGCTGATGTGCCGGACGCCGTCTCCACCGGCACTGCGGCGTGCGGCGGGCGATGACGGCCCCCAGCTCTTCCACCAGTTCCTCGAACTCCCCGGGAGTGACCCACACCGCGCCCTGCCGGTGGACAACGTCCTCGCGGCGGCGGGGGCCGGATATGACGGAGTCGTGCCCATGGCGTTTGAAAGTGTCCGGACGGTGCAGACGACGTGTTGACACCAGTTACACACGACGCGGTACGACGCGGCAGGAGACGCATCATGGGCATCATCGCTTGGATCTTCATCGGACTGCTCGCAGGCCTCATCGCCAAGGCGCTGATGCCGGGCAAGGACCCCGGCGGGATCATCATCACCATGCTCATCGGCATCGCGGGCGGTCTTCTCGGTGGCTGGCTCGGGAAGGTCATCTTCGGCGTCGATTCCATCGACGGCTTCTTCGACCTCTCCACCTGGGTCGCCGCCATCGCCGGTTCGATCATCCTCCTCGCCCTCTACCGTCTCGTCATCGGCAACCGCCGCCACGCCTGACGCGGGACCCTGCGCAACAGCACACCGCACGCCGGTCGGCTCCCCTACCCGGAGGAGCCGACCGGCGTCTCGCGTCGGGGCGTCCCCAACCGGTCGGTGCGTCGGCCTTCACGGCGCGGCAGAGGTGGTGGCGCCGGTGTCGTCGGCCGGGTCGGGGGCTGGGGTCGACATCGCGCCGGGGCTCGTCGCCAGCACCACCAGGTGGTCCTCGGCGCTCCAGACACGTCGCTCGTCCTTCGGCGGGTTGAGCCGGACCCCATGGCCGGTGGTGGGCTCCGTGCGCGCGTCGTGGCTGATGTAGCCGATGGCGCATTCCCCCCGGTCGCGTGCCGCGGCGACGAGGGTGGCGAAAGTGGCCTCGGCGTCCCGCAGGACGTACCCAGAGGCGGGTCGCAGACACACGCCGGCGCCCTCCGCGGAGAACAGCTCGTCGAAGACGGGGGCCAGATGGCGGTTCTGTGCGATCTGGGCCATGAGGAGGCCGGTCAGCTTCCCGCTGACGATCACGTCGGAGCCTTGGTTGACCGGCGCCAAGGGGCGGTTCCGGTCATCGACGAGCTCGGTGACCAGGCGGACCTCATGTCCGGTGCGTTCCTCCAGCAGTCGCAGGGCCAGCAAGGTGATGAGAGTCCAGTCGTCGGGGTGGTCCGGGCCTTCGCCCTGGTCCGGGCCGAGGACGACCAGCCCGTCGTACGGCGTCAGGTCGAGCCCGAGAAGGGTCTCGGGTCGCGACAGCGCCGCCGACCGGAAGCGCACATCGTGCCCGCTCGCCTCCATGTCCTCCGGCTCAGGTTGCCTCGGGCCGGGTACGGCGCTGTCGGTGACCACGTCCAGCACGGATCCGGGACGGGCCGTACGGCGCAGCTGACCGACCACGAGCGCAGCCCTCCGGTTCCAGCCGAGCAGCAGCAGCCGGGTCGAACGGTCAGGCACGGAGGAGGCCGGAAGGATCACCGAGGGGTCGACGAGGTGCCGGCAGACCCCGACCCGGGTGCTGACGTCGTCACGGGCGAGCACGATGAGGCGGCTTCCCGGCACGACGACGGTGTCCACCGGCGGGTTGAGCAGCGTACGGCCTTCGGGCGTGAGCAGTCCGACCACGCACGAGTTCGGGTGACCCAACAGGGTTTCGCCGAAGGATCCATGATGGAACGCGGCGGCATCGGCGAGGTGGAACTCGTCGCCCGCGAAGTCGAGAAGGTCACCGAGGACGAGTGAGAGACCGGGCCGGCCGACGCACTGCGCGATCAGCCGGGCCGCGACCGTGTCGGTCTCCAGCACCGTGCCGCGCGGGCCGGCAGCAAGTCGTGCCGGAGCCCGGTACCGGTCGTCCCGGACCGCCGCGAGCACCGGCGGCCCGTCCGCACCCTCACCGAGAACCGCGCGCAGAGCCAGCAGAACGCGCAGCACCTCGGCGTCGGCCGTCGGTTCCGCCGACGGAAGCACGAGGACGCTACTCGCTGTCCGCGGACTGACGAGCGCAAGCACGTCCGGGTCACTGGCAGGACCACTGCGACAGATGATCAGGGCGCGGGCGGCCGGGGGGACGCGGGCGGTCAGGAGCCTCTCCATCTCGACCTTGTCCCGGTCGGCGAGCAACACGATGGCCCGCGGCCTGTGCGGGGCTCGGGCCGCGACCAACTCGTGGACCACTGTGGTGACTTGATCCGACCAGCCGAGCACAACGACGTGGCCCCGCTCCAGGACGGTCGACCGACCGCGGCTCAGTTCAGCCATCCGCTCCGCAAGGCCCGTCGTGATCACTCCGACCAGGGTCGACACGCACAGCAGGGCGACCAGTCCGAGCACAGCCGAGAGCACCAGACGGAGCGGCGTGCCGGTTGCCGCGCCCAGACGCAGCGTCTCCGCACTGGTTCGCCACGCCGCGCTCAGCCGTCCGGACACCGACCTGGGCGCCCCCGGATCCGTCCACACCAGCACCGTGCTCACCGGCACGACGACGGCCAGACAAGTGATCACGAGCCAGCCCATCAAGGTCCCGGTGGAACGGGCCAGCGTGCGGTCGAACCGGTAACCCGCCCTGTCCCGCAGCGATACCCGCGGCCCCTTGGCTGTCTCCACTGCCACCACTCCCCTCACCCGCCGCCGCGCCCTTCGGCAGGCAGACCACGGCTGTCCCCTCACGCACAGTGCGGGCTCGAGGCCGAGGACACGCGGGGTACGGAGGCCTGTTCATCCTTTCGGGCGGGTGAACCTGCACGCCGATGGGCGGAAGGCCCGGCAGGTCCGGATCCGAGGTACTCGACGGGGCCCCGGACGGACGTCCTCATGTGTTCTCGTCCGAGTGCACGGGTCCGTTGCATGAGAGCAGGCGCAAAGGGCAGACGCAGTGCACACAGGCCCGTGGGCGGGCCTGAAACGGAGGTCACCATGCTGTGTCACAGACTTGAACACGATGTCCTCGTCATCACCGTCGACGAGGACCCGGGCATCAGCGGGCGCGCTGGACTGGCCACGCGAATCACGGACCTCGTCCACACCTACCGGCCTTCGTCCGTGCTTCTCGTCATCGGCCTCGCCGCAGCCACCCCCGCCACCGCCAGCGCCGTCCTCCGCGCCCACCGTCGGTGCGGCGAGACGGACACGGTGTTGTCGGTCGCCACGCAGGATGCCGCCACCCGTCGGCTCCTGGAGGACAACGCCGACTCCCGTGGGCCGAAGCTGGTCGTCCGTGACCGGGTTGACCTCCCAGTCGGAACGGCGTACGTCCCCGCCGCCTGAGCCGATGATTCGGTGCGTCCCGCACGAACACCGCGCACCCGGGCCGGAGTTGCCGGATCTCAGGTCGCTCGGCCGGCTACCGCGACGGGAGCCGGTCAGATGCCGGACCGTCGTCCTCCTCCACCCGAGGCGTGATCCATGGCCGCTGGACGTGCCTTACTCGGACGCCGTCTCCTGGCGCGCCACGCGGTAGCGGAGATGGAGCACTTGCGCGTTGAAGGCGCGGGTCTCGAGGAGTTCGAGATCCACGCGGCGCTCGTGCCGGGGAAAGAACGGAGTTCCGCCGCCGAGCAGGACCGGGTAGACCGTGGGCCGGTACTCATCGATAAGACCTGCTGCGGCAGCCTCGGCGGCGAGAGTCGCACCGCCGATCGCGATGTCGCCCTCCCCCGGCTCCGCCCGCAACCGCTCGATCTCCTCCCCAAGGCCACCGGAGGCAAGGCGGGCAGTACCCTGAACCGCCGTCAGCGTGCGGGAGAACACCACTTTGGGCAGCGGATTCCAGAGCGACGCCCACTCGAGTGCGGAGGGGTCGGCGGACGGGTCCTGGTCGGCGGTCTCCCAGTACAGCATCGTCTCGTAGAGCCTTCGCCCCATCAGGTGGACGCCGACACCCCGGATCTCGTCGATGAAGAAGCGGAAGACCTCGTCGCTCGGCGTCGTCCAGTTGAAGCCGCCGTCCGGTCCGACGATGTAGCCGTCGAGTGACACGCTCATCGAATAGGTGACGCTACGCATGGGAGTCCTCCTCGGTGACGGGTTCGACAGTACGACGGCGGGCCGCCGGACGTCGCGGGACTCATCGCGACGCGCAGGATCTCATGGCGCGAGCGACCCCCGCCCGCCCTGTGCGGGCCCGCCTCTCATCAGGTCGGGTGAACCGATCGGCTTCCGCGCTCCGGCTGTCCGGACCAGGTCACGGTGGAGGGCGACGCGGTCACCGCGAGGAGGATCGCCGACGTGGCCGGTGAACCGCGTGGGCTTACACGGCCGGTCCGTGGTGGCCGTGTTCTTCCTGTCCCACAGTGCGTACCAGAGGTCCCGGGGAAGGTCCGTCCTGTCCGTGGCTGTGCGCGTCCTCGCGTCCGGGGTCTGCACGAGGCGGCCGGCCGGCCCTGCGACGGCTCCCGGGCGGGTGCCACAGCGCGCGAGGCGTGAGGGTGCCGCATAGCGTGGGAGGGCCAGGGCCGTCGCGGCCGAGGATGCGCACGGGGCGGAAGCGTGTGAAGCCCGAACTGGATTACAGGTCGTTGTTCGCAGCGACACCGAGTCCCTACCTGGTGCTGGCATCGGATCTCGTGATCGTCGATGTCAATGTGGCGTACCTGCGGGCGACCCGCCGCACCTGGGACGACCTGGTCGGCCAGTACGTGTTCGATGCCTTTCCGGACAACCCGGCTGATCCGGACGCGGACTGGGTGCGGAACGTGGAAGCGTCGTTCGGCCGGGTGCTGGCTGCCGGCAAGTCGGACGTGCTGGCCATGCAGAGGTACGACATCCCCGTGACCACGCGGCCGGGGACGTTCGAGGAGCGCTGGTGGTCGACGGTGAACACTCCCGTCCTCGACCAGGACGGGCACGTGGCGTGGATCATCCACCGGGTGGAGGACGTGACCGCGTTCGTCCGGGCTCGCCGGACCTCCGACCGCGCGGCGGGTGAGCAGCTGACCGCGAGGGAGGAGGGGATGGAGGCCGAGCTGTATGTCAGGGCCCGTGAGCTGCAGCGTCTGAACGAGGAACTGCGTGCCGCGCACGGGCGGGAGCGGGAGGTCGCGGTCACGTTGCAGGAGTCGATGCTGCACTCGCCGGATCTGGCCCGCCACGAGGATGTCGCTGTCCGGTACCTGCCCGCGATCGGCTCTCTGAACGTGTGCGGCGACTGGTACGACACGGTCGATCTGGCCGACGGGCGGTTCACCGTCGCCGTCGGTGACGTCGTCGGTCACGGCCTGGAGGCCGCCACCGTGATGGGGATGCTCCGGAGCGCTCTGTCCGCGGCCAGCCGGGCGGTGACCGGGCCTGCCCAGGCACTCGAGGTACTGGGCATGTACGCCCGCTCGGTCGAGGGCGCTCTTGCGACCACCGCGGTCACGGTGCTCGTCGACGTCCGGTCGAATCTGCTGGTCTACTCCAGTGCCGGCCACCTTCCGCCGGTGCTGCTGCACAGCGACGGCACGCACGAGTTGCTGGAGAACGCCACCGACCCTCCGCTGGGCGCGCGACCTGAGCACGTACCGCGCCCGCAGGCGAGCGCCGCCTACCACCGTGGCGACACACTGATCCTCTACACCGACGGGCTGATCGAGCGTCGTGGGGAAGACATCGACACCAGTCTGGATCTGCTCAGAAGGGCGCTGGGCGGCATGACCGGCTTCACGCCTGCCCGGCTGGCGGACACCTTGCTGGCGCGGCTCGGCGTCACCGGGGGCGGCGAGGACGACATCGCCCTGGTCGTCGTCCGCCTCTGAGAGTCGCCGTACCGGAGTGCCCGGCAGTCGTCGGGGCCGGCGGCGTCGCGCCCCACGCGGTCCTCGCGCTCTCCCAGGCCCCGGGTGATCGACTCCTCGCCGTGCGGCGTCGACGATGAAGTTCCCTCACGCCCGACGTAGCGGTCGAGTACGGCAAGGGAAGCCTTCTCGTCGGTGAGCGAGCCGGACAGCCCCGCGCCGAGCGCGAGCACACCGACCTCAGGCTGCGCCTGCGTGCGGCCCGCGGTGCCGTCTACGCCGTCGAGGGACGCATTGATCGACACTGTTCCGGCGCGGCGGCTGACAGCCTTGCTGACAGACCTCGACACCATGACCGCGGCCCTCGACGGATGAATGCGCGTGGTTGACGGACACCCATGGCGACGTGACGATCGGACGATGCCTGGCCTGCACGCACCAGATGAATCTTCGCGGCGGTGGCTCCACCGCCGCCGTGGTCGCCCGTCGCGCGGCCGAGGTGCCTTTCTACGGAGGACTCCCACGCCGCACGCTCGAGGGTGAGGTGACACGGAATGGTCCGGCCGCCGGGCCGAGGAGCGCGTTCCTCTGGGAGGCCGTGACCGTCACCTGCCTCATCGGAGCGGAGGCGTGGTGGCAGGCACTGGCCGAGACGGCGGAGCCCGAGGAGCTGACCGAGGCGGCGGAGCCCGAGGAGCTGACCGGCGCGGGACACAAGTTGCCGGCCGGTCCGCACGCGGCGATGGCTCGATGCCGCGCGGGCAGTCCGGCGGCGCCGCAAGACCTCGCGGGGACACGGCGTCCGGCGCCGCGAGGCCTCGTGGCAGGATGTCAGCCGCCCGGTGCCGACATCCGGTCAGGCGTGCGCCGGCTCACGTTCCGCCTCGGCGGTCGCTCGGGCGGCGGACGCCGTCCGACGCCAGTAACCGCAGAAGTAGATCCGCTCCTTGTCGATACCACGCTCGTTCACCAGGTAGCGGCGCACGGACGTGGCCAGTGTGGACTCGCCGGCCACCCAGACGTACGGCGTACCGGGAGGGAAGGACAGGCCACGCAGAGCCTCCACCGTTCGAGAGCCGGCAGAGCCGTGAGTGCCCGAGCGGTGGAGCCAGTTCACCTCGCGCGCCAGGTCGAGCACGTCCCCCTCGTCCTGGACCTCGAGAAACGTGTGGACCGGGGTGCGGATCCCTTCGAGCATGGACGCGATGGCGGGCAGAGCCGTCTCGTCGCCGACGAGAAGCTGCCAGTCCGCGTCACCCGCCCGGTAGCGGGCACCGTCGCTGAGTATGCCGACCCTGTCGCCCGGCTCGGCGGCACCGGCCCAGGCGGACGCCGGCCCGCTGTCCCCGTGGAGCGCGAAGTCGACGTCGAGCCGGCGACGTGCATGATCGATGAGGCGGACCGTGTAGTTCCGGACCACCGGGCGCCGGTCGGCAGGCATCGCCTGCAGTTCGGTCCACCAGTCCGGGCCGGCCGGCAGTCGCAGCTCGTCGCCGACCGGCAGGAAGAGCCGAACGAGGTGGTCGGGGCCTGCGTAGTCGAAGTCACCCACGTCGTCGCCGACCAGCGTGATCCGGACCATGCGTGACGCGAGTCGGCGCACCTCCGCGACCGTCGCGAACATGGGCCGCTGCGGTGGCATCTGACGGGCTGCGTGCGATTCGGACATCGAAGGACCAATCCTGACGAACAAGAGATTCCGTAATTAGGTTAGGTTTAGCTTAGTTGAAATGTGCCGTGCTGACACATCGCCCCCTCCACCGAAGGCTGTTCCCAGGGCTGGTCAAGTGGCCGTCCGGAGAGCTCGTGGCGTCGGTTGCTGCTCCGGCACTCCGTGGTGCGGCAGGATCGGGCCTGCGGCTGCCGTCCGCGAGCTGCCGGGTGACCACCGCTGTGACGGCTTCGGACGGGGGGCCGCCGGGCACGCCCGTCCGCACCGGAGGCGACGGGTGCCGGTCGGCTGAACACACTTCATCGAGGATGTGGCGAGTTGAACAGTGAACCGGATGCCGTGCTGGGGCCGTTCTCGTCCCCGGACGCGCGAGCGACGCCATGGGCGTCGGCGTTGGCGGTCATCGGTGAGGCGGAGGTGTTCTGGCTGTCCACCGTGCGGCCCGACGGGCGACCTCACGTGACGCCGCTGCCGGCGGCGTGGAGTCTGGGCGGCATGTTCTTCACCACGGGCGGTCAGGAGCGCAAGGCCCGAAACCTCGAGCACGAGTCCCGCTGTGTCCTGACGACGGGCACGAACGCCCTGACCGGCGTGGACATCGTCATCGAGGGTGTCGCAGCCGTGGTGGACGGGCGCTCCGACAGTGAACGGGCTGTCGCGGACTTCCAGCTGAAGTACGGCGCGCATCTGACCGCTCCCGAGGGTTCGTGGCACGGGCCGGGAGAGGCCGTCGTCGCCGGTGACACCAGGCTGTACCGGGTTGCGCCGACCGTCGGACTCGCCTTCGGCAAGCTGCCGGCATCCAGCCAGACCCGTCACACGTGGCCGAGCCGGTGACCGGGATGCCCGCGTTGCGGCAACGGCGGCTCATCGGCCCGCACCAGCTCGAGGAGTTGACGGCGGTGGCCTTCGAAGGGACCGACCAGGTCTTCGGCAACCCGGCGCGGCTGGCTCTGGGCTATCCGCTCGGCCGGATCGGCACTCGGCCGGACGAGGCACCCACCACGTTCGGCTGGGCCGGTGGCGGCGGCAGCTACGTCTGGGCCGACCACGCCACGGGCACCTCCTTCGCCATGACCAAGAACCGTCTCACGCCTCATTTCGACACCGCGCGGCGGCTCGCGGACCTGGTCGCAGCCGAGGTCGGCCCACGGGCTTGAGTATCGACACGAGGTGCTGTTCCCACGGGGCCGGAGCCACGGCCTGACGGCCGCGTCACGCATCCGGACAAAGAGCCTGCCGCCGGGGCCTGTTGTGCGCAGGCGCATTGCCCGTACCCTCCCTCCAGCCGCCGACGTGGGCAGGTCCGTGCCGCCGGGGAGGGCCTTCGTTCTCCAGGTGTACGGCGTGGTGTCACGAACCCACCCCCGTCCGGTACCCCGGGACCGCTGTCCTTGGGGCCGCCCCTGATCCCCCCACCGTCCCAGAGGTCGTCACCATGACAGAGTTCGACCGTCGCAGGTTCCTGCACATAGCGGGAGGCACCGCCGCCCTCACGATGCTGAACGAGAGCATCGCGAGAGCCGCCGCCATCACGGCGCGAGGCAGCACAGGAACGATCCAGGACATCGAGCACATCGTCGTCCTGATGCAGGAGAACCGGTCCTTCGACCATTACTTCGGGTCGCTGAAGGGGGTGCGCGGCTTCGGGGACCCCCGGCCGGTGCTCCAGGACAACGGCAGGTCCGTCTTCCACCAGTCGAACGGGTCGAAGGACATCCTGCCCTTCAACCCGCAGGTGGCCGACCTCGGGATGCAGTTCCTGGAAGGACTCGACCACGACTGGGCCGGCGGCCACCAGGCCTACAACAACGGCAAGTACGACAAGTGGGTGCCGGCGAAGACGGCCACGACCATGTCGTACATGACGCGGAACGACATCCCGTTCCACTACGCCCTCGCCGACGCGTTCACCGTGTGCGACGCCTACCACTGCTCGTTCATCGGGGCCACCGACCCCAACCGCTACTACCTGTGGTCCGGGCACACCGGCAACGACGGTACGGGTGGCGGCCCCGTCCTCGGCAACCAGGAGGCCGGCTACAGCTGGAAGACCTACCCCGAGCGGCTGGAGTCCGCCGGGATCTCGTGGAAGGTCTACCAGGACGTCGGCGACGGCCTGGACGCGGCCGGGTCATGGGGATGGATCAACGACGCGTTCCGCGGCAACTACGGCGACAACTCCCTGCTGTACTTCGACAACTACCGCAACGCCCGGCCCGGCAGTGCCCTGTACGAGAAGGCCCGTACCGGCACCGACGTCAAGGCGGGTGGCACCTACTTCGACCGGCTGCGCGCGGACGTGACCGGCGGGACGCTGCCCAAGGTCTCCTGGATAGCCGCACCCGAGGCCTTCAGCGAGCATTCCAACTGGCCGACGAACTTCGGCGCCTGGTACATCTCTCAGGTCCTGGACGCCCTCACGGCGAACCCTGCGGTGTGGGCGAAGACGGCCCTGTTCATCACCTACGACGAGAACGACGGGTTCTTCGACCACGTGGTCCCGCCGTACCCGCCCGCGTCCTCCGCATGGGGCCTGTCCACTGCGGACGTGTCGAAGGACCTGTACCCGGGCGGGGGGAACTACGCGGCGGGCCCGTACGGACTCGGCCCCCGCGTGCCGATGATCGTCGTCTCGCCGTGGAGCAAGGGCGGCTACGTCTGCTCCGAGACCTTCGACCACACCTCGGTGATCCGCTTCATCGAGAAGCGCTTCGGGGTGCGGGAGCCCAACATCTCACCGTGGCGCCGCGCCGTCTGCGGGGACCTGACCTCGGCCTTCGAGTTCGCCCGCGCGGACACGGCTCCCGCAGCCCTGCCCTCCACAGCCGGATACCTGCCGCCGGACAGGAACCGCCACCCGTCCTACCACCCGACGCCGCCGGCCACGGGCACCCTCCCCCAGCAGGAGGCGGGCTCCAAGCCGACCCGTGCCCTCGGCTACAGCCCGTACGTGGACGGCCGGGCCACCGTCTCCACCGGCAAGTTCACCCTCACGTTCGCCGGCGGCCCCACCCTGGGCGCCCACTTCCACAGCACCTCGGGCAACCGCACGGACGGCCCCTGGCCCTACACCGTCGAGGCCGGCAAGACCCTCTCGGACACCTGGAGCACGAGCGGCTCCACCGGCAACCAGATCGATCTCACGGTCTGGGGCCCGAACGGCTTCCTGCGCGCCTGGCGGGGTCCGGCGAGGAAGAGCGGCCCCGAGGTCACCGCCCGCCACGTGGCGACCAGTGGCGACCTGACGCTCAGCATGACGAACTCCGCCGCGACCGCGGTCGATCTGACGGTGACCAACACCTATGGCGGTGCGGCCCAGACCTTCAAGGTCAAGCCCGGCGCGACCGTGTCCCACACGGTCGACCTGCGCGGGACCGCCCGCTGGTACGACGTCGAGGTGGTCTCCGACACGGACTCCACCTTCCTGCGCCGTTTCGCCGGCCACGTGGAAACCGGCGCACCGGGCGTCTCCGACCCTGCGATCAGGACGGTCTGAGACGGCGGTGCGCGGTCCGCCCGCTCTCCGGGCGGACCGCTCGGCACCCGGCAGCCACGTCAAGGTGTACGCCCGGTTCCGCGCCCCGCTGGATCGGCGGACCGACCGGGACCCGACCGACGCCGAGGCGACACGACCGAGCCTGCTGGCGCTGTTCGACGGCTGGGCCGCTCCCGTCCTCGATCTCCTCCGTCACGGCAGGACGAGGCCGTCCGCACCTTCGAGGAGCAGATGTGGGTACGGGCCGGCAGGTGGGCGAAGCGCCCTACGAGCGGCCTGGAGCGCCTCGTGAGCCCGGACCCCGCCGAAGCCCTCGCCCTCTTCGGCCAGGTCCAGAGGCCCTGACGGCCGAGGGCGAGATCATGGGCAGACACGCCCTGCCCGGCAGGGACCCGCGGTTCAGTCCTGACTCGTACCGGCGGGCGGGTCGGCGTACACCTCGTGCAGCATGCCGGTGGCCTGCCCGACTTCGATGAGATAGCCGTCAGGGTCTCGCAGGTAGCACCGCAGTTCGGCCTTGCGATCGATGGGCGGCGTGAGGAACTCAGCGCCCTTCGCACTCCATTCGCGGTGGCACGCCTCGATGTCGGCGACACGGAGGTTGAGGAAGCTGCTGACGGTGCCCGGGTCGGCGGGCGGGCGCAGGGTGACGTCCGGCTTGTCCGGGGTGGGGCCGCCACCGGGATTCATGATGATCCATCCATTGGCGAGCTTGACGGTGCAGGGGTTCTCCTCGAGCACCACCTCACCACCGAGCACATCGGTGTAGAAGGCGCGCGACCGGGCGACGTCGGCGACCGTCAGGAAGTGGGTGACGAGGAGCCCGGAATCCGGGGCAGGAAATCCGTCACGGCGCATACAAGACCTCCAGATAAATGGGATCTTTCAGCCTATAGCGGCGGACCGCGGTTCGCGGCCACGCATGCACAGGGTCGGCGGTGGAGCCTGCCGCTCCTGGTCCGTCGGAGGTAGCCGGGACCGATGCCGGCCCGGTGACCGGGACACCCGAGGCTGAGCCGCCGGGCACTCCTGCCCGGGCACTCCTGTCCGGGCACTCCTGTCCGAGCGCGACGGACCGCCCGCCCGGAGTCGGGACCCCTCGTCCGCCATGGCCCCGTCGGGGATTGCAGCCTCGCCGGGGAGACGGCACCGGACGGCCCCGCCCAGGTGGCCGGTGCCCCTCGTCTGCGATGGACTGGGCCCGGCGGCCCGGCCCACGTGGCCGACACGACCGAGGAGTACCTGATGAAGCGCCACACCAGAACTGCCACCGCACTGGCCGCGGCCCTGCTGGTAGCAGCGGCGGCCGGCTGTTCCGAGGACCCGGCCGGGGGCAGCGGCACTAGCGGCACGGACGCGGAGCTCCAGAGCGGCGGCCGTCAGGCAGACGTGCCCGTCGCCGCGTCGAAGTCCCCCTCCGCGACCGTCTCCGTCAGGAAGAGCACGTACGGCAAGTCCCTCGTGGACGACAAGGGCATGACGCTCTACGTGTTCGACAAGGACACCAAGAACAAGTCGCACTGCTCCGGGGCCTGCGCGAAGGCGTGGCCGCCGCTGCTCGACACGGCCGCGCCGACGGCAGGCAAGGAGGTCAAGTCGAACCTGCTGAAGACCACACCCCGCAGCGACGGGAAGAAGCAGGTGACCTACAACGGGCACCCGCTGTACCGGTTCGATGCGGACCAGAAGGCCGGCGACACCAACGGGCAGGCCGTCGACGCGTTCGGTGCCAAGTGGTACGTCATCGGCACCGACGGCAAGCAGATCACCACCAAGCCGACGAGCAACACCGACAGCGGCTACTGATCCGCGTCCGCTCCGGTTCACGAACAGCGGGGCGCACTAGCGCCCTTGGCGAGGTCGGGCACTGTGGGGTCAGGACGACGACACTCGGAGACCGCACTCCCGGCAATCCCGATTCCCCCGGCGCTGCCGCGCCGGGCGAGGTCGACGACCTGGATGCGGAGACCGAGCGCGCCTGCGCCCTGAGGGGCGATGCCCGGGGAGTGCCGGCCCGAACACGACGTGCGCGTCCTCCGCGAGCCTCGGGCCTGACCGCCGCGTGTACGCGCGCACCGCCGGCCCGGAGCGGCTTCGCCGGCCACCCCGCATCTGTCCCGGCATCAATGCCACGACACCGCCCGCCGATCGACCAGGCCTTCGCCGAGTCCTGCCGGCCGCGGTGACGCCCGGACCTCGCACCGACCTCTTGTGTCCTCGACCGCAGCCGCCCTAGAGTGCGCAGCAAGCGCTTTCTACAAGCGGGTGTCAACCGTGGCACGGCTGTCGTACGGCCCCCGCCCAGGTGCCCGCACCGGCGCGACGCGCGTGGCGGCGATCAGCCCGGAGCCCAGATGTGTACGAGAGGGAGACGTGACGAAGGATCACGCTGTCCAGGCGCCGTCGACCGGCCGGCACCGCTTCGACTACTCGCCGTGGGCCTTCTGGTCCGAGGCGGGCGCCGAGGAGCACGCCCGGCAGTCGGCCCTACAGGAGGCCATGCTCGAGGAGCACCCCGGCCACACCTACGGCGACCGGTGCTACATCTCGGAACTCGCCTCGGTGGACAACACCGAACTGGATCTGGGCGAGAGCTCGTACGTCGCGGCGGGCGCCTACCTGACCGGATCTCTGCGCGCCGGCCGTGACTGCACCATCAACCCCTACACCGTGGTGCGCGGCCGGGTCAGGCTGGGTGACGCGGTACGGATCGGTGCGCACACCTCGCTTCTCGGCTTCAACCACACCATGTCGGATCCCGACACCGAGGTCTTCCGGCAGCCGCTCACCTCGAAGGGCATCCAGATCGGGAACGACGTATGGATCGGTTCCCATGTGGTGGTGCTGGACGGCGTCGTCATCGGCGACCGCGCTGTCGTCGGAGCCGGCAGTGTGGTGACCAAGGACGTCCCCTCCGGATCGGTCGTCGCCGGCAACCCGGCGAAGGTGCTGCGATGGCGTGCTCCCCGAACGGAGCGGGCCGCTTCCGCCGGACCGGGTGATCTGGCCGGATCCGTCGCGTCGTTCGGCGACTCCGCGCGCGCCCAGGTGGAGGAGGTCCTGAGCCGGTGCTTCGACGGGAAGACCGACGGCGGCATCTTCACCGACCGGCCCGGTGCCACACCGACGGTCCGCGCGCAGTGCGACGCGATCGAGATCGCCGACATGCTCCTCGGCCGAGCGCCCGGCCAGCTGCCGGCCGACCGTCAGATCAGCAGGCTGCGCGACTGGCAGGACCCGACGACCGGCATGGTGGGACCGCTCCTGCCGGACGGCAGTCAGCGCAGACCCGAACCGACGCTGTTCGACGAGGAGTCCGGCTACCACGTGCTGTGCGCCGGTTACGCACTCGATCTGCTCGGCAGTGCGTTCCCCGCACCGATCCGAGTGGTGGCGGACGCACGAGCCGCCGACGTGGCCGGCCACCTGGAACGGCTGCCGTGGTCCGACAACGCGTGGAGCGCCGGACACTGGGTCGACATAATCGGGACGGCCCATCTCTGGAACGCGCTCGCCGACGAGGAGCGCCACCCCGGCTCCTACGAAGCCCTGTTCGGCTGGCTGCTCACCCACGCCGATCCACGCACCGGTATGTGGGGCCTCCCCCGACCCTCCGACGGGCTGCTCCAGATCGTCAACGGCTTCTACCGGGCCTCACGCGGTACCTTCGCGCAGTTCGGGCTGCCGCCCGCCCATCCCGAACGCGTCATCGACACGGTCCTCGAGCACGCCCGGGACGTCCGGTACACGAGACCCGAGCGGCAGAACGCCTGCAACATCCTCGACATCGCCCACCCTCTGTGGCTGACCCGGCAGTCGGGCTACCGCACCGAGGAGGCCGACGCGCTGGCACGGCGTCTGCTCGCCGACGCGCTCACGCACTGGACACCCGGCCAGGGCTTCGGATTTCAGGCACCGCACACGGGCGCACCCGTTCACGCCGAGTCGGTCCCGGGTCTGCAGGGAACCGAGATGTGGCTGGCCATCGTCTGGTATCTCGCCGACCTCACGGGGCTGGAGCAGCTTCTGGGCTACCGCCCCCGCGGGGTGCACCGTCCCGAGCCTCATCCGGGAGTCGATCCGCGCGGCGTCAGGAGGCCCTGAGCGGCCGGCCGGTGGCCGGTGGGACGCATCTGCGACGTTGCGTACAGCCGGCTGTCGAGGCCTGCGGGCGGGGGACGAGGTACAGGACCTGCGCCGCCGTCTTCATCACGGTGAGGCACACGGAGCATCGCCAGGACCGAATCCGCGTCGGTGAAGGCGGGTTCCTCGACGAATCCGGATCGACAGTGCTCGAGGCGGCAGTTGGGTCCGGACCGGCGCTCGCCCTCGGGAGACACCAGGTGCCCGGTCAGAGTGCGGAGTGAGGTCGGCGAACTCCCCACAACATCCCCACACCGGTCCGGAACCGCCACTCTCCAGACCTGTGGGACGGACCGTCAAGTCGCCGCTACACGGCGTGTGATGAGGGTAAAGAAGTTCTCCGTGTGTCGACTTTCCCCCTGTGAAGATTGCGTAGATCACAGGACGATTACTAAGGTCAGTCATCGAACCTTCGCTCGATCGCTCGCCCATCCGGGGTGGCGGCGGAGGCTACCGCCGAGTCCGTGACGTGCGCGGAGCCGGGGATTCGTTGGTGTCCCCAGACCCGGTAGGCGGGCTCGAGGAAGAAGGAGCTCGCCATCGTGGCGTCCCACCGCCGTCCAAAACAGCCGAGCCGCACCCGTGTGACCGTGCTGACCGCGACCGCCGCCGCAGCCGTGGCCCTGACCTCCCAGGCCGCCCACGCCGATCCCAAGCCGACCAAGAGCGAGGTCAAGGCGAAGGTCGACAAGCTCTACCACGAGGCCGAGGAAGCCACCGAGAAGTACAACGGCGCCAAGGAGCAGCAGGACAAGCTCAAGAAGCAGGCCGACGCCCTCCAGGATCAGGTCGCCCGTGGCCAGGACGAGCTCAACACCCTGCGTGGCGAGCTCGGTTCGCTCGCCACGGCGCAGTACCGCTCCGGCGGCCTCGACCCGTCGGTCCAGCTCTTGCTCTCCTCGGATCCGGACAGCTTCCTCGACCAGGCCTCCGCGCTCGACCAGCTGACGGCGAAGCAGGCCGAGTCGCTGCAGAAGATCCAGGCGAAGCAGCGCACCCTCGCGCAGCAGCGCAAGGAGGCCCAGGGCAAGCTCGCGGACCTCGCCGAGGTCCGCGAGACACTCGGCAAGAACAAGGCGAAGTTCCAGGGCAAGCTGGCCGACGCCCAGAAGCTGCTGAACACCCTCACCGCTGCCGAGCGCGCCAAGATGACCGAGGACGATCAGCGCGCCAGCCGCTCCGCCGGCGACCGGGTCGAACTCGGCAACGAGGCCCCGGCGTCCGCACTCGGCGCCGCCGCTCTCCAGGCCGCGAACACACGGGTGGGCGCGCCGTACGTGCGCACCGCTACCGGTCCCGGATCCTTCGACTGCTCGGGTCTGACCCAGTGGGCCTACGCCCAGGCCGGGGTGGACATCACCCGCACCACGTACACCCAGATCAACCAGGGCACCCGCATCGCGCGCAGCCAGCTCAAGCCGGGCGACCTTGTCTTCTTCAGCAACACCTCGCACGTGGGCCTCTACGCGGGCAACAACACCGTGCTGCACGCCCCGTACCCCGGTGCCTACGTCCGCTACGAGTCGATGAGCACCATCGGCTCGTACCAAGCCGCGGTACGTATCTGAACGCGCCCTGACGTACGAGGCCCTGAGCACCCATGTCGCTGATGTCCCCGGCGCAGGACAGCCCGGGAGCATTCGCGGTGCCCGCTCAGGGCCTCGTGCCACTACGCGCGGTCCCCGGGGGCCGCGGACGGCCCGGAAGTGACCGCACCCGGCCGGATCGGCGCTTCCGCCCCTCAGCTGTGAGCACGGAGGGTGGCGGCGGGGGTCACGCCGTAGAGCCGGCGGTAGGCGGCAGCGAAGCGTCCCACGTGAGGGAAACCCCACGCCGCCGCGATCCCCGTCACGCTGGAGGTGCGGGGGTCGGCGGTGGCGAGCTCGGCGTGGGCGCGGGTCAGACGGACCTGCCGCAGGTGGCCGAGGGGTGTGGTGTCGGTGTGCCGGCTGAAGGCGTACTGCACGGCCCGAGGAGTGACGAACGCGGCCGCGGCTATATCGGCGAGACCGATGGCACGGTGAGCGTTCTCCTCGATGAAGGCCTTCGCCCGGCGCAGGGTCTCGGTGTGCGCGTCACGGCTGTCGGTGCGGTGGCCGTCCTCCCGGGTCGTGGTGCTCGGCAGCGCGCTCAGGGTCACGGCGGCCAGGTGCTGGGCGGCGGTGGCGACGACGAGCCCCTCGGCCGGACCGGAGAGGACCTGGTCCCTCAGGAAGGTGACGGTGCTGCCCAGGCGTCGGTTGGCGGCCGCGTCGATCGGACGCTGGCCGGTGAGCCGGACCGGTCCGCCGGCATCGGCGCCGACGGCGGCCACGCGTTCGAGCACGGCGGGGTCGAACATGGTGATCGTGTAGCGGGCCGAGTGGAGCGCGCCGGTGTAGGGGCGGTCGGGAGGGGCGATGAGGAAGGTCTCACCGGGGCCGTAGACGTCGTCCCGACCGTCCGTGGTGTCCACCATGCTGCCTTTGTGGACGGTGATCAGGCAGATCGTGTCCAGGCGGTTGGCGTCGTAGGACATCGTGTAGCCGAAGTCGAGACGGTCGACGACCAGTCCCTCGGCCGCGTTCCGGACGATTCGGGTCCGCGTGTTCTGCGGCCGCCCGCCGATCCGCATGGGCGTGTACGCCCGCGACAGAAACGCCTCGGTCGCCTCGAGGCTCCCGCTGTCGAAGCGTTCCGTCTCCATCTTCCCCTCCCCCGCCGCGGGGCCTGTTGCGGCTCCTCGGCTCACGGTACGCCGTCCGCCTCCCTGGCGGTGACGAGCGCCGGCCCCGGGGGCGGCGAGCCGAGTGATCACGCGACTCCGACCGGGCACGACCTGCCACACCCCGCCCTTCGTTCCGGGAGCGACGGGAAAGGTCAGGAAACGAACTGCTGTGGCCTCTGCCGCGAAACTTTGGCGGCGCGGCCGGGGCAAGGGAGTGTTCCGGGCCGGGCGGGGGCAATCCGAGGACCCGAGGGGTCGGCAACGACCCACCGATCAGGTCGTCGTGGGGATACGGAAGGAGGGCGGCGATGCTCGCAGTTCGCAGGATTCGGCATGACGGCGGCAGGGCTGAGCTCACCGCGTACCGGGAAGCGTACGCAGGAGGCGAATGGCTGCTGTACGTGGCGGGAGAGTTCGACGACGCCACCACCGGCTCTCTGGTCGATGTGCTCGACGACGCCTGTCGGGAGCGGGCCTGGCGGATCGTGATCGACTGCTCAGCCGTCACCTTCGCCGACGTCGCCTTCCTGAGAGCACTGCTGGGACCCCGCGCTCGCGGCTCCCAAGTCACCCTGGCCGCACCGTCGACGGCCCTGCGCCGGCTTCTTCAGGGCACGGGAACCGTCAGCCGTTTTCCCGTCATGAGCCATGCCCGCGCCGCCCGTACCGGGTGATCCGCGGGCTTCGCCGAGAGCCGCCGCTCAGGGCGAAGCGTCGCAGGGCCGGACTCCAGGGCTCGTATGATCAACGGCAGGGTGGGGGTCGTAGCGCAGAGGTCGTCGCGCCTTCACGACATGTAGGAGGACGCCGGTTCGAATCCGGTCGCCCCCACCCCGCTCGTTCGAGGGCGGGAGCGGAGACGCCACCGCGTGACCTTACGGCGCTGCTCCTGCCCCGCGGCGATCCTGTCGGCCATGGGATCAGGCCCCTGCGGCGTCAGCCGTCGATGCCGTCCCGGAGGATCCCTTCCGCGACGAGCCGGCGCACACCGGCCAGCTCTCCGGAGATCCGCCTCTCGCTCTCGTCGCTCATGACGACGGCCGCCGGGACGGGCGCGGCCGCGAGCAGGCGCTCGCGTCGGAGGTGGGTGGGCGGGTGACTCGAGTCGACACAGTGGCCCCTCGCCGCACCGACCCGCCGCCTGCGTTCGTACTCGTGGTCCGGGATCGACTCCACATCGGCGGCGAGGACGGCCCAGAGGTTGTCGGCCCCCTCTGTTGCCGTTCCCGGCCTGCGGCGTCCCGCTCGGGGCCTGTTCGCCTCACGTCTCATCGTCGTGGCCGCCGACTCCGCGACAAGGAGCTTGTCCATGAGGTCCGCCGCCGCTTCGGTGGAACCGGCCCGGCCCGCGAAGGAGTCGGCCAGATACTCGCCGCGCCGGTGGACACCTGAGGTCAGCCGGTCGAGGGTCAGCAGCACGGCCCTGATCAGCAGACGCGGCACGAGGTACACCAGGTTCACGACCATCTCCACGGGGGTCGGATCGGCCGTCGGCGCCAGGTAGTACCGCCAGGTGAGCAGGGAATGGTAGGCGGTCCCGACGACGAGCCCACGGCGCGTGTCGCCGTTGCTGAAGTGGCCGAGTTCGTGTCCCAGCAGTGCGATCCTCTGCTGGGACCCGAGCATCTCCCACAGGGGCAGTCCCAGCGTCAGCACGCGTCGACCGCGCAGCCCGCAGCTCGTCACGCTCGCGTTGATCTCCGCGTCGACCACGACGAGGTCCACCCCACGTGTACCGGCCACGTCGGCGACCTCGTCGATCACGTCGTACAGCGCCGGCGCGTCGTCCCGGCCCAACACGTGCCCGCCCTGGGGCAGCCGGGACAGCCGCGGCCTGAGAGTCCACGCCAGGAGGAGCAGGACCAGACCCAGCAACACGCCCAGGCCTCCCCAGCCACGAACGACGCACCAGGCCGCGACTGCTGTCAGTACCACTGTGACGGCGTGCACGGCGCAGGCGATGGCGTGGACGAGGATCAGGGAGAGGCGCCCTCCGCCGCCCGCCGACTCCGCGTCGCCCATCCGGGTGTGAAGCCTTTCCCCGTCGCGGTGGGCCCTGGCCCGGCGCGCCTTCTCGAATCGTCCCGATCCCTCCTCCGGTGCGTCCGGGTCGACATTCCAGTCGCACTCCGTGCACCACGTGGTGAATCGAGGGTCCATACGCATCTCGGCCCCGCATTCCGGACAGGGCTGAGTTGTCTGTTCGTCGACGACGCTCACCGGAGCGCTTTCCTTCCCCCCGCGACCCCTCCCCCAGGGATCGCCCGTACATGACATGGCGAAGTGGATCACGTGGACGTGACGGCGTAAAGGCACGTACGGGGTCGCGCCTCTGCCCATAAGCGATTCCGGCCCCTCACACCTGGCAGCAGCAGGTCGTGTCGTGCGGACCGAGGCCGGGTCAGCCCCGCCGCGCCTATCCTTCCGGCATGGCATGCCGAATCAGCGAACTCGTGATCGACGCCGAAGATCCCGGCCGGCTGGCCGCGTTCTGGTGCGATGTCCTCGGCTACGTCGAGTGGGAACGCGAAGGCGACGGCAGCATCCACATCGGTCCGCCCGGAACCGGATTCGGTGGAGCGCAGCCGACCATGGTCGTCAACGCGGGCCGCGACCGCCGGGCAGGCAAGCTCCCGCTGCACATCGATGTCAGCGCCACCGACCGCGACCAGGACGCCGAACTGGCCCGTCTGCTCGCACTGGGCGCCGTGCACGCGGACGTGGGCCAGTCCGGTGAGGAGAGCTGGTACGTCCTGGCCGACCCCGAAGGAAACGAGTTCTGTCTCCTGCGCACCCGGCTGGAGCCCGTCTGACGGGTCGGCCGGCTCGATGCCGATCATGGAGAGCCTGAATCCGACTCGTCGCTGTGCGGTTCAGGCCCTGCCTGCGGTGAAGCCACCTG
Source organism: Streptomyces sp. JH34 (assembly GCF_029428875.1). Classification (NCBI taxonomy): domain Bacteria; kingdom Bacillati; phylum Actinomycetota; class Actinomycetes; order Kitasatosporales; family Streptomycetaceae; genus Streptomyces; species Streptomyces sp. JH34. The sequence goes on along the minus strand of NZ_JAJSOO010000001.1, from coordinate 7,079,880 downwards.
ACGGCCCGGTCACGGCCGGAACTTGTTCGCGAACACCCAGCGGTTGCCCTCCAGCGCGTCGTTCGGCTCGGGCAGCGGGCCCCGTCCGTGCCGACGGGTGAAGTCGAAGGGCGTGTGGACCGATGTGGACCAGCCCCTGCCCTCCAGATCACCTGCGGAGTCGGGCCGTGGTCCTGCGTCGAACAGATTGAGCAGGTCGATGCCGATCTGCTGTTGCGTGGAGGTGTAGAGCGGGCTGTCGCGGTATTCCAGGAGGTCCTTCTCCAGCTTCACCTCGTACGCCAGGGCGCTTCCTCCCGTACTCAGCCGGTCCACCGTGTCGATGAGGTACGTCTCGGCGGTGATCGGCAGGTAGAACAGCAGCCCCTCGGCCAGCCAGATGCTCGGGGCGGCCGTGTCGAAGCCGGCGCCGATCAGTGCTTCCACCCAGTCGGCGCGCAGATCGATCGGGATCGGGACGCGCGCCGCCTTCGACGTGGCCGACAGTCCGTCGAGTACGTCGTGCTTGAAATCCAGCACTCCCGGTTTGTCGATCTCGAAGACCACGCAGCCGGACGGCCAGTCGAGCCGGAACGCCCGCGAGTCCAGCCCGGCGCCGAGCAGCACCACCTGGCGAGGGGGCCCGGCGTGCACCGACTGGAGGAGGAAGTCGTCGAGCACCCGCGTCCGCAGACCGAAGTACCGCGCGAAGCGTCCCCACAGGGGGTTCGCGTCCCCGTCCGGAACCTGTTGGATACGGACGGGCCAGTCCGCGGACGCCGGTGCGGCACGGACGAAGTGCTCCGCGTAGACGTCGCGTGCCAGGCTGTCGTGACGATGGGTCTCGATCGCCCGTGACGCGGCGACCAGGAGGGCGGTCAGTCCGATACCCCCTTCCACGCCCTCCACCCCGTTGTTCCGACGCGCTGTGTCGACCATGTGCACTCCTTCGGTGCGAGAAACGAGAACCAGGACCAGCGAGGGCGACCGTCCCACGGCCGTGCGAGTCGGGGAGACCGGTCCCCGGGCCGCGCCGATGGCTCCCTCGCTCATCGGCCCCTGCTACGGAATCAGGACCGGTTTGACCACGCGGCCGGCTTCACAGTCGCGTTCGGCCTTGTTGATGTCGGCCAGCGGGTAGGTGCGGATCAGCTGGTCGAAGGGGAAGAGCCCGGTCTGCCACAGCGCGGTGAGCCGCGGAATCAGCAGTCCCGGCACCGCGTCCCCTTCGCAGATGTGGGAGAGCTTCCGGCCGCGGTCCAGCGACCCCGGCCGGAGCGGGAGCGGCGTGTGTATGCGTGCGACCAGGCCGAGGTTGCCGGTCGGGCGCAGTGCCTGGAGCGCGTCGTTGATCAGCTCGGGTGAGCCCGTGGTGTCGAGTGCGTACTGCGTGCCGCCGCCGGTCAGTCGCCGGATGCGGTCGGGCAGGCCGGCCGTCGAGGCGTGCAGCGGGATCGCGCGGAGCCGCTCGGCGGTGGCCAGCCGTTCGGGGTGCCGGTCGACGGCCACGGTCACCGCCCCAGCGGCGGTGGCGGCCATCACCGCCGCGAGGCCCACGGCCCCCGCGCCGAACACGGCGATGCTGTCGCCGGGGCCGACGCCGAAGGAGTTCAGGACGGCGCCGGCGCCGGTGAGGAATCCGCAGCCGAGCGGCCCGAGCAGTTCGACGGGCAGGGAGGGATCCACCCGGACGGCGTTGCGCGCCCTGACCATGGCGTACTCGGCGAACGAGGACTGGCCGAACCATCGGGGGGCCAGCTCGCCCCCGGCGGCGTCGGTGAACCGCGCGGCACCGGCCTTGCGTCCCCCGAAGAGGTTGAGCGAGGCGAACGAGTCGCAGTAGGCGGGCTTTCCGCCCATGCAGTTGTGGCAGTGTCCGCAGGAGTCGAAGCTCAGCACGACGTGGTCGCCCGTGCTGAGGCCGGTGTCCGGGCCGCCCGTCTCCACCACGACTCCCGCACCCTCGTGGCCGAGCACCGCCGGCAGCGGTGTGCGGCCTGCCGAACTCCGGACGGCCAGGTCGGTACGGCACATCCCGCAGCCCGCGATCCTGACCAGGACCTCGCCGTCGGCCGGACCCTCGCGCAGTGCCACCTCCTCGACGGTGAACGGCGTGTCGTACGAACGCAGCACCGCCGCCCCGAACCTCGTCGTCATGCCTCCTCCGGACGGTGCACGACGAACGGCCTGAGATTGCCGTAGAGCCCCCAGGGGCCGCCCGCGACGCCGGCACCGCTTTCCTTGATGCCCGCGAAGGGCTGGGCCAGGGAGAGTTCGGCGTGGTGGTTGATCCAGGCCGTCCCGCACTCCAGACGGCCGGCGACCGCCTCGGCCCGGTCGAGGTCGGTGCCCCAGACCGACCCGCCCAGCCCGAAGCCGGTGCCGTTGGCCGCCGCGACGGCTTCGTCGACGCCGGTGTAAGGCAGCACCGGCAGCACCGGTCCGAACTGCTCCTCCGTCACCACCGGGCTGGTGGAGGGGACATCGGCCAGGACGGTGGGGGCGAAGAAGTACCCCGGCCGGTCCAGGCGGTGGCCGCCGGCCGCGGCCCGGGCACCGTCCGCCAGTGCCCGGGCCGTGTAGCGCTCGACCCTGGCCAGCTGGGCGGCGTTGTTGACCGGTCCCAGCTGCGAAACGGGGTCGAGCCCGGATCCGACGACGACGGTCCTCGCGCGGTGCGCGAGGGCTTCGACCACCTGGGAGTGGATCCGGGCCGGGGCGTAGACGCGCTTGACCGCCATGCAGACCTGTCCGCAGTTGCGGAACGCGGCCCAGAACAGCCGGTCCGCGACGTGTTCGACGTCCACGTCCTCCAGGAGGATGGCGGCGTCGTTGCCGCCCAGCTCCAGGGTGGCGCGGGTGAGCGAGGCAGCCGCGCTCTCCGCGACGGCCCGCCCGGTGGGAATCGAGCCGGTGAAGGTCACATGGCGGATCCTCGGATGGGACGCGAGGCGGGCACCGAGGGGTTCGCGGCCGGTGACGACAGTCAGTACGTCCTCAGGGAGGACGGTGGAGAGGACCGACCCCAGAAGCCGTGTGGAGAGAGGGGTGTACGGCGAAGGCTTGAGGACCACCGTGTTGCCCGCGGCGAGCGCGGGCGCGAACTTCGCCGACGCGAGCTGGAGGGGAAAGTTCCACGGGACGATGGCGGCGACGGGGCCGAGCGGTCGCCAGCGGATCTCGCTGCGCACCGGCCGGCCGTCCGTGATGAGCTGTGAGCCGGGGTCCAGCTCGGCGAAATAGCGTAGGCGGGCTGCCGTCCGGGCGATCTCCGCGTACGACTCGGACAGGGGTTTGCCCTGTTCACGGGTGAGGAGGGGGGCGAGGTCCGTCCCGGCGGCCTCGACGGCGTCGGCTGCCGCGAGCAGCGCACCGGTACGGGCGACGGGGTCGGCCCGCCAGCCGCGCCAGGCCACGTGGGCCGCGTCGACGACGGCGTCCAACGTGTCCGGCTCCTGGTCGGGAGCCTCGTCGAACGGCTCGCCCGTCGCGGGATCGAGCACGGCGAAGCACTTGTCACGGGCCCCGGGCGCACGAGTGGGTCGTTGCGTCGGCATGCCTGGTGATCAGCTCGCGGCGACCGCGGTCGCCGCGTGGGCACGGGCGTGCCGGTCCATCTCCGCCCGGAAGGCTGCCACCATCGGCGGCTGGATCCTTCCGGTGGTGCGGTCGCCCCGCTCGCAGACCGCTCCGCGCACTCCCACGATGTCCGTGCCGATGCGGGTCAGCGTGGCGAGGTCCTCGGCCTTGATGCTGCCCGCGAGTGCGGCGAGAAGATCGGCCTCGTGGGCCAGCCGGACGAACTCCGCACAGGCGTCCGGCGGGACGTGGTCGAACAGCCGGGTCCCGTCCTTGACGGCGGTGTCGAGCATGGCCGCGTCGGAGCCGGAGAGCCGGGCGATTTCGGGCAGTGCGAGCGGGTTGACGCAGCCGATCCGGTGGGCGTCGGCGTAGCCCGAGGCGACGACGAACGCGTCCGGCCGGTAGTCCTTCACGGCTCGGACGACACCGCGCATGACCTCGACGGCCTGCTCGGGCGTCGTGCATCCGTAGAGGCCGACCTTGATGTACGTGGCTCCGGAGACAGCGGCACCGAGGGCGGCCTGGGCCACCGTGCCCGGCTTGTACGGTACGTCTCCCACGGTGGCGGACACCGGCTTGTCCGCCGGGACCGCGGCGCGGATGTCTCTGATGACCCAGGGGTAGTTCGCGCCGAGCGAGCCCTCGTCGGGCTTCTTGACGTCGACGATGTCGAGGTGCCGGGCGGCCTTCGCGCAGTCGAGTGCTTCCTCGACACTGTCCGGGGAGATGAGCAGCAGCAACGTGGATTCCTTCCACCGTCGGTCCACCTGCCGGCGGCAGGTGTGCGGAGTCGCTCGGATCATGTGCGGTGTGCTCATCATTGCCGTGACCCGGGGTGCCCGGCAGGGCGCGCGGAGTACCGGACGGATCACTGCGCCGCCGTGCCCACGCCCCTCGCAGCGCGCCGTCCACGCCGGTTCGCACCAGCCTCGCGGCCCACACCCCTTCAGGAGGTCCGGGCGCGACCGGCGTCCGGGGCGGTGTGACCCGGGGGCCCCTGGACGCGTCCCACGGCGTGCTCGCCCAGCGGTCCGACCCTGAGCCCCCGTCGGCGGCACTCGGCGAGCAGGGTGGGCAGGGCGTCGAGCGTGGCCCGCCAGGCCCCCGGCGCGCTCCACCGGTCCGCGTCGTGCAGCAGCACGGTGCCTCCGCCGGTCAGGTCCTTCAGGACCGCGGTCGTCACGGATCGGGCGTCCGCGTGCGCTGTCCAGTCCTGGCCCCACGCCGACCACAGCACGGGCCGCAGACCGGCGCGGCGGGCTGCCGCCAGCCGGCCGCCGGTGAGGATGCCGTAGGGCGGCCGGTACCACCTCGGGTCCGTCCCGCAGAACTGCCGTACAGCGTCGGCGGCTCGCCCCACCTCCCGTACGTCGCGCAGCGGCGCGGGGAACCAGGGGCGGTCGTGGTGCCAGCCGTGCACCGCCGCCTCGTGTCCCGCCGCCACGAGCGCCCGGCCGAGGGCGGGATGACGGGTCAGCGATTCGCCGACGAGGAAGAAGGTGGCCCGCACCCGGTGCTCGGCGAGGACGCGCAGGAAGTGCGGGGTGCCGGCCGGGTCCGGTCCGTCGTCGAAGGTCAGTGCCACGTGGTCGGGGCGGCCTCGGCCGTCCAGCGAGGGGCTCAGGATCCGGCGTACGGGCGGCAGCCAGGTGGCGGCGGGTCCGATGTGCCATGCGGCAGCCGCTCCCAGCACGCCCGCCGCCACACCCAGGCCGACGGTGCCCGGGTGTCCGGGGGATCTCACCATCGTTGCGCCTCCTTACCCGAGACGAGTGGGGACCGGCTCAGATGTACACAGGCGAACGCGACGAGGCCGAGCGACGCCACCTCCGGCAGCACCCGCCAGCCGAGGTCGATCCGTTCCTCGAACAGCGAGATCCCCAGGATCACGCTCAACAGCGAGTCGCCGAGGGTGAGGGCGGGCTGTGACGCCGCCAGGGAACCGGCCCGCAGCGTGGCCTGGAGCATCAGGAAGGAGCCGAGGCCCACCGCTGCGGCCGTGTAGATCTGCCACGTGGTGAACACGTCCCCCGATCCGCCGGAAACGAGGCCGAGGGTGTCCTTGATCAGCGCCGCGGTGAAGGAGAAGCCGATGGCGGTGACCGACCCCAGGACCGCCGCCCGCGCCGCCCCCCGCAGTCTCCTGCCGGTCACGGTCAGCGTGATCGAGACGGCCAGGGCGGGAAAGGCGCTGATCAGCCACCTCTTCGGCGGGACGGTCTCCACGCCGCCGGCCGGACCGGCGAGCAGGAGGAAGGCCGCAAGCCCCAGCGCCATCCCGAGGAATGCCGCCCACGCCCGGGGGCCCGGCGGCCACCGGAAGACGACGGCGGCCAGTACCAGCGTGAACAGCAGCTCCGTCGTCATCACCGGCTGCACCACTGCCAGCGGGCCTGTGGCCAGGGCCAGGGCCTGCGCCGCCCCGGACACGGCGAGGAGGCCAGCCCCCCAGCGCCACGCCGGGCGGCGTGCGAAGGCGAACCGCCCTGTGGGACGCCCGCCCGAGGTGTCGGCCAGGTCGGCCGCTGCGGCGTGGCGCTGCAGCACGGAGGCCGCCGCGTTCGCGAGCGCCGCGAACAGCGCCATGACGACGGAGAGGATGATCACGTCTGCCGCCCTCCGCGACCGTTCCGGAGCCGGGGGCGCCGCTCAGCCAAAGCGCGTGGCCAGCCTGCGAAAGAGGCGCGGGGCCATGCCCTGGATCCGGCCCGGGGCTCCCAGCCAGCGCGGCACGGTGATCTCGTCCCGCCTCCCGGTCAGCGCTTCCTCGACCGCCGCGGCCACGCGCCCGGCGGGTACCGGCCGCGGCCAGGCTCGCGTGTACGGGGTGTGCCGGTGGGCGAAGAACGGGGTGTCGACGGGGCCGGGCTGGACCAGGCAGACATGGACGCCGGTGCCCTGGAGTTCGTAACGCAGACTCTCCGCGAACGGGATCAGCGCACCCTTCGTCGCCGCGTACGCCGCCTCACCCCGTACGCCGAACCTGCCGGCGACGGAGCCGAGCAGGACCAGCCTGCCCGACCCACGGGCGACCATGTGCGGCAGCAACAGGTTGACGAGGTGGAGCACCGCGGTCACGTTGACGCCGACCAGGCGATCCACCAGGGTGGGTGTCATCTCGCTGTAGGCGCCCGCCCACCCGAACCCCGCCGCGGCGACGAGCGCGTCGACCTGGTCGCTGTGTGCCAGCGCCGCCTCCGACAGTTTCCGGCAGCCCTCCTGGGAGGCCAGGTCCATGGGCAGGGCGGCACCGCCGGTGCGGTCGGCGACCGCACCGAGCCGCCCCTCGTCCCGGCCGTTGAGCAGCAGCTCCCACCGGCCACCCGCCGCGAGACGTGAGGCGACGGCGGCACCGATACCGGACGAGGCGCCGGTGATCAACGCGACCTGCCGCCGGCCTGCGGGACGGCCGCCCGCGCCGGACGGCTCCACGCCGGCCGCGGCAACCGGGCTGCTGCGGGGTGTTGGGCTCGCGCGCATGGGCCTTCCGTCCTCCGTGGCCACCGGCCACGCGGGGCTCCGTTCCGAGCCCGGCCGCACCGGAGCGTACTCAGTCATCCTTCGGTGCAACCGGCGCACCGGCAAACGCGCGTGACCGCATTGGGCTAACGGCTCACCGGGGCCGTGTCTGGCACGCGGGGCGCCGTAACGGGACCATGCGGGAATGAGCAGGTTTCTGATCATCAGCGCGAGCATGGGCGCGGGTCACGACGCCGTCGCCTCCGAACTGGCCGGACGTCTGCGGGCCGACGGTCACCGGGCAGCGCGTGTGGACCTCCTGAACCTGCTGCCCTCCGGTGCGGGCCGCTCGCTGCGCGCCGCGTACCGCACGGCACTCCGCCGCTGCCCCTGGGCCTACCAGGCGGTCTATTCGGCGTTCTTCCACGACCGCGGGGCCTCCGGGGGCGCGACCGACTGGTCGTCGGCCACCGGTCCGCTGGCCGCAGTACTCGCGCCACGTCTGCGCCGCGTCGTCGACCGGTGGCGCGCGGACGCGCTGGTCTCCACCTTTCATCAGGCCGCCCAGGTGACAGGGCGATTGCGCAAAGCCCACGGCGGCGACTGTCCACCGAGCACTGTGGTGGTCACCGACTTCGCCGTGCACCGGCAGTGGCTCCACCCGGACAACAGCCTCTACCTGTGCCTGACCGATGCCGCCGCGGTGCGCGTCCGTGCCGCGACCGGACGCCCGGCGGAGGTGTGCGGTCCCGTCGTACCGGCGTCCTTCACCGCCGCCGGCCGGGAGGAATCCGACCGGCAGCCGTCCCCCTGGGCGGCCGAGCTGGCGCGGCGCGGTCCCGGCCGGCCCGCGGTGCTGGTGTCCGCCGGCGCCTGGGGGGTGGGCCGGGGACTGACGGCCACCGCGCGCCTCCTCGCCGACGCGGGCCACCTGCCGGTGCTGCTGTGCGGCAACGACCACAGGCTGCGGGCACGTGCCGCGAAGCTCCCCGGCGTCCTCCCGCTGGGCTGGATCGAGGACCTCCCCGGCCTGATGGCGGCGTCGAGCGCCCTGGTGGACAACGCCGCGGGGCAGACGGCTGTGCAGGCTCTCGCCGCGGGAGTGCCGGTCGTCGGATACCGGCCGATCCCCGGTCACGGGGCCGAGGGTGTGCGCGAGATGGCCGGCGCGGGCATCACGGAGCACGTCGCGGACGATGTCGCGCTGCTCGGCGCGCTGGACCGGCTGGCGCGCCCCGGCCCCGACCGGGACCGCCGGATCGCCGCCGGTCGCGCCGTGTTCACCGCGGACGCCGCCAAGCTCGTGGCCCGCTGAGTCCCTGCCTCGCGGACGCGGAAGCCACGCCGGAGGGTGCGTGTCGCACGGTGTGCATACGATGTCGGCCGTGACGCAGAACGAGGACGAGCTGGACGGCCTGGTACGCAAACGGATCCGCGCCCTGCGCGTGGCCCAGGGCTGGTCGCTCGAAGACCTGGCCGCCCGTGCGCACATCAGTCAATCGACGCTCTCACGCATCGAGAACGGGCGCCGCCGGCTCGCGCTGGACCAGTTGGTGACCCTTGCCCGTGCGCTGGACACGACTCTTGACCAGTTGGTCGAGACGGCCTCCGACGATGTCGTCGTCAGCCCGACGATCGACGCGGCCCACGGACTGATGCGCTGGCCGGTCAAGGGCGACCCGGGCATGAGCGTGGTGCGCCGGCGCATGACCGAACCGCCGCCGGACAACCCCGCGCGCATGCGCGCACACCCAGGGCGGGAATGGCTCGTCGTCCTGTCCGGTACCGCGATCCTCATGCTGGGGCATCGCCGCTTCCGTGTGGAGACCGATCAGGCCGCGGAGTTTCCCACCATGCTTCCGCACGCCATCGGCGCCGAGGGCGGCCCCTGCGAGATCCTCGGGATCTTCGACCGCGATGCCCGCCGTGGCCACCGGCGCGAGGAGGGCGGACTGAGCGACGAGGGACACCGCGAGTCGAACGACTCGCGCCCGTGACGCCTCGACGACGTACGTCATGCGTGTCCGGCACGTTCTCGGGTCATCTTCTTGCGTGTGCGGCAACGAATCGTGCTGTATGCGCACGGTCGGCCTAGCGTGGGCGCATGACCCACACCCACCCGCACTCCCCCGGCCACGACACGCACCACCACCCTGATCACGCCTCCGACTCCGGCGGCCAGGCGGAGATCCTCGACCTGGACGCCGAAGTCCTCGCCGAACACACCGCCTCCATCATGGCGTGGCTGCCCGTCGAAGCACCCCGAGAGATCGTGGATCTGGGCTGCGGGACCGGCGCCGGCACCTTCGCTCTCCTCGCCCGTTTCCCCGGGGCGCGCGTGACCGCCGTCGACGCCTCCGCCGAGCACCTGCACCGGCTGCGGGAAAAGGCCACCGCCCAGGGAGCGGAGGACCGCGTGCGCACCGTGCGGGCCGACCTCGACGCCGCCGACTGGCCCGGCCTCGGGACACCGGGCCTCGTCTGGGCCTCCGCCTCGATGCACCACATGGCCGATCCCGGCCGCACACTGCGCCAGGTGCACGACGTGCTCGCACCCGGCGGTCTGTTCGCAGTCGTCGAGCTGGCCGGTTTCCCCCGCTTCCTGCCCGCGTACGCACCCGAGGAGAGGCCCGGCCTCGAAGAGCGCTGCCACACCGCGACCGACCGCTTCCACACGGAACACGTGCCCCACCGTGGTGCCGACTGGGCACCGATGCTGACCGCGGCCGGGTTCGCCGTCGAGGGCGCACGCACCGTCGAGGTGCGCATCGAGGGCTCCCGCACCGAGGCGATCCCACGCTACGCCCACGGCACCCTGCGACGTATTCGTGGCGCAGCCGCCGAAACGCTCTCGCCCGAGGATCTGGCCGCTCTGGACCAGCTCCTCGACACCGACAGCCCTCGCAGCGTCCTGCGCCGCACCGACCTGACCGTCCGCACCGAACGGATGGTGTGGGCCGCACGCCGCGAGGGGTGAGCGGGAGCGGCGGCTCGGTGGTGCCGCGGCTTCCATCTGAAGGCGTCGGCACCGGAGTTGTCCCTGCACGCGGGACACCGCACCGCAGCACCTTGTCCTACGGCACCATGAACAGGAGTGCCCGGTCTCCGGGAAGGTCCGCCGGGCACGCCTCGCGTCGGCTGCCGGGGCGTCCACGAGCGCATACTGGGCTCATGGACTCGTCCACGCCTGCCTCGACCGGACTGCGGGAGCGGCTCGGCAGCGCAGTCTTCGCCCGGGTCGCCGGTCCCGCGGGACCGGAGAACCGCGCCCGCATCCACGGGACACCCGGTCCACGCTGGTTCGGCCCCGACCGGCCGATCCGTACGGTCCACGGCGACGCGTCCATGTTCATCGGCGGTCTCCGGGCACTCCTGCTCCAGTCCCTGCACCCGTTGGCGATGGCGGCCGTCGACGCCCATTCCGGTTACCGCGGCGACCCCTGGGGCCGGCTCCAGCGCACCAGCACCTTCCTCGCCGTGACCACGTACGGAACAGCGGACCACGCACAGCAGGCGGTCGACCGGGTCCGGGCCGTGCACAGCGCGGTGCACGGAAGGACCCCGTCCGGGGAGCCCTACGACGCCTCCGACCCGCACCTTCTCGGCTGGGTGCACGTGGCCGAGATCGAAAGCTTCCTGCTCGCCCACCGGCGCTTCGGCGCGGAACCCCTCGACGCCGCCGGCTACGACGGCTACATCGCCGACACGGCACGAGTCGCGGAAGCCCTCGGCGTCACGGACCCTCCGCGCAACCGGGCGGAGCTCGTGGCCCAACTCGGTTCCTACCGAGCCGAACTGCGCTCCACGGAGGAGGCGCGCCAGGCGGCGCGCTTCATCCTGCTGCACCCGCCCCTGCCCTGGGCCGCCCGCGCGCCCTACGCCGTCCTCGCCGCGAACTCGGTGGCCGCGCTCCCCCGGTGGGCCCGTACGTCGCTGGAACTGCCCCGGCTGTCCGGCGTGAGCGAGGCGTGCGTGACCCCGACCGGACGCGCTCTGACCGCCGCGATCCGGTGGGCGATGGCTCCGGCACGTCAACCGGGCTGAAGCGTCGGGCAGGTGGGGCAGCCGCGTCCGGATGCACGACGTGTACCCGGGCACCGCCTCGCCGGGCGGGCAGGCGGGCAGGCGGGCGAGGGCGCGGGACTCGGACACCCTCGGCAGGGGGCGCCGGCGCTGCCTTCGACGAGGAGGCGGGTCCTGAGAAGATCACCCTCATGCCACACAGTGACGTTCAGCGGACAGGGGTCGCGTTCGGCAGCGCGCAGGCATCGGACACGGCTCGCGCCGAGGCCCTCCGGACGCTCGAGGCCGAGACCTCGCTGCACACGGACTGGATCGTGGGCCTCGCGACGAACAGGGAGGCACCGTACGAGGTGCTCCGGCGCGTGTTCACGGTCGACCCCCTGCCCGAGGCCCGCTACTGGCTCACATGTTCCAGGCTGTCCCCCAGGACGGCCGAGGTCGCGGTAGCTCACCCCGAAGCGCGGGTCCGTGCGATGGCCGCCGAGAATCCGTATCTGCCTACGGCATCGCGCGCCGTGCTGGCCGAGGATCCGGACCCGAGGGTGCGACGCCTCGCGGTGATGGTGGCCCGGGAGTACGGCGTCGAACTGCCTGAGGAGCTGACCGTGCGGCTGGCCACCGGCCCGGAGCCGCGCCTGCGGTACCTCGCCGCCGGGCTGCCGGGCCTGCCGGAAGCGACCCTGCTCTCTCTGGCCGAGGATGACGACCCCCGCGTCCGGGCAGCCGCCATCGCCTCCTGGACCTGGCCCCGGCTGCGCCCGGAGATCCGGGCGGCGGCAGAGGCCGACCCCGATCCAGGGGTACGCGAGGCGGTGCGACGCGCCACCCATGTCGATGCCCCCCTGCCGACGACGGTGGGGGACTTCCTCGCGGAGACCGCCGAGCGCCGTCGCCGCGACGCCGCTGCCACCGCACCTGTCGACGCGGCCCTGGCGCACCAGCGTCTGTGCGCCGCAGGCTCGACGCACGGCACGGCACAGCACCGCGGCGCCCGCGATCGCCCGGACAGCAGGGAGGGCCTGCTCCCGCCGTTGAGGACCCACCGGGACACGCGGCCGCCACGGCGAGCGGGCGCAGCAGGGTCGGCGAGGCCGAGGCCGACGACCATCGCGGGGGTGCCGGCGCGGAAGGGCGGTGCGAAGCAGGCGGCAACCGAGGGCAGTACGGCAGTGGCGTGGACGGCGGGTGGGAGCAGGTAGCCGATGCCGCCGGCAAAGGGTGTCGCACGGGCACGGCCACCGCCGTCACTGCCGGCGCGCCTTTCCGTACCCTGGGGGCATGCGTATGCGCCCGACCCTGAGCTGGACCCCTACCGAGGACGTGTCGCCGGGCACCACCGATCTGAGGCCTGTCGCCGCCGCCCTGAGCACCGGCAGGGTGCTGGTCCTCAGCGGGGCGGGCATCTCCACGGAATCGGGCATCCCGGACTACCGGGGCGAGGGCGGGAGCCTCAGCCGGCACACCCCGATGACGTACCAGGACTTCACCTCCAGCCCTCAGGCCCGGCGCCGGTACTGGGCCCGCAGCCACCTCGGCTGGCGCACCTTCGGCCGCGCGCGCCCCAACGCGGGCCACAGGGCTGTGACCGCGTTCGGGCGGGAGGGCATGCTCTCAGGTGTGATCACCCAGAACGTCGACGGTCTGCATCAGGCGGCCGGCAGCGAGGGAGTCGTCGAACTCCACGGGAGTCTGGACCGGGTCACCTGCCTCACCTGCGGCACCTTCAGCCTGCGCCGTGAACTGGCCCGACGGCTGGAGGAGGCCAATCCGGGCTTCCGGCCGGTGGCCGCGGCGATCAACCCGGACGGCGACGCCGACCTCACCGACGGACAGGTCGGGGACTTCCACGTGGTGCCCTGCGCGGTCTGTGGCGGCATCCTCAAGCCGGACGTGGTCTTCTTCGGCGAGACCGTGCCGCCGCGGCGGGTCGAGCAGTGCCGCGAACTGGTCCGCGAGGCGGCGTCACTGCTGGTCCTGGGGTCGTCGCTGACCGTGATGTCCGGGCTGCGGTTCGTCCGCCAGGCTGCCGAGGCCGGCAAGCCGGTGGTGATCGTCAACCGGGACGTGACCAGGGGCGACCGGCACGCCGTCACCCGCATCGCGCTCCCGCTCGGTACGGCTCTGGCCACCGTGGCCGGCCGGCTGGGCGTCCCTGTCGACGACGGGACGCCAGGGCCTGTGTGAGGCGCGGCGGCGGGGGCACCGGGGGTGCTACCGGTCACCGCACCGACGGACGTCCGTGCGTGGCCCAGTGCTCGTCGGCGGTGATGCCCAGCAGCACCGTGTCGTGGTACTCGCCTGCGAAGTACTCGTGCCGGCGAAGCCGTCCTTCGTCGACGAAACCCAGCCCGCGGTAGAGGGCGAGGGACGCCTCGTTGAAGGCGTGGACCTCCACCTCACACTTGTTGAGGCGCTGCTCGCCGAACATGTAGGTGAGGAGCAGCCCGGTGGCCTCGGTCGCGTAGCCCTTCCCCCGGTGATCGCGGGATATCTCGATGCCCGTCCTGAACCGTCCGGAACGGCTGTCGGTCTCCCCGACGGTCACAGCCCCCGCGAAGACACGCTCGGCCAGCGCCTCGACCACCAGCCGGAACGCTTCGCCGCCCGGTGGTCTCCCGGCACGGTCGGCGGTCCACGAACGGAAGCTCTCGTCGGAGCGCGGGGGCTCGACCCGGTCGGCAGCGCGTGCGTCGACGGCGTTCCGGGCCAGGTCCCGGAAGCCCTTCCAGTCCTCCGCCTCGACGCCGCGGAGCCGGACCTTGCCACCGGTCCACATGTCGTTCATGTCCACCCTCTCGAATCGGACGCGGGCGACGGCGGCCGCGCTCGACCATGAACGGCGACACCGGGACACGGGTGCCCACCCCGGCACAGGACAGCGCCTGCCGGGCTCGGCCCGTAGACAGGACGCCGACACCACCGCGCCGCACAGCGCGGCCGTGCGGACCGGTCGGCCTGCCCCCTGCTCCCCCGCACTCGAGGTCACTTTACCCAGCCGAAACCTCTGAAATACCTCAGATTTGTTTTCGCCAGGCACACCGCACTGCCAGAATCACAGGGTTCCTGATCATGCGCCTTCGAGCCATCGCCAGGTGCCCACCCCCACGGGCCCTGCCGGGACCGACCATCTCCCCCTCACAAAGGCGAACCCCCCACATGAGTGACGGCAGCATGACAGCAGCCGATCAGCTCGGCGCCGACGCACCGGCGACGACTTCCCCCCACGTGGACGCCGGCGACGCCGGTTACAGCAAGGACCTCAAGTCCCGCCACATCAACATGATCGCCATCGGCGGCGCGATCGGCACGGGTCTCTTCCTGGGCGCCGGCGGACGTCTCGCCGACGCCGGCCCCTCGCTCGCCATCGCGTACGCGGTCTGCGGCGTCTTCGCCTTCTTCGTCGTGCGCGCGCTGGGTGAGCTGATCCTCTACCGCCCGTCCTCCGGCGCCTTCGTCTCCTACGCCCGTGAGTTCATGGGCGAGAAGGGCGCCTTCGCAGCCGGGTGGCTGTACTTCCTCAACTGGTCGACCACCGCGATCGCGGACATCACGGCAGCGGCGACGTACGCCCACTTCTGGGGCATGTTCAGTGACGTCCCTCAGTGGATCCTCGCGTTGATCGCCCTGGCCGTGGTGCTCACGGCCAATCTCATCTCGGTGAAGTACTTCGGCGAGATGGAGTTCTGGTTCGCCATCATCAAGGTGGCGGCGCTTGTGGCCTTCATGCTGATCGGCGTCTTCCTGGTCGTCACCCAGCATCCGGTGGACGGCCACACCCCTGGGCTGAGCACGGTCTCGGACACCGGCGTCTTCCCCGTCGGCACGCTTCCGATGCTGCTCGTGATCCAGGGCGTCGTCTTCGCCTACGCCTCGGTCGAGCTGTGCGGCGTCGCCGCCGGTGAGACGGAGAACCCCGAGAAGATCATGCCTCGAGCGATCAACTCCATCATGTGGCGGGTCGGACTGTTCTACGTCGGCTCGGTGGTGCTGCTCGCGATGTTGCTTCCCTACACCGCGTACTCCGGGGACCAGAGCCCGTTCGTCACCGTCATGGACAAGCTCGGTGTCCCGGGTGCGGCCGGCGTGATGAACCTGGTGGTGCTCACGGCCGCCCTGTCCAGCCTGAACTCAGGCCTCTACTCCACCGGCCGCATCCTGCGCTCCATGGCCCTCTCGGGATCCGCCCCCCGCTTCACCGGCCTGATGAACAAGGGGCAGGTGCCCTACGGCGGCATTCTTCTGACCGCCGGCTTCGGAGTGCTGGGCGTCGGGCTGAACTACGTGGTGCCCGGCCAGGCGTTCGAGATCGTGCTGAACTTCGCGTCGATCGGGATCCTCGGGACCTGGGGCATGATCATGCTCTGCTCCCTGGCTTTCTGGTACCGGTCGCAGAACGGCCGGGTCACCAGGCCCGCCTACCGGCTGCCGTGGGCCCCGTACACCCAGATCGTCACCCTGCTGTTCCTCCTGGGCGTGGCCTTCCTGATGTGGTGGGGCGGCGGAGTCGGCCGGACGACCGTGTCTCTCCTGCCGCTGATCGCGGCGGCATTGGTGGGTGGCTGGTTCCTCGTCCGGGGCCGCGTGCGCGAGATGGCGCGGGCCAGGCAGGACGCCTGAACCGTTCGCAGCGGCCTGCAGCCGTGACGCCGGTCGGAGCGGTGTGCCCCCATCCACGGGTGGGGGCACACCTGTGTCTCCGCTGTCCGCGATGCGCGCTTCCTGCAGGGCCCCGGCCGCCCACGAGCTCGCATCGATGCGGACACTCCCGCGTCAATCAGCCGCTCCCCCGAGTGGACCGGCCTCCGGGTGGGGAGCAACAGGACGGCACATCACCGGAAGTGAGGACGGTACAGCCGCATGGGGGTGGTCCTGCTGTCGGCACTCTTCATCACCTTCGCCGCAGTCGTCATCATGGGCGTGGTGCGCGCGGGACGGCGGGAAGCGCGGGCGGAGAAGGCCCGCCTCGCCCGGGAGGACCTGCGGCGGGCGCGCAGGTCGCTCGAGGCGGTCTGGGCGATGGACGACCGCGGGTTCGAGGAATACGTCGCCGAGCTGTGCCGCCGTGACGGCTGTACCGATGTGAGGCGGGTCGGCGGTCCCGGCGACCTGGGAGCCGATGTGACCGGCCGTCTGCCGGACGGCCGGAAGATCGTCGTCCAGTGCAAGCGCTACGCGAGACACCGCACGGTCGGCAGCCGCGACATCCAGACCTTCAACGGCACCGCCCGCGTCGAACACGGCGCCGACGTCCCCCTCTTCGTGGCGTCCTGCGTCTTCACGAAGCCGGCCCGCGCATTCGCCGCCCGCCACCATCTGGCACTCGTCGACATCGATCTGCTCGGCTTCTGGAGCAACGGCACCGCGCTGTCGTCGTTGCTGGACCTGGACATCGCCCGTTCCGGCACGCATCGCAAGCTCCGTGCGGACCGCGACTGACAGGGGCACCGCGATGCCGGGGAGCGGGCGTCCGCGTACGCCCGCCACATGACGGTCCCGTGAGTCGCCCTTCACCGGCCACGTCCGGCGATGGCGGGCCGCGCCCACCTTCTCGTGACCGGCTGCGGATTCCATGTCGCCGTCATCGACGCGCCCGGTCACGGCGATCGGCCGCGCACGACGAACGGAGATCGCCGCGCTGCGCGAGGCGCAGGCGGCGGGCAGTCCGGAAGGCCCGCTCGTGGTCCCCTGCAACGCCCGCCTGGCGCGGCTCGCCGTGCCCGGGTGGCGGGCGACCCTGGACGCCCTCCAGGCCCTCCCGGAGATCGGCGCCGATGGGCCCGTGGGCTACTTCGGCATCGGCCTGGGCACCGCGATCGGAATGCCCCTGGTGGCGTCGAACCCAGGATCAGGGCTGCGGTCTTCGGCATGATGTGGCCCGACGCCCTGGTCGGGACGGCGAAGCGGATCACCGTCCCGGTCGAGTTCACCCTGCAACGGGACGACGAGCGCATCCCACGCGAGGACGGCCTGGCCCTGTCCGACGCCTTCGCGTCGAGGAAGAAGACGTTGCACGCCGACGCCGGCAAGCACGTCGAACTCCCCAGGTTCGAGGCCGACAGCGCGGTCCGGTTCCTCGCGCGGCATCTCGGTCCGGCGGTCACCGCACCCCGCCACGCCCGGATCCCGTTGATGCCATGTCCCACCGTGTCGCGACCGCCTTTCCCAGGGAGGCGGTCGCCGCCGCGGTGCGCAGGCCGGGTACGGCAGCCGGGCGCGGTCAGGGGCTGCCGTCCTTGACGGCAGCCCCTGAACTGTTCACTCGCCACCGAAGTCAGGCCCCCTTCTGGTCGTCGGCGCGCGGGACGAGGCCGTCGGCGACCAGGCCTTCGAGTACCGCCTGGCCCAGGGCGTGGACAGCCGACCGGGGGCGGACCATCACGGTGAACTCCTTGATCAGGCCCGCCTCGTCGAACTGGAGCAGGTCGATCCCGTGGATCTCCTTGCCGTTCACCGTGGCCCGGAAGAGCAGGATCGTCGACCTGGCCTCCTCCCCGTCGGCACTGGTCTCCGCCGTGCCCTCGAGGTCTCCGATGTAGCGGAAGTCCTCGAAGGTGCGCAGCAGGACACCGAAGAGCCCCAGCACCATGGGTTTGCCCTCGAAGGGCGTGAACTTCACGGGGCTGTACAGACGGATGTCCTCTGTGAACAGGTCTCCCAGTGCCGTGAGTTCGCCTTTCTCCACGGCGTCGCGGAAGCGTTCGGCAGTCTCCATGACCTCTCCTACTACTCAAGGATATGACTAATCACTTTGTTGAGTATGATGCAGTGAGGGACGAGGAATGGGAAGGATAATTTCGATGGCCTTGCGGCATGCGGTGCTCGCGGCACTGCTCGACGGCGAGTACAGCGGATACCAGTTGGCCAAGGCGTTCGACATCGGTGTCGCGAACTTCTGGCACGCCCTCCCGCAGCAGCTGTACGCCGAGCTGACCAAGCTGGAGAAGGAAGGGCTGGTCTCCGGCAGGCAGGTGGTCCAGGAGACACGGCCGAACAAACGGCTTTTCCAGGTCACCGAAGCCGGCCGCGCCGAGCTGGAGACGTTCGCCGAAGCCCTGGCGAAACCCTCGTTCATCCGCGACGACCTGCTGGTGAAGGTCCAGGTCGCCGACCGGATCGGTACGGCGGCGGTGATCGGACAACTCGATGAGCGGGCGTCCGCGGCCGAGGCCAAGATCGAGCTGCTCGGCAAGCTGCTACGGCAACTGCGGGGCGACACCGGCGAGGAGGAGTTCCTCCTCCGGGGCGAGCGGATCGGGCCGTACCTCACATGTCTGCGAGGCCTGGCCTTCGAGCAGGAGCACCTGACCTGGTGCCTCAGGATCGCGTCCGTCCTCAGGGAGAGGCAGTCGATCCATGCCGAAGGGTGAGTACATGCGCTACGTCGCCCTGGGCGACAGCCAGACCGAGGGCCTCGGCGACGGGGACGACACCTTGGGCCTGCGCGGTTTCGCCGACCGGCTCGCCGAACACCTCGCCGGCGCCGGCTCGGAGGTCCTGTACGCCAACCTGGCCGTTCGGGGCCGCCTCGCCGGCCAGGTCCGCGCCGAACAGCTGGGGCCGGCCCTGGCGCTGCGGCCCGACCTGGCGACCGTGGTCGCCGGAGTCAACGACGCACTCCGGCCGCGTTCGACGCCGCGGAGGTGACCAGGCACGTGGAGGAGATGTTCGCCGCCCTCACGGAGGCCGGGGCCCACGTCGTGACACTGGCCTTCCCCGACGTGGCGAAGATCGTGCCTCTCGCTCGGCCGATAAGGCCCCGCATCCTTGAGCTCAACGCCCGCATCCGCGCCGCGGCGGCACGTCACGGGGTCACGGTCGTCGAGACCGCACGGCACGCCGTCGCCACCGATCCGCGGTTGTGGAGTGCCGACCGGCTCCACGCCAGCTCCCTCGGTCACGAGCGGATCGCCGCAGCGGCAGCGCAGGCCATCGGCCTGCCGGGAAGCAGCGATACCTGGACGCTCCCCCTGCCGCCGCAGGCGGTTCCCACGGGGTGGCAGGCCGCGGGGGCCGAGCTGCGCTGGGCGGCCGGCTTCCTCGGCCCTTGGCTCGGACGGCGTTTGCGCGCCCGGTCCTCCGGTGACGGGCGCACCTCGAAACGCCCCCAGCTGCTGCCGATGGCCGCCACGCCCCGTCCGACCGACGACGCAGGACAAGAACTCCCGTAGACCGGCGAAGCCCCGGCCCGGGCGGCCGTGCCGCCGTACCCGGATCGGGGAACACAACGCCACGGCACCGCGGGCGGGATCACGCGATGGGCCGTCAGGTGGGCAGGACGTGCGCCAGGAGAAACTCCGTCGCCCGGGCGATGGCCTCGGTCGAAGTGGCGTGAACGGACTCGGACTCCTCTTGCTGCTGATCCGCGGCCGTGGCCGCGTACCACCAGGTATCGGCGTCCGGGTCATGGTGAATGAGAGCGGCACCGCCCGCGTACTGGAGAGGAATGGACTGCCCGGCAGTCCTCTTGGCCACCGCGTGGGGCCACTTGAGGCGTGCGGACTGGCGCTTGATACCACCCCAGGCCGCGCCCAGCTGTGCGTAGCTCGCCCCGCTGCGGCCCGCCACGGTGGCGGCGCTCTCCGCAAGCCGGTCGACGGACTGCTTGGTTTCGTACAGGGCCCGCAGCAGAGCCAGTTGCACGTCGGGCGCCGCCATGAGCGCGGGGTCGAAGGCCCGGCCGGCGGTGCGGTAGGCCAGTGCGCGCGTCGAGATCCGTTCGGCGAGCGCCCGGACCGCTTCGAGCACCTTGTCATCCATGGAGAACGCGTCGTCCTCGGTGGGCTCGCTCCAGGCGGGCTCGACCTGGGTCATGACTGAAGCCCAGAAGGTCTCGTCGCTCTTGTCGGGGGTCGGGATCGCCGCCACATCGTCCATGCGACAAAGCTACCTGCCACTCCAGGGTTTCGACAAGAGAAACTGTCAGCAACTTATACGGCAGCCGAACCTGTCGCCAGTTCGACCGGGATCGGACACGAGGCCCGCCACCTCACGGTCGCGAAGCAGGCACGGGACACGAGGGCATGGCACCCCTGACCGCTTCCCCCACGCCCGCCCGCGACCGCGTCCGGCCGATGAGGGAGGGTCGCTCTAGTCGCGGATCAGGAGCACGAGGCCGGCGATCACGGCGGCGAGCAGCACACCGGCCACTCCGTAGACGAGCCGGTGCGCGCGCAGGCCGGGCAGGAAGCGGTCCACTGCGATCCGGCCGGGCCCGGTGAGGGCGAGTCCGGCAGCTCCGGCGAGCAGCAGCACCTCGAATTCGACACCTGCGGGAGCGAAGAATCCGCCGCCCCACTTCACGGCCAGCGCGTTGATCATCGTGCCGAGTACCGCGGCACCGGCCAGCGGCGTGAGAAGCCCGAGGACGAGACCGAGACCGCCCAGCGTCTCGCTGAGGCCGGCGATCACGGCCATCGCCTTCCCGGAGGGGTACCCACTCATGGCGAAGAACTGACCGGTGCCCTCGAGCCCCCCACCCCCGAACCAGCCGAACAGCTTCTGTGCGCCGTGCGCGGCCATGGTCAGCCCGAGGACGACACGTACGAGGAGCAGACCGACGTCGTACGCGTGCGGCGACGCACCTTCGGAGGCGGTCGAGGGCGACGTGACGGAGCGGTTGAGGACGGAAGTCATACGGCACAGATCCTTTTCCGAGACGCACTTGAAGTTTCAAGCGTTTCCCCGACCCTAACCGATACGTGAAGTTTCAACAATTCATCGCGCCGGGCGCCCTCACGCCGGGCCCAGCGGAAACCACGGCGCCCGACCGCGTGGTCCACACAGCCGAACGGGTTCGGGGTCTTCCGGTGGCTCACGGGTGTCGAGGACGGCGAGGAATCAGGCGGCTCCGCACCGCAGACCTACTCGATCCGCTCGTCGGCAGCGACGCGTGGGCGCCCCGAGGAGTCAGGCGACGGCCGGCACCCGGGGGAAAGGGGCAGCGTGCGTCGCCGGCGGTCGACGCCCGTGACGACGACCACCATCTCGTCGCCGATCTGGACGACGTCATGCGGACCGGTCACGGGACCGGGGGCGAACTCCCGCGAGTGCACCAGCCCTTCGATACCGCCGGAGACCCGGACGAAGGATCCGAACGTGACCAGCCCGGTGACCTCTCCTCGCATCACGTCGCCGACCACGAGGTCCGAGTCGATGCCCTTCCCCGAAGCGCACCGACCTTTCCTTACTCTGAAGTAACCTTTGTGTGCCTCACCGCCGGTCAAGGTCCAGGAGCCCTCATGGCACGTATCCCCCGCACGTCGCGCTCACCCTTGCTGCTCGCCGGCTTCATGGCCGCGGCCGGGGTCGCGCACTTCGCCGCTCCCGCCTCCTTCGACGCGATGGTGCCGCGATCCCTCCCCGGCAGCCCCAGGTCCTGGACCCGGGCGAGCGGCGCGGTGGAGCTGGCGCTCGCCGCGGGAATCGCCGTGCCCCGCACCCGGCACGTCAGCGCTCGGGCGACCGCGCTCTTCCTCGTCGGCGTCTTTCCGGCCAACATCAAGATGGCGTACGACTGGCGCACCCGCCCCGCACCCGCGCGGGCTCTCGCCTACGGCCGCCTCCCCCTCCAGCTCCCGCTCTACCTGTGGGCCCGCGCGGCGGGACGCTCCACCACGGGCTGATCCGACGGCCCGTCCTCCTCGCCGTCGGCACCCGCACCGTCATGGCTGCGGGGTCACGGCGACACGACGGCTCGGCTCCGACCGCTCTCGGCCCTAGGATCGGGCCATGGGCAGAACCGACCGCGCCAGCCGGGTCATCGCGGCATCACCGGCGACCGTCTACGACGCCCTCCTCGACCGGGACTCGTTGGAGGCCTGGCTGCCTCCGGACGGCATGAGCGGGCGGGTCGAGCACTGGGATCCCCGGCCCGGCGGCGGGTTCCGGATGGTCCTCACCTACCTGGACCCCACCGGCGGTCCCGGCAAGACCTCAGGCGCGACGGATGTCGTCGACATCGGTTTCGCCTGCCTGGTGCCTTCGGAGCGTGTGGTCCAACGGGCGGTCTTCGAGGCCGACGACCCGGCGTACGCGGGCACGATGACCATGACCTGGCACCTCGCAGGCACCGATGGCGGGACCGAGGTGACCGTCACCGCGGTGGACGTGCCACCCGGCATCGGTCAGGCGGACCACGAGGCAGGCATCGCGTCCTCGCTGGCCAACCTGGCGTCGCACGTCGAGGCCTCGGGCTGACCACGGCCGGCCGCCGCACCCCTGTCGGGCCGGGGCGCTCACGTCAGCTTCCGGTCCGGGCCACCCACGCCGAGCCGCATCCCGCCGAGCGGAGAGAGCCGTGCGACGCCGTCAAGCCCTGACTCTCGTCCTCTCGGCACCGGAAAGGCCCTTGTCCCACCAGTGTCCGTAGCGCCGGTAGACCACCGGCTCCCGGCCGGCGAGCAGCGCCGACAGTTTCTCCGCCTCTTCGGTCAGCCCCTGCCACGCGACCTTGCCGAGCTTGTGGAAAGCGGTGAGCTCCAGCCCGCCGTCCGTGGCGCGCCACACTCCGGCGACCCGCCCGTCGACGAGCAGGCAGGGCAGCATGTCACCGTTGCGCCGGACGACGAACGGCCGGTACTCCTCCGGCAGGACCCGGCCGGGTACCGCGTGGGCCAGCAGCGTGCTGTCCCACATCGGCAACAGCCTCGGCGGCGCCGGGACGTCCTCGGGAGGGACGGTGGCGCCCTCCAGGTCGAACAGTGCGGCGCGGCCCGGGCCCGCCACGCGCACCACCTGGTCCCCGAGACCGTGCAGCGCCCGGGTGATCACGGGGCGCGTCAGCAGGGTGAACCGGGCGAAGTCCTGCGCGGACGCAGGCCCGAACGCCCGCAGGTAGGCGAGCAGGAGCCGCTGGGTCCCCGTGTCCGCGTCCCGCGACGGGGCCCCCGGCTCTGCCGAGGAGTCCAGGTACGTGTTCGGCGGTGTGAAGGACCACGGGCCACCGGCGGGAGCGTGGCGGACCGGTGCGTACGTGCGCAGCGCCCACCACACGCGGTGCGCGTGCTCACCGAACCGGCCCGTGACCTCGCTCTCCACCTCGGCACCGGTCCGGGGTCGCGCCAGGAAACCGGCGAGTTCAGGCAACAAGGCGTCCGCGTCGGCAGGAGTCAGCCCCGTCGAGGTGAAGCGGCGGTCGTACAGGCGCGACGCCCGCAGAGTGCTCAGCATGGCGGCGTGGTGGTGCGCGTAGTCCTCGGCGTGCACGGCGTGCAGTGTGATCCGCATCAGGGTCGCCTTGACGATCCGGCCGTCGGCGAAAGCCGCGTCGAGCTCCTCGGGCGTGAAGTCCCGCACCCGGTTCCACAGCGCCAGGTACGGCGACGCCGGTGTCTGCGCCTGCAGAGCGCAGACACGGCGCACCGCGTCCGCAACGTCGACGCGACGGCGTTCGAGCAGGAGCTGACGGTCCAGGGTGGCCAGGGCGAGCTGTCGCACGGTGAGGCTCATGGCGGGATCATGCCACTGCGGCTCACGCGTGCGGGACGTATTCGCCGGTACGCGCTACTCAGTTGCACTGCCCGGCCGCCAGGTGCTGGGCCCGGCCGTGGCCCTGCGTTCGTCGTCATCGGGGCGCACGACGGCGGCATCAGGAGGGGCCGCGGAACGAACGGGCAACACCCCTGCACGGCTGGGGCGTTCGACGAATCGGTGAGCCCGCTCATGGTCCGGCCGGCTCCGGCGCGCCGACCCCGTGATCGAGCCGTGGTGGGCCGCGCTGGTGCTCGCATGGTGTCCCTCCGCACCGGCGCCGTCGTGCTCGCCGCTGCCGGTCTGCCGGACGGCAGACGAGGGACCACGCACTGGGCGCACACGCAGGAGCGGGCCGGGCGCCATCCCCACGTGACGGTGGACCCGGCCGCCCGCTACGTGGACGACGGCAGCGTGCTGACCTCCGCCGGCAAGGCCGCCGAGATGGATCTGCGCCTGCGCCTCGTGCGCCTCGGCCACGGCTCGTCGGTCGGTCCTGGGGACCCCATGCCCCGTACCGCTAGGGAGGCGGCCGACAGGGTGCGTGGAACGCCTCGCGCGTCAAGGAGGAGCCGCCGTTCCCGCGGGCAGGGCTGCAGCAACTCCAGCCCCGTGAGCCGGGTGACCTCCAGCGGGTCGGCCAGGGCGCCGGGCGGGGCGATGAAGACTCCCGCGCGAGCTGCCTGGTGCCCGCCGATCGAATGAATTCGGCCAGGCCTGAATCCATCGCTCGGCGTGTAACTCGCACAACCAAATCGAACAGACGTACTATCCAAGAGTGCCGATGTACGACTTCCCCCAAGACCTGCGCGACGCCCAGCTCGCCCTTCACCGAACCCGCACGGCTCTGGATCGCTGCGCCGGGAGCCTCCCCTGGTCCGCCGAGCCGATGACCGGGTGGCGGGCCGAGAAACACCTGCACAGCGGCTACAGGTCCGAGAAGACGGACAGTCCCGGCTACACCGCCGAGCAGCACGACGAGGTGGCCCGGCTCCGGAAACAGCTGATCGACCTCAGCGTCACGGTGTTCACCCACCCGTACTGGGCGACGGTGGACAAGAGTGACGCCGTCGAGGTCCGCATGGCCCTCAAGCACGCCCACAAGACAGTGGACGGGGTGCCGCGGCCGTGACCGGTGGGATATCCCGGCTCGAGAAGTGGCGGGCGACACGCGACTACCTCGCCTGGCAGCTCCGGAATGCCGACCACCGGATCCGAGAACTCGAGGCGCAGGAGCAACGGGAGAGACGCCTGCGTGAGCAGGCGCGGGCCGAGCAGTCCTGGAAGATCCAGCCACAGCGTTCGAGTACGAGCGCCCTGCTGCACCGTGGGAACTGCACGCTGTACAGGAACGACTCCGGGTTCATCAGCCGCGACGAAGCGGTGATCGCGCTCGCCGAGCCGGACATCGAGGCGTGCCAGATCTGCAACCCGCAGACCGGACTGCGGTGAGCGGCACGGAGATCCGTGAAAAGGTGACCCGGGCTTCCCGTGGAACCAGAGCCGGGGGCGAAGGGCACCGCCCGCCCGGGCGGCACCGGCCGGACCGGCCGGCCCGTTCACTCCTCAGACGTTCCGCCGGGCAGCCTCGCGCTTCTGCCGTTTGCCGAGGGGCGCCTGGGAGAGGTCCTCCGCACTGCTCCTGAGGTTCTTGTAGCCGTAACCTCGCTCTTCCAGCCATGCCCTCGCCGCAGCTTCAGCGCGTTCGGCCGCCTCCACGACGTCCTCCTCCGCTTCCCCGGAGTCGGAGAAACGGAAGGTGAAGGCAGAGCGTGCGGCCACGTCGTAGCTGAGGTGCCCCTCAGGGGTGAACGCCGCGAGCAGGACATCGTGCTCGGCGGCACGGGCGAGGAGCTCCGCACGCTGATCGGCGCCTAGCCCGTCGAACACACCACGGACCGTGATTCGGAAGGTACGAGTACTCATCCCGCGACCCTAACCAGCAGGGCACCACGACTCCACGGCATTTTCCACGGGACTCGGACGGGTGCGGGCGCGTGACACGGAGCGCGTGGACTTGGTAGGCAAGCGCACACTTGCCTATCCTGTCGCTGTGGCCGACGAAGTCTTCAGAGCCCTGGCCGACCCCACTCGCCGCATCATCCTCGACGAGCTCCTGGAGAGACCCGGACAGACACTGTTCGAGATCTGCTCGCGCCTGAGCATGAAGCATCAGCTCGGCATCTCACGCCAGGCGATCTCACAGCACCTCGCCGTGCTCGAGGCGGCCGGTCTCGTCGAGACCAGGCGGGAGGGCCGCTACAAGTTCCACGACCTGAACACAGCCCCACTGCGGCAGATCATCGACCGATGGCTCGTGCCCGACGCACCCGGACCGGAGAAGAGCACCCCATGAAGATCCATCTGACCAGCGTCTTCGTCGACGACCAGGCGAAGGCCCTGCAGTTCTACACCGAGGTCCTCGGCTTCGAGAAGAAGCACGACGTGCCGGTGGGCGATAAGGACCGGTGGCTGACCGTCGTGTCCCCCGAAGAGCCGGACGGCACCGAACTCCTCCTGGAGCCCGCCGGACACCCTGCCGCCACGGCCTACCGAAACGCGCTCGTCGAGGACGGCATCCCGCTCGCCCAGTTCGCCGTCGACGACGTCAAGGCGGAGCACGAGCGCCTCAGTGGCCTCGGTGTCCGTTTCATCCAGGAACCCCTGGCCATGGGGCCCGTGACGACCGCCGTCTTCGACGACACCTGTGGCAACTTGATCCAGATCGCGTCGCAGTAGCCGGTCCGGCGCCCGGGCCGTGTGCCACTTCGCCGTGGCCCGGGAGGGAGGGGCGGCCGGAAGACCGCAGCGCGCCGGGCACTCACGGGAATCTGGAGGTGCCCCGTGGGCCGCTCACCGGGCGGCGCCGTGGATGACCGCGAGGGCGTGTTCCCTCGCCCGCTCCCTCAGGATGTCGTCCAGTTCGTCGAAGAGCGCACCCGCGGTGCTCCCGTTCCAGTCGTCCGGGAGCAGCGCGAGGGGAATGCCGGGGTCGCGATAGGGCAGTCGGCGCCACTCGGTGAGCATCGGCACGTAGGCCCGGAAGGCTTCTCCCGGAGTGGCACGGGCCCAGGAGGCGGAGTCGGCGAGCGAACTGTGGCGGCGCAGGAAGTCCGCGTACATCTCGGTGAGTTCGTTCAGGTCCCACCAGGTTCTGACCTTGGACCGCAGGTCGCCGAACGCGAGGTGCTCGGCACCGAAGATGTCGACGTAGCCTGTGAGTTCACGGCGTTCCAGCGTGCGCCGTGTCTCCGCCGCCAGGCTTCCCGGGGCGATCCAGGCACCGGGAGCGGCGGTGCCGAAGCCCAGCCGGGTGAGGCATGTGCGGAGCTCGTGCCTCTTCTCCCGCTCCGTCTCGGGAACGGAGAACACGACGAGGAGCCACCCGTCCTCCACCGTGGCCCGGGCTCGCCGGAAGATCCGTACGTCGCCTTCGGCGAGGGTGCCGAGTGTGGACTCGGCGAGGGAGTACCCCGCCTTGCCCCCGTGACGCACGCTGTCCAGGATGCCCCGGCGCTTCATGCGTGAGACCGAGGACCGCACGGCGGGTGCGTCCACACCGAGGTCGGACATGATCCGCACCAGGGACGCCACCGAGAGCCAGTTGGCCTCGCCCCGCGCGTACAGTCCGAAAAGGGTCGTGATCAGGGGACCGTGACGGGTGTCGCGGTTCGCCGCGCCGGGAGTCTCCGATCGGGTTGCCGCCGTCATGTACGCACCATGGTCCCCGTAGCCGAGCCGTTCGCGAATCCCCCAATCCTAAGGGATGCCGTGCGCGGCCCGGCCGGGCCGGCCGGAGGGCACAGGACACCCGCCGCCGCTCCGCCCACGTGGCATCGGCGACGGAAAAGCCGGGGCATGGGAGCGGTGTCCGCACAACAGGGGCGCGGTGTGCCTGGTCGCGCGCCTCGCCGCCCGGCCCGACGGACGGTCCCCGGCGTGGGGCCGGCCGTGGGCCCACCGCCGGGGACCGCCTGTGTGCGGCGCGTCCGTCAGTCGCGCCGACGGGAGTTGAGCCGGGCGGCCTGACGCGTCAGGTGGTCACGTTCTGCGAGGTCGCCCGCTTTGCGTGCCGCCTCGGCGTACAGCTTCGCCGCGAGCGCCAGGTCACCGTCGCGCTCATGGAGGTACGCCGCCACCGCGGCGTGCCGGGGCAGTGAGTCGTCCAGCACCGCGAGCGCCGCCAGGCCCGCCCGCGGTCCGTCGGCCTCGCCGACGGCCACGGCCCGGTTGAGCCTGACGACCGGGCTGCCGGTCAGCCGCGTGAGCTCGTCGTACCACTCCACGATCTGCACCCAGTCCGTCTCCTCCGCCGTGGCCGCGTCGGCGTGGAGGGCCGCGACGGCGGCCTGGGCCTGGAACTCCCCCAGTCCGTCGCGGCTGAGGGCGGCCTGGAGGATGTGGACGCCCTCGGTGATCGCCTGGGTGTCCCAGCGGCCGCGGTCCTGCTCGGCGAGCGGCACCAGGCTCCCGTCGGGCGTGGTCCGGGCGTTCCGCCGCGCGTGGTGGAGGAGCATCAGCGCGAGCAGGCCGGACACCTCGGGGTGGTCGATCGACGCCGCGAGCTGCCGGGTGAGCCGGATGGCCTCGGCCGCGAGGTCGACATCCCCCGAGTAGCCCTCGTTGAAGACCAGGTAGAGGACGCGCAGCACGGTGGCGACGTCGCCGTGCCGGTCGAACCGCACGCCGGACACCGTTCGTTTCGCCCGGCTGATGCGCTGCGCCATGGTCGCCTCGGGCACGAGGTAGGCCTGGGCGATCTGACGTGTGGTCAGCCCGCCGACGGCACGCAGGGTGAGGGCGACCGCGGACGACGGCGTCAGCGACGGATGCGCGCACAGGAAGTAGAGACGGAGCGTGTCGTCGGTCGCGGGCGCCGGCCCGGGTGCCGGCTCCTCGTCGACGAGGTCTTCGCGCCGGCGCCGGGCGGCGTCCGCCCGGGCCGCGTCGAGGAACCTGCGCCAGGCCACGGTCACCAGCCAGCCCTTGGGGTCCCGTGGCGGATCAGCGGGCCAGACGCGGACCGCTTCGACCAGTGCGTCCTGGAGGGCGTCCTCGGCCGCCGCGAAGTCGGCTCCGCGGCAGACGAGAATGCCGAGCACGCTCGGCGTGAGGCTCCTGAGCTTGGCCTCGTTCACGCCGGAGCTCACTCCGTGATGGTGGGCGGGGTGCCCAGGAACGGCCGCAACTCCAGCCACTCGTGGATCGGCTTCCCGCCCGCACCGGGGGCGGCGGACAGTTCCCCGGCCAGTTCGACGGCACGCTCGTAGCTGTCGACGTCGATCACCATCCAGCCGGCGATGAGGTCCTTGGTCTCGGCGAACGGCCCGTCGGTGACGGGCGGACGCCCCTCGCCGTCGTACCGGACGAAGGTCCCCTCCGGTGACAGCGCCTGACCGTCGACGTACTCGCCGGTGCCCTCGAGACGGGTCGCGAAGTCCGCCATGTACTTCATGTGCGCCGAGATCTCCTCGGGCGTCCACCGGTCCATCGGCACATCGTTGACCGAAGCCGGTGCGCCTCGGTAGTGCTTGAGCATCAGGTACTTGGCCATCGGGTTTCTCCTCCGTGCTGTGCGGCCCGTCGTGGTCGCGTTCACTGCGGGGACGGAGCCGGCTACCGGTTCTCGACATCAGGGACCGAAGTTCTTTCGGCTTTCTCGATCAGGCGGGACGAGCCGGGGCGCGCACGACGTCTTTGCTCACCGCGCGGAGTCAGGACGGACGTGGCCACGACCATCGATACCACGCCGACGGCGGGCGGCCGGCGAACTGCGGACAGGCATGGCGACGGACGGCCCCGCGGCCGTGTCCCGCTGTGCGGCCGCGCAGACATCCCCACCCGACCTACCCGACCGAAAATACGAAATACTTATTGCGCAACTATTTTTTCCTGTCTACCGTGGGCGCATGCCTGAGAAACGCGAGCCCGAACACGTCACCGACCTGCGCCGGTTGAAGGCGTTCACCAACCCCCTGCGGATGCAGCTCTACCGGCTGCTGTTCGCCGCGGGCACGGCGACCGCGTCCCAGCTGGCCGAGCAGGTCGACGAGGCACCGTCCCTGGTCAGCTACCACCTGCGCAAGCTGGCCGAGCACGGCTTCGTGACCGAGGCGACCGGACGGAGCGCCGACGGCCGGGAGCGGTGGTGGCAGGTGACGACCGAGGACGGCTGGGGCTTCCGCACCTCGGACTTCGCTGACACACCCGAGGGCGCGGCCGTCGCCGGTGCGCTGACCCGGGGCATCTTCGAGGCACGCGTCTCGCAGTACCGCGCCTATCTGGACCAGTCGGCCGCATGGGGCAAGGAGTGGACCGACGCCGCGTTCAGCTCCGAGTGGCTTCTCGACCTGACTCCCGCCGAACTCGCCGAGATGAGCGAGGAGTTCTCAGCGGTGGCCCGGCGCTGGCGCGATCGCGGCGAGGAAGCCAGGAAGACCGGGGCCACCGAGAACCGTGAGCACGTGTCCGTGCACCTCAACGGCTTCCCGTTCCGGCCCTGATCCCCCCCGTCGCCCACTCGCAGGAGTCCCGCATGACGACCACCGGCCCCGCCCTGCCCGGATACCCCACCCGGCCGGCCCACCGTGACGGCAACGTCCTGCGGTGGCTGACCGCGCACACGGCCTCGCTCGTCGGCGACAGCGTGTACTTCGTCGCCCTCGGCTGGTCGGCGCAGAAGGCAGCCGGACCCGCCGAAGTCGGACTCGTCATGGCCGCGGGAGCTCTGCCACGCGCGTTACTGATGCTCCTCGGGGGTGTGGTGGCGGACCGGTTCGACCTCCGCCGGGTGATTCTCGGCAGCGACGCCGTGCGCTGCCTGCTCATCCTCTCGGTGGCCGCCGGAATCGCTCTGACCGCGCCGGCCCTGTGGCTGCTGGTCGTGGTGGCGCTCGTCTTCGGCGCCGTGGACGCACTGTTCGTACCCGCGATCGGGGCCCTCCCGCCGAGGATCACCAGCCCTGACCAGCTGGCCCGCGTCACCGGCATGCGTTCCCTGTCGATGCGGCTCAGCCAGATCGCGGGCCCGCCCGTAGGCGGTCTGGCCATGGGTCTGGGAGGCACGGCAGCCACGTTCACCGTCGCCGGCCTGCTCTTCGCACTGTCCCTGCCGTTCCTGTCGACGATGCGAATACGCCCCCTCGAGAAGGACGACGTGCAGCGGCCGGCACACGGCAGCGCACGCCAGGACCTGCTGGACGGGCTGCACTACATCCGACGCCACCGTCTCCGTCGGTCCGCTCGTCGTGGTCGGCGCCTTCTGCGAGCTCGGGCTCATAGGCACCCTCAACGTCGGCATGGTCCTCCTCAACGCGGAGCGCGGCTGGGGGCCTTCCGGCTACGGATGGATCGTGAGCGGCTTCGGTGCGGGGGCGGCTGCGAGCGCCGCACTGCTCACCGTCGTCGGCCGGCTGCCTCGAGCCGGACTCGTGCTCGCCGGCACGCTGCTCGTCTGCTCCGCCGGAGCCATCTCCGTCGCGCTGGTGCCGGCCCTGTGGATCGCGGTGGTCATGGCCGTGGTCACCGGTGTGTGCGCGGGCACCTTCGGCGGTCTGAACAACGCGCTCGTCCAGACCGCGACCGATCCCGCCTACCTCGGCCGGGTCACCTCCGTGGCCATGCTCACCATGGTCGGTCTCGCTCCTCTCAGCTACCCGCTGGTCGGCGCCGCCATCGGGGCCTGGGGCAGCGCCCCGGTGTTCGTCGGCTGCGGCGCCTTCGCCTGCCTGGGTGTGGCACTCGTCCTGGCCTCCGGCGAGGTCCGGCACGCCGAACTCCCGCGCCGTGGTTGACAGGTGGCCCGGCCGCCCCGGGGAGTGACGGCCCACGACGAGGACGTCGGGTGCCGGGTGTCCGGCCGGGCACCGCGGTTCACCGCCGGGGCGCCTCCAGGCCTCGTACGCGTCGGCCCGACGAGGGGACCATCCGCACGACACCGCGGACGACCGTGTCGATCAGGTCGTCCGTGGGAGCGTCGCTTCCGTGCG
Source organism: Streptomyces sp. JH34 (assembly GCF_029428875.1). NCBI lineage: Bacteria > Bacillati > Actinomycetota > Actinomycetes > Kitasatosporales > Streptomycetaceae > Streptomyces > Streptomyces sp. JH34. Next base: position 7,048,381 of record NZ_JAJSOO010000001.1, on the reverse strand, counting down.
TCAGGATCCGCGCGAGGGAGTGCACCAGCGCCGGTGAGCGCATGACACGCCGGTTGAGGAGCGGCCGGTAGCCGTAGCGGGCGAGCACCAGATCGGCGACGGTGTTGCCGAGGCGGTAGTAACGGCCCCAGCGACGGTTCACCTCGCTGGCGTACTGGCGCAGAGCCTGCTCACGACCGGGGCCTTCCGGGCGGTGCAGAGCGAGGGCCACGGTCTCGGCGGCGACTTCACCGGCCTCCATGGCCTGGACGATCCCCTCGCCGCTCCACGGACTGACCATGCCCCCGCTGTCGCCGACGAGGAGAAGACCGCGACCGTACTGGGGGCGCCGGTTGAAGCCCATGGGCAGCGCGGCACTGCGCAACGGCGAGTCGGCGTTCTGTTCCCGCAGTCCCCAGTGCGCGGGCACCCGGGCCAGCCAGCGTTCCATGGTGGCCCGCAGGTCGACCGCCCCGTGGCCGCGGTGCGGCAGGGCGCCCAGGCCGACGTTCACACGGCCGTCCCCGAGCGGGAAGATCCATCCGTATCCCGGCAGATCACGTCCGGTGCGGGAGCAGCGCAGATCGGCCCAGAGCTCCAGGTAGGGGTCGTGCGTACGGACCTCGCTGCGGTAGTAGCGTCGAGCGGCCGTGGCCATCGGCTTGCCGGGGTCACGCTCCAGCCCCATGGCCAGGGCCGTACGGGCGGAGGCTCCGTCGGCGGCGATCACCAGGGGCGCGCGGTAGCTCCTCGGCTGCTTGTCGGCACCCGCGACGGCGCTGACACCGACGATGCGGCCGGCCCGGTCGGTCAGGGGGCCCGTCGCCTTGGTCTCCAGACACAACCTCGCGCCGGCGGCCACGGCGTGGCGGGCCAGGATGTCGTCGAAGTCGTGCCGGGACCGGGTGAGCCCGAAGTCGGGGTGGCTGCCCGACCGCGGCCAGTCGATGTGCACCTGACGGCCTCCGCACACCCACCGCATTCCCTTGGTGCGCATCCATCCCGGAGCGTCGATGTCGACTCCCATGCGCACCAACTGCTGCACGCCTCGCGGGGTGAGACCGTCGCCGCACACCTTGTCCCGGGGGAAGGTGCCCTTCTCGAGCAGCAGCACGTCCACTCCGGCCCTCGCCAGGTGCAGCGCCGCGGCGGAACCCGCGGGTCCCGCGCCCACCACGATCACCTGCGCCTGGTGGTCGCCGTTGTCCACACCCTCGTCTGACTCCACGTGCTGGCTCCTCGATGAGTCGGGCGGCCGCGAATCCGGTGCGGGACCGGCATTGGCAGTTGGTCCGGCAGACCTTTTCCGGGCCTGCGCACGGAGCACCTACCCGGCCCGAGCCTGGAGCACCCTCCTGAGCCGGGAGCACCCTCCTGAGCAGTGGCGAAGACGTCCGCGAACGGGACCGGGGGCGATGTGCGTCCGGTCCTGACGCGCGGGGCAGCGCGTCTGTTCGCACCGCGGCCGTCGCGTGCGCACCGGCCCATGACGGCCACCAGGCCCCGGGATCGTGCTCCCCGGGGCCTGGGTGATCTCGACCTACACCGTCAGGCGGTCGTGATGTTCTCCGCCTGCGGGCCCTTCTGGCCCTGGGTGACGTCGAAGGTGACGGCCTGGCCTTCCTGGAGCTCACGGAAGCCGGTGGCGTTGATGGCGGAGTAGTGCGCGAAGACGTCCGGCCCGCCGCCGTCCTGCTGGATGAAGCCGAAACCCTTTTCGGCGTTGAACCACTTGACGGTTCCGCTGGCCATGCTCGTGCCTTCCCGTTGACATCCGGATCCGCACCACGCGGTCCCGGGGGCGCCGTGGCCGCACCGACACAGCGAAACGCCCGCACCGAGGCGCGGGCTGGTACGGCGAACCACGACTTCTGGCAGTGACGCTACATGGCGAAACCGGCCCCCACCAGAGAGCAACGACGGGATGTGTGGGACTTGTGCGCCCGACTCACTCCTACGCAGTCCCCGCGCCGGGCGTGATCCACTGACACCGTGTCCGATTCACTCACCATCGACGGCATTGGCGCGGTGGAGGGATGACCGGACGACAGCGGCCCGAAGACCCGAAACATGGCCAATTCGCATCTACCGCGACGCCGCCTACGTCTGTGTCGGTAGCATCGACCGCCCTACCTGTTTGAGACACAGCGACCGAAGGACGAGGATTGCATGTCCGAAAACACTCCCACATCCGGCATCAGCGCAGACTACGCACAGCGGATCACGGATGATCTCGCGGCGAACCGGAGCGAGCAGGACCGGGCGCGTGCCGAGCTGACCCGCCTCCAGGAAGAGCTTGTCCAACTGGAGGAGGGCGAGCAGATCCTGGTCAAGATGCAAGAGGTGCTGGGGGCCGCCGAGAAGCCCGCACCGGGCAGGAGCAAGGACCGAAAGGCGGCGGCGTCCGTACCCGCCGCGCGCCGGGCCAAGAGCGGGACGGCGACCCGGAAGACGGGTGACGCGCCGAAGTCCCGCGCGCGCGCCGGACGGCAGGCGCCCGCCGGCAAGACCGCCGCGTCCAAGGCGGCCTCGCTCAAGGGGGCCGGCGAGCCGACGTGGCGCGAACTGGTCACCGGATACCTCGCGGACCAGAGGGAACCGAAGTCCGCCGCAGAGGTGGCTGCCGCCCTGACAGAGGCTCACCCCCAGCGCACGCCCCAGGTCACCGTCGTGCGGAACACTCTCGAGCAGGGTGTCGCGCACGGGCTGCTGGAGCGCTCGAAGCAAGGACGCTCCGTCTACTACAGCCCCGTCCCGGCCTCGGAGCTCGAGGCTGCAGGGGCATCTGCCAAGTAGCCGGGGGCTGTCGCGGCCCGGTGCGCGAGCAGCGGGCACGGCGACCGGACGTGCAGTTCGTACGGCCCCGGTGGCCCGCGAAGCGGGGCCGGGGCGGGGACCGTCTCCTGGACCGCATGGTCAGGGAGGCTGTGCGGCACGTCAGTGCCGTGGCGCCGGATAGGCCGTCGGCAGGGGCATGCCGCGCGCGGCCATGATGTCCCGCACGCGGTCCGGGTGGTCGGTGATGATCCCGTCGATCCCCATGTCCAGGAGTGCCTCGACGGTGGCGGGGTCGTCACAGGTCCAGGGGATGACTTCCAGTCCGCGCCGGTGCGCATCGCGCAGCATCTTCCTGTCGGGGTAGAAACGGAAGCCGGGGTCGGTGACCTTGCCGTTCTGCGGGAAGCCGTAGTTCGGGGACAGTGCGGTCACGCCGGGGACGGCGGCCGCGGCCCGCACGAAGTCCCCGTCGTGGTCGTCGGCGTCGATCCCGCCGAGCCAGGGGGAAGCTCCGGGCTTCCCCACCTGGAGGAAGTCGTAGTTCGTCAGCGCGACCAGAGGGTAGTGCGGTGCGAGTTCGTGCATCTCCCTCAGCGACCCCCAGTCGAAGGACTGGACGGACACCTGGTCCTCGATGCCGGAGCGGTGGATCTCCTCGAACACACGGCGGACGAACAGCCCGCGCGGCGCCGTCTGTTCGGGAGCTCCGGCCTCCACCTTCGTCTCGATGTTCAGCTTGACCCTCTTCGCCCCGTACCTCCTCACCAGGCCGAGGACGTCCCTGAGCTCGACCAGGCGAAAGCCGGCGACCCGCTCCTGTTCCGGGAATCCGGGCAGCTGCTGATATCCGCAGTCCATGGGCTTGATCTGCGCGAGCGTCAGGTCCTTGATGTACTTGCCGACGTACGGGTACATCGGGTCGCCCGAGGTCAGCGGGCCGGTGTCCCTGCACTTCCGGGCATCGACCTGCCGGTCATGGGTCACCACCACCCTCCGGTCCTCGGTGATCTGGGTGTCCAGTTCCAGGGTGCTGACACCCAGGCGTATCGCCTTGCCGAAGCCTTCCAGGGACGACTCAGTGGTCAGCCCGAGGCCTCCACGGTGGGCCTGGAGGTCGAACACAGCCCGGTGGGCCGGTTCGTGCCCGTGGAGTGCGGCCGCGTGCGCGGCTGACGGGACGGCGAGCGCGGGGAGAAGGACCAGGCCGGCGATGGTGTGCCTCAGGGACATGTGTGCCTCGTCTGTTACGTCGGACAGGACACCGCGAAGCCGATCCCGGGGATCCTGCTCGCACGGAGACCCACGGTAAGCACCTCGTGAACGTCCGCGAAACGGTGCCTCGTGGGGGATTGCGGCTGTCCCGTCCCACCATTGGCTCCGATCGGATGAATCAGCGTCCGGCCGGGAATAGCCCGATCGGGACGCGGTTGACCTCACCATGACTTCTGAGAAGCGTGGGACATTCGGACAGGTCGGCATCTGGAGCAGCGCCCTGCACGGGTCACGAACGGACGACGCGGGCAGGGGTGCGATCGCGGAAGCCGTCGCCGAGCTCGAGGAACTGAAGTACGGCACCCTCTGGATCGGTGGGAGCCCCTCGGTCGGGGACGCGGCAGCCGTGGTGGCCGCCACCCGCACGGTCACCGTGGCGACCGGCATCCTGAGCATCTGGGACCACTCCGCCGAGGCGGTGGCGAAACACGTCGCCGCGATCGACGGGAGCGCCCGGGGGCGGTTCGTGCTCGGTCTGGGCGTCAGCCACGGCCCGATGGTTCCCCGGTACGAGAAGCCCTACAGCGCGATGGTCGCCTATCTCGACGCGCTCGACGCGGCGACGCCACCGGTGGACTCCGGGCACCGGGTCCTCGCCGCGCTCGGTCCGAGGATGCTGAAGCTCGCCACCGACCGTGCCCAGGGCGCCCACCCCTATCTCGTCACCGCCGAGCACACCGCGGAGGCACGCACGGCGCTCGGCCCCGACGCACTGCTCGCCCCGGAACTGTCGGTGGTCCTCGACAACGACATCGACCGGGCCCGCACCACCGCACGGAACATGCTGGCGATGTATCTCGGACTCCCCAACTACACCGACAACCTGGTGCGCCTGGGGTTCGCCGAGAGCGACTTCCACGGCGGGGGCAGCACACGTCTCCTCGACGCTCTCTTCGCCCTGGGTGACACCGCACGCGTGCGGGCCCGGACGCGCGAGTATCTCGATGCCGGGGCCGATCACGTGGCGCTGCAGATCCTCACCGCCGAGGAGGGCGGCGGCGGGCTGCCCCGAGCGGAGTGGCGTGAGCTGGCGGGGGCGTTCGGCGACGACTTGTAGGACGCGGACCCGCCGGAGCTCCCGTTCCGGCGGGCAGCGGGACGCTATCCGAGTTCGATGGTGGTGGCCGCGTAGATACCGGGCAGATCGACCTCGGGTACGCCCCTGGTGTACATCCGGGCGCACTCGAAGGTCGGTTCGAGACCCAGGCGTTCCATCAGCACGATCGCCGCTGCGTTGACATCCGGTACGTCCAGGGCCAGCGGCTCCCCCGGCCGAGCCGCCGACAGACCGTGCAGCAGGGCGAGAGCGACGTCGTCGGACGCGGCGTGGAGCGGGCCGACGCGCGCCCCGGTACCGGCGGGGCGCGCGACCCCGAAGCCCCGCAACTCGCCGTCCTGAACAGCCACGAGGGCCGTGTGGCCGGGAAGCGCCACCCACAGGGAGAGGAAGGCGTCACGAGGGGCGGGGAAGAAGCGGCGGTCGTAGGACGCCAGCACGCCGAACGGCACGGTCCCGGCGTCGACGACCGAGATGTCTCCGCTGGGCCTCCCGACGCCCGGAACTCCCGCGTACCGCAGGTGGTTCCACGCGGTACGGAAACCGGACCTGCGGTAGTTGTCCTGCTGGCCGACCACACCGTCGAGACCCACGTTCCGACCGTCCAGGTGCCGCATGGCCGCCCGCCACGCCTGGATCGCGTAGCCCCGGCCGCGGACCGGTGGCCTCGCGATGTAGAACCCGATGAATCCGAACTCCCGCCCGTACCGCACTGCTGAGACGGACGTGACCGGTTCGTTGTCCAGCCTGCCCAGGAAGAACCCGTGCGGGTCGGCGGCATGGAAGGGGAGCCGGTCCAGCTTCCCGGGGTTCCACTGCTCGTCTTCGGCCCACTCCAGGAACGTCGTCATCTCGCGGCTTCCGGCAGTCGTGATCTCGTACTCGCCCATGCCTCCCTTCTACTCGGTGTTCCACTCCATCCGGCGCATCGACGGCACGGTTGCGCCCCGTCACCGGGGTGAAGGGGCGCTCGCGTTCCGATTGCCGTCGGCAGGCTGTGACGCGTCACCTCACGCGGTTGCGCAGCGTTCCCGGAGAATGCCGACCCCGTCGCCCTCCAGATCACCGAGGTAGGCGGCACGACCGGTCATGGCCATGACCAGTGCTGTGGTGGTGCCGGAGACGAGTGGTCCGGCACCGGCCCTGAAGGGGCCGTCGGACGCGGCGAGCCGCAGCCCACGGATACGTTTCCTCGCGGGAACCACGAGGTCCGAGTCCCGGTAGTGGTCGGCGACCCGCGTGACCGTGCCGATCGGATAGTCCCGGCGGATCCCCAGAGGACGCCGGATGTCCTCCGAGTGCACGATCGTCTCTCCGAGCATGGCCACGACCGGGAGGGGCGGCTTCGTCGTGCTCGGCACGACGCTCCGGAACCGCTCGAGCGTTCCGGCCGGTGAGTCGCCCAGTTGCTCGGCCAGCCGTAAGGCCACCTGTCGGTCGAAGTCGAACCTGCATCGGATCACACCGGCCATCCACCGCACCGGGTCGAGGCTCGCCCCCGCGGTGAGATGCGCCAGCACCTCACGGACCGTCAGCTCACTGCACAGTGAGGGTGCCTCCCACTGATCGTCGGACAAGCAGGAGAGGTCGGCCGCCAGCGCCGCCCTCTCGGCGCGGATCAGGGGCCAGATTCCCCCCGCGTCGCGGCCGGCGTCCACCACCGGTGTCGAATCGGTCATCAGAGCATGTCTCCCGTCACGGATGGTCGCGTGCGCGTCGCCCTGGGCGGGAGCAGAACGAGCCCGGCAGGACGACAGAGGTGAAGACCGAGTCCCCTCCGAGAAATCATCGGCGTCGGGGGACACATCGTCCGTGCGCACGGAACCGCGGCCCCAGGCCATGGGACACCTGGCCGACGCGGAGGTTCCCGTCCACGGGTGCAGCGATCAGGCAGGACACCGCGACACCGGCCGGACCGACGACGGGCCCACGCCGGTTCGTCGCTCCGGCAGCGGGCCGGTTCGCCGGCCGGGAGCGGTTCGTCCTCGGCGACCCAGGTGGCTCATGCCTCTTCGCGTACCCGGCCGGAACGGTGCCGCCGCAGCGTTCCGGCCGGGTACACGGAGGTCACCGTCGCCCGATCCGACGCCCGTTTCCGATACCCGCGACATGCAGCGCCAGCAGGATCAGGCCGATCAGCATGACGTTCGTCGAGGAGAAGATGTCGTTCGTCGCCATCTCCGCGGCGTTGATCAGGAAAGCGATGAAGAACAGAACCGCCGCAGCAATACCCAACATGATGTGGCTCCTTTCGCCGTTGGAACGCATGTGCCCCCGGACACTCGCATCAGACCTGGACGGCAGCACGTCATTCGGCACGCGTCAGCACGAACGGCCCGGCGGCGAAGCGCGCGTTCGGGCCAGCTCCGACCTGGTGAACCGTCCGGGCGCCGTGCGGGCCGCCGTACAGGCCATCCGATGAGCCCAGAGAGGTGTTGCCGCGCATGCGCGTCGGTCGGCATGCTCACCGCTGTGAATCCCCACGCGAATCCGCCCGCACCACCCTTTCCGTCCCTCTCCACGTCCGAGGTCTGCCGGCACGGGACCTGCCCGCATGCACATGGTCGGGCTCAGCCACCCACCTGCGCCATGTGGAGGGGGAGTTGGTGCGCGCCGCTGCCGGAGAGGTGGACTACCTGGCCGTGTGCACCGCCGCGGACCTGCCGGTGGCCATCGGCGGCGTCGACTACCAGGTTGCCGACGGGGCCGGAACCCTGTGGCAGCTCGCCGTGCTCCCCGCGCCGCAGGGCCACGGTCTGGGGACGCTGCCGACAGGGGCGGCCGAACAGAGGGTCAGGGACCGTGGCCTGCGCAGGGCGGAACTCTCCGTGGAGGAGGACAACCCCCGGGCCCGCGCCCTCTACGAGCGCCTGGGCTACGTCGCGTACGGTCGAGCACCGGACGCCTGGGACGCCGAAGGGCCTGACGGGGCGGTCCACCGTCACGAGACGATGTGCGTCCTCATGCGCAGGGACGTGTGAGCCACCCGGCCCCTGACCCGCCCGCCGGCTCCGACGCCCTGCGACTCCGCCGGGCCCCGGGGGCCCGCCGGAGGACGGCCCACGGGCCGGCCCCACTCCCGGGACACGTGCCTGCCGCATGGGCAGCCGGACCCGGCTCCACCACGCTTGCCCCATGACGAACTGGACGCGCAGCACACTGTTTCTGACGCTCTGTACCACCGCCGTGGCCGCCACGGTGACCGCCGCCCCGCCAGCCGCCCACGCGGCCGGCACGGAGAGCACGCCCGTCCCACGGCTCGCCTGGCAACCGACGGGCTGAGGCAGGCCCTCCAGAACGCCCTCTACAGCGACCGGGCGTTCCCCGCGATGGCCCGTCTGGTCCGGGAGGCCGGGGACCCGCAGGGCGTGCCGTCCCTGCCGCCGGATCTCACCCAGGTCATCCCGGACGAGGACGCCTCGCTCCTGGTCTCGACGATCTGCAACGACGTGCGCTGGCCCGGTCCTGACTCCGGATACGCGGAGCGGGTCGCCGCCGACCGGGTTCGGTATCCGCTGACGGCCGGGATGCCCGTCAACATCACCCCGTGCGCCTTCTGGAAGGGCGCCCCGGTGGAGGAACCCGTCCGGATCACCGACGAGGGCCCGTCGAACATCCTGATGCTGCAGAGTCTGCGCGATCCCGCGATCCCGCGACGCCCTACGCCGGTGCGCTGAGGATGCGTGCGGCGCTCGGTGACCGCGCCAGGATGGTCACCGTCGGCCAGGGCGGACACGGGATGTATCTGGGGAACGGCAACGAGTGCGGCGACCGCGCCGTCACCCGCTTCCTCACCACCGGGCACCGCCCCGCGCGGGACACCCGCTGCGCCAACTGACGTGGCCCCGTCGAGGCGGACGGCTCAAGGGCTGTCCGCCTCCCACGCCCAGCGCTGCGGGTCGGCCGCCACCGGCCCGTAGACGGCGCGACCTCCCGCGCCGAACCGCCCCAGTTCGGTGCCGAGCGCGGCCCCTGCGGCGAGGCGGTCCCGGGGCCAGCCGGTCACGTCGAGGAGCAGCCCGTCCAGCGGGCCGCCCACCAGCTCCACGTAGGCGCGCCCGGGCCGGGGTCCCGGGTCGGGGTCGTCGTGGTCGGCGCCGTAGACGCGGCGCCTCATCAGTTCGTCCATGCCGCCCAGCATCACAGCCGCCACTGACAGTCGCCGCGGGGGAACGGCGGGCCGGTCCGTCACCGCCGCGCGTGGGCGGGCGCCGGACCGTGAAGTCGCCGGTCCTGAAGTGCCCGGTGACCGTCCGGAACGCGAAGTGACCGCCGGTGCGGGGCTTCTGAGGGTCGCGGAACCGCGGCCGTGGGGCAACCGCGGCCCCTCGCCTCGGGCTCATCTCGGGGCGCGGCGCGAGGCGGTACGTCACGCCGCCCGTGAGGTGTGGCAGCGTGGAGGCGCACCCTCCGAACCACCCGGTGTGGTTCAGCGCCACAGGGAGGGCAGCAGGAGACAGAGGAGAGAACGTGTCGAAGCCGCCGCTTCCCGACGCCGCGGTCGCCATGCTGCGCAAGCCCAACCCGGCTGTGATCGCGACCCTTCGTTCGGACGGGCAGCCCGTCTCCACGGCCACCTGGTACCTCTGGGACGACGGCCGGGTGCTGGTCAACATGGACGAGGGCCGCAAGCGCCTCGACCACGTCCGCAGGGATGCCCGCGTCACCCTGACGGTGCTCGACGACTCGGACTGGTACACCCATGTGACCCTGATCGGGCGGGTCGTCGAGATGAGCGCCGACGAGGGTCTGGCCGGCATCGACCGCCTGTCCCGGCAGTACCTCGGCCAGCCTTACGCGGCCCGTGACCGCGGCCGGGTGAACGCCTGGATCGAGATCGACCGCTGGCACGGTTGGGGCGGCTTCCGCGACAGCGCGCAGGCAGCGACCTAGCAGGGTGTCGTGAGGCGGTACCGGAAGCCCTGTCCCGGGCGTCGGGACAGGTCCGCAGCCGGGCGGAGGTCCGGTGCCCTGCGACTGGACTCGGAGGGCGTCGCCGAGCGCCGCGGTCCCCGCCCGGCCCCGCGGCCGGACCCGTGCCCGCGTGAGCGGACCCGCCTCACGTGTGCCCGCTGAAGTGCTGGACGTGGGCATCGGGCCCGGGGAAGATCAGCGTCACTCGCCCCGTGTCCGACCAGCGCACCTCGTACGGGGGGCTGCCGTCCGTGTGGCGCACGCCGACGATCTCCCCGTCCCGTCCTTCGTCCCCGACCGCGGCCCCACCGACGATCAGCCGGTCCCCCACCCGGGCCCACAGGCCGGCTCCGGTCTCTGTGCCGTCTCGCTGTGATCGTGCTCCGGACTGCGGCATGGCCGTCTCCTCTCCCCGGACGCATCACGCCCTCCTTCCCACCGTCCACCTCCGCCCGTGAGCCCTCGTAGGGCTGACGGTCCCGGGAAGGGGCCCGTTCGGCACTCCCGGCAGGCCCCGTCGATGCCGCACGATGGGTAGTGCCCGATTGCAGGGTGGAAGGATCACCATGCAGCACCGCACTGTCTTCGAAGTCATGACCCACGACGTCGTCACCGTGGGTCCCACTGCCTCGTTCAAGGAGGTGGCACGGCTCTTCCGTGATCACGACATCTCCGCGGTTCCGGTCGTCGACGCCTCCCGTCGTGTGCTCGGAGTGGTCTCGGAGGCCGATCTCCTGCGGAGCACCGTCGACCTGCCGGATCTGGAGGGACGCGGGACGAACACCCGTCCGCTCCCCGAGGGCCGTGGGCGGCCCGGAGCGGAGACAGCGGCCGAGCTGATGACCACGCCCGCACTGACCGCGCAGCCCACCTGGAATCTCGTGGAGACCGCCCGCACGATGCACGGCAAGGGCGTGAAACGGCTTCCCGTGGCGGACGAGACCGGGCGGCTCGTCGGGATCGTGAGCCGCAGTGACCTCCTGCGGCCCTTCCTCCGGCGCGACTCCGCGATCCGCGAGGAGATCGAACACGATGTGCTGAGTGCCACGATGCGCCTCGCCCCCGACGACATCCGCGTGAGTGTCCGTGACGGCGTGGTCACACTCACGGGCAAGGTCGACGAACGCGGCAGCATCCCGGTCCTCGAACGACTCTGCAGGTCCGTCGACGGAGTGGTCGCGCTCCATGAGTCGGTCGAATACACCTACGACAACCTCGGCCTCGACGTGGAGCCACCGCGATGACGGTCCCGTCGGCCTCTCCGGTCATGCGCGACTACGGCAGCGTCCGCGCCGGCTTCGACTGGCGGCGCGCCCGCGCCCGGCTCGCGGGCCTGCCCGGCGGTGGAGTGAACATGGGCTACGAGGCGGTCGACCGGCATCTGCTCGAAGGCACCGGAGAGCACGTGGCGCTGCGCTGTGTGTCACGGGAGGGGACGGCCACGAGTCTCACCTTCGCGCAGTTGGCCGACCGCAGCTCACGCTTCGCGAACGCCCTCGGGACCCTCGGGGTGGCGCGCGGCGAGACGGTGTTCACCCTCCTCGGCCGCGGCACCGAGCTGTACGCCACCGTATTGGGCACCCTGCGCGCGGGCCGGGTCCTGTGCCCGCTGTTCACGGCCTTCGGTCCAGAACCCGTGCGGCTGCGGATGGACCTGGGGGGAGCGCGGGTCCTCGTCACCACCCGAGCCCTCTACGACCGGAAAGTGGCCTCGATCCGCGCCCGTGTCCCCCGTCTGCGGCATGTCCTGCTCGTCGACCCCGGGGACGGCCCCCTTCCTGACGGCACCTTGTCCCTGCCGGAGCTCATGGCGGCCTCGTCCCCCGACTTCACCGTCACGGCGACGGATCCGGAGGATCTGGCTCTGCTGCACTTCACCAGTGGGACCACCGGGTCCCCCAAGGGCGCGATGCACAAGCACGGGGCTGTTCTCGCCCACGAGGTCACCGCGGCGTATGCGCTCGACCTGCGGGAGGGCGACGTGTTCTGGTGCACGGCCGATCCGGGCTGGGTGACGGGCATGTCGTACGGCATCATCGGCCCGCTCACCCTCGGGGTCACGACCGTGGTGGATGCGGGTGACTTCGATCCGGGCCGCTGGTACACGATCCTCGCCGAGGAGAGGGTGACCGTGTGGTACACGGCGCCGACGGCCTTGCGGATGCTGATGCGTCTCACGCCCCGTGCGGGTTCCGGTACGCCGCGCGAGCAGTACGACCTCTCAGCCCTGCGCTTTGTGGCGAGTGTGGGGGAACCGCTCGCCCCGGAGGCTGTCCGCTGGGGTCAGGAGGCACTCGGACTGCCTGTCCACGACACGTGGTGGCAGACGGAGACGGGCGCGATCATGATCGCCGGGTTCGCTGCCGACCCGGTGCGGCCGGGATCGATGGGACGGCCCGTCCCCGGGGTGGAAGCCGCCGTACTGCGGTGCGGCGACGACGACCGGGCCGCCGTGACGAACGGGCATGTCCGGGTCGTCGACGCTCCGGGCGTACGGGGCGAACTCGCCCTGCGCGTGGGCTGGCCTTCGATGTTCTGCGGGTATCTGCACGAACAGCACCGCTACGAGGCGTGCTTCGCCGACGGGTGGTATCTGACGGGCGATCTGGTCACCCGTGACGCGGACGGCTGGTACTGGTTCGTGGGCCGCTCCGACGACGTCATCAAGTCCGCCGGGCACCTGATCGGTCCGTTCGAGGTGGAGAGCGCGCTGATGGAACATCCGGCTGTGGCCGAGGCCGGGGTCATAGGACGGCCCGACGCCGTGGCCGGCGCGATCGTCAAGGCCTTCGTCGCGTTGCGGACCGACTACACGGCGGGGGACGAACTGCGCCGGGAACTGCTCGCGTTCGCCCGGAAGCGTCTCGGGCCGGCTGTCGCTCCGAGGGAGATCGACTTCGAGTCCGATCTGCCCAGGACGCGCAGCGGCAAGGTGATGCGCCGGCTGCTGCGGGCCCGTGAACTCGGTCTGCCCGAGGGAGACGTGTCATCTCTGGAGACCACCGGCCACGCGCGCGGCACGTCCGGAGGGAGCGAGGAACAGCGATGAACGGCGCACCCGGCGTTTCCGCCCCCGCGCGTCAGCACCGCCGTCAGGCGGGATCGGCCGACGCCACCACGGTCCACGACCGGCAGTTGCTCCGGGACATGCTGCTTATACGCCGCTTCGAGGAACGCTGTGTCGAGCTCTACAGTGCGGCTGCCATCCGGGGCTTCGTCCATCTCTACATAGGGGAGGAGGCCGTGGCGGTCGGTGTCCAACAGAGCCTCACCGAGCAGGACGCCGTTGTGTCCACCTACCGGGAACACGGGCACGCACTGGCCCGGGGAGTGCGTCCCGAGGCCGTGATGGCGGAGATGTACGGGCGGGTGACGGGGTGCAGCAAGGGGCGTGGGGGCTCCATGCACCTCTTCGATCCCGGGAAACGTTTCTACGGGGGCAATGCGATCGTCGGCGGCGGGCTGCCGTTGGCCGCCGGTCTGGCGCTGGCCGACCGGATGCGCGGTACGGACGAGGTCACCTGCTGCTTCTTCGGGGACGGTGCCTTCGCCGAGGGTGAGTTCCACGAGACGGCCAACCTCGCGGCACTCTGGGAGCTGCCGGTGTTGTTCGTCTGCGAGAACAACCTGTACGCCATGGGGACGGCACTCGCCCGGGAGCATGCCCAGACGGACCTCGCGATGCGTGCGGCGTCCTACGGGATGGCGGCATGGGCCGTCGACGGCATGGACGTGCACGCGGTCGAGAGGGCCGCGCACCGTGCGGTGACCTCGATACGTGCGGGCAACGGTCCGCACTTCCTGGAGGCACGCACCTACCGCTTCCGGGCGCACTCGATGTACGACCCGGACCGGTACCGCTCGAAGGACGAGATCGAGGAGTGGAAGCGACACGATCCCGTCACCGCTCTGAGCGAGACGCTGATCGACGCGGGGCGTCTCACCCCGAACAAGCTGAAGAAGGTGGAGCGCGAGGTCACCGAGGAGATCGAGGCCGCGGTCGAAGCCGCCGAGCAGGCGCCCGAGGAGCCTGTGGACAGCCTCCTGCGTCATGTGACGGGCCGGAGCGAGGAGGAGCCATGAAGGCGGGCGGCGCCCACGACGGCGGAGGAAGCGGGGCCACCACCTACCGGGAGGCCCTGCGGGAAGCACTGCGGGAGGCCCTCACCGCGGACGACCGGGTCTTCCTGATGGGTGAGGACGTGGGGCGCTACGGAGGCTGCTTCGGCGTCAGCCTCGGACTGATCGAGGAGTTCGGGCCGGACCGTGTCCGCGACACCCCGTTGTCCGAGTCCGCCTTCGTCGGCGCGGGAATCGGCGCCGCACTGGCCGGGATGCGGCCGATCGTCGAGATCATGACCGTCAACTTCAGTCTGCTGGCGCTCGACCAGATCCTCAACAACGCCGCCACGCTGCGCCACATGTCGGGCGGCCAGATCGGTGTCCCGCTCGTGATCCGGATGACCACGGGCGCCGGACGTCAGCTCGCCGCCCAGCACTCGCACAGTCTGGAGGGCTGGTACGCGCACATCCCCGGCATCCGGGTCCTCGCACCGGCGACGCCGCAGGATGCGCGTCTGCTGCTCGCTCCCGCGCTGGCAGACCCCGACCCCGTCCTCATCTTCGAGCACTGCACGCTGTACAACACCGGAGGGGATCTCGATCCCGCCGTGCCGGCGGTGGATCTGGACCATGCCGCAGTGCCTCGCGAGGGCGAGGACCTCACCGTGATCGCCTACGGCGGCTGCCTTTCCAAAGCACTCACCGCGGCGGAGGAACTGGCCGGGGACGGCGTCAGCGCCGAGGTGATCGACCTGCGCTCCCTGCGGCCGCTCGACGATGCCACCGTCGTGGGTTCGGTCCGGCGAACCCACCGTGCGGTAGTGGTCGACGAGGGCTGGCGGAGCGGAAGCCTTTCCGCCGAGATATCGGCCCGGATCACGGAGCAGGCGTTCTTCGACCTGGATGCCCCCGTCGAGCGGGTCTGCAGTGCGGAGGTGCCGATTCCCTACGCCCGGCAGTTGGAGGAGGCCGCTCTGCCGCAGGTGGCGGGGATCGTGGAGGCGGCGCGCCGGGTGGTGAGCTGAGATGCCCGAATTCACCATGCCGTCCCTGGGGGCGGACATGGACGAGGGAATGTTGTCCGAGTGGCTCGTCCACCCCGGGGACCATGTCTCCCGGGGCGATGTCGTGGCCGTCGTCGAGACGTCCAAGTCAGCCATCGAGGTGGAGTGCTTCCATACGGGAAGCATCGACTCCCTGCTCGTCCCGGAGGGCACGACGGTGGCGGTGGGTACCCCGCTGGCGCTGATCGGGACCGGTGATCAGGAGAAGCCGGCGGGTGAGCGCCCCGGGAACGAGCCGCCTGCCCCTCGCGGTGAGCAGCCTTCCGCGGCTCGGCCGGAGAGCACGGCCCCGGGGAGCGGGACCGTCACCCCTCTGATCCGCCGCCTCGCCGAGGAACAGCGTGTGGACCTGACCCGGCTTCACGGTTCGGGTGCCGGCGGGCGGATCACCCGCGCGGACATCACCCGGACGGCGGACACCGCTGTCGGGCCGGTGCCCTCGGACAGGCGGAAGAAGGCATCGCCCCTGGCCCGCAGGCTGGCGGCGGAGTCCGGGGTGGACCTCGCGGAGGTGTCCGGAAGCGGGCGAAACGGCACAGTCCGCGCTGAGGACGTGCGGCGGGCCGCCCGGGCGCGGGGTGCACCGCCCGCACGGGAGACCTCGCGTCCCACGGCGGCGCAGGGCCCGTCCTCGCCTTCGCCATCACCTGTCCCGAAGGGAGCGGACCGCGCGGCGACGGCTCGCCTGATGACCCGTTCCAAGCGGGAGATCCCGCACTTCTACCTGTCCACGACCATCGACATGGGAGCCGCGCTGGACTGGATGCGCGACCGCAACGCGGCGCTGCCGGTTTCCGAGCGGCTGATACCCGCTGCGCTCATGCTGAAGGCCGTGGCTCGTGCGGCCGGAGAGGTCCCTGAGCTCAACGGGCACTGGGTCGATGACGCGTTCGTGCCCGCCGGCCGGGTCCGACTCGGTGTCGCGGTCGCGCTCCGGACGGGTGGGCTGGTCGCCCCCGCGCTGGCCGCAGCAGAGGAACAGTCCCTGTCCGACGTCATGGCCGCGTTGAAGGATCTCGTGTCCCGGGCGCGCAAGGGGCGGCTCCGGGCCTCGGAGACGGCCGATCCCAGCATCACGGTCACCAGCCTCGGCGATCAGGGTGTCGAGCGCGTGTTCGGTGTCATCTATCCGCCGCAGGTCGCTCTGGTCGGGCTCGGCCGCATCGTCGAACGCCCCGCGGCGGTGAACGGTCTGCTCGGCGTGCGGCCGACGCTGGCGGCGACGCTGTCCCTGGACCACCGGGCGGCCGACGGTGCCACCGGAGCGCGCTTCCTCAACTGCCTCGACCGCCTCCTGCAACGACCGGAGGAGCTATGAATCACGATCAAGCACGTATGTTCGTGCAGGAGGCCGCCCAGCGCGTCGTCCCCGGCGCCGACTTCACGAGCCTGGCACCCGAGGCGGATCTCCGGGACGCGTTCGAGATGGACTCCCTCGATTTCCTCGAATTCGTCGAGGCGCTGGCCGAAATCAGCGGCCGGGAACTCACGGAGAACGACTATCCCTCCCTGGACACCTGGGACGGCTGCGCCCGTCTGCTGGAGTCGCGCGAGCCCGTCACGCACAGATGAGGCCCGTGTCGAGCCGTCGATGGTCGACGAGCTGACGAGTCGGCGAGCCTGCGTGCGGTGCCCGGCACGCTGTGTCCGGCTCGGCTCCCGGGCCGGGCGTCACGGCGTGGTCCGAGCCGTGCCGTCCGTCAGTCTGACAGCGGTGACCTTGTACTCGGGGCAGGAGGTGACGGTGTCGGCATGGCCGGACGTCAGGGCGTTGACTCCGCTCTCCGGGAAGTGGAAGGCGCAGAAGACCTGTCCGGGGGAAAGTCCGCTGCTCAGTCTGGCTGTCAGACGGGCCCTGCCGTGGCGGCTCTCGACGGTCACCTCGCTGCCGTCGTGCACGCCGTGGCGTGCGGCGTCCTGCGGGTGGAGATCGAGGTAACCGCGATCCTCGAGGAGCAGGTTGTCACCACGCCTGGTCATGCTGCCGGAGTTGTAGTGCGCCCAGCGGCGGCCGGTGACGAGGAGCAGGGGGTACGCGGTGTCGGGGGTCTCCCCCGGTGGCAGGTAGGGGGCCGCGCTCAGTCTCGCCCTGCCGTCGGGCGTGGTGAACGCGTCGGTGTAGAGGGTGGCCTCACCGGGCCTGTCGGGCGCGGGGCAGGGCCAGGCCACGGCTCCTTCCCTGTCGAGCCGTGTGTGGGAGAGACCGGCGAAGAGGGGAGCGACACGACCGCACTCGGAGAGGGCCTCGGCCGGCGTCCTGCATCCCAGGTCCGCTCCCATCGCGGCGGCGACCGCGTGCACGACGTCGAAGTCGGTCCGTGCCGCTGCGGGCGGGCGCACCGCGGTGCGTACCCGCTGGAAGCGACGGTCGAAGTTCACGAAGGTCCCCTCCTTCTCGAGCCACGACGCGACGGGGAGGACGACGTCGGCGTGCTTCGCGGTCTCGCTGAGGAAGAGTTCGTTCACGACGACCAGTGGGCAGGCGTCGAGAGCCTCGACGACCTGGCGGCTGTCGGGATCCGTGGCACAGACGTCCTCACCGATGATCCACAGGGCACGCAGACTTCCCCGTCGCGCGGCCTCGAACATCTCGGGGATGCGCAGACCTGCCTGCGCGGGCAGTGTGCGTCCCCAGACGGCTTCGGCCCGGCTTCGCGCCTCGGGGTCGGTGACCCGGCCGTAGCCGGGGAGCATGTCGGGCAGTGCTCCCATGTCGGATGCACCCTGCACGTTGTTCTGGCCTCGCAGGGGGGTGATGCCGTACCCCCGGCCGGTGTTCCCGACGGCACCGCGCAGGATGGCGAGGTTGGCGAGGGTACGTACGCCGTCCGTGCCGTGCAGATGCTCGGTGACACCGAGCCCGTACACGATGGCGGGACGCTCGGCCCTGCCGTAGAGGCGGGCCGCGGCCGTGATGAGCTCAGCGGGTACACCGGTGAGCTCGGCGGTGCGCGCGGGCGTGTGCCGGGTGAGCAGTTCGGTCAGTTCCGGGAGCCCGGTGGCACGGTGGCGCAGGAAGTCGGGATCGGTCATGCCCTCGGCGACGAGCACGTGTGCGAGGCCGTGGAAGAGTGCGACGTTGGTACCGGGGCGGGGCCGCAGGTGCACGTCCGCGTGGTGCGCGAGACCTACCTCCCTGGGGTCGGCCACGATCAACGAGGCTCCGGCGAGGGCGTGTTGCAGCAGCCGGGCCCCGATCACGGGGTGGGCTTCGACCGGGTTGGCCCCGACGACGAGAAGACAGTCCGCCTTCTCCACGTCGTCGAAGGAGTCGGTGCCCCCGGCCCGTCCGAACGCGGCGGACAGTCCCGCCGCGGAGGGAGCGTGGCAGAGGCGGGAGCAGTTGTCGACGTTGTTGGTGCCGATGACCGTGCGCAGGAACTTCTGGACGAGGTAGTTCTCCTCGTTGGTGGTCCGGGCTGAGGAGATCGCGGCCACGGCGTCGGGGCCCCCTGTCGCCACGGCTTCGCGCAGTCCGTCCGCGACCAGGGCCAGAGCCTCTTCCCAGCCGGCCGGCTCGAGGTGTCCGTTCTTCCGGATCAAGGGCTGTGCCAGGCGCTCCGTGGAGGTGAGGTACCCGTGTGCGAACCGGCCCTTGACGCAGGCGTGTCCCTGGTTGACGGGCCCGTCGAGGGCGGGCAGTACCGCCGATACCCGGTTCCCGTCGGAGACGACGTCGAGCGTGCAGCCGACACCGCAGTATCCGCAGGTGGTGCGAACGCTCTCCGGGTGCGACTGTGCGGTGGTGATGCCGCGGCCCGGTCCGGGTCGCGTGATCGCTCCGGTGGGACAGGTGTCGACGCACCCTCCGCATGCCACGCAGTCCGACTGCGCCCATGGTCCACCTGTTCCGGGTGCGACGACGGTGTCGGCTCCCCGCCCCGTGAGGGTGAGCGCGAACGTTCCCTGCACGTCGTCGCACATGCGTACGCAGCGGCCGCAGGCGATGCACAGGTCCCGGTCGAGCTGGACGTAGGGATGACTGTCGTCACGCCCCTTGGACGCCTCGGAGGCCGCTGCCTGCGGGGTAATGTCCATGGTGCGGCAGGTGTCGGCGAGTTCGCTCCGGCAGTCGGCGGAGAGGGCGCGGGGCGGGAGCCCCGACACGATGAGCTCCACGGCGTCGCGGCGCAGCGCCCGCACGTCTTCCTGCGCGGTGGCGACGTCGGTGCCGGGGGCGGCGGGAGTTACGCAGGCCGCCGTGATCCGGCCGTCCGCGCGGACCAGGCAGGTCCGGCAGGAGCCTGCCGGCCGAAGACGGTCGTCGTGGCAGAGTGTGGGCAGCGATCCTCCCGCCGCGCGGACGGCATCGAGCAGGGATGCCCCTTCGGGCACCTCCACGAGGAGGCCGTCCACACGCAGGCCGGTCACCGGTCCCATCCCGTCAGCTCCGCTCCGTAGGCGCGTGCCAGGCTGCGGACGGCCGCGGGCACCCTGCGGCCGAACGCGCACATGCTCGCCTCGCTCATGAGCCGTGCGATCCTTCCGTACGGCTCACCCGGTGCGGCGCCGGTGCCGGCGAGTTCCAGGCCCCGGCGTGTCCCCACACGGCACGGCGAGCACGCCCCGCAGCTCTCCTGCGCGGCGAACTCCCAGATGTGCCGCAGCAGTGCGACCGGCTCCGTGTGTGTGTCGAACGCGACGATGCCGGCGTGCCCGAGTGCGGCGCCACGGGCTGCCAGTGCCTTCGACGTCAGAGGGACGTCCAGGTCGGCGTCCGTGAGGAAGCCGCCGAGCGGACCGCCGACCTGGAGAACGGCCGGGGCGCCGCTCCTCAGCCCTCCACCGAGTTCGTCGACGATGCGTCGTACGGGGGTGCCGAGCGGGACCTCGAAGGCACCGGGTCGGACGAACCGCTCGGAGAGGCACACGAGCTTGGTACCGGGTTCGTCCGAGGTGCCGTACCGGGCGTAGCGGTCGCCGCCGTTCTCCACGATCCAGGGCAGCGAGGCCAGCGTCTCCACGTTGTTGACCACGGTGGGCGCCCCCCAGAGCCCCCGGTCGGTCGGGTACGGAGGCCGGGGGCGAGCGCATCCCCTTGCCCCTTCGAGGCGCGCGATGAGGGCGGTCTCCTCACCGGCGACGTACGAGCCCGCTCCCTCGACGATCTCCACGACCGGTCGCCTCTCCCCCTTGCGCTCGGCGTCGGCGAGGTGGCCGTCAGCCACCGCGTGTGCCACCGCCCGTCGCAGGCGGATCAACGCCCGGGGGTATTCGGAGCGCACCAGCACGATGCTCCGGCGGGCGCCGCAGGCGAAGCAGGCGAGCGCCAGGCCTTCGAGCACCCTGTCGGGGTCCTCCTCCATGAGCAGCCGGTCAGCGTACGAGCCGGGATCTCCCTCGTCCCCGTTCGCGATGACCACGGTGCCGGGCCGTGCCCCCGCGGCGGCCCACTTGTCCGCGACGGGGAACCCCGCGCCGCCCCGTCCGCGCAGACCGGAGGCGGCGACCTCGCGCCGGACGTCGTCCGGGCTCAGACGCGCGAGCGTCCTCCGCCAGGTGCCCCAGGCGGGTCGGCCCGCGACGATCCCGGAGAGCAGCACCGGATCACCGGTGGCGTCGGCCACGGGGATCTCTGGCGCTCTGGGAGGTTTGCTCCCCGCCAGCTGCTCCGCCAGGTCCGCTCCCGTGCGGGGGAGGGTGCCGTCGAGTGCTGCGGGGCCCGCGTAGCAGTAGCCGAGGCAGTGGACCGTCTGCAGTGACGTCCCGCCCGCCGGGTCGGCCTGGTTCGCCCGGACGCCGAGTTCCCGTTCGATCTCGCCGAGATGACGGCCGCCCCGCGTCGCGAAGCAGGCCGTGGCGGTGCACACGCGTACATGCCGTTCGGCGTGAGGGGTGGCGAGGTCGGAGAAGTAGGTGGCGGGCCCGAGGCCTGCGGCTGCCGGCAGTCCCAGGTCGATGCCGACCCGGGGTGCCCACGTCCCGGGGGCGGCGGGTGTGCCGGCTCTGGCCCGGCTGAGGGCCTCGGGAAGCAGTCCCCCACGCCGGCCGCGCCGCGCGGCGAGCGCACGGGCGGCGTCCGTCGGCTCGTGCGGCATCTGACCGTCCTGCTCTGCCATGGCTTCAGGGTGCCCCTCGGCCCGGCACGGCGCACGCGGAACGCCGGCGGACTCCTCCGCCCCGGTCACGCGTCCCGTACGGGGTGGGAGCCGGTGTCGCGCGTCTCATCCATACGTGTCCTGGAGGGAGGCGAGTGCGGCGTCCAGGCCGCGGGTCGCCTCCTCGGCGACGGGTTCCATGGCGTCGAGCCCGGTGAGGGTGACCATGGTTCCGGGGTCGATCGCCTGCACCACCACCCGGCTGCCGTCGGCGCGGACGACGACGTTGCAGGGAAGCAGCAGGCCGATCGACCGGTCGGCCTCCAGTGCCCGGTGGGCCAGGGCGGGGTTGCAGGCTCCGAGGATCAGATAGGGCTCCATGTCATGGCCGAGCTTGGTCCTGAGTGTGGCCTGTACGTCGATCTCGGTCAGGACGCCGAAACCCTGCTCGGCAAGGGCTTGCCGAACGGCCTGCGCCGCCGCCTCGAACCCGGCCTGCAGATGGACGGTGCGGTCGTAGGACATGGTCTCCCACCTCGTCTCTCGTGCTTCCGGTGCCGTCGGCGGGCGCGGCGCGCGGATGAGGGGTCCGCGCGAGAACCCGCCCGCCCGGCAGGACGGCGTCCTGCTCACAGTGTCGCGGTCGTGGTGGAATGCACAATTCCGGTGTGCCGGCCGCAGGGCGGCTCGCCGGGACAGCAGGGGCCGGAAGGGGCCTGTTCGGGCCGCTCGGCCCGGCGACCGCGCAGCCACCTACGATCCGTACCGGTGGAATCCCGTCGTGACCCATTCCTCGCCGTCGGGCGTCACCGCGAGCGCCTCGTAGCCGTGCAGGCCTTCCAGCCAGCTCCGCGCGCCTTCTCCCCTCGCGAACGCGGCGGTGGCGTAGGAGTCGGTCAGGGTCAGGCGCGGTCCCACGAGCGTGAGGGAGGCGAACCCGGTCGCGGGTCTGCCGCTGTGCGGGTCGAAGACATGGGCCCCGCGCTCGGCGGTGCCGGAGGTCGCGACCGCCAGGTCGTCGTGGGCGGTGACGACGGTGACCAGTTCGCCGGGGCGCAGGGGGTGGGCGATCCCGATGCGCCAGGGGGTCCCGGGGGCCGCCGGGCCGCGGAGCTGGATGTCCCCGCCACCGTTGACGCAGATGTGACGCGCACCGGCCTCGTGGAGGATGTGGGACGCCGCTTCGACGGCCCAGCCCTTCACGAGACCCGAGGGATCCAGAGTCCCCTCGGGCACCACGCTGAACCAGCCGTCGCTGACCCGCGTGGCGTGCGCGCACAGGCGGAGGACTTCGAGGACTTCGGGCGGGCAGTCCTCCCGTCGGATCTCGCCACGGCCGAGGCGGCTGATGTAGCTGTCCGGACGATAGGTGGAGAACACCTCGTCGACCCGGTGGAGGTGGATCACTGCCTCGTCGAGGGCACGGCGCAGCGCGGGGGTGGGCTCGTCGCGGACGTCGAAGGAGAAGACGCTCCCCATGACGTGCTCGACGTGGCGGAGTCCGGGCACGGCGTCAGACATGGGCCTGGTCCAAGGCGCTCTGGAGGGACTCGACGTAACCCTGGCTCGTGTAGCTGGCACCTGAGACCGCGTCGATGTGGGCGCTCTGAGCGGTGATCGCCTCCTGGGTGAGCCGTGGCAGGGCCCGGGAGGAAATCTGCTGGTCGCGCCCGTTCTGATCCGGTGCCTGGAGCACCTCGACCGACGTGACCTTCCCCTTGGTGACGGTGACGGCGACCTGCACGGTCCCGTACCGGGTGTCGACCGGATCTCCCGTGTACGTGCCCGTGCCGGCTGACGATCCGGAGGGCGCCGTGGACGTGCGGGCGGACGCGGGAGCGTGGGCGGCCGACGCGTCGGGCCCGGGGAGTTGGTGGGGTTTGAGTGCGAGCAGGGCGATGACCAGGGTGCTGAACCCCGTGCCGGCGAGGACGGCTCGGCGCATGACGGTTTCTCCTCAGAACTCGAAGGACTCGTGGTGGATCCGCCGTGCCGGAACGCCGGCCCGGCGCAGGGCCTCGGTCGCGGTCCGTGTCATCCCGGGCGGGCCGCAGAGGTAGACGTCGTGTGCGGCCAGGTCAGGCACCAGCTCGCTCAGGCCACGGGCGGTGAGGGGCGAGGAGCAGCCTGCCGTTCCGCCGGTGACGTAGTGCACGGTCGCCTGTCCGCGTGCGGCTATCGCGTCGAGTTCGGCACGCAGGGCGAGGTCCTCGGCGCGACGGGCCCGGTAGACGAGGGTCACCTGGCCCGGCAGGGTCTCGAAGAGTGCCCGCAGGGGGGTGATGCCGACGCCGCCCGCCAGGAGCAGCACCTTGGGGACGGTGCGGCGACGGGCGGTGAAGCCGCCGTAGGGTCCCTCGGCCCACACCCGGGTACCGGGGCGCAGACGGGCGAGCGCGGCACTGTGGCCACCGGCGCTCTTCACCGTGATGCGCAGATGACGGGGGTGCGGGGGTGCGGAGAGGGAGTAGGGATTGGCCGTCCACCACAGCTCGCGGGTCAGGAAGCGCCAGCGCAGGAACTGGCCCGGCACTCCGCCCAGCTCGTCCAGGTGTTCGCCGGTGAGGTGGACGGACACCACGCCCGGCGCTTCGGGATGGACGGCGGCCACGCGCAGACGGTGGCGCACTCCGCGCCGGACGGGCATGGCGAACCGGTACCAGGCCACCAGGGCCGCGACGCCGAGGAACAGCGCGTACCAGGCGATCTGGGCCAGGCGGTTCCCCACGAAGTCGGCCCCGTCGGAGAGCTGGTGCCCGAAGGCGAGAAAGACGGCCAGGTAGGTGGCGAAGTGCAGGTAGTGCCAGGTCTCGTAGGACATCCTGCGGCGTGCGGCGCGGGCGGAGAGAACAGCTGTGGCCAGGAACAGGACGAAGCCGATCGTGCCCTTGAGCAGGTCGGGGTAGTGCAGCACGAGCGTGGAGGTCTGACCGACCACGCCGGTGTGGGACGTCAGTGAGTAGCCCCAGATGATCAGCAGGGTGTGCGCCAGGACGAGTGAGATGGTGCAGCGGCCGCCCCACGCGTGCCAGCGGGCGAGCCGGTCGGTACCCACGGTGTGGTCCAGCAACGGCACACGGGCCATCAGGAGCAGCAGGACCGCGGAGCCGTATCCGGCCATGAGCCCCGTGATACGTCCCGCGCCGGTGATCCAGCCCGCCGGTCCGACGACCGAGGCCGTGTCGCTCCACCAGAGGGCCAGCACAGCGGCGGCGCCCGCCCAGATCGCCGCCGGTACGAGTGCGGGGACGACGCTTCGGCGTGGGCGCCGGTGGTGCGTGCGGTCGGTGTCCGTGGTGGCGAACGTACTGGTCATGGGGCTCCTCCGGACGGGCCGGGCTTCCGGTGACGGGAGGCCCATGCTCACAGCCCGACTTCTGAGAACCCTCTGAATCACCCCGGTCCGGCAGCTCCGGCCGTGATTCAGAGGAAACGCACAGGCCCGGCTCCCCTGCGCGCGGCCCGGGACCCGCGATGCTGGAAGGACCATGAGCGATCCACGTACGACATCACCTCTGCGACGCCCTGACGGAGAACCCGTGCGGGTACTCGTCGTCGATGACGAGCCCGACGTGACCGATGTTCTGGCGGAGGTGCTGACGGGTGAGGGCTGGCAGGTCCGTACCGCGGGCGACGGAACGACCGCACTGGCCACCGCCCGTGCCTTCCGGCCCGACGCGGTGGTCCTGGACTGGATGCTGCCCGACCTGGACGGCCTGCAGGTACTGGACGCCCTGCGTCGTGAGGCACCCCACGTGTGTGTGCTGTTCCTGACGGCTCGCGACGCCGTGGAGGACCGCATCGCCGGCATCACGGCCGGCGGCGACGACTACGTCACGAAGCCCTACAGCCTGGAGGAGGTCCTGGCCCGGCTGCGCGGCCTGCTCCGGAGGGCAGGCATGACCGCGGAGCCGGGCACGAACCAGCTCGCCGTCGGGGATCTCACGATGAACGAGGAGGCCAGGGAGGTGAGACGGGGCGACGTCGTGGTCGATCTCTCCCGGACCGAATTCGAACTCCTGCGGTACCTGATGCGTAATCCGCGCCGGGTGCTGTCCAAGCAACAGATCCTCGACCGGGTCTGGGCCTACGACTTCGGCGGACGCGCGCACATCGTCGAGCTCTACATCAGCTACCTGCGTAAGAAGATCGATTCCGGACGCACCCCCATGATCCACACCGTCCGAGGTGTCGGTTACGTCCTGAAGCCCGAGTCCCCGTGAGGCGCCCGGCGCCCCGTACGCTGCAGGGCCAGCTGACGGCTGGGCTGGTGACGCTCCTCGCCCTCGCCTGCCTCGCGGTCGGCAGCGCCACCGCCCTCGCTCTGCGGGGATTCCTCATCGGCCGCCTGGACGAGCAGCTCGCCGCGTCCGGCGGCCGGTTCGCCGCGAGCCTGGAGCACGAGGCCGATCCCGACGCCGACAATCGCTCCGACACCCGCGGCCAGGCCGAGGACACCTTCGGCGCCCGCCTGCTCGACGACGTCGTCACACAGGCTGCCGTTGTCGACGACGCCACCGACCGCCCTCTGGTACTCACGGCCGGCGACCGCCGCGCCCTGGCACGGATCCCCGTGGACGAGGACGGTCACAGCATCCATCTCTCCACCTCTCCGGGCCGGTACCGAATGATGGCCGTCCGGGGCGATGACCAGGACATCCTGATCACGGGGCTGCCCCTGCACCCGGTGGAGGAGACGGTGCACCGTCTCCTGGTGCTGGAGGCCGCACTCTTCGGCGCCGCGCTCGTGACGACCGGCATCGCGGGGGCCCTGTGGGTACGCGTGTCCCTCCGTCCCCTCCGG
The DNA here is from genome assembly GCF_029428875.1 of Streptomyces sp. JH34. NCBI lineage: Bacteria > Bacillati > Actinomycetota > Actinomycetes > Kitasatosporales > Streptomycetaceae > Streptomyces > Streptomyces sp. JH34. The sequence goes on along the minus strand of NZ_JAJSOO010000001.1, from coordinate 7,022,413 downwards.
CTGGTCGCCGCGCAGGCCACGGAGGTCGCGGACCTGCCGCTCGCCAGCGGCGAAGTCGCCATGCCCGGCCCCCTCCCCCACGCCGATCCGCGCACCGAGGTCGGCCGGGTCGGACAGGCCGTCAACCACATGCTGGGCCATGTGGAGGACGCCCTCGTCCGACGGCAGGCCGGCGAGGAGCGACTGCGGCACTTCGCGGCCGACGCCAGCCATGAACTACGCACCCCCGTCGCCAACATCCGTGGTCACGCCGAACTCGCCCTGCGCCACCAGGGGCCCGTCCCTTCCGAGATCCGCCATGCCCTGGAACGCGTCGACGTGGAATCACGGCGTATGACCCGCCTCGTCGACGATCTGCTGCTCCTCGCGCGCCTGGACGCCGGACGCCCTCTTGAACACGAGGCGGTCGACCTGACCCTGCTCATCCTGGACGCGACGGACGACGCCCGTGCCGCAGGCCCGCGGCACCACTGGTTCCTCGACCTCCCCGAGGAACCGGTCACCGTGAGGGGAGACGCCCACCGGCTCCAGCAGGCCATCGGCAATCTGCTCGCCAACGCCCGCAATCACACCCCACCCGGCACCGACGTGGCGATCACCCTGACGTCCGACGGCACCAGGGCCTGCGTGGACGTGAGTGACAACGGACCGGGCATTCCCGAAGAGCTGCAGGCCGAGGTCTTCGGACGTTTCGTACGCGGCGACCACGCCCGTTCCCGCAACACCGGCAGCACCGGACTCGGTCTCGCGATCGTCCAGGCCGTCGTCACCGCTCACGGCGGAACCGTCGCCGTCACGAGCACCCCCCGACACACCACGTTCCGCGTCTCGCTCCCCGTCCGAGGCGTGTCGCACGGATGATGGTCTTCAACCGCTCCGCCGTTCCACGGCCGTCGTCCCCTTCCGCCTCGGCGTCCGGGCGCCCGCACCCTTGGTGCCGGACGGGCCCTGACAAGGGCCGGACGGGCACCACCTGAGCCCGGCCCCTCAGCCTCGCCCCGCCCCTTGCGGAGCTGTCCACGCCCTGTCCGAACGCCCGCTCATCGGGCCCGCATGCACGGCAGCACGATCTGGGGTACTCCTCGGAGGACGGAAGCGATGTGTGCTCCGGCCCTCGGATGTCCGCGTCGGCCTTCCCGTCCGTCCCGGCGTCGCACGAGGCGGCGGCGTCCGCCTCCCCTCCGAAGGGCAACCCGTCATGACCGAGAACGTCGTCCCCCACGGCACGGGAAGCTGTGCGCCGGCGCTCGTCCGGCGCCCGAACCGCTGCTGTCGCGAGGACGGTGGTAGCCGCCGATGAAGGTCTCCGAAGCGATGAGCAGTCCGGCGGTGTCCGTGCCCGCAGGGACACCGCTGGGACGGGCGGCCCAGGAGATGGCCGCGTGGGGGATCGGGTCCGTCATGGTCACCGAGGGCGGGGCACTCCGCGGAATCGTCACGGACCGTGACCTCGCGGTGGGTGCCCTCGCCCGGGGGCTCGACGCGGCCGAGACGGTCGACACGGTGATGACCTCGCCGGTGATCACGGTGAACGCGGACGACGACATCCACAGGGCCTACCGTGTCTTCCGCACGTCCGGCATCCGTCGTCTGCCCGTGGTGGACGGGCCCCGGGTCGTAGGCATCCTGACCGTGGACGACATGCTCATGGACGTGTTCCAGCGTCTGGCGGACCTGTTGGGCCCGGTCGCCTGGAGCGTCCTGGAGGAGCCGCCCGGACCGCCCTCCACCGGCACCCGTGGGCGTGGGGTCTGACCGCCTTCGGGAACTCACTCACTCCTCGTCGATCCTGGGCGGCGCCAGGTTCGCCGGCCCGGCGAACCTGCTCCGGCAGGCAGAGTGCGAGTGCTCACGGGAACGGTGTGCACCGGTCACCACAGGACGTCGTCACGGCCCGTCGCCGTACAACTGTCCGGGTGACACGAGGAGCACCTCTCCGTCCGACTCGGCGCGCTTCAACTCCGGACTGAACCCGGCTGCCCCGTAGCAGGCGAGACGGGTTCGGCCGACGTCCTCACCGAGCTCGGCGAGGTCCGCCAGAGAGCCGCGCAGTCGTTCGAGGTCGCTGGTGGACAGGGGATCGCTCCACCTGGCCAGCCCGATCGACAGCAGTGGTCCCTGACGGCCGTCGCCGCGGCCGCGCACCACGACGTCCACATCTGCGGGGGAACCGGGCGGGTGGGGCAGCGAACCCGACAGCACGGACGCGGGTGCGGCACCGAAGGTGTCCGGGGCCGCGAAACGGGCCGCCCATTCCCGGCACGTCTGCGCGAAGTGCGTTTCCGCGAGGTCGCGTTCGAAGACCGTCCGGGCGTCCTGCCAGATCTCTTCGATCTCGCTGTCGTCCGCGTCCAGGAGACGGAAGCGGTACGGGCGGATGACGGCGTGTTCGAAGGCGAGCAGCGGCTCGGCGACGCGGTAGTGGATCAGGCCGGGATGGAAGGCGTCGGGCTCTCCGCTCATCAGGCCTCGTTCGGTGAGGCAGGACAGGATGTGCGGTACGTCGGTCGCCGGCCGGTCGAGCCGGTCCGCTATCTCACCGGGCATGGTGTGGCCGGCGGCGACGGCGGCCACGGTGGAGTGGCAGGCGGCGAGGTCCCACGTCTCCGTCACACCGTCCAGCAGGTGCACCGCCTTCCAGAACAGGGGCTGACGCGGGTTGAGCACACTCCGGCGGACCCAGGGATCGAAGGCGGCGGCTGTGTCAGGAGGCCGGTCCCCCGCAGGATCGAAGCGGAAGGCCGGGCTGCTGCCGACGACCGCGTGCACCCGCAGTGCGAGCAGCGGGTCCGCGATCCCCCACAGTGCCCGTGCCTGCCGGAAGTCCAGAGGCATGATCTCCAGCACGTCGTCGACCCACCCGGCGGACGCGCTGAGCAGTCTCCTCATCACGGGGGTCGTGCTGCCGCAGAGGACGAGCCGGAGCGGGGGTGCGGTCGCCGGAGCGTGACGCAGTGACCGGCACACGTCACTGATGGCAGCGGGGAGGCCGGGGCTCTGCCGGACGAGTTCGGGCAGTCCGTCGAGGACGACCACCGTCGCCGAACCGCTGCCCGTCGTCACCAGGTCGAGGAGCGCGTCCCTCCATCCGGTCCAGTGGGGCGACTGTGCCAGGTGGGCACGGCGCGCGAACTGCTGGGCGAGGAACCGCAAGGTCTCCGCCTGGGCGGCTTGCTGCCCGCAGAAATAGAATCCGCCAGTGGCACGGGCCAGCGCGCGCAGCAGGTACGACTTGCCATGACCCCGCGGCCCGGTGACCATACCGATGGCGGGTCCGGGACGGGGATCATCCACGAACGCCACGAGCCTGTCCCACTCGGCCTCACGGTCGTACAGCCGCTCCGGCCGGGCGACGGGCGTCATCAGGGGTCCCACCGTTCTCTCCCCCTTCCAGGGCATCCGTGGTGCCTGTGGAGGACCGAAGACGAGGACGAGTGAGGGACTTCGCCCCCTGGGTCCCACTCTACGAGCCGGGACGGGGACTGTGCGGGGCCCGATCGGGTCGTCGGGGGCCCGTTCGGCCCTCCCGGCGGGCGCCGCCAGGCCCCCCTCCGGATGCGGAGGGGGGCCTGGCGACTCCCGCGGGGCCTTGTCGCTGGAGGAACACCAAGGGTGCGGCCCATGGTCACTTCGATGCCGACCGACCCGACGGCCACGAACCAGCGGCCGGAACGGCCTGCGCAGCCACGGCCGGGCGGACGAACCCCTGTCCGCCCGGCCCCGGACGTCACGCGTTGGGGTCGAAGGGAATTCCGGCGGGGCGGGCCTTTTCCAGGTGGCTGCTGAAGTTGCCGTCCTTGAGGCCGAAGACCGCGCTGCCGAAGTTCGCCTGTACCAGCTTGTCCCGCAGGCCGGCCGGATAGCCGTTCCAGCCGACGAGGGTGGGGAACCGCCAGTCGTGGTAGTGGTTCTCCGGCGGCTCGTCGTTGGAATTCGCGGGACGGAAGCAGTGGGTGCCGATTCCGTCCTTGTGGTACACGACCTTGGGATGGGTTCCGTCCCAGCGGATCTGATCACGGCTGTAGATGTCGAAGTCCCCGTGTGCGGAGGTGGACACGTAGCGGGCCTCGCCGTTCTGGGTCCACACCACGACGTGCTCCCAGTCGTGCCGGTGTCCGCCGAGCCCGCTGCCGGCCACCGCCTGGTCCTTCTCGAAGTAGAGCCCGTACATGACCGCGCACCAGCCGTTGTTGCACTTGGACCGGGCGTAGCCGTTGGTGTTGTCCAGATCGACGGCGTCACGGCAACTGCCGTTGACCGCACCGGTGGTGTTGAGGCCGGTGGCGATGGCTCCGTCGGGGCCGATCGCCGGCGTGGGATAGCAGCCGTCCGTGTCGTAGTCGTACGCCGGCTGGTATGTCTGCTCGATGGCGTCGGCAGAGGCGGGCAGGGCCGGCGGCGGGGCGGCGAGCGCGCTCCCTGCGGTGGCGATGACCAGAGCGACGGCGCTGGTGACCACGAGTATGCCCTTGCGGATCGGTGCGCTGCTTCTCACTGCTTCCTCCAGGTCGGCGCGTGTCTGTGGGGGGCACGCGCGGCTACGCCTGGCATGCCCAGCACAATCGCTTTGAACCCTGTGAACGCACCGCTCCTGTAACGGTGTTGCCGGAAACAGAGTGCCGTCAGGTTTCGGCGGGCAGGGCGTCGCACGCGCCACACCCGCCTCATTCAGCGCCGGCGTACGCCCGTGGGGGCAGCCGCACCGGGCTGCGCGGCCTTGCCCGGGCGCAGCGTCCAGGGCACCGGATCGGTGTTCGTCAGCCACCCCTCGGCGATCAGCCGGCGGATCACGTGGATCCGCAGTTCCCGTGACATCTTTCCCCAGCCGAGCTCCTTGCACAGCTGCTTGACGGAGGGTCCGTGGCCGTGCGACGCGCGGAACGCGGCGGCGCGCTCCGCGGCGGCAGGCCCCTGATCGGGGTACTTGGCCGCCCAGACGCCGTAGGCCGTACGCGCCTTCTCGCCGAACTGGGCGGGGACAGCCTTGCGCATGAACGCCTCCGACACCCTGGCCGTGGACAGCGCACACTCGGGGCAGTTCTCGACGGCCTCGACGTGCCGTCGCAGGGCCACGCTCGCCCGGTCCTTCCACTCCTGCCAGCTGGGCCCCTCCGCCTCCGGCTCGTCACGCGTGGCGGGCCGGGTGTCCGGCAGGGGACGCATGCCCGACAGATGGCGCACCGCGTCGGCCAGCATGTACCGGTCACCGTCCAACACCCGCAGGAACCCCTTGCCCAGCAGTTCGGGCAGAGCGGCACGGCATGCGTCCGGAAGGTGGACGGGCAGCGTGCCGGGCTCGTCGGCCGGTCCGTGGGCCGCCAGGAACAGCGCGGCGAGCCGCGCTGCGGTCGAGGTCTTCTTGACCGGCTTGGCCGACAGGGTCCGCACCGTCCAGCCCGACACCCGGGAACGCATCACCTTGCCGAAGGGCAGCGGGGAATCCGGCCGGCCCGCGAGGTCCGGCACGATCACGCCGACGGGGGTCACCAGGTCCGCGCCGAGCAGAGCCTCCTGCCCCTGCCAGCCCAGAGCCGCGAAGGCGGCGACCGCCCCCTCCGGATCGGCCAGTCGGAGACTGCGCACGTCCTGACCGGTGAGGTTGCCGACACCCGCGCGTGCGGCCCGGATCGCGACGACGGTCGCGAGGAGCTGCGCGTCGGCCGTCGTCAGCGGCAGCGCGCCCACATAGCCCAGGAGCGCGCGTGCTGCCTCTCCCTGGTGGGGCGTCAGCAGGAAGGGCTTAGGGGGCACCACGGGGGCGGCCGGGGTGAAGGGTGCACTGAGGGAGGAGGACACGCCCTGTACAACGCGCGCGAGGACACGAGGTCACCGTTCGCTCCGATGTATGTCCGAAAGCAATCGCCGGTGAACGATATGAACGCAAGGGCGCGACCTCTGGCAAACGGTCCCGGCATGGCTAGCATCGGCCGGCATGCACCTGAGCGAGAAATCAACCAATGCCGTGAACGCCTCCGCCGGGGGACGGCGTTCACGCGGGAGGCTGTCCACCATGGCGGTGGGCGCTGTGGCGGGGGTCCTGGCGGCCTGCCTCATCAGCCCCGCCCACGCCTCGGCGGCGGCCGGAGCACCGGCCACCGTCCCCTGCCCGGCCGGCCTGGCGGCGAAGGCGACGTGCTATTCGGGCCAGGACTCCAACGGCGCCCACTACAGCGTCGCCGTCCCCCGGTCGTGGAACGGAACGCTGGTCCTGCACGCCCACGGCGGACCCGGCCTGGGCGAGGAGTCGGACCCGGACCGCAGTGCCGACGACCTGGAGCGCTGGTCGGTCATGGTCGACCAGGGATACGCCTGGGCCGGATCGGCCTACCGTCGCGGCGGATACGGAACGAGGATGGCGGCCTCGGACACGGAGAACCTGCGCCGGCTGTTCACGAAGAGGTTCGGGCGCCCGGACACCACGCTGATCCACGGACAGTCCTGGGGCGGGAACGTGGCCGCGAAGACCATAGAGGTGTACGGCTCCGGCGACGACTCGCCCTATGACGGCGCCCTGCTCACCAACGGTGTCCTGGCGGGCGGCTCCCGCGGCTACGACTACCGGGTGGACCTCCGCGTCGTCTACCAGTACTACTGCCGCAACCACCCTCGGCCGACCGAGCCGGCGTACCCCCTGTGGATGGGTCTCCGTGAGGACTCGGCCATGACCGGTGCGGGGCTGCGCGCCAGGCTCCAGGAGTGCACGGGGTACACCTCCCGGCCCGCCGACCGGACGCCTCTCCAGCAGCGGAACCTGGACGACATCCTCGCGGTCACGAAGATCCCGGAGCGGACGCTCGAGTCCCATCTCACCTTCGCCACTTTCACGTTCCGCGACATCGTCCGACGCGTCGGAACGCGCAGCCCCTTCAGCAACAGGCACGTGCGCTACAGCGGTTCGCACGACGACGCGGCGCTGAACGCCGGGGTGGAACGCTTCGACGCCGACCCCACCGCGCGACGGGACCTGTCCTACGACAGTGATCTGACCGGCGCGGTGTCCATCCCCGTACTCACCTTGCACGCCATCGACGACCCCACCGCCTTCGTCGAGCACGAGTCGGCGTATCGCGAGAGCCTGGAAGGCGCCCACCGCGACCGCCACCTCCTGCAGACCTTCACCCAGGAGAGCGAGCACAGCGGGCTCAGCACGGCGGAGTACGCCGGCGCGGTCTCCGCGTTGTCCGGGTGGGTGCGGACGGGGCGCAAGCCGACGCCCGCCTCCGTGGCGTCCTCGTGTCCGGCCTTCGACGCGGTGTACGGGACCGGGTGCTTCTTCCGGCCGGACCATCGGCCCAACGCCTACGCCTCACGGGTGAACCCCCGTGCGGGCGCCACGCACTGGCCTGCGATGACCCGCAGCCAGGAGCGGAGGTGGAGCCGCATCGAGAACGTCGGAATCGCGCCGTGATCCGGGGAGGTGGCCGTCCGACCGCGGACCGCGGCTGGATATCGTCGCCGCATGACCGTCCTCGAACGCCTCCGCCCTGATCATGCTCCTGCTCTCCTCGCCTTCGAGCGGGAGAACCGCGCGTACTTCGGCGCGTCGATCCCGGACCGGGGGGACGACTACTTCGCCGGGTTCGACGCGCAGCACGCGGAGTTGCTCGCGGACCAGGCCGCGGGGCTGCTCCACTTCCACATCCTGACGGACGGCCACGGAGTCGTACTGGGACGTGTGAACCTCGTCGACGTCGCGGACGGCTCGGCGGAACTGGGGTACCGGATCGGCGAGCGGGCGGCAGGAAGGGGGCTCGCCACCTCGGGCGTGCGCATGGTGTGCGGACTGGCCGTCGCCGACTACGGCCTGACCACTCTCCGGGCCAGGACGACGGTGGACAACGCGGGTTCGAGGGTCGTCCTCGCCCGGACGGGATTCGTGGAGGCGGGCACCATCACTCTGGCGGGAAGGCCAGGACTGCGCTTCACGCGTGACCTGACCGACAAGGACCGCTGAGCGCGAGCCCGTGGGTCCTGCCGCGGCTGACGGATGCGGGCCCGGGAGCCCGGCGCCCCCACCTCCGTGCCGCGAACACACCGGTGGCGCACCGCGATGCGGTGCGCCACCGGGGATCCTGTCCGCGCCGTGAGTCAGTCGTCGTCGACCTGCTGGTCCGTGATCGTGCCCTTGGCTGCGTCCACGTCGAATGTGGTCTTGTTCCAGTCCTTGGAGACCACGTCGACCTGCCAGACCAGGACCTTGCTGTCGTTCTCGTCGAGACCGACCGAGGTGACCCAGCCCGGCTGCTTGTCCGTGGCGACCTTGGCCGCCTGCTGGGGCGTCTGCGTCGCCTGGGAGAGCTGGTCCGCCAGCGCCTTCTTGTCGGCGTCGCTCTGGTCCGCGTCCGGCGCGGAGTCGATGACGTCCCCGGACACCGCGTCGATGGTCACCTTGTGAGCGGTGCCGTCCTCCTCGGCGACCTCCGCGATCCACTTCGGACTGCTGGAGCTGCCGCTCGGGCTGGGGCTGCCGCTACCGCTCGGGCTCGCGCTGCCGGTACCGCTGGGGCTCGCGCTGCCCTCGGGGCTGGGGCTGCTGGAGGTGCCGGAGGGGCTCGGGCTGCCGGACGCGTCGTCCTCGTCGTCGAGGCCCTCGAGGTCCAGGTCCGTCAGCTTGCCTCCGGACACCTCACCGACCGCCGTCGTGGCGGCCGTGTCGAAGGTGACCTTGACGGTCGACAGCAGGTCCTTGCGCTCGGTCTGGTCCTGGGTCAGGCTCGCCGTGCCGGAGGGGCTCCCGGAAGGGCTGGTCGTCTGGTTCGGAAGGACCTTCGCGGCCTCGGAGGTCTCCGCGGCGGTGTCGTCACCGCTGTTCTGGCCACAACCGGTCACAAGGGCGGCGGCAAGGGCAACGGCGCACAGGGCGCCGCCGGCGACACGGAGCCGGCGGGTGCGCGGGGAAGCGGTCTTGTTTCGACGGGGCTCAAATCTCATGGTGGGATGCCTAGCCGCCTCCGCGAACAGTCATGTTGTCCGACCGGCGGGTGTCACCCGTTCGACGGCATCCTCCGCCCATTCGGCGTGTCGCGCGGCTCCGCGGCCTGGAAGCGTTCCGGACGGACGGACGGACGGCGCCGGTTCGACAGAACCGGCGCCGTCCGTGGGGAACCTCGCGGCGTCAGGCGGTCAGCCGCACCTCTGACGGCCCGGGCGAAGCCGCGGAGGGGACGGCGTGCAACCGCGCCGCCGCGGCGGCCAAGGCGTCGGGCACGGCCCTCGTCCCGGTGGTCACGCAGAGGGTGTAGGAGACGTCGTCGAGTTGACGCCTGCTCTCGGGAGTGCCCAGCCGTGCGTGGATGCTTCGCAGTGTCTCGTAGCGCTTGACGAGATTTCGCAGCGTTGCGGGATTGGCCATCAGCACGGCAGTTCCTCTCCACAGGGCGGCCGGGAGCCCGTGGGCCCCGCGCCGACGAAGTCCGATCGCGCCGGCGGGTGCCGCCTGGCGTCACGGCCCGGCCGTGCGAGGTGGTCAGCACGCGTCCGGTCCCTTGCACATGATGGTCGCCCCGCCTCACCCATTCCGCATCCCCAGACACATACGGTCACCTGCCCGTTCTCCCGAAGCGCCGCGCGCCCTGTTGGGAAACAATGGGGAGGACGGGCGAGCGTGTTCCGTGCCCGGTCGGAGGTCGATCATGGATTACCCGGAGAGCTACGAACTCATCTTCCAGGCGGGCGGCGCCGAGGACGACGTGGTCGTCGTCCATCTCACGGCACGCTCCGGCGCCGGTGGTTACCCGGTCTACGCGGACGAAACCGGAATCGTGCGTGCCGAGATCAGTGAGCGCGGGGAAGTGCGGATGCAGGCGAGCGGCGGCCATCAGGTCCTGGGCGTACCGCTGCTGGCCCGGCCGCTGAGCCCGCGGACGGCCACGCACGGCACAGGTTGAGCGCGTCCGGAACGGGCTCCACCGCAACCGGAGTCCGTTCACGCCCACCTCACGTCCGAATGTGTTTACTTTCCTGACGTCCGGCCGTAGTGTGCCCGTGAAACCACAGACTCGGGCACGAAACGGATACGTAACCACATGTACGCACCGGAGCGGCAGCAGGAGATCCTCCGCATCGCCGGCGAGAGCGGGCGCGTCGACGTACCGTCCCTGGCCGCGCACTTCCAGGTGACGGCGGAAACGGTTCGGCGCGATCTCAAGGCCCTCGACAGGGCGGGACTCCTCCGCAGGGTGCACGGCGGTGCGATCCCGGCCGGACGGCTCGGATTCGAACCCGATCTCGCCGAGCGTGACACCGTGGCGGCCGGGGAGAAGGACCGTATCGCCGCCGCGGCCCTGGCCGAACTCCCCGCCGAGGGCAACATCATCATCGATGCCGGCACGACGACCGTCAGGCTGGCGGCCTCGATGCCGGTCGACTCGCGGCTCACCGTGGTCACCCATGCCCTGCCGGTGGCGGCGCGCCTCTCCGACCACCCGGGAATCGCGTTGCACCTCGTCGGCGGCAGGGTCCGGCACCGCACCCGCGCGGCTGTGGACGCCTGGGCGCTGAGCGCGTACGCCGAGATCAACGCCGACGTCGTCTTCCTCGCCACGAACGGTTTCTCCCCCGGGGGCGGCCTGACCACCCCGGACCTGGCCGAGGCCGCCGTGAAGCGTTCCGTGATCGCGGCGGCCCGCAGGGTGGTGCTCCTCGCCGACTCGGGCAAGGCCGGTCAGGAGCACTTCGCGCGCTTCGGCGACCTCTCCGACGTGGACCTGCTGATCACCGATACGGGGCTGAGCCCCGAGGACGCCCGGGCCGTCGAGAGCCGGGGCACGGAAGTGGTACGCGCATGATCCTGACCGTCACCCCCAATCCGAGCCTGGACCGCACGTACGAACTTCCGGGGCTCACCCGTGGCGCCGTCCTGCGGGCCACCGCGGACCGTGTCGACCCCGGCGGCAAGGGCGTCAACGTCTCCCGGGCCGTCGCCGCGGCCGGGCACCGCACCGTCGCCGTCGCGCCGTTGGGCGGGCCCGAGGGGGCTCTGCTGACCCGGTTGCTCGGTGAACACGGCATCGAGGCCGCCGGCGTGCCGATCGTCGGGAGCACCCGCGTCAACGTCACGCTCGTCGAACCCGACGGCGCCCTCACCAAGGTCAACGCGACGGGACCGGAGATCACCCCCGCCGAGGCCCGGCGCCTGCTGGACACGGTGCGGGCGCGTTCGGCCGGGGCGGACTGGATCGCCTGCTGCGGGAGCCTGCCGCGTGGGCTGTCGCCGCAGTGGTACGCCGAGTTGGTGGCCCACAGCCACGGCGCCGGTGTCCGGATCGCCCTGGACACGTCCGGCGCCGCACTCGTCGCCGCGCTGCGTGAGCGGCCCGACGTGATCAAGCCGAACACCCAGGAGCTCGCCGAGGCGGTCGGCCGTCCGCTCGCGACGGTCGGTGACGCGCTGAAGGCGGCGCAGGAGCTGTGCGGGCTCGGGGCACGTTCCGTTCTCGCCAGCCTGGGTGCCGTCGGACAGCTGCTGGTGGAACCTTCCGGAGCCCACTTCGCCCGTGCCCGGGTGGACACCGTCCGGAGCGACGTCGGCGCGGGTGACGCCTCGCTCGCGGGATTCCTGTCCGCCGGCGGAACGGGCCCGAGGGCCCTGGCCGCTGCGGTGGCGCACGGCGCCGCCGCCGTGCAACTGCCCGGAAGCGCCATGCCGACGCCCGCCGACCTCGACTTCTCCGCTGTGGTCACCACCGCGGACATCCCCGTGGACCTCGCCCTCCCGGTGCAGGTCCCATGACCGCGGTATCCCTGCACGGTCGTACGACTCCCCCGTCACCCCGCACCGTCCGCTGGACGGTCCACGAGCAAGGAGCCCCGCGATGAGTGAGCTGATCACCGCGGAACTGGTCGATCTCGACCTGTCCGCCGGGACGAAGACCGAGGCCGCCCGTTCCCTGGCCGGACGGATGGTCACGGCCGGCCGTGTCACCGACCTCGACGGCTTCCTCGCCGACGTGGCGGCCCGCGAGGCCCAGATGCCGACCGGCCTGGACGGCGGCATCGGCATCCCGCACTGCCGGAGCGAGCATGTCGCCACGCCGACGCTGGCATTCGGCCGCAGCCCGAGGGGCATCGACTTCGGTGCCCCGGACGGTCCGGCGGATCTCGTCTTCCTGATAGCCGCGCCCGCGGGCGCGGACGACGACCACCTCACCATCCTGTCGAGCCTGGCACGGCGGCTCATGGACCCCGGCTTCACCGACGCCCTGCGGGCGGAGGAGAACGCCGCCGCGGCGGCGGCGCTGATCCGCGGCGAGGAGGCGCCCGCGCCGGCTCCGGAGCCCGAGGAGGGCACGAAGGAGAAGGCTGCGGAACCGTTCCGCATCGTCGCCGTGACGTCCTGCCCGACCGGTATCGCGCACACGTACATGGCCGCCGAGTCGCTGGAGGCGGCCGCGCGCGCCCAGGGTGTCGTGCTGGACGTCGAGACGCAGGGATCGGCCGGGTTCGAACGTCTGGACCCGGCGGTGATCGCCGCCGCGGACGCAGTCATCTGGGCGCACGACGTCGATGTGCGGGAGAAGGGGCGCTTCGGCGGCAAGCCGCTCGTCGACACCGGGGTGAAAGCCGGTATCAACCGGCCGGCCGAGCTCATCGCCGAGGCCAGGGCCAAGGCCGAGCGGGGCGAGATCAGCGGGATCGCCGAGGACGGCGCCGGGCAGTCCGAAGGCACGGGCGGCACGGCGGGGGCCTCCGGACACTTCGGTGTCCGTCTGCGGACCTACCTGATGTCCGGCGTCAGTTACATGGTTCCGTTCGTCGCGGCCGGAGGACTGCTCATCGCCCTCTCCTTCGCCATCGGGGGCTACGAGATCGCCGGTGCGAAATCGGTCGCCGACCACTTCGCCTGGGGGGAGTCCGCCAGCTGGGCGGCACTGCTCAACCAGATCGGAACCGCGGCCTTCGGCTTCCTGGTCCCGGTACTGGCGGGGTACATCGCCTACGGGATGGCGGACCGTCCCGCGCTCGTTCCCGGGTTCGTCGGCGGCGCCATCGCGCTCACCATCGACGCGGGCTTCCTCGGAGGTCTCGTCGCGGGTCTGCTGGCCGGTGCGGCGGTGATGGCGATCCAGCGGGTGAAGGTGCACCCCACGCTGCGCGGCATCATGCCGGTGCTGGTGATTCCCCTGCTCGCGTCGATCGCCGTCGGCTTCCTGATGTTCATCGTGGTCGGCAAGCCGATCGCCTCGCTGCAGAACGCCCTCACCGACTGGCTGAACGGTCTGTCGGGTTCCAACGCCGTCATCCTGGGCGTCGTCCTCGGCCTGATGATGTGCTTCGACATGGGCGGGCCGCTGAACAAGGTGGCGTACGCCTTCGCGGTCGGCGGTCTGGCCGATCCGACACCCGGCAGCCTCAAGGTCATGGCCGCCGTGATGGCCGCCGGCATGGTGCCGCCGCTGGCGATGGCCCTCGCCACGACGCTGCGCCGCGGCCTGTTCACCCGGACCGAGCAGGAGAACGGGCGCGCGGCGTGGGTGCTGGGTGCCTCGTTCATCACCGAGGGCGCGATTCCCTTCGCCGCGGCGGATCCCCTGCGTGTGATCCCCTCCGTGATGGCCGGCGGGGCGGTCACCGGCGCGCTGTCCATGGCGTTCGGCTGTACGCTCCGCGCCCCGCACGGCGGTGTGTTCGTCGTCCCGCTCATCGGCGAGCCGTTCCTCTACCTGCTGGCGATCGCCGTCGGCACCGCCGTGTCCACCGCTCTGGTCGTCGTACTCAAGGGCATGCGGCGCGCCCCGGACGCCGAGGCCCGCGCCGACGACGGTCCCACCGTCGCCGTGGCCGCCTGACCACGGCCCCCTTCCCGTACCGAAGAACCCCCTGTGACTCAGGAGTGAACCCGTGTACCAGCGCACTGTCACCGTCGGCTCCCGCAGCGGCCTGCACGCCCGTCCCGCCTCGCTCTTCGTCCAGGCCGCCATGCGTCAGCCGGTCGCCGTCACCGTCGGACGGGAGGGCAGTGCTCCGGTCGATGCCCGGAGCATGCTGTCGGTGCTCGCGCTGGCCGCTCGGCACGGCGACCTGCTGGTGCTTTCGGCCGTCGGCGAGAGCGCGCCGGACGCCGTCGAGGAGCTGGCCGGCCTGCTGGCCCAGGACCTCGACGGGGAGGGCTTGAAGTGACCGAGGCCTGGGATGCGACGGGAGCGGGCGTCCTGCGGCTGCCCTCGGGGCGGCTGGTCCGCGGGCGCGGGCTGAGACATCCGCTCCCCGCGGGCCCTGAGCCCACGCTCACCGTCCACCTGCTGGGTGGTCCGCCGCCCCCGGTGACGTGGGAGTCCGTGTGGCTGCGCTGGCCCGACTTCCGTCTGCCCGCCGACCGGGCCGCGGCGCTCACCGTGCTGGGTGACGCGTGGCGCCGGGCTCCGGACGAGCGGGTCGAGGTCGCGTGCGGAGGAGGCAGAGGCCGCACGGGTACGGCACTGGCGTGCCTGGCCGTGCTGGACGGGGTCCCTGCGGAGGAAGCTGTCGCGTTCGTCCGCAGGAACTACCACCCCAGGGCCGTGGAAACTCCCTGGCAGCGTCGATATGTGGTGCGTTTCGCGGTGGTGTGAACGGGCTGCCGCGCCGCCCGGACGGATCAGGCCAGCGAGTGCGGAGCAGGAACCGTGGCTCCGCCGCCGGCGCGTACCGCCTCCACGACGCTCTGGTGGAGGGATCTGCTCTCTTCCTCCGATCGGCACGGCACCGGACTGCCGGCCAGGGTGAACCAGTCCGAAGCGCCGCTGTACTGGACGGCGACCTCGGCCTGCCTTTCGGTCCAAGTCGTGTGCACGGTCAGATCACCGCTCACGACACCTACCTCTTCGGTGCGCACTCCGCCGGTTCCCGCGAAGACACCGAGGGTGGTCCACGATGCCCAGTTCATGACGCGTCGCCTTTCGGGACTGTGACAAGCCTGTCAAGCGGACTTGTCTTGAGTATGGCACCGGGAACCATCACTCGCACAGGTGTGCCCGTGAGTATGCGTTCGGTGACGCCGGGCCGCGGGTTCAGGGGTGCATCGACGCGCCTTTGAGGATCTTGTCCACGCCGTTCCGCGGCCCGTACACGGCCAGGCCGACGAGATCCATGTCGTCCCCGCGCACCGCCCGGACCGCGGCCCGGTTGGCCTTGTCGTGTCCGGTCGCGAAGAGGTCGGAGGTGAAGACGGCCAGGGTCGCGCCCCGGCCGAGCGCCCGGCCGTGCGCGGTCGAAAGGAGCTCCTTGGAGCCGGTGAACACGAGCACGGGCTGCCGGAACATCGGCAGGTACCGGGTGTCGTCCGCGTCCGCGTACGGCTCACCGATCACCTCGGGCACCTGCGTCCCCAGACCGCTCACCAGGAAGGCGGTGACATTGAGGCGCTGCCAGGTCTCGAGGTCGTCGCGGAGCAGCACGGCGATCTTGGTGTCGAAGCGTACGGGTGCGTTGTCGTCGGTCATGTCAGGGAGTCTGCCGAGCCGCCCGCCGGCCGTCTTGTACGAAGTTTGCACGTGCCGGAGCACCGTGACGCTCTTGTACGCTCTGTCCATGAGCGCACGTCCGGACATCACCGCCTGGCGTCCGGACGTCGAGGGGATCGACGAGGTCTTCCACGCTCACTTCGCCGACCATGCGTACCCGATGCACACGCATGACGCGTGGACGCTCCTCATCGTCGACGAGGGAATGGTCCGTTACGACCTGGACCGCCACGAGCACGGGGCACCCAGTTCGGTGGTGACACTGCTGCCCCCGCACGTCCCCCACAACGGCGTCGCGGCCACTCCGGGGGGCTTCCGCAAACGCGTCCTGTATCTGGACACCGGGCAGATCGGCGCGGACCTCGTGGGGCACGCGGTCGACCGGCCCGTCCTGCGGGATCCCCGGCTGCGTCACCGGGTGGACCAGCTCCACCGGACGCTCGTACGTCCCGGAGACGAACTGGAGGCCCAGAGTCGTCTCGCTCTCGTGTCCGAGCGTCTCGCCCGGCATCTGCGCGACGAGCCCGCCGCACCCCAGGCACACGACCGCCGGATCGCTTACGCGCTCCGGGACCTGCTCGACGAGCACTTCGTGGAGGGACTGACGCTCCGCGAGGCGGCGGAGAAGCTGCACAGCCACCACACGCACCTGGTACGGGCCTTCAGCCGCGAGTTCGGCATGGCGCCGCACCAGTACCTGACGGGGCGACGCGTCGATCTGGCCCGGCGCCTGCTGCTCGGCGGCATGCGCGTGCCGGAGGTCGCGGCCTCGGCCGGGTTCTACGACCAGTCCCACTTCTCCCGGCACTTCAAGCGTGTGGTCGGCACGAGCCCCGGCCACTACGCGCGTACCGCGGTCGCGTCGCCCCGGACCGTCTAGCGGCGCTCCAGCGCGCCGCGGACGAAAGCGGCCTGACCGGCGTGCTGCAGGTCGTCGGCGACGACACTGACCAGCCGCACGCCGAGGGTCACCGGCGGCGACCACGCGTCGTCCACGACGCGGTCGAGGGACCGGCCGTCCAGTCCTCGTACGAAGGCGAGGGTCTGCTCGTGCACGGCGTCGAAGTAGCCGAGAAGGAGTTCGGCCGACTGCACCTCGACGGACCCCACCTGCGCACTGCTGTGCCCGTAGCCGGTCGAGTCCTTCGCCAGGGGGAGCTCGAAGCGGGACGCCCAGTCCTCGGAGGACCAGACCTGCTCGGTGCCCGCCGCATCGGCGATGTGGTCGTCCTGGACCCGCGTGAGGTGCCACACGAGCCAGGCGACGGAATTCGCGTCCTCGTCGAGCCTGGCGTTGAGGTCCTCGGCCGGGAGACCTTCGACTGCCGCGTGCACCGCTTCATGAATGCGTTCGAACGCATCGGTGAAAATGTCCGCACTGTTCATACGCCCACCATCGCCGGTCCGCGGACAGGGCCCCGCCTGCGACACGCGGCCGTCACGGGCGCACGGTGTGCAGCCACTTCGTCAGCAGGGCGTTGACCTCCTCGGGGCGTTCCTGCTGGATCCAGTGACCGCAGCCTTCCAGGATGTGTGAGGAGACCAGGCCCGGAAGCGTGGTCGGGAAGTCGGCGATGGCGTCGGCCATCCACGTCGTGGAGGAGTCGAGAGCACCGCCGACGAACAGCGCGGGACAGGCGAGTCGGACTCCGTCCCAGGCGGCGAGGTCCTCCCAGTCACGGTCCACGTTCCGGTAGCGGTTGAGCGCGCCGGTCGGGCCCTTCCTCTCGAACTCGGCGCTGTGGACGTCCAGTTCGGCATCCGGAAGCCAGGAAGGCAGGGCGCCGCACGTGAAACGGTCCCGCATGGCCGCTCCGGCGGGCACGAAGAAGGGGCTGTCCGTGCCGGGCGGCGGCATGGTGTCCCCGGAGAGCGAGGTGTAGAACCCTGCCAGCCATCCGCGTACATCGGGTTCGATCTCGGCCTCGGCGCGGCCGGGCTGCTGGAAGTAGCTGACGTAGAACTCCTCGCTCCCACCGATGAGGGCGAAGCCGTCGGTGGGACGGACCTCGCTCCGGGGAGCGTAGGGAACGCTGAGCATGGCCACGGCGGTGAACATGTCGGGGCGCAGCAGCGCGCTGTTCGCCGCGATGGCCGAGCCCCAGTCATGGCCGACGACGATCGCGGTCTCCTCGCCCAGTGCGTGCACGACACCGACGGTGTCGGAGACCAGGGCGGTCATCCGGTAGGCGTCCACGGGTCCGGGAGCGAAGGAACGCCCGTAGCCGCGTACGTCGACGGCCACCGCGCGGTAGCCCGCCGCGGCTACGGCGGACATCTGATGGCGCCAGGAGTACGAGGTCTCGGGGAAGCCGTGGATCATGAGGACGAGGGGGCCGGCCCCCTGTTCGATGAGGTGGATCCGGCCGCCGGGGACGTCCACCATCCGGTGGGACGCCCCGGGGACGGTGGTGGAGGGCTCGGCGGCAGGAGTGGGCTGGGGCATGTCGGTCTCCTGGGGTTCTCCGGGTCTGTCTGTGCGGCCATCATTCGGCCCCATGACACCTTCGGCCAAGAGAACTTGCCGTTACGGCAAAGCCGCCCCTCCGAGGGGGTCAGCGCGGCGGATCGGCGTAGCGGACCGTGACCTTCTCGAATCCGAGGGAGCCGAGCAGTCCCTGGAGCATGGAGGTGGTGTTCTTCTCGGCGCGCTTCGTCAGCCCGCTCTCCTCGGCCGCCTCCCCGATGTGCTGGGCCGCGAGCTTGTTGACCGCCTGCTCGCTGCCGGGGTTGTCGGAGAAGAAGTCGCCGAGCCGGTCGAGGATGCCGCGCTGCTTGGACACGGCGTAGGAACGGTCCGGGTCCAGAGCCGGCTTGCCCAGCACCGCGTGGGGCAGCACGAGTTCGGCCGTGGTCCGCTCCTCGTTCACGGTCACCCCTTCCGCCCCGACCTTGCCGAGGTCGACGGACGCCCCGACGGTGCCCGCGCCGACGTACAGCGTCCGGGTGCCCCGGATGGCGTCGGGCAGGTACTTCGCGTCCTTCTCCAGGTCGACGACGACCTGGAAGTTGCCGGACGCCGCCTCGTACGCGCTCATGTCCTGGATGGACTTGAGCACCGCGGGGCCGGACCGGTCCGTGGTCTTCTCCTCGAAGAGGTCGTCGAGGCCCGGCAGCAGGCTGAGCTTGGAGCCCAGGAGCAGCAGGACCAGTGCCGCGGCACACACTCCGGCGAACGGCAGACACCCGCGCAGCCGGGCACGGCGGCGCGGCGTGCTGCCGGGCCCGGGGTCACCGGTGCTGTCTGTCCTTACGTCAGTGGACGTCATTCCTTCCATGTGACCCGGTCCGTCGTTTTCAGTCCGCCCCAGGACGCCGAATACGCCAGATCCTGTACGGACGGGGCCGGTTGAGCCGCGCCGACGGGGTCCCGGCCGCCGGCTGGACGGCCGGAGCCGGGACCCCTGGTGCTGCGGTCACTCACTCCAGGAGGTCGGCGTACGCCCCCAGGGCCAGTGCGACGTCGGTCTGCGCCCAGAACCGGTGGTAGGTGAAGACCGGGGCGGCTCCGCCGTCCAGATAGGCCTGCACCTTCGGCCAGTTCGGGTCGTCCTCGTAGAACGACCTGATGGAGAGGAACGTCGAGTCCTTGTCGACGGTGTCGCCGTTGGGCATCGCACCCGTCCAGCCGCTCGGGACGTACACCGGGTCGTCGAACCGGTTGTAGTCGGCGCGCGTCTCCGGCACCGCGATCCCCGCGTCGTCCTGGTAGTGGCCCCACATGCCGTCGAGCAGCCCCTTGGCCGTGGCCTTCGCCTCCGCGTCACCGGACTTGGCGGCGTAGTAGGTCAGCGTCCTGGCGTAGGCGCCGGCCACCCCGACGTCGTTGGTGTAGTCGGCGACCGTCACGTGGAGACCGGAGTTGGCGCCGGGGCTCGACGCGTTCCATGTGTCGGGTGCGCCGGACCACTTGAGGGTGGACGGCATGAGATAGGTGCCGTCCGGGTTGATGGTGGTCTCGGACAGTGCCCAGTCGACCCACTTGTCGAGCACTGCCTTGGCCTGGGCGTCACCCGACTCGTGGTAGTACTCGGCGACGCGTTCCATGGACCACGCCTGGAAGCCGAACCACTGGTTGGACGGCGGGTCGTGGTAGACGGGCTTCTCGTCGTAGTACATGCCGTAGAAGGTCGGCGTACCGGCCGGGGGCTGGGCGTAACTTCCCTTCCAGCTGTTGGTCGCACCGCCCGCGATGGCCCCCTCGTCGGACTGGAGCCACTGGTAGAAGTCCATCTGACGGTCCAGGCTCTTGGCCCAGTCCTGCTGTCCCGTGGCCGACTTGGGTTTGAGGTCCGCGACGGAGCTCAGCGCGTAGGCAGCCATCGGGTTCTGGTAGCCCCCGTGGGCGTGGCTGGATCCGATGCGCCAGGACCAGCCCGCCGAGGTGTCGGTGGCACCGCCCCAGGCGTAGTACCAGGACATCAGGTAGTGCGCGCTGTCCTTGCCGCTGCCGGCGGGGCAGGTGGTCGGGCCGACGCAGTTGCCGACCTTCTTGAAGTACTTGTCGAACATGGAGTAGCGGAGGTAGTCGCCCATCTTCGCCGCCTTGCCGACGGTGGCCGAGACCTCACCCGACTTGCCCTGTTCCTTGGCCCAGACGTCGGCCCAGTAGGCGGCCTGCACGGCACGGGCGTCCGCGTCCGGGGCGTTGGTGAACTTCCACTGCTTGGCGTAGGAGGCGTCCCCGGTGAACAGGTCGAGGTAGCCGTTCTTCCCGCCGTAGGTGAAGTTGTCGCAGGTCGGGTGGGTGACGGTCTCCCAGACCGACTCCTGCGAACCGCGCTGGAAGGTGTTGATGTACGACGGCCCGGCCGCGGTGGGGCCGGCAGAGCACTTGCCGGGTGTGTTCCCGTATCCGTAGACGTTGTCGACGTCCTGGATCCAGTGCATCCCGTAGATGTCGTCGGTGCCGTACGCGCTCTTCAGCTCGCCCGCGATCGGGTCCGAGCCGGCGGTGGCCGACCCGTCGAGGACTGCGGGGTACTGGTTCGGTGTGTCGTGCTCGGGCGCGTAGGTCGCGGGCTTCGACGCGTTGTAGAAGGAGTTCGTGGGCTGGTCGGCGTGGGTGGGGATCATGTACTTCTCCATGGTGGCCCACGCGGCGTTGAACTTCGTCCAGTCCCCGGTGATCTTCCCGTACATCGCCTGGAGCCAGATCAGGTAGCTGTACGCCTCCGACGTCGTCTCGTGGCCCTGGTCGGGAGCCTCGACGATCAGCGTCTCCACGGAGTGGTAGGGGATGCCCTCCGAGGAGAAGTAGCCGTTCGCCGGATCCGTGATCTTCCCGTAGAGGTCGAGGAAGCGCGCGTCGTAGTCCTTGGCGGCGGCGAGCTGGGTGACGGTGACCTCGGCCTTGCTGTGCCCGGGGGCCGTCACCGTGAAGGTCGCGGCTCCCGTGCCGGACGCGGCGGCGGTCACCGTGACCTTCTGGGGCGTCGACCAGTTCGACGGCGTGAACGTCAGGCTCGCGCCGCTGGACACGCCGAGCCCGGTGTTGCCCGCGGTGCGCGCCACCGTGGCGGTGACACTCGCGGAGGGCGCGGTGGACAGCGAGACGTTGAAGGTCCCGGACTTGCCCTGCTGCACACCGAGTTGCGCGGGTGTCGCGACGACGGCGGGGCCGGCGACGACGGTGATGCCCGCGGGGGTGGACTCCGCGGACGCGCCGAGGCTGTCGTAGGCCCTGGCATACACCGAGTGCGCACCGGCGGCGAGGCCCTGGGCACTGTAGGTGTACGGGGAGGTGGTGTCGGTGCCCAGCAGAGTCGTGTTGTCGTAGAACTCGACCTTGCTGATCCCTGCCCCGTCCGCGGCTGCCGCGGTGGCTGCCAGCGGCACGGCGTCCCCGGCGGAGAAGACGGCGCCCGCCGCCGGACTCGTGAGGACGGTGATCGGCGGCTGGTGGGCACCCACGCACGCCGTGCCGTTGACGGCGAAGGCGGTGGGAGCGGTGTTGGTGCCGCTGTAGGAGAACTGCGCACCCGTCGTGACGGCGGCGCCCGCGGCGACCGTACCGTTCCAGGCGGCGTTCTTGACGGTGACGTTCCTGCCCGACTGGGACCAGGTCCCGTTCCAGCCGTTGGTGAGCTGCTGGTTGCCGGCGTACGCGTAGGTCAGGGTCCAGCCGTCGATCGCGGAGGAGCTCCTGTTGGTGACGGTGAGTTCGGTGCTGAAGCCCGAACCCCAGTCGTTCGCCCTGTAGTCGACACTGCACTGGACGGCGGCCGCCCGGGCCGGCGTACCGGTTGCGGCGGTCATTCCCAGAGGGAGAGCCAGCGCAGCCACCAATGCGGTCATCAGGCGTCGGTTTCCGGCTCCGGTTCTTCCCGGTCTTCTCGGTAACCACGTTCTTCGTACGCGTCCCGTTGGCATGCGCGGTACCTCCTCGCGGCTCGGCGACATGGGGGTGTGCGGAGTTGAGCACAAGCCTTGAACCAGTGGGAGCGCTCCCAGCATGGGGACGAGGAAAAAGGGAGTCAAGAGACTTGAAGAGTCGAATTATTTCGACGACAAGAGATGCCAACTGGTGTGTTGACCGACACCACTTGACGCTCTAACGTCAAGCCACACCAGTGGGAGCGGTTCCACCAGTCGACGTGCCGTAGGGGGCACGCCCGGTCTGCAAGGAGTCGCTCATGTGTCATCCCCCGCGCTTATCGCACCTGTTCACGCCGCTCCCCGGAGCGGTGCTCGACATGGCCGGCAGCACTTCCGCGGCCATGGGCACGGCTTCCGGATCCGCCGTCGTACGCACGGTGGTCGAACAGCACCGTGCACCCGCGGATCCGCGGATGTCCGGAAGCGGGCACCACGGCCGGCGACGGCACGGACAGGACACGGGCGAACAGCGCGGGCTCGGCGTCAGGCTTTCCGACCGCCGCAGCGCCACCGGGTCACGCACCCGGTGCGTCCAGGCTCGACAGCACTCTCCGCACCAGGGATCCGACCGGCTCCACAGGTCCGCCGGGTCCTCCGTCCCCGTGGACCGACCGCCCCGACCGGGCGTCGGCAGCGACGAGCTCGCCGACCGCACCACCGTGCGGGCCGGCTCCGGAGGGAACGGCCGCCCCCACGCCCCCGAACGAGGAGTACCGGCTTGACCTGACCAGCACGCCGCCGAGGCCCCCGGCATCGGCCACGAGGACCACGGGGGCGCGGGACCACCCGCCAACCGTGGCGCCCACACAACCGCACCGTCCGTGAGACCGGGGTACGTCCGCGTTCCACGCTCTCACCGGCCGGACCGAAGTCCCCTCGCCTTGAGCGGGACCGGCCAGAACATCTGCCCCCACCGGCTCGACCGGCCGGGTGCCGCAGAAGGTTCCACGGCCGGAATCTTCCCCCGGACGGATCCGGAACACCTGGGACCCTTCCACGGCCCGTCCTTCGATCAGCGACCAGCACGGTACCCCCACCCGTACGGAATCGGGCACGCCGCGTTCGCGCGCCCTCTACAGCTGAGGAAACGGAATTCGCATGAGCCGCACGAGCCGCACCAATCTGCGCCGATCCCGCATGGCACTCATAGCCGCGGGAGCACTCGTCGCCGCAGCCGCGGGCTCCGCCGCCGCGGTGGCCCCCTTCGGAGCGTCTGCCGCAGCGGCGGCAGGCTGCACGGTCGACTACAAGATCCAGAACCAGTGGAACGGTGGCCTCACCGCCGCGGTGAGCGTCACCAACAACGGTGCCGCCGTCTCCAGCTGGCAGCTGGAGTGGTCCTTCGCCGGCAGCGAGAAGGTCAGCCAGGGCTGGAACGCCACGGTCTCGCAGAGCGGCGCCGCCGTCACCGCGAAGAGCCTCTCCTACAACGGTGCCCTCGCCACCGGCGGTTCCGCCTCCTTCGGCTTCAACGCGTCGGGCAACGGCAACAGCGCCGTACCCGCGACCTTCAAGCTGAACGGTGTCACCTGCAACGGTGACACGACGGGCCCGACCGACCCGACCGACCCCACGGACCCGCCCACCGATCCGCCCGCGGGCAGTCGCGTCAACAACCCGTACGAGGGCGCCAAGGTCTACGTGAACCCGGAATGGTCGGAGAAGGCCGCCGCCGAACCGGGCGGCAGCCGGGTGTCCAGCCAGCCGACGGGTGTCTGGCTCGACCGGATCGCCGCCATCGAGGGCGCGAACGGCTCGATGGGTCTGCGCGACCACCTGGACGCGGCCCTGACGCAGAAGGGCTCCGGCGAGCTCGTCGTCCAGCTCGTCATCTACAACCTGCCCGGGCGCGACTGCGCGGCGCTCGCCTCCAACGGTGAGCTCGGCCCCACCGAGATCGGCCGCTACAAGACGGAGTACATCGACCCCATCGCGGCGATCCTGGCCGACTCCAAGTACGCCGGACTGCGCATCGTCACCACCGTCGAGATCGACTCCCTGCCGAACCTCGTGACCAACGCGGGCGGCCGCCCCACCGCCACACCCGCCTGTGACGTCATGAAGGCCAACGGCAACTACGTCAAGGGCGTCGGCTACGCACTCAACAAGCTCGGCGACGCGCCGAACGTCTACAACTACATCGACGCGGGCCACCACGGCTGGATCGGCTGGGACGACAACTTCGGAGCGTCCGCCGACATCTTCCACGAGGCCGCGACCGCCGAGGGCGCGACCGTCAACGACGTCCAGGGCTTCATCACCAACACGGCCAACTACAGCGCGCTGAAGGAGACGAACTTCAAGATCGAGGACTCCGTCAACGGGACCTCGGTGCGCCAGTCGAAGTGGGTCGACTGGAACCGTTACACCGACGAGCTGTCCTTCGCCCAGGCCTTCCGCAACGAGCTGGTCTCCGTGGGCTTCGACTCCGGCATCGGCATGCTCATCGACACCTCGCGCAACGGCTGGGGCGGCACGCAGCGGCCGGCCGGCCCGGGGGCCACCACGAGCGTCGACACCTATGTGGACGGCGGTCGTTACGACCGGCGCATCCACCTGGGCAACTGGTGCAACCAGGCCGGAGCCGGACTCGGCGAACGGCCGAAGGCCGCCCCGGAGGCCGGCATCGACGCGTACGTCTGGATGAAGCCCCCGGGGGAGTCGGACGGGTCCAGCAAGGAGATCCCGAACAACGAGGGCAAGGGATTCGACCGGATGTGTGACCCGACCTACACGGGCAACGCCCGCAACAACAACAACATGTCCGGGGCTCTGGGCGACGCCCCGGTCTCCGGAAAGTGGTTCTCCGCCCAGTTCCAGGAGCTCATGAAGAACGCCTACCCGGCGCTCTAGGCTCCGCGTCGACGGGCCCCGGGCGCTCCCCCGCCCGGGCCCTCCCGACGACTGCGCCACCTGTCGAACAGAGCGCGTCCGCGAGCCGTCTGCGCGGACGCGCTCCGGCCTGCGGCGGGCTCGGCCGCGGGCTTCGCCCTGCCCCCGGTCCGGGTCCCGGCCTTCGACGAGGCGGCAGGCTTCGGCTTCGTACCGGAGTTCGCCCCCGCGCCGGGCTTCGCCTTGGACAGGAGCTTCGCCCCGCTCCCGGCCTTCGCCTTGGTTGCGGCCCTCGACTCCGTGTCAGGCTTCGCCTTCTTCCCGTCGCCCGGCTTCGTCCTGGCCGGGGTCCGCGGCGTGGTCCTCGCGGCCTCCACCTCGGACGGTCCGTCGGCGAGCGCGTGATAGTAGTGGCTGACGCGCCGCCCCAGCACCACGTACCCGAGGAGCGCGCCGGCCGTGTTGAGGATGACGTCGTCGACGTCGAAGGCCCGTCCCGCCACGAGCGCGCCCTGCACGAGCTCGACGACCGCGATGACCAGCACGGTGAGCACCGTCATCCGGATCATCCGCAGACGGCGCGGCACCAGGATCGGCAACAGGACGCCGAAGGGCACGCCCAGCAGAAGGTTTCCGCCCGCCTGCTTGCAGGCGGCGAGGAAGGTGTAGTCCTCCGCGTACTGCCTCAGGGAGCGCCCTGGCCTCAGATTGGACGTCACGATGTCCTCCGACGCCGGTGACGGCGTGAGCGTCACCTTCGCCAGAACGACGGAGAACGCCACAAGTGCCATGAATGCCACGGTCACTACTGCCGCACGCAGCAGTCGTCGTCCCATACCTCTGCGTCGTGCACTACGATCCGCCTCTGCTGTCATGGCGGAACGGATGCCCCCAACCCTGTCCGCCACACCCGGTAATCGGGTGCGACGATGGGCGCATGAGCGCACAGGAGAAGGACGACCTACTGGCGGAGGCCGTGAGGCTGCGCGAAGAGGGGCATCCCGAACAGGCCAGGGAACGCCTCCTCTCCCTCACCGCCGCGTTTCCCGACGCGGCGGACGTCGCCTATCAGACCGCCTGGGTCCACGACGTCCTCGGCCTGGAGGCGGAGGCCGTCCCCTACTACGAGCGGAGTCTGCAGGACCACGGGCTCGGCGACGAGGAGCGCAGGGGCGCACTGCTGGGGCTCGGCAGCACCTACCGCGTCCTGGGCAGGTTCGGGCAGGCCGTCGAGACGCTCCGGCGCGGTGTGTCGGAGTTCCCGGACGACGGGGCGCTGCGGACCTTCCTGGCCATGGCGCTGTTCAACACCGGGGAGCATCACGAGGCGATGCAGCTCCTGCTGCGACTGGTCGCGACGACCAGCGACAGTCCCCACGTGCGGCAGTACCGGCCTGCCATCGAGCACTACGCGGCGGATCTCACACAGACGATGTGAGCGCCCTGGCGATCTTTCCAGGCCGGGCCGACCGGATTCGGCGGCGCGTCACGCGGTACGAAAAGAAGCCCCGGCCGGATCGGGGGAATCCAGCCGGGGCAGCTCGTGCGCGGAGGTGAGGGCCGATTGCCGTCAGGCCCTCACGCCCACGTATAGATGAACGATAAACCACCGCCCGCCGTTCCGGAAATCGCCGCCCGGCCGTGTGATCCGCACCACGACCCTGCAGGCCGGAGCACGCCCAGCGGCCACGCGACGGCGATTCAGCCGGCCGTCAGCGGATCTCGCGGAACACGACGTGACGCCCCGCGGCCGGATCGAACTTCCGAAGCTCCAGCCGGTCGGGATCGTTGCGCCGGTTCTTCCGCGTCGCATAGGTATGGCCGGTTCCGGCCGTTGACCGGAGCAGGACGACGGGCCTGGTCTCACTGCGCGCCATGGGACCTCCAGACAGGATCCGACCCCGCCCCCAGGATGGGAATGGGTGTCGTTTTCAGTTCTTGGTCGGCACAACACGTACAGGTGCGCCGCCATTCCCTCGATGGAGCCCCCTCCGGCGCACCAGGATCCGAACGGCCGGTCGACGAACCTCCGACCATCACACCGAACACCTTCTCGACATCCAGGATCGGTGGCACCCGTCCGCGCCCGCCGACGAGCCCGCGCCACCCCGGATACGCCCTGATCCCGACCGGTGCGAGCCGCACGGGTCCGCGTGCGCGGGCGTACGCCGGGCCGCTCACGCCGGTTGACTTGCGTCAACCCCCGCAAGGGGCAAGGGTGTTCGGCGGACCCTCGCTCCACCCAGCCGATGGCATATGCCAGGAGCAAGAACGCATCGAGTGTTGCCAAACCCCTTACGGGGCTCCCGAGCCTGTGCAACAGTCGTGTTCGGTCCACCCCCACGAACCGGCCGTACCGCCTGTATCGGAGTACCAGATGCCGTCCCATCTGTCTGCGGACCGCCCCGCCCCACAACCGCCCGAGCGGCAAGCCGTCGACGCCCTGATCAACCGGACGCGGCTCCTGCGCGGCGATGTGGACGCCGTGCGGCGCGACGCCTCCGTGATCGACGACGACGATCCCCATCTGCGCTGGCAGCGGGCGCTCTGCGACCTCGCCGTCCATCAGCTCGACGACCTCGGCGAGCATCTGGGACAGCTGCGGGACGGCATCCCCGGCAGCGCGACCGGCGAGCCCGCGGGCGGCAGGTCAGTCCGCACACCGGCCGGGCCGCCGACGGGCTCCCTCCTGAGCAGAGTGGGAAGCGCGGAGTGGAATCTGCTCACCGACGAGGTCAGCTGGTCCGACGAACTCTTTCAGATCTTCGGCAGGACGCCTGGAACCGGAGCGCTGTCCCTGGACGAACTGCCGTCGGTGCTCCTCGCGGAGGATCAACCCCTCCTGACGTCCATGGTGACCGACTGCCTGGTCGACGGCCGGCCGATAGACGGCGAATTCCGGATCCTGCTGCCCGACGGCGACATGCGGACGCTGCACATGATGGGCGAACCCGTTCTCGACCCGGACGGCTGCACCGCGTCGATGTGGGCGGTCCTGCGCGATGTGAGCAGGCTGAGGCGCGGTGAGCACCTCGTGGGCAGGACCCAGGACACGATGCGTCATCGGGAGCAGATGGCCCGGGCCGAACACCGGATGGCGGTACAGCTCCAGGAAGCCGTACTGCCGCCGTGGCGGGGCTCGCTGCCGATACCTGGCCGGGGGACGAGCGTTCTGGACATCGCGGCCCATTACCTGCCGTCCGGTTCGAGCGAGCTGATCGGCGGCGACTGGTACGACGCGCTGCCACTCCCGGACGGCAGGACGCTGCTCACCGTCGGGGACCTCACCGGCCACGGGATCCCCGCCACCTCGGCCATGGCGATGCTGCTCGGCGCCCTGCGGGGCATGGCCGTCGCCGGTGTCGACCCGGGCCAGGTCATGGGCCATCTCAACCAGCTGATCGAATGCTCCGCGCAACCCGCTCTGGGCAGCGCCGTGTGCTGCCGCTTCGATCCCGTGACCGGCACCCTCGAGTGGGCGCAGGCAGGCCACCCCGCGCCGCTGCTCTTCCGCAACGGAGTGGGATGCCCCCTGCCCGCGCCGGACGGGGTTCTGCTCGGGGCGACCTCGGGAGTCACCTATGAGCAGGACCGGATGGACCTGCTGCCGGGCGATGTGCTCGTACTCCACACCGACGGACTGACACGGCACAGCGACCGGAACGCCGGTCCGGACATGCTGCTGGGACTGGCGCCTCGGTTCACGCGGGCCCGTACCGCACAGGAATGCGTGCGGATCATGGTCGAGGAGCTCGGTACGGACGAACGGCCCGACGACGCCTGCGTGCTGGTGGCCCGCGTCGAGGCGTGACCAGGACTGCCGGCCGGCCGGAACGCCCCGGACCTCGACCGCCCGTGTGCTGGGCCCGACGGCAGTCGTGCCTCAGACCCGGGAACCTTTGGCCTTCTTGTGGGACGCGCTCGGCGGGAGGGCGCGTTCGATCTCCTCACGCAGGTCCTCGATCTTGGCGTATCCGGCGAACTGGCCGGTGAGCCGGTACATCTCGCGCAGCCGGTCCCAGGTGCGGTGCGAGGACGTCTCCCCCATCGACATCAGGGCGAGCCGTGCGTAGCGGTCGGCCTGTTCGGGGTCGTTGGCGATGAAGCACGCCGAGGCGAGCGAGATGTAGTCGAAGATCTTGGACCGCTGGCGGCCGTTCATCCGCAGATCAAGTGCCTGCTTGGCGTGCCGCTGCGCGGTGGAGGCTGCGCCCGGGTCGTGTTCGGCCAGCGTGCGGAAGGCGAGCGCCTGCATCCCGTGCATGTCCGCCTCGTCGAACATCTGCATCCAACTCGGCGGCGGCACATCGCCCTTGTCCGACACGAAGAGCTCCTCGGCCTCGCCGAGTGTGCGCTTCATGGCCTGCCCGTGCCCCATCGACGCCTGCGCCCAGGCCTCGATGGTGTGCAGCATCGCCCGCGTGCGGGGCAGGGTCTCCTCCCCGGAACCGGTCTTGGCGAGCTTCATCAGGTCCAGGGCGTCGTCCGGCCGGCCCAGGTGGACCATCTGGCGAGCGGCGCGGGAGAGCGCCTCACCCGCGCGTGGACGGTCGCCGCCCTCGCGCGCCGCGTGCGCGGCGATCACGAAGTACTTCTGGGCGGTGGGTTCGAGGCCGACGTCGTGGGACATCCAGCCGGCGAGGACCGCGAGGTTTGCGGCGACGCCCCAGAGGCGGCGCTGCAGGTGCTCGGGGTGGCGGTAGGCGAGCATGCCGCCCACTTCGTTGAGCTGGCCCACGACGGCCTTGCGCTGGAGTCCGCCTCCTCTGGAGGCGTCCCAGGCCCGGAACACCTCGACCGAGTGCTCGAGGGCCGCGATCTCCTCCGAACCTACGGGCGCGGCCTCGTACAGGTCGAAGCCGGCGTTGTCGGCGTACAAGGGGTCGTTGAGACGGGTGGCCCGGGCCGCCGGAGCGGGCTCGGAGTGCAGCCAGTCGTGCATGGCGCCGGTGATGGCTGAGCCGGCGGCGAGCGCGGCGCCCGCGCCCACCAAGCCGCGTCGGTTGAGCATGAGGTCCATTCCCGTGAATTCGGTGAGGACCGCTGCCGTCCGTTCGGGCGCCCACGGCAAGCCGTCGGGATTGTCTTCGGTCCCGGCCTTTCGCCGTTTCCCCACACGCCCGCGCCGGCCGAACCCGAGGTCCTCGATGGTCACGACACGGCCGAGTCGCTCGGTGAACAGAGCCGCCAGCACTTCCGGCACGGGATCGCGGGGGGACTCCCCCATGTCGATCCAGCGCCGGACCCGCGAGGTGTCGGTGGCGAGTTGGAGGTGGCCCATGGCCGCCGCCTGCCTGTTCACCATTCTCGCGAGTTCGCCCTTGGACCAGCCGGCCAGGCCGAACAGGTCGGACAGGCGGGTGTTGGGTTCTCCGGTCACGTCAAGCCCCCAGGTTCTCGGCTGACTTGACCCTAGCCCCCCGGCGGATGCCGGGAGAATATTCGCCAGGGTTCGCCAGGGGGCGCTAGATGTTGTGCCACCCGCGCGCCGGTGTCAGGTAGGAAAGCGCCACCCCGCCCGGCAGCCCTAGGTACTCCCCAGGGTGCCGATCGGCCGTCGGACGGTGCGGCGCAGGCAACTTGTCGGCGCACGAAGGGATCTGTCTCGCCCATGTACACAGCATCGTCCCCCGTGTCCGCCCCGCCCCGGCCGCTTCGTCCTCTGGGGGCGGGTGGCGGGCCGTATCTCGACCCCCGCGCCGCGTCACCGGCGTCCGGTACGGGTCGGACCCGGCGGGCGGCGGGTCCGGGCTCGCAACCGCTCAGTGGCAGGCTGGATTTGTCGGGAGCTCAGGGCGCGCAGCTCCGGATGGCCATCGCCTCGGTGCACCGCATCTGTCCGGAGTTCAATCCGGTGCAGGTGCTGCGACGCAGCGGGCGCTCGGTCCTCGTCGTGGGCACCACCGGCCGCGCGACCGCGGTGGCGAAGTGTTTACTCGATCACTCCCCCGCGTGGACCGAGCGGTTCCGGCACGAAATAGCTGCATACCGTGCCTTCGTCAGGCACCGCCCGCCGGTCCGGGTGCCCCGCCTCATCGCAGCGGACCCGGAGAACTGCACCCTGGTGATCGAGCGGATGCCCGGTCGGGTCGCGGCGCTGACGAGGCATCCGGCGGAGGCGCCGCCCCGCGCGGATCTGCGCGCCGTCCTCGGAGCGGTCAGCCGGGTCAACGCCTGGAGGCCGCCCGCCGGTCTGTTCGACGCACCGCTGGACTACGCCGCACGCATCGCCCACTATCACGAGCTGGGGCTCTTCAGGGACCGTGATCTGGGTGATCTGCAGAAGCTGCTGCACGGTCTGGCCCATGCCGGTGGACGGCAGGGCATGGGGCAGTTCTGCCACGGTGACGCCCTGCTTTCGAACATCCTGCTGCCGCCCACGGGGCCGGTGCTCGTCGACTGGGAGCACGCCGGCTGGTATCTGCCCGGGTACGACCTGGCGACGCTCTGGGCCGTGCTCGGGGACGCACCGTCGTCACGACGCCAGATCAGCCAGCTGGCCCAGGCGTCGGGCGCTGCGGCCCGTGACGCCTTCCTGGTCAACCTCATGATCGTGCTGACGCGGGAGATCCGTACGTACGAGACGGCTGTCCAGCGTGCCATGCGCGAGGGCGCTCCGGCCGGTGGTGGCCAGGCGCGGCAGGGTGTGCTGTCCTCCGGCGAGGAGCAGCGCCTGCTTCTGCGCAGGCTGCACGACGACTGCGCGATGGCCCGGCGGGCCGTGCGCGCGGCGGTGGGTACACGCTGACCACGCCGGATGGACCGGCCTGACGGACGGGGGAAGCGCGCTGCGGGACCGGTGCCGACACACGGGTCCCGCAGCGCGCCGTTTCGCCATGTCAGCGCTCGGTCATGAGCCGGCTCGGACCACGTCCACGTCGGTCGCCTTGACGAAGCCGATGCGGTGGCCGATCTGGACCGTCACGTACTTCTGGGAGCCGCTGAAGTAGGTGTGGTCGTACGGCTTCGAGGCGTCGATCGTCGGCGCGTAGAAGTAGCCGTTGGGGGCTTCGCCACCCCCGGGGAAGGCCTGCCCCGCCTTGATGGTGTAGACGAGTGGGGTGCCCACGGTCGGCTTGACGAAGTCCGTGGGGTACTCGGCCTTCTCCGGGTAGGCCACGCCGTACACCGGCACCTCGGCCTTGCCCTCCTTCGGCCGCACGACACTGCCACGGGTCGGGGTGGTGACCCGGCTCCCGGGCGGGGTGCTGAACCACGCCTTGTCGCCGTACCACCAGATGGCGGTCCAGCCCGGTGCTCTGTCGGCGACGACGGCCTGCTGGGTGGCACTGATCTTGCTGCCCCAGTCCGCGGCGCAGTTCGTCCCCGGCGAGCCGTCGGGGTGCAGCCCCGGGTCGGAGAAGAGCGGCGCGTCAGCGGACGGTTCCGTGTGCAGCGGGACCGCGCTGCTGCCCTGCCGGGGCAGGTCGACGCTCTTCTCGCAGTCGCGGAACTCCTGTTGGTTCCTGGCGAAGTCCGCGCTGACGGTGATCAGTTCGCTGTCCTTGGGGGCGGTGGGCACGGTGGGCGCGCCGAGGAGTGCCATGAAGCGGTTCCAGTCCCAGTAGGGGCCCGGGTCCCAGTGCATGTTCTTGGTTCCGGCTGCGCTGGTGGGTGGCACACCGTCGTGCCCGAGGATGTGCTGCCGGTCGAGTGGGATGTCGTACTTCGCGGCCAGGTGCCGCACCAGTCGTGCGGTGGAACGGTACATCTCGGGGGTGTACCACTTGGCGCCCTCCGCCGCGACGCCCTCCTGCTCGATGCCGATGGAGTGGGTGTTCAGGTACCAGTTGCCCGCCTGCCAGGCGACGTCCTTGTTCCTCACCATCTGTGTGACGTGGCCGTCGGCCGAGCGCACCACGTAGTGGGCGGAGGTCTGGTTGGCCGGGTTCTGGAAGATCTTCAGGGTGGTGTCGTAGTCGACCTCCGTGTCGTGCAGGACGATGAACTTGACGGGGCTGCTGACGGGCCGGTTCGCCGTGTCGTAGTTGCCGTAGGTGTCCTTGTCCTCCGGGTCTCCGGTCTGCTGGTAGGCCGCGGGGACCCAGTCGCAGGCCAGGGTCCGCGGGCACTCCGGTCGTACGGTGTCCGCGCCGGCCGCTGCCGGGGAGAGGAGCGCCACGCCGAGCGCTCCCGCCGTGGTCAGTGCGAGCGCGAGTCTGATCCTCTGCTTCGACGTCATGACAACCCTTCGTGAGCCAGCGGCGGCGGAGCGTTCGCCGGTCGACGCTCCCCGTGTTCCTCGGTCGGCGGTCACTCTGTGGCGGGAGGTGTTGGTGAGTCAAGAGTGCAGTGTGCCGCGGAACCTGAGCTTGTGTGACTATCTCGCGCTGCGCGTGCCCCGGATGGCCGAGGGGTAGTGCTGGCGCCGACAGGACCGGTCCTCGTGGACCGCACCGAGTGCTCGGAAAGGCCGGACGCACATGGCACAGCCCTTCTCACTGCCGGACTTCTACGTGCCGTACCCGGCGCGTCTCAACCCCCATCTGGAGGCGGCCCGTAGTCACACGCGGGAGTGGGCGCGCGGGATGGGGATGCTGGAGGGGTCGGGAATCTGGGAGGAGAAGGACCTCGAGTCCCATGACTACGCGCTGCTCTGCGCGTACACCCATCCCGACTGCTCGTCCGAGGCCCTGTCCCTGGTCACCGACTGGTACGTGTGGGTCTTCTTCTTCGACGACCACTTCCTGGAGCTGTTCAAACGCACTCCGGACCGTGAGGGCGCGAAGAGCTGTCTGGGCCGGCTGCCCGCCTTCATGCCGATGGAGCGGGGCGGGGCGACGCCGGAGCCCGCCAATCCGGTGGAGGCGGGACTGGCGGACCTGTGGGCGAGGACGGTTCCCGCCATGTCGGACGCCTGGCGGGCCCGGTTCGCGGAGTCGACGGAGAATCTGCTCAACGAGTCCTTGTGGGAGCTCTCGAACATCGACGAGGGCAGGATCGCCAATCCCGTCGAGTACATCGAGATGCGGCGCAAGGTGGGCGGCGCCCCGTGGTCGGCGGGCCTGGTGGAGTACGCCGCGAACGCGGAAGTCCCCGCCTCACTGGCGGACGCCCGTCCGCTGAGGGTGCTGCGGGACGCGTTCTCCGACGCGGTGCATCTGCGCAACGACCTCTTCTCGTACCAGCGTGAGGTCGAGGACGAGGGCGAGAACAGCAACGGCGTGCTGGTGCTGGAGAGGTTCCTGAACTGCTCGACCCAGGAGGCGGCGGACGCCGTCAATGATCTGCTGACCTCTCGCCTCCACCAGTTCGAGAACACGGCTCTCACCGAACTTCCGCCCCTCTGCGCGGAGAAGGGTCTGAGCCCCGACGAGACCATCGCGGTCCTCGGGTACGTCAAGGGTCTCCAGGACTGGCAGTCCGGAGGGCACGAGTGGCACTTGCGGTCCAGCCGCTACATGAACGGCGGGGCCCCGGCCACCCAGGCCCTGTCCGGTTTCGGGATGGCCGCCGCGTCCATCCGCCTCACCCCCCGCTCGGAGTCGGCACGGTTCCGCGGCCACGCCCACGTCCCGTTCCAGCGCGTGGGGCCGTCCTTGCTGCCGGACTTCGAGATGCCGTTCACCACCACGCCGAGCCCGCATCTGGGCGGGGCACGGGTGCGGATCGTGGAGTGGTCACGGCGTATGGGGCTGCTGGACGCGCAGCCCGGCGTGCCGGGTTCGCACATCTGGGACGAGGAACGGCTGATCGCGACGGATCTGCCGCTGTGCGCGGCGGGCCTGCACCCCGACGCGACACCGGAGGAGCTGGACCTGTCGTCGGGGTGGCTGACCTGGGGGACGTACGGCGACGACTGGTTCCCGGTGGTGCACGGCCGGGCCCGTGATCTGGCGGGGGCACGGCTCGCCAACGAGCGGCTGTCGCTCTTCATGCCGCTCGTCGGGACCTCCGTGCCCGAGCCGGTCAACGCGCTGGAACGAGGGCTGGCCGACCTCTGGGGGCGGACGGCGGGACCGATGGACGAGGCTGCGCGGCGCACGTTCCGGGATGCCGTGGAATCGATGACCGCGAGCTGGCTGTGGGAGCTGGCGAACCAGGCGCAGAACCGGGTTCCCGACCCGGTGGACTACATGGAGATGCGCCGTGCCACGTTCGGTTCGGACCTCACGATGAGCCTGTGCCGGCTGGGACACGGCAGGAAGGTGCCTGACGAGGTCTACCGCAGTGGTCCGCTGCGGTCCCTGGAGAACGCGGCGGCCGACTACGCGTGCCTGCTCAACGACCTGTTCTCCTACCAGAAGGAGATCGAGTACGAGGGCGAGGTGCACAACGGGGTCCTGGTCGTGCAGAACTTCTTCGGGGTGGACTACCCGACGGGGGTGGCGATCGTGCACGACCTGATGAAGGGGCGGATGCAGCAGTTCCAGCATGTTGCCGAGCACGAACTACCGGTGCTGTACGACGACTTCGGCCTGGACGCCGAGGCCCGGGAGACGCTGGCGGGCTATGTGCTGGAGCTCAGGCACTGGCTGGCGGGCATCCTGACCTGGCACCGGCACTGCCGGCGCTACCGCGAGGAGGATCTGCGGAGGGGTACCGGCGCCCCGTGGCGCCTCAAAGGGCCCACGGGGTTCGGGACGTCGGCTGCCCAGGTGATCCGGACGCTGAGCGAGCAGGGACGTTTCAGCCCTGCTGGAACAGTTCGGCGGGCAGGGGTTTGAGCAGTGCGTACAGGTCGTCGGTGATCGGCCGGTCCCAGCTGGCGATGGTGACGAGCACGCCGTCGCTCCGGTCGAACTGGACGCAGGAGATCCGGCTCTCGGAGAGCTTGACGCGGCGCACGATCAGCAGGCTGTCGCCCTGCATGACCGGCACGTTTTCCGTGCCGGTCACCTCGACCGGCTCGTCGTTCTCGAGGGCGAGGAGGAGCTGGGCGACCTCGAACGGAACCTGGCCCTCCTCGGTCTCGCGGGCCGGTGAGCCCTCCGGAAGATTACCGATGATCATCGCGGGGCCGCGGCCGCCGAACAGGTCGTAGCGCAGGAACACGCCCTGACAGCTCCCGTCGGGAGCGGGGAGCAGACCGGCGCCGAGGTTGCCGGGCCAGTCCCCCGGGTCCATGGCCAGGACGTCGAAGTCCGGGCCCGCGGGTGTGGCGGCGCTACGGCGGCGGAGGAAGGACATGGTGCCATGTTACGTGTCCCGGCTCACGTCTCGGAGCCGGGCACTGCTAGCCGGACTCCGCGGCCAGCGCTTCCAGCACACGGACCGCCTCGGCCGCACGCGCGTACGGAACGAAGAGGTGGTCGTGGTGGTATCCGGCCACCACGTTGCAGCTGATCCCCGCGTCCGTGAGGGCGAGGGAGACGGCCGCGGTCAGTCCGACGGCGTCCAGTGCCGAGTGCACGCGGAGCGTGATCCAGCCGGCGACGAACCCGTACGGCAGTCCCGCCTCCACGGCCTGCGCCTCGGGCACCACGAGCGTCAGCCCCTCCCGCTCGGAGACGGTGACCACCGGGGTGACACCGGCGGGCATCTCTCCGGCGGACGTCCTTCCGGTGGACGTCCCTCCGGTGGGCAGGGTGGCGTAGACATAGCGGCCGGGCATCAGCTCCGGCCGCATGCCGTGCAGCAGTTCCCTGAGATCGCGCTCGCCCGTCATGGGACCACGCTACGGCCACCCGGACGCGCCCGCGCCCCGGCGGGAACACGGGCGCGCGTAAGCCATTCAGGCACGCCATGTATCCGTACGCTCACCTTGCGTGGCACCCGCGGTTGTTCGCCCATAGCTTCGGCTCATGAGGAAAAGACACATGAAATGCCTGGCGGGGATCACCCTCTCCACAGCCACGGCCCTGGGTCTCGCGGCCGTCCCCTCGGCCGCGGCCGGATCCGGTCGCCTCGTGGTGCGCCCGGGCGATTCCATCCAGAGCGCGGTGGACGCCGCCCGCCCGGGTGCCACCATCGTGATCCTGCCCGGCACCTACCGCGAGAGCGTCCTGATCACCAAGCCGGGCCTGACCCTGCTCGGCACCCGTGGCCGCACGGTCGTCGCACCACCGGCCGCCGACGGCGCCAAGGCGGCCAACGCCTGCGCCACCGGCGGAAACGGCATCTGCGTCATCGGGACCAAGGGCCACACCGTCGACGACGTCAGCATCCGCTCGCTGACCGTCTCCGGCTTCGACAAGAGCGGCATCTGGGCGTCCTGGACCGACGGACTCAGCGTCCGCAAGGTCACCGCCCGGAGCAACGGAACCTGGGGCATCGCCCAGGAGCGGTCGACCCGTGGTGAATTCCGGCGCAACACCGCCACCGGTAACGGGGACGCGGGCATCTTCATCGCCAATTCGGTCAGCGAGGAGGGCGGAGCGACCGACACCGGAGGGACGCTCGTCCTGGACAACTCCGTGAGCGGCAACCGCATCGGTGTCACGGCCCGTCGGGTGAGGAACCTCGTCATCGACGGCAACCTCCTGACCGGCAACTGCAGCGGGGTCTTCGTCGTGGGTGACGAGTCCAAGCCCGCGGCGGGGGCGATGACGATCAGCGGCAACCGGATCCTCGAGAACAACAAGTTCTGTCCGGCGACTCCGCGGCTGTCCGCGATCCAGGGATCCGGCATCGTGCTGACCGGCAGCGAGGGCACGGACGTCCGTTCCAACATCATCCGGGACAACGTCGGCTCGACCCCGCTCTCCGGCGGCATCCTGCTGTTCAAGAGCTTCGTGGGCGCGCTGAACACCGACAACACCATCAGCCGCAACCTCGTCCAGGGCAACAAGCCGGCCGACCTGGCCGACCGCGACACCGCGGGCACGGGCAACACCTTCGCCGGCAACACCTGCGGGACGTCCGTCCCCGCCGGGATGTGTGCCGGATGACGGCTCCTCGCCGCACAAGGAGAAACGAGACGGTATGACCACCGTGAGTCCCACCCCCGACACCACCCCTGGGGCACCCCTCCTCGGCTCGTCCCAGGTGTCCGCCCCCCAGAACCCGCCGCCGTCCATGCGGCTCCGGGAGCTCGCGTTCGGAGCGGCCGTCGCCGGGGCCGTGCGCGCTGCGGCCCGGCTGGGCGTGGCCGACGCGCTGGGCGAGACGCCGGCCTCGGCCGCGGAGCTCGCCCTGGTCGTGGACGCCGAGCCCGCGCCCCTGCGGCGCCTGATGCGCGCGCTGTGCTGCTACGGGATCTTCGGTGAGACGGCGGACGGCACGTTCGTCCACACCGAGATGTCCCGGCTGCTGCGCGAGGACGACCCGAACAGTCTTCGGTACATCTCCCTGTGGTGCACGGAGCCCTGGACCTGGGAGGTCTGGCCGCGGCTCGACGACGCGGTGCGCTCCGGCACGAGTGTCTTCCCGGAGACGTTCGGCAAGGGCTTCTTCGAATATCTCCACCAGGACGCCGGCGAGTCCGCCCAGGTGTTCAACAGGGCGATGACCACGTCCAGCATGCAGTCGGCGCAGGACGTCGCCGACCTCCTCGACCTCACCGGGGTGACCTCGGTCGCCGACATCGGTGGCGGCCAGGGTCATGTTCTCGCGAGCCTGCTGGAGAAGCACCCCTCGGTCCAGGGAACCCTCCTGGACCTCCCGGGCGTCGTGGCCCGTGCGGACGCCAGGCTGCGGGACGGCGGCCCGCTCGCCGACCGTGTGCGGATCGTGCCCGGCGACTGCCGCGAGGACATCCCCTTCGAAGTGGATCTCTACATCATCAAGAACATCCTCGAATGGGACGACGAGAGCACCCGCAGAACGCTGCGCAACGTGGTCGCCGCGGCCCGCCCCGGCGCCCGTGTGGTGATCATCGAGAACCTCGTCGACGACACCCCTTCGATGAGGTTCACCACGGCCATGGACCTGCTGCTCCTGCTCAACGTCGGGGGTGCCAAGCACACCCGGGAGAGCCTGGTCGGACGGATGTCGGACGCGGGGCTGCGGGTGGGCGAGGTCCACCCCGTCAACGCGTATCTGCACGCGTTCGAGTGCGTCGTGCCGTAGCGCGTGGTCCCGGCGGCGGAGATCGCCCCGGGTCCGGCACCTGAGTGCCGGACCCGGGGCGATCATCGTGTGTCAGGCGGAGCTGTCGCTCTCCCACCGGTAGAACTGCTGCGCCATCGCGTCCTTGGGACCGCGCCAGGTCTGCGGGTCGTAGGGGCTCACGAACGCGGTGAGCCGGTCGCTGATGGCCTTGAACTCCGGGTGCTCCATCACCTTGGCGATCTCCGGGCCCGGAGGCCTGTCCGATTCGATCAGGTGCAGGTACACGTCGCCGAACTGGAACAGGGTGCGCCTGTTGACGCCGACGAGGTGCGGAAGGTCGGTGTTGTCCGAGGCCTCGAACAGCTTCGCGATGTCCGGCGCGGACTCGGGTGCCATCCGGGCGACGATCAGTGCGTGGTGCATCTGGCTGCCTTTCGGGGCATCAGTTGGCGGGGACCGAGGCGGAGCGGCGTTCCCGGTCCCGCTGCTCGATCTTGTCGCGGATGAGCTCCAGCTGGACGCGCGAGTTGCGGTTGATGTTGTCGGTCATCCACGCGTCGTCGACCGGCGCGTCGGGCCGCATCGCGAAGTCCTGGCGCCAGTGCATGCGCGTGCCGCCCGGGACCTCCGAGTACTCCCACCGGATGTCCATGTGCTGGAACGGGCCGGGCTCGACCCTCCGGGCACGGACGTTGCGTCCCTGGCGGTCCGTGGTGCGCTCGGAGACCCAGCTCCAGACCTTGCCGTTGTCGTCGGGGTGCATGGTGAGGCGGAAGGTCGTCTTCTGTCCCTCCCGCTTCATCACCTCGACGGCCGCGTACTCGCTGAACAGCTGCGGCCAGTTCTCGAGGTCGTTCGTCATGTCCCAGACGAGGTCCAGGGGCGCGGCGATGGTGATCTCGTTCTCGGTGTGTCCGGACACGTCAGACTCCTGTCACTGGGGTGTTGTTCACGAGGTCGAGGAACTCGCCCGGCGTCTTGCACCGGTCGGCGTCGGCCGGCAGGGGGCGCCCGTACCGGTTCTCGAGCGCGGCCACGATGCCGAGCAGGCCGAGCGAGTCCAGGCCGTACTCGTCGAACGCCGAGCCGGGGCGGTCGGCCATCTCCGACGGATTCACGGTGAGGCCGGCGCCGTTCTTCATGAGCACGGCCAGTTCTTCGTACGTCAGTCGATCGTTCATGAGGGACTGCTCCTTCTCACACGGGGGTGTCGGTGGGACGCCGCAGCACCAGGGCCGCGTTCGAACCCATGAGGCCTCGGCTCAGCACGAGCGCCGTCCGAAGTTCGGCGGGGCGTGCGCGCCCGGTGACGACGTCGAGGTCGTGGCACACCTCGAAGACGTTGGGCGTCGGCGGGATCAGGCCGTGCTCCATGGCGAGCACCGCGGCGGACGTGTCGAGCACGGGTGCGCCGCAGTAGGCGCGGCCCGTCCCGGTCTTGGGCGCGGTCACCGGGACACGGCGCCCGTGCGGGCCGAGGGCGTCGGCGATCGCCAGGGCTTCCGCCCGGTCAGCCGAGGGCACGCCCATCGCGTCCGCGAAGACGACGTCGATCTCCTCCGGTGCGCAGTCCGCCTCGCGGAGCGCTCCTTCGATCGCCCGGGCGAGTCCCGCGCGGGACTCCTCCCACCGGGCCGCGCCGGTGAAGGTGGCGGCGTGACCCGCCAGTTCGGCCCGGACCCTGGCACCGCGGTCGCGGGCCGCCGTCTCCTCCTCGACCACGAGCATCGCTCCCCCCTCGGCCGGTACGAAACCGCAGGCGTCCGCGGTGAACGGCCGGTAGGCGCGGGTGGGTTCGTCACAGAGGCTGAGGTCTGCGTAGCCGAGCTGGCAGACGACCGAGTACGGTGCGAGCGGTGCCTCGGCCGCTCCCACGACGACGGCGTCCGCG
Organism: Streptomyces sp. JH34; assembly: GCF_029428875.1. Taxonomy (NCBI): domain Bacteria; kingdom Bacillati; phylum Actinomycetota; class Actinomycetes; order Kitasatosporales; family Streptomycetaceae; genus Streptomyces; species Streptomyces sp. JH34. The sequence continues at coordinate 6,981,940 of NZ_JAJSOO010000001.1, read as the reverse complement.
CCCCGCCGGATGGAACGTCCGGCGTGCATCAGCGCGTCCAGACCGCCTGCCTCGTCGCTCGCGACGACGGCGCACGGCCCCTTGAAGCCGCCCCGGATCGAGATCTGGCCGGTGCTGGCCGCGTAGAACCAGGCGATGGACTGGTAGGGACCGACGAATCTGGACCCCTCGCCCCACAGCCTCTGCAGCTCGCGCTGCCCGAACTCGCCGCCACCCGATCCGGCCGCGGTGACCACACCCACCTTGAACGGCGCGCCCTCGTAGTCCGCGCGTCCGAGACGCGCGTCGTCCAGGGCGAGATCGGCCGCCGCCATCGCGTAGTGCGTGAAGCGGTCGGTCTGGACCAGGAAGCGCTCCTCGATGAACGCGACCGGGTCAAAGTCCCTGACCTCTCCCGCGACCCGCAGCGGAAGGTTCTCGCAGCCCTCACGGGACACGAGATCAAGGACACTGACACCTTCCTGGGTCTGTTTCCAGAAGGCACCGGCGCCGGTCCCGTTGGGGGCGACGACACCGATCCCCGTGATGACGGAACTGCGGCGTGCCGGGGTTGCCGGAGCGTTCATGGGGTCCTCCCGCCTGATCGGGTCATGGCGACGGCTGACTGGAATCCGCCGAAGCCACTGCCGACCGAGAGCACGCTGCGCAGCTTGAGGGGCCGTGCGGTGCGCGGTACGTAGTCGAGGTCGCACTCGGGGTCCGCGGTCTCGTAGTTGGCCGTCGGCGGCACCGTCTGGTGCTCGAGGGCCAGGACGCACGCGGCGATCTCGATCGCTCCGATGGCGCCCAGCGAGTGGCCCACCATCGACTTGATCGAGCTCATCGGCACCTTGTACGCGTGAGCGCCCAGGGCCCGCTTCACCGCCGCCGTCTCGTGCCGGTCGTTCTGCTTGGTGCCGGAACCGTGCGCGTTGACGTAGTCGACCTGCGATCCGCCGAGCCGGGCGTGTGCGAGGGCGGTGTTGATCGCCTCGGCCATCTCCAGTCCTTCGCTGGTCAGCCCGGTCATGTGGTAGGCGTTGCCGAAGGTGGCGTAGCCCGATATCTCGCAGTAGACCGTCGCACCGCGTGCGCGGGCGTGCTCCAACTCCTCGAGGATGAGGACGGCGCCGCCCTCGCCCATGACGAAGCCGTCCCGGCGGGCGTCGAAGGGCCTGGAGGCGTGCTCCGGGTCGTCGTTGTTCGCCGAGGTCGCCTTGATCGCGTCGAAGCAGGCCACCGTGATCGGAGTGATCGGCGTGTCGGACGCCCCGGCGACGCAGACGTCCACCCGGCCTTCCTCGACGGAGTGGAAGGCGTACCCGATCGCGTCGAGGCCGGAGGTGCAGCCGGTCGAGACCGTCTGCACGGGGCCGTGCGCCCCGACCTCCTCCGCGACGGCGGAGGCGAGGGTGCTGGGAGCGAAGGCCCGTTCGAGATGGGCGCCCGCCGGCCGGTGGTCGACGTCCCAGCGCGCACCGCTGCCGCTGACGGCGACGTAGTCGTGCTCCAGGCGGGTGGTACCGCCGACCGCGGTCCCGAGGGAGACCCCGATGCGCCACGGGTCCTCCTTCTCGAGGTCGAGGCCGGCGTCGCCCAGCGCCTCCCTGGCCGCCACCAGGGCGAACTGGATGTAGCGGTCCGAGCGTGCGATGAGTTCGGCGTCCAGGCCGTGAGCCACGGGATCGAAGTCGCACTCTGCGGCGATGCGCGAACGGAACTGGGCCGGGTCGAACAGTGTGATGCCGCGTGTAGCGGTACGGCCGTTGGCGAGCAGGTCCCAGAACGCGGGGACCCCGATGCCACCGGGGGCGACGACGCCGACCCCGGTCACGGCGACGCGCCGCCGGGTCACGAGGCCGCCCCCGTTCGTTCTGGCGGCGCGTAGCCGTCGCTGGGGTCCGCGGTCTCCGTGACCTCGGTGTCCACGTGCCCGAGTTCGGGGCGCGGGGCGAGCGGGCCGAGGTGGAAGACCATGCGCGCCTCCACGTCACCCACGTTGCGGAAGCGGTGGCGGACGTGCGGCGGGATCAGCAGGCCCTGGTCGCGCCGCATGGCGAGCGTCTCCCCGTCCAGGTCCACTTCGAGGAGTCCGTCCACGACGTACACGAACTCCTCGGAGTACGGGTGGTAGTGCTCACCGATGCGGTCACCGGGGTCGACGATGGCCAGCCCCATGAAACCGCTGGTGGCGCCCACCGCCGTGGGGGTGAGCATGGCGCGCAGGTCGCCTCCGCGCCTGCGGTTGGGCTGAGTCTCGCTGAGGTCCACGATGCGAGGCCGGTGGGTGGTCATGGCTGTTCTCCTCCAGGCACGTTGTGCGGTGGGACGGCGGCACGGGTGGCCCCGCCGCCGGTGACGCATCAGGACTCTGCGGCCCGACGGTCGGTGATCAGCTTCATCTCGGCCTGCGCGAGGAAGCGTGCGGCCTCCTGGTCGGTCGTCGGCATGCCGTTCGCACCGCCGTCGAGCAGCCGGCCCAGCATGGCCGCCTTGCGGTGGCCGCCGATGCCGAGCGCCTGCGTGGGCTGTGCGCCGAGCGGGCCGCTCACTTCGAGGAGCCGCACCACGACGTCGTCGCGCTGGAAGATCGTGCTGCTCTCGATGGGACTCGAGGCGTCGTTCGCCGCCTCCTCGTCCTGGCCGGCGAGCAGCCGGGCCAGAGCCATGCCGCAGCCCTCCTTGGCCTGGTAGAACAGCGAGTGCCGCTGGACGTCCTCGGCGGCGTGGCGGCCCGCCGTCACGTGGTGGACGGTCGGGAGCGCGGCACGGGTGAAGAACATCCGGGCGGAGTCGGGGTCGCTGAGGTCGCGGTCATGCTCCAGGTACGGGTTGATGGCCTCCTCGACGGCCCTGACCTCCGGCTGACGGGAGACGTGACGGAGCGCCGCCATGAGGTCTCCCTCGACCTCGACCGCGCGCACGACACGGTTTCCGTGCATGAAGAGCGAGGTGCGGCGGAGCCGGGTGTTCTCGTCGACGCGGGCCTGGGGGGAGTCGTAGTCGGCGAGGATCTTCGCGACCATCTCCTCCGTGCCGGGCTTCACCGTGAAGGTGAGCGCGTGCCGTACGACACCGTCACCGAGGCGGGGAGCGGCCTGCAGACCGCCCTTGACCTTGTCCGAGTTGTTCTCGAAGGCGACCCCGGTCTCCCGGAGGACGCTGAAGCGAAGGGAGCGGGTGTCGCGGACGCAGTTGTGCAGCGGCTGCACCGTCGCCACGTGCTCCTCACTGTTCACCCAGGCGAGGAAGGGCGGCGCGCTCTCCCACTCGCTGGTGATGAGCCACTGCGAGGGGTTCTCGATGGACTGGCACAGCTGGTCACTGATGTGTCCGGGGGTCGAGGCCACCTGGTTGCGCATGTGCTCGTATGCTTCGAGGAACTCGTTCTGGGCACCGTCGTACAGGTCCATCATCAATATGACCCGGAGCCTCGATCCGTCGAAGGCCGACTGGGATATGCGTTCCGAGACGTTTGCCATCGTGCGCTCTCCTTCGGGACAGTACGGCGGCCACGTCCTGTGGCCCCTCGTCATCCGTCGTTTCGGTGGGAGCGGCGCAGTTCCTGCCCGTCGGCGTGAGGTCCGCCCCGCATCGCGGGCATCGCTCCCGCGACTGATCGTGGAACGCTGGTACGGGCGGCGCGAGATTTATGAACCGTTCAGGTGAGGAGTCGTCCGAAGCCCGGCCGAAGGCCCCCCGCGAGGGCATGGACACTGCGTCCGCCACGCGCCCGAGCTGGAGCAACAGATGAACGAGAACGCCGACCTCCGCGTACCGGTCCTCATCGTGGGCGGGTCCCTGGTGGGCCTGTCCACTTCCCTCTTCCTGAGCCGGCTCGGAGTCCGCCACCTGCTGGTGGAGAAGCACAGCAGCACCTCGACGCACCCTCGCGGACGCGGGAACAACGTCCGCACGATGGAGGTGTTCCGTACCGCGGGTGCGGAGCGGCTGATCCGTGACGCGGCGTCCGTTCTCGCGGAGAACCACGGAATCCTCCAGGCCGGGTCGCTCACCGGGGACGACCAGGAGTGGCTGTTCAAGGAGATCGACCCGGGCGGCGGGCTCGCCAGGTTCAGCCCGAGCGGCTGGTGCCTGTGCAGCCAGAACGATCTGGAGCCCGTGCTGGTGGACCACGCCCGGGCCCAGGGCAGCGAGCTGCGGTTCTCCACCGAACTGCTCTCCTTCGAGCAGGACGCGGACGGGGTCACCGCCGTGGTGAAGGACCGGGCGACCGGGGAGCACACCACGGTGCGCGCCGACTACCTCGTCGCCGCAGACGGGCCCCGCAGCCCGGTGAGGGAGCAGCTGGGCATCGGCCAGACGGGGCCGGGCGACCTCTTCCACAACGTGAGCATCACGTTCCGCTCCCGTCGGCTCGCCGCCGTGGTGGGTGACCGGCGCTTCATCGTCTGCTATCTGACGAACCCGGAGGCGGACGGGGCGCTGCTGCCGGTGGACAACGTGGAGCGATGGGTGTTCCACGCCCCGTGGCAGCCAGACCGGGGCGAGACGCTGGAGGACTTCACCGACGAGCGGTGCGCGGAGCACATCCGCAAGGCGGTCGGGGCGCCGGATCTGGACGTCGAGATCACGGGCAAGGCTCCGTGGCATGCGGCCGAGCGGGTCGCCGAGAGGTACGGATCGGGCAGGGTCTTCCTGGCGGGCGACTCCGCGCACGAGATGTCACCCACGGGGGCGTTCGGCTCCAACACCGGCATCCAGGACGCGCACAACCTGGCGTGGAAGCTGGCGGCCGTGCTCGACGCGGCGGCCGGTCCCGGACTCCTGCGGACGTACGAGGCGGAACGGCTGCCGGTGGCGCGGGCCACGAGCGCGCGCGCGTCCGCCCGTTCGGGAGAGCACAGCCACCCGGGATACGCCGGGTCTCCGGGGCCGGGCGGCGGCCGCAAGGGCGGCATGCTGACGGTCGCACTCGGATACCGCTACGTGCGGGGCGCCGTCCTCGGTGTCGATCCCGGTCTTCCGGTGGTGCCGGAGGGAATGGGCCTGACGGGTGAACCCGGCACGCGGGCGCCTCACATGTGGCTCGGCCGGGAGGGCGGGCGCGTGTCGACCCTGGATCTCTACGAGAAGTCGTTCGTGCTGCTGTGCGACGCCCGGTATCAGGAGTGGCGTCCGGCGGCGGAGCAGGTGGCGAAGCGGCTGTCGGTCCCCCTCCAGGCCTTCGGGATCGGTTCCGCGCCGGGTGCGGACCTGGTGCCCGAGGGCGGGGCGGACTGGGCAGCCTCCCACGGCACGTCGGCCGAGGGCGCCGTTCTGGTACGCCCCGACGGATTCGTGGCGTGGCGCTCCGAGGGTGCCGCGGCGGACCCGGAGGCGACGCTGTACGAGGTCATGATGACGCTGCTCCACCGCGACTGACGCCGCGGGTGCCGTCGGCGGGCCCCGCGGGGCCCGCCGTGCCGGTCAGCCGATCCCGAACGACCTGAGGGCGGCGAGGAACGCCTCCGGGTTGTCGGCGTGCACGAGGTGACCGGCGTCGACGGAGGCGAACCGCCCTCCGGGTATCTGCCGGGCCGTCCACTCCAGCTGGACCTGGTCGATGTGGCTGCGGGATCCTCCGACGACGAGTGCGGGGGCGGTGATCTCGCCCAGCCGTTCCCGTGCCCCCGGGTCCGGGTGGTTCAGCTGGGCGTCGATGGACGGCACGACCCGCCAGTCGAAACCGAGCTCCTCCGACGGCCGCTCGGCCGGGGGGCGGGGCGGGTCGAGCGGGAGCAGGAGCGGCGCGTCCTCGATGACCAGTGCCCCGATCAGTGCCGGGTGTCCTTCGGCCAGGAGCAGCGCCGCCACGCCACCCATGGAGTGTCCGATCACCGTGGCGCCGGAGAGGTTGCGTGCCTCCAGGAAGGCGTGCAGGTCGTCGCGGAAGAACTCGAAGGAATACCGCCCCGGCCAGTCGCTGAGGCCGTGTCCCCGGAAGTCGAGGGCGTACACCCGGTGACGGGCCGCGAGCTGTTCGGCGATTCCCGTCCAGTCCAGGCTGCTCCCGCCCCTCCCGTGCGCGAGCACGACAGGCGGGGCGGAGGGGTCGCCCCAGGTGCGGTGGGCGAGCCGGACCCCTCCCGCCTGGACGCTGCTGACGCCGGGATCGAGGAAGGCGGCGACGGCGCGGGTGAAGTCACCGGGGCCGTCCATCCACGGGAAGTGACCGGCACCCCGCTGGACCACGAACTCCGCGTGCGGGAAGAGCGCGGCGAGCTCCGCCGCGCGGTCGGGGGTGGGTCCGCCGTCGTACTCCCCCGCGAGGACGAGCACGGGCACCGGCAGTTCCCGGAGCGCCGCGACGGCGGCGGTGGTGTCCAGGCCGGTCTCCGGGTAGTGGAGCGACCCGGCCACGGCGTTCCGCTGCGTGGGGGATTCGGCGGCGTGCGCCTGGGCGGCGGCGTCCCAGCGGCCGTACATGAAGGGCCTCACGCCGGCCCAGACCTCGGGGGTGCCCCGTCCGGCCTGGATCTCGTCGAGCGCGGCCCTGGCCTCGGCGTACCAGGGTTCGTGGGCGCGCAGCGCTGCGGCGTCGCGCCGGTCCTGGTCGGTGGCGGGGAGGCCCAGCGTGCCTGTCGCGGGAGTGACGAGGGTGAGGGAGCGCAGCCGCTGCGGGTACTTCGCCGCGTAGAGTGCCGCGAGTTCCCCCGCGGCGGAGTGGCCGAGCACATCGGCCTGTTCGAGGCCGAGGTGGGCGCGGAGCGCCTCGACGTCGTCCACGAGGCGGTCGATGCGGTAGGTCGACGGATCCTCGGGGACAGCTGATTCCCCGGTGCCCCGCAGGTCGAGCAGCACCAGCTGCCGCACCCGGGACAGGCCCCCGAGGTCACCGAGGTAGCGGGCGGCCCGCATGGGGCCGCCGGGCAGGCAGATCAGAGGTTCGCCCTCGCCCACCATGTGGTAGGCGAGTTCGGTTCCGTCGTACGTGCTGAAGACCGGCGTGGATGTCATCCAAACAGGCCGGACGGCCCGTCGCGGGTGCGTACGCCCACAGCGAAGCAGCTGACGGTGCTGTCCGCCAGGAGCCGGGCGGCCGCTCGCCCCGCCTGCCGCGCGGGCTCGGGCGTTCCGGAGACGGCCGCGGTGACCATCACGCCCTCGGCGAGGTGCACGTGGGCGAGGGCGGATTCCTCCGGCCGTCCCACCGCCACGAGCAGGCCGGTGGCGTAGGCGCGGAAGGCCGCCGTGTGGGGCCGGGCGATGTCGGCGCCCGAGTCGTCCGTCGCGTCGAGGACGCCTGGAACACCCGTGCCCCGGAGAGGGTCGCGCTCGTCCACACACCGGATGCACGCCGGCGCAACCGCCCGGAGTGTGTGACCGGACGGGAGGTGATCGTCGGCTTCCTGACGCGCAAGTGGGCCCGCGAGCTCGACTGCCGTCCCGTCAGGGAACTGTGGGCGCACGACGGCAGCCGGATCGCCGTGCGCTTCGCCTACGAGGGGCACGACGACGCGGGCCGCCGGTACCGCGCCCACGGCAACGAGGACTGGGAATGCGACGACCGCGGGCTCGTGCGGGTGCGTGACGCGTCGATCAACGACGACCGATCGAGCGGGCCGGCCGACGATTCCACGGGCAGGCGGGGCGTGGCCGGACCATCACCCCGGGTCACCGAGCCGGGCCTCTGATCAGGAGTTGTCCACAGGCTGCTCCTCCCCCTTGCCAGAACCCCCCGCCTCCTGAATTACTGCTCCCAGGAGGCGACCGAATGGTCGGTCGCCGCTCGCCGAGGGAGTGATCCGTATGACCGCGCTGCTGGACGCCGGCGAGCGGCTCGGCCGCGACGAACTCGAGTCGCTGCAGCTGGAGCGGCTCCGGGCCACGCTCCGGCACGCCTACGAGAACGTCGGCTTCTACCGTGCGGCCTTCGACGGGGCGGGGCTGCGCCCCGAGGACTGCCGGACGCTCGGCGATCTCTCCCGCTTCCCGTTCACCGTCAAGGCGGACCTGCGCGACAACTACCCGTTCGGGATGTTCGCCGTTCCCGAGGACCGGGTGCGGCGCATCCACGCCTCCAGCGGCACGACCGGCCGGCCCACGGTCGTCGGGTACACCGAGCGCGACCTGGACACCTGGGCGGACGTGGTCGCCCGGTCGATCAGGGCGGCGGGCGGGCGGCCCGGCCACAAAGCCCATGTGGCCTACGGGTACGGGCTGTTCACCGGAGGCCTCGGGGCTCACTACGGAGCGGAACGCCTCGGCTGCACCGTCATTCCGGCTTCCGGGGGCATGACGGCGCGCCAGGTGCAGCTGATCCAGGACTTCCGTCCCGAGATCATCATGATCACGCCCTCGTACATGCTGACCCTGCTGGACGAGTTCGAACGCCAGGGGGTCGATCCCCGTACGACGTCACTGAAGGTGGGCATCTTCGGCGCCGAGCCGTGGACCGAGCAGATGCGCGGCGAGATCGAGGAGCGGTTCGCCATCGACGCTGTCGACATATACGGGCTCTCGGAGGTGATGGGCCCCGGTGTCGCCCAGGAGTGCGTCGAGACCAAGGACGGCCTGCACATCTGGGAGGACCACTTCTACCCGGAGGTCGTCGACCCGTTCACCGGCGAGGTCCTGCCGGACGGCGAGGAGGGCGAGCTGGTCTTCACGTCGCTCACCAAGGAGGCCATGCCGGTGATCCGCTACCGGACACGGGACCTGACACGGCTCCTGCCCGGTACGGCCCGTGCGTTCCGGAGGATGGAGAAGATCACCGGACGCAGTGACGACATGGTGATCCTGCGTGGGGTGAACCTCTTCCCGACCCAGATCGAGGAGATCGTGCTGCGGACCCCGGGGGTGGCCCCGCACTTCCAGCTCCGGCTGACCCGGGAGGGGCGGCTGGACGCACTGACCGTGCGGGCCGAGGCGCGGGCCGGCGCGACGACGGCCGAGCGCGAGGCAGCCGCCCTGTCCATCGCGGCGGCGGTGAAGGACGGGGTCGGTGTGAGCGTCGGGGTCGAGATCGTCGATCCGGAGACATTGGAGCGGTCGGTCGGGAAGATCAGGCGGATCGCCGACCTGCGGGAGGGCGGGTGAGGCACGGTCGAGCCATCCGGGCCGGCCGGGGTGATCAGCGCACGGCGGTCATGGCGGCGAAGACCACGACGTTGTCCTGATAGCCCGTCTTCTTGTCGTAGTCGCCCCCGCAGGTGATCACCCGCAGTTCGGGCCGGGCCGAGGGACCGTAGACCTTTCGGTCCGGGAAGGCCTTCTTGTCGTAGACCTCGACGGCGTAGACCGTGAACACGGCGGTGCGCCCGTCGGCGCGGACGATCTCGACGGAGGCGCCCTTGCGCACGGCCCCCAGCTGGTGGAAGACACCGGGTCCCAGACGGGTGTCCACGTGCCCGGCCGTGACGGCCGTGCCCACGGCCCCGGGGACCGTTCCTCCGGCGTACCAGCCGGCGAGCACGGGGTTGTCGTCGGGCGGCGCTTCCAGGGCCCCGGCCGCGTTCAGAGCGAGCTTCATCATCGGAGCGTCCACCCTGAGCGCCGGGATCCGCAGCCGGAGCGGGGTCGAGGGGGTGAGCGGACGCACGGCGGACTTCGGGGCTTCGGCACTGAGCGCGGGTACCTGAGTCGCGGGGGCAGCGCCGGCCGGGCCGAGTTCTCCGGGGCCGGCCTCTGCGGGGCCGGCCTCTGCGGGGCCGGTCCGCAAGGGACGCAAGGGGGCCGGACGGAGCGGCGGCAGGGACAGGGGCGCCGGTGCCACGGACGACCGGCTGACGTAGGAGGGCGGTTCGGGCACAGGACGTCGCGGGGCCAGGTAGGCGAGCGCCTGCGCGGGCGCCGCGGGGCGGCCGGTGGACCCGGTGGGCGCCACGGGAGCCTCGGTCCCGGCGCTCGGCGGCAGGGGCGGCCGTTCGTGGCGCGTACCGCTGATCACCAGTACCGTGCCGACGGCCAGCGCCCAGACGATGTGTCTGACCGCCGGGAACGGCTGGGAGGACGTGCTGGTCGTGCGCCCGGTGTCCATCGCATGTGCCTCTGTTTCGCGGCGGGTGTGGTCGGTGCGCCCGCGGGCCCGGGCCGGTACGGCACTCCGGGCCCGCGGACAGGACTCGTACGTTCTCTGTTCAGATGCGTGACCCGGTGCTCCGGCGACGCAGCCTGACCACCCCCCCGGCCGCCGCTGCCGCGAGCAGGACGCTGCCCGCGGCGAGCTGGGTGCCCTGGTCCGTGGGCGCCCCGAAGCCCGCGTCGACCCCGCCGCTCGGAGCGCGTTCGACGATCCGGTAGGTGTCCGTGATCTTGATCCGCGGCGGGCACTTCACCGTGACCGTGTCGGTGCCGGGTCGGGTTCCCGCGGGGATGTCGAACACACCGACGAGGACGCCCTCCCGGTCGCCGGCGAAGAGGTGGAAGGCCCCTCCTGCCACCGACGTTCCCTTGCCGTAGGTCTCCTTGCCGCAGGCTCTGGTGCTGACGGTGACCTGCGAGCCCGGTGAGGCCTTGGCCGGGCTGATGTGAATGCTCTGTTCACCGGACGGGCCGGCCGCAGCTCCGGCGACCGGGGCCGCCAGAGCGAGAGAGACTACGGCCAGACAGATACCCGCACCGATGCGTGTGTTGCGCATGTGGTTCCTCCAACGGGAGCAGGGTCCGGCCCGTCTGCGCGGCACCTCTGCTGTGCTCCGTCCCCGAGGCAACCGACAGCGCGTCACCTGTGCAACACGAGGCTCCACTCCGCTCGTCACCCGGCCAGGCTCAAGGCTGATCAGCCCGCGGGCCGTTCGCGCAGGTCACCCGAGTCCGGCGGCCAACTGAGGAGGAGTCACGCCCAGGACTGCGAACGGGGTACGCCGGCCGTGACCGCCTCGCACCGCTGACCGGATCCCGACCACGACGGCGGCCCCCCGGGACGTGACACCGGTCAGGCCGTCGGCCGATCCGCCGCGCCGGCGGAGCCGGAGCCGGGACCCACGGTGGCCGCGGAGCCAGTGCCGGAGTCGGAGTCGGAGTCGGAGTCGGAGCCAGTGTCGGCGTCGGCGTCGGCGTCGGCGTCGGCGTCGGCGTCGGCGTCGGCGAACCGGTCGCGCAGTTCCCGCTTGAGGATCTTTCCGCTGGCGTTGCGCGGGAGCTCGTCGACGAAAAGAACCTTCTTCGGGGCCTTGAAGTGGGCCAGCTTCCCCCGGGCGTGCTCGATGAGCTCTGCTTCCGAGGCCTCGCCCCGCAGGACGACGACGGCGGTGACGGCCTCGATCCAGCGTGCGTCGGGCAGTCCCACCACGGCCGCCTCGGCGACCGCGGGGTGTGTGTAGAGGGCATCCTCCACCTGCCGGGAGGCGACGAGCACACCGCCCGAGTTGATGACGTCCTTCACACGGTCGACGACGGTGAAATAGCCTTCGGGGTCGCGCACGGCGAGGTCACCGGAGTGGAACCAGCCGTCGCGGAACGCCTCGACGGTCTCATCCGGTTTGTCCCAGTAGCCCTGGCACAGCTGGGGGGAGCGGTAGACGACTTCACCGGCCGTGCCGTCGGGCACTTCCTTGCCGTGCTCGTCGACCACCTTCGCGTCGACGAACAGTACGGGCCGTCCGCAGGAGTCCATCCGCCCTTCGTGCTCGTCGGGGCCGAGCACCGTGGCGAGGGGGCCGATCTCGCTCTGGCCGAAACAGTTGTAGAACGCCAGCTCCGGCAGCCGCTCACGCAGGCGTTCCAGGACGGGCACGGGCATGATCGACGCGCCGTAGTACGCCTTGCGCAGGGCGGAGAGCTCGCGGGTGGCGAACTCCGGGTGGTTGGCGAGACCGATCCAGACGGTCGGCGGCGCGAAGAGGCTGTCCGCCCGCCCCGCTTCGACGAGGTCGAAGATCCGCCCGGCGTCCGGGGCGTCGAGAATGGTGTTCTCGGCGCCCACCGCGAGGTACGGCAGCAGGAACACGTGCATCTGCGCGGAGTGGTAGAGCGGCAGCGAGTGCACCGGCAGGTCGGTGGCACGCAGGTCGAGCGCCGTGACGGCGCTGACGTACTCGTGGACCAGCGCACCGTGCGTCATCATCGCACCCTTGGGCTGGGCCGTGGTGCCGGAGGTGTAGAGCAGTTGGACCAGGTCGTCGGCGCCGGGTTCCCGCTCCGGGGTGAAGGACCGCGGGGTGTCGAGTTCACCGAGGAGGGAGTCCGGTGCGTCGCGCAGCGGCCGGACGGCATGGCCGGCCGGGACGCGTGGGGCGAGGCCCGGGTCGGTGAGGACGAGTGCGCTGCCGGACTGACGGAGGACGTACGCCAGGTCCTCGCCGGTGAGGTTCTGGTTGACGGGCACATGGACCAGTCCGGCCCGGGCGCAGGCCAGGTAGGCGATGAGGTACGCATCGGAATTGTGGGCGTAGGAGGCGACCCGGTCGCCCGGGCGCAGTCCGTGTGCGGTGGTCAGCACGGCGGCCGCGGTACTGACCGCCTCGTCCAGGGCCGCATAGGTCCAGGACCGCTCGGCGTACCGTACGGCGGTGCGCCCTGGAGTGCGCCGTGCGCTTCGCGTCACGACTCCGTCTACTGTGCTGCTCCGAACACCTGTCATGGCGTGATCCTGTGCGGCGGGCGGGCCGAGGGTCAAGGGCCCGGAACGTCTGTGTCGGCCCCCTTGCCCGGGACGACGGTCCGGCCGGACGCGGGGAGAGGCAATCCGGCCCGGCAAGCGACTGCACCCGGTTCGTCACCGTGCCGGAGAAGCCTCACGCCCCCGCCGCTCGCCCCCAGCACATCAGGCCTCCTGACCCGACGCCGAGACACCGCGGACGAGAGCTTCCGGATCGCTCAGGATCACGGATTCGACTCCCGCATCATCTGATCGTCGGTCAAGGTATGCCGTCGACCGACGGGAAGTGGCCGTCTGCGCCGCACCCACCTCGGTGGTGGCGCCCGGCTGGCGGGTATGCGGTAGTGGTGTCGAGGCGCGATCCGAGTTCTCGGTGTTCGATGGTGTGCGGATGTCGAGAACGTGCCACCGGCTCCGTCCCAGGGACGTCAGCGGCCACCACCGGCCGTACGAGGAGGAAGGAGTCACCGGCATGGCGGTTCAGCGGATGGACAACGTCGGCATCGTCGTGGAGGACATGGATGCCGCCATCGCGTTCTTCGTGGAACTCGGTATGGAGCTGGAGGGCAGGGCGGAGGTCGAGGGCCTCTTCGCCGATCAGTGCACCGGGCTCGACGGCGTCCACTGTGACATCGCGATGGTCCGGACCCCGGACGGTCACAGCCGGCTCGAGCTGGCGAAGTACCGCAGCCCCGCCGCGCTCCGTACCGGGCCGCGCAACCAGCCCCACAACATTCTGGGCACGCACCGTGTCATGTTCGCCGTCGACGACCTGGAGGACACCGTTGCCCGACTACGCCCTCACGGCGGCGAACTCGTCGGCGAGATCGCCCGGTTCGAGGACAGCTATCTGCTCTGCTACGTCCGCGGTCCGGAGGGGATCATCGTCGGACTGGCCGAGCAACTGGACTGAGAAGAGGGACCAGCACCGGCAACCGGACGGGACTGCGGCGTCACGTCCCGTTCCTCGGCAACGGCCTGGATCGCTCGTCGCCTCGACCGGCCGGGCCGTCGTCGGTTTCGCCTGGCAGGGGCGCAGGACGGAACGTCCTGCGCGCCGGCTCCGCAGCGGGCACGGGCCGGCTCCACCGACGGCAGCTGCCACCAGTCGGCCTGGCGGCCGGACGACTGCGCTCCAACCTCGAGCTGACGTTTCGTCAGTTTCTTTGTGACCCCAGGGACCCCACGAGTGGCCGCGGTGACAGTAACCTCTGCTTCGGCAGGAAGTTTCATCACCGTACGAGATTTCGAAAGTTACTTTCGCGCAGGCGCTTTCGACGTGAGGGGAAGGGTTTCCGGATGGCCGGTGACGTGTCGGGGCGGGGATTGAGCCGCCGGAGGATGGGTGGCGGGATACTGGCGCTGGGCGGAGCACTCGCCCTCGCCCCGATCCCCTTCGCCGGGGCCGCCGGGGCGGCGGCCGGCGTCGAGCGGGGTACGGAGCCGCCGGGCGGCGGAGCTCCGGGCGCGGCATCGGGAACCGGGACGGGTATGGGATCAGGGCGGGGCCGGCCGACACTGCGCCGCGGGCCGGCCGAGCGCGCCGGGCTGCTGCCGGACCAGCTCGACCTGCTCGTCACGGACGCGGAGAAGTACCTCGCGGACTCCCCCGCGCACCCCTGGTACGCGGGAGCGGTCCTGCTCGCCGGCCGCGGCGGCACCGTGGCCCTGCACCGGCCGATCGGACAGGCGGTGCGCTATGCGGCGTACGACGAGACGACCGACACAGGGGTCGAGTTCCCGCCGGACCAGCAGATCGCGATGGCCGAGGACACGGTCTTCGACCTGGCCTCGGTGTCCAAGCTGTTCACCTCAATCCTCGCCGTACAGCAGATCGAGCGCGGCACGCTGGAGCTGGAGGCGCCCGTCGCGTCCTACCTCCCCGAGTTCGGCGGGGGCGGCAAGCAGGACATCACGGTGCGTCAGCTGCTCACGCACACGTCCGGCTTCCGGGCCTGGATCCCGCTCTACAAGGAGCCGACCCGTGAAGGGAAGCTGCGCCTGCTCTGGGCCGAGGTTCCGGCGGCGGCGCCCGGCACGAAATACCTCTACTCCGATCTCAACCTGATCTCGCTGCAGCTGATCCTCGAGAAGATCACCGGCCGCTCCCAGGACGTCCTGCTCCGCGAGGAGATCACTGCTCCGCTCGGGATGCACCGCACCCGGTACAACCCGCCGGCCTCGTGGAAGCCGAAGATCGCGGCCACCGAGGACGCACGGCTGCCCTGGTCGGGGCTGGAGCGTGGTCTGGTCTGGGGCGAGGTCCACGACGAGAACGCGTACAGCCTGGGCGGGGTGGCGGGCCATGCGGGTGTGTTCTCGTGCGCCTGGGACCTGGCCGTGCTGGCCCGTACCCTGCTCAACGGGGGTGTCTACGGCAGGGCCCGGATCCTGTCCGAGGAGTCCGTGGAACTCCTGTTCACCGACTTCAACACCGCGTTCCCCGGCGATGAGCACGGGCTGGGCTTCGAGCTGTACCAGCACTGGTACATGGGGGCGATGGCCACACCGCGCACGGCGGGACACACGGGTTTCACCGGCACGAGCCTGGTCCTCGACCCGACGACCGACTCGTTCCTGATCGTGCTGGGCAACTCCGTCCATCCGGTGCGCACATGGCGTTCGGGCAGCGCCCCGCGGGTGGCGACGGCCAACCGGATGGCGCGCGCGGTGCCGGTCCGCCCTGCCCGGGGCCGTACCGCCTGGTTCTCCGGCATGGCCGGCGCCACCACCGCGACACTCGCACTGCCCGCGCTGCGCCCGGTCACCTCACGCACGATGATGAGCTGCGCCCTCTGGTGGGACACCGAGCCTGCCTCGGACGTACTCCATCTGGAGGCCTCGTCTGACTCCGGGGGGACATGGCAGGCCGTGCCCTTCACCTCCCTGCAGGAGCAGGAGGGCCGGGCCGGAAAGCCCCTGCCCCATCCGGACGGCTCGGTCTCCGGCTGGTCGGGACGCGTGTGGCACCGGGTCGAGGCGGACCTGGGGACCTGGCGGGGCACGGAAGTACGGCTCCGCTGGCGCTACGTCACCGACCAGTTGTACGTCGGACGCGGCGCCTACGTGGACGACGTCCGGGTCGAGGACGGCGGGCAGACGCTCTTCGACGGCAACAGGCCCGGCGACGCCGGACGCATCGAGGCGACGGGCTGGACCGTTTCCTCCGATTGAGCCGGTCCGGCTGGTTGGATGTCCGGCATGAACGGAACCCAGTCCATAGCCAGCCCGTGGGGCGTGTCGGTGTTCGGAGCGGCGAGCGTGGACTCCGCTCCGGACCTGGCACGCCTCCGCGTCGCTATATCGCAGACGAAGAACAAGCCGGGCGAGGCCTTCGCCGCGACCCGGGCCGGGGTGAACCGGATCCGGGAGGTCCTGCGCGGGCACGAGGTCCCGGAGACGGCCGTGTCCACGTCGAGGCTGAACCTGTCGTCCCAGTGGAGCTACGGCAACGACCGCACGTTCCTGGGCTACGAGTGCACGGCGTCCTTCGTGATCGAACTGCGCGAGCTGGACACCCTGGAGTCGGTGCTCGTCGACGTCGTGGACGCCGGGGCCAACGAGGTCCAGGGGGTCGAGTTCGACGTGCGCGCGAAGCGAGAACTGCGCGCCCGTGCGCGTACGGCTGCCGTCGCCGCGGCCCGGGAGAAGGCCGCGCTGTACGCGGAGGCGGCCGGGGTGCACCTCGGGCCCGTGATCCACATCAAGGACGTCGACGCCGAACCGATGCAGAGCTACCGCAGCCACAGCAGCCACCAGGGCGGTGGCGCTGAGGGCGACCTCACGCCTGGCAGGGTGACCGTCTCCGCCGGGGTCGTCCTCGGCCTCTCCCTGATCGGCGGCTGAGGGCGCAGGGTCTGCGGCGTCACGGTGCGCGGGGCCGGGCACGCCGCGGTGTGGAGCGGCGAGCGCGGACCTCTCTTCCTGGAGACGTTCCGCATCCATGTCGCCGCCTCACCCTCACCGCCTCGCACCCTCACCGCCTCGCAGTCTGGCCACCTGGCCGCTGGCCGCGGAGGGTGACTGCCCGTCATCGTCGTCGCAGTCGACCGGACCCTCCCCGGTGCGGATGGCCGGACTCCGCGGCGAGCGGGCCCGCGGAACGGGGCAACGGAAGGCGCCCCCGGATCAATTCCTGCGCGGGGTCTTCGGGCGGTAGGGCGGCGGTCACCGGCCCAGCGCCGCCATGGCGGCGTTGTGGCCGGGCACCCCGCTGACCCCGCCCCCGCGCACCGCGCCGGCCCCGCACAGCAGGACGTTGGCGTGCGCGGTCTCCACACCCCAGCGGCCCGTCTCCCCGGTGGCGTACGGGAAGGACAGGTCGCGGTGGAAGATGTGGCCACCGGGCAGTCTCAGGTCCCGCTCCAGGTCCAGAGGGGTCTTCGCCTCGATGCACGGCCTGCCGTCGGCGTCGAGCGCGAGGCAGTCGAGGACCGGCTCCTCCAGGTGGGCGTCGAGTTCGGCCAGGGTCGCCGTGAGCAGTGCGTCGCGCGTGGTCCCGTTGTCGGCGGCGAAGAGCCGGGCGGGGGTGTGCAGGCCGAACAGGGTGAGGGTCTGGTAGCCGCGGGCCGCGAGGTCGGGGCCGAGGATCGAGGGGTCGGTCAGCGAGTGGCAGTAGATCTCGGAGGGCGGGGCGGTGGGCGGACGTCCGGCGGCGGCCTCACGGTAGGCGGTGGCCAGCTGTGTGTATCCCTCGGCGACGTGGAAGGTGCCGGCGAATGCCCGGTGCGGGTCGACGGACCGGTCACGCAGCCTCGGCAGCCGCGTGAGCAGCATGTTGACCTTCAGCTGGGCGCCTTCGGCCGGCGCGGGCGGCTCCTCGCCGAGCAGCGCCGCCAGGGCCTGCGGAGAAGCGTTGACCAGGACCCGGCGCGCGCCGACCGCACGCTCCCCGTCGGGTGAGCGGACGGTGACCTCGGCGCGGGTGCCGTCGGTGTCGATGCGGGTCGCCTCGTGCAGGACCCGGATCTCGGCGCCGGCCGCGCGGGCCGCGCCGGCCAGGGCGTCGGTGAGCGCGCCCATCCCGCCGACCGGGACGTCCCAGTCCCCCGTGGAGTTGCCGATCACGTGGTAGAGGAAGCAGCGGTTCTGGACCAGGGACGGGTCGTGGGCGTCCGCGAAGGTGCCGATCAGGGCATCGGTGAGCACGACACCACGTACGAGGTCGTCGGCGAAGTTCTCCTCGACGGCGACGCCGATGGGCTCCTCGAACAGCGTCCGCCAGGCGCCCGTGTCGTCGAGGCGTGCACGCAGGTCCTCGCGGGACGGCAGCGGTTCGGTGAGGGTCGGGAACACCCGCTCGGCGGCCCGCCGCGTCATCCCGTGGAAGCGCTGCCAGGCCTCGTACTCACGGCCGTCACCGGTGAGGGCCGTGAAGGAGTCCCGGGTTCCCTCGCCACCGACGAGCAGCCCGGTGGCACGGCCGCCGCGCACGGCCGGGGTGTACGAGGAGACGGTCCGCTTGCGGACGGCGAAGTCGAGGCCGAGCTCCCGGACGATCTTCTGCGGGAGGAGCGAGACGAGGTAGGAGTAGCGGGAGAGCCGGGCGTCGACGCCGTCGAAGGGCCGGGTCGACACGGCCGCTCCCCCGGTGGTGCCGAGACGCTCCAGGACCAGGACGCTCTGCCCTGCCCGGGCGAGGTAGGCGGCGGCGACCAGGCCGTTGTGGCCGCCGCCGACGACGACCACGTCGTAGGAGTCGTGTGCGGGTGTACCGGCTGAGGGCGTCTCGTCTGCGGACATGCTCCTTCGTAACACGCGTCGGTCGGCTCAGGACAGGGCGCGGGACCGTGGCGGACCGTGCCCGGGATTCGGGAATCCGCTGGTCGCCGCGCTCACGCCTGTGCGAGGGTGCCCGCGGCCGCGTCGATCCGCCCGACACAGGAGAGTCCATGAGCGTCCCCGCCCGTCTGGCACCGCTGCTCGACCAGTTCGACCTGTCCTGCGAGCGCCTGGGGAACCGGCTTGCCGGGCCGTTCGTGGACAGCGGCAACGGCACGGACGTGGCGGTCCCGGCACTGACCGACGAGGAGTACCTGTGGGAGCCGGTGCCGGACTGCTGGTCGGTCCGTCCTCGCGGTGCGGGCCCCGGGCCGCACGCGACCTTCCTGACGGGTGCGGGCGGATGGGGGCGTGACACAGCGCCGTTCCCGCACCCCTCACCGCCGCCCTTCACCACACTGGCGTGGCGTCTGAGCCATCTCAGCGAGATGCTGGCCCTGCGCGCCGATCACACGGCGGGCGGCCACGGCATGACCCGGGACGACTACCGGGTGGCGGGTGACGCGGCGGAGGCGCTCGCCGACTTCGGCGCCTCGGCGGCCGCATGGCGTGCGGCGCTGCTGGGCGCCGACGACGCGGCGCTCGACACGGTCGGGTACAGCACCTACCCGTACGGCAGCGATCCGGAGGATCCCTTCCTGGAGACCGTGTGGTGGGTCAACCAGGAGGTGCTGCACCACGGGGCCGAGATCGCGCTGCTGCGTGACCTCTACCGGGCGCGGGGCGGCGCGGCCTGACGGCCCGTGGGTCCTTTGCCGCACGGGCCGGTGGTCAGTGCGGCGGCACCCCGCGCAGCCTGCGCAGGTCGGCGACCCTCCGGTAGACCTCCACCGCCTCCGTTCCGCGGCCGAGCTGTTCCAGGCAGTGCGCCTCGTCGTTGCGGCTCGCGAGGGTGTCGGGGTGGTCGGGGCCCAGGGTCCGCTCGCGGATCTCGGCGACCGTGCGGTAGTCGGTGAGCGCGTCGGTCCAGCGGCCGAGCCAGCCCAGCCCGACGGCCACCTCCCGGCGGCTGACGAGCGTGTCGGGGTGGCCCGCTCCGAGGGTGCGTTCCCGCAGGGCGCAGACCTCGCGCGACTCGGTGAGCGCCTCGTCCCAGCGCGCCAGCCGGCCCAGGTTGACTCCCAGGCCGTGCCGGGCGCGCAACGTCTCGGGGTCGGAGGGACCACCGACCCGGGTGCGGTCCTCGACCAGGGTGCGGTAGAGCTCCAGGGCCTCGGCGCTGCGGCCCAGCCGGCCGAGGCTGATGCCCACCTCGTAGCGCGCGGACAGTGTGTCGGGGTGGTCGGCGCCGAGCGTGGTGGCACGGGCCCGCGCGACGTCCCGGTAGGTCTCCAGGGCTTCGGTCCAGCGGCCCAGCCGGCCGAGTGTGTACGCCACTTCGTACAGCGTGACCAGGGTGTCCGGATGCGCCGCGCCGAGCAGACGGCCGCGGGCGTCCGCGACCTCCCGGGCCATGCGGTACGAGTCCTCGAGGCGGCCCAGTCTGCTCAGGTTGAAGGCGAGGTTGTGGCGGCAGCGCAGGGTGTCGGGGTGGTCCGGCCCCATGGAGCGCTCCCGCGAGGCGAGCACCGCGGCGTAGATCTGGTGGGCCTCGAAGTGCCGGTCGAGCCGGCCCAGGACGTACGCCGTCTCCTGGCGGGCCGCGAGGGTCTCGGGGTGGTCGGGGCCCAGGGTGCGTTCGCGGCCGTCGGCGACCCTGCCGAACTCCCTGAGCGCGTCGGTGGCGTGGCCGGTGCGGATGAGGGTGAATCCGACCTCGTACCTGCTGGCGAGGGTGTCGGGGTGGTCGGGGCCGAGCGCGTGCTCGCGTTCGGTGGCGACAGCTCGGTGGACGTCGCCCGCCTCCTCCCAGTGGCCCAGCCGCCCCAGGTCGAGTCCCGCGCTGTGCCGGCCGGCCAGCGTGGCGAGCAGCCCGGGAGAAGGGGTGGGGCGGCCCGGTCCCGCGAGGGGGATGCCGCCGGTGAGGGCCTGCCCCGCCCCGCTGGTCCAGGCGACGGTCAGCGGGGTGGCGTGCTCGACGGCGGCCGTCGCGGGGCCCCCCGCGCCGACGGCCCTGTGGCCGGTGGTCATGTCGCGGGTCCAGGAGGGGAGTCCGGGCTCCGCGCCTCCGGCCCGCGCCACGGGGACGGGAGGGGCAAGGCGGACCCGTCCGGCCTGCGGCTGCTCGCCTGTGCGCCCCAGCGTGATGCGCTGCCGGAGGTCACCGGCGTCGGACGGCCGCTCGTCCGGGGTCTTGGCCAGCAGCTCGAGGACGACCTCGTCGAAGTACCCGGGGAGTTCGGCGCGGTGGCTGCGGGGCGGCTCGGGGACGGTGTCGCGGTGCCCGACGAGCACGGACCAGGCGTCCTCCATGTCGAACGGCGGTACACCCGTGGCGATCTCGTACAGCACACAGCCCAGGGAGTAGAGGTCACTGCGGTGGTCGACCTCGCCACCGCTGATCTGCTCGGGCGACATGTAGTGCGGGGTGCCCATGGCGATGCCGGTCCCGGTGAGGCGGGAGGTGAAGCCGATTTCGTGGCCGAGCCGCGCGATGCCGAAGTCGCAGAGCTTCACCGCGCCGTCGTCGAGCCGCATGATGTTGGCGGGCTTGAGGTCCCGGTGCACGATGCCCTGCCGGTGGGTGTAGCCGAGCGCGTCCGCGACCTGTTCCGCGATGTCGACGACGTCGGCCACCGGCAGCGGGTGCTGCTTGTTGTCTTCCAGGAGCTGGCTGAGGTTGCGCCCCTCCAGGAGCTCCATGACGAGGTAGAGGACACCGTCCGACTCACCGAAGTCGTGGACGACGGTGACCCCGCGGTGCTGGAGCGCCGCGGCCACCCGGGCCTCTCTGCGGAAGCGCTCGCGCAGGACGCGTGTGAAGGCCTGGTCGTGCTGGGGCCCCATCGGTTTCAGGCACTTGACCGCCACCTGCCGGCCCAACGACTCGTCGCGCGCACGCCACACCTCGCCCATGCCTCCGCGCCCGATCAGATCGAGCAGCCGGTACCGGCTCTGGATCAGCCTGGTGTCCGCCATCGCCTGTTGTCGCCCCCGTTTGTTCCGCCGCCCACTACTGGTGCGCCCGCCCCGGCCCGTCCAGTATGGCTGCCTGTCCGCGGAGTTCGTACGGGGCGGGCCTGCCGCGCGGACGGCGGTCCACGGTCGGCGGGTCCGGATCGTTCGACGGCTGGTGCCTTCCGTTCGGCGATCCGGCCGGACCGGGTGGCCGGTCGTGGTGCCGGGTGCGGTGGTGCCGGAAGGATCATGACTCGTAGGATGGCGACCCGGCGCGCTCACATGCATACCGCAACCGCGCGTGTTCCGGGGAGGGGTGGGGCCGTGCCGAGGTGGGGACTGGTCGTCGAACAGAACCTCGGGTACGGCCGGCAGGGACGGATGTGGTCGGTCGGCGTGCTCGACCATGTGGAGGGCACCCGCGAGGAGGCGCTCGCGGCCCTCAGGATCCGGGCCGAGCGCTTCGAGCCGGTCCATCCGGCCAACCCGAAGAACCGGGCCCTGTACCGGGAGGCGGATGGCTTCCTGCTGGTCGTCGAGGGGGTCTGGCAGCCCTGGCACTGCCGGTTCACGGTGGCCGAGCAGGTGTACGACAGTGCGGCGCCCGAGCCGGTGGAGGAGC
Source organism: Streptomyces sp. JH34 (assembly GCF_029428875.1). Classification (NCBI taxonomy): domain Bacteria; kingdom Bacillati; phylum Actinomycetota; class Actinomycetes; order Kitasatosporales; family Streptomycetaceae; genus Streptomyces; species Streptomyces sp. JH34. The sequence goes on along the minus strand of NZ_JAJSOO010000001.1, from coordinate 6,960,017 downwards.
AGCCGGACGCCCCGGAGCAGGCCGAGGCTGTTCCCCGCCCACGTGAACCCGGACCCGGTCCCGGCCTCCCGCCCGCCTGGGACGCGCAGGTGCCCGAGGTGCCGTCCTGGCTGGGCCGGGACGACCTCCCCTGAGGCGGATCAGCGCTTGACGGCCCGCAGGACGACGAACTTCGGGTCACCGGCGACGGTGGTGCAGTTGCCGAAGATCCGGCGGAGCTGTGTGTGGTAGCCGAGGTGCCGGTTGCCGACGACCCACAGTTCGCCGCCCTGGCGCAGGGCGGAACGCGCTCCGTGGAACATGTTCCGGGCCGTGGCGTCGGTGACCGCCTGGTGCGAGTGGAACGGCGGGTTGCTGAGGACCAGGTCCACGCTGGCCGGGGGCACGTCGGCCATACCGTCGCCGACCAGGAAGTCTGCCTGGGCCTCCGGCCCGGTGTTGTCGCGGAAGGTCGCTTCGGCGGAGGCGACGGCCTGGTACGACTCGTCGGTGAAGGTGACATGCGCGTCGGGATTGGCCAGTGCGGCGGCCGTACCCACCACGCCGTTCCCGCAGCCGAGGTCGACGACCCGGTCGGGCCCCGTCCGCTGCGGGAGGTGTTTCAGGAAGAAGCGGGTGCCGATGTCCAGACGCTCGGCGCAGAAGATCCCGGCGTGGTTGGTGACGGTACGGCCCGAGACCACCCCGACGTCGCCCGGCAGTTCGTAGCGGTACGGCCAGGGGCTGGGGGTCCTGGGCAGTGCGGGGTCCGGGGTGCAGAAGATGAGCCGCGCCTTCTTCACGGCGAGGGAGGTGCGCGTGGGCCCGATGATGCGCTCGAACAGCTTGAGGGTGGAGGTGTGAATCTCCTTGACCATGCCGGTACCGATGACGACCGTACCGGCGTGCACGGCGGGTGCGAGCCGGTGGAGCTGGTCCTCGAGGAGTGCGAGGCTCTTGGGCACCCGCACGAGCAGCAGGTCCACGCGCTCGGGCGGGGTGTCGCGCACCGACCGGACGTGCACGGAGCCGGGGTCGGCTCCGTTGCGCGCCAGGTTGGCACGCGTGGCCTGCCGCGCGAGGTACGAATCGGTGATCAGGACCGGGTGGTGTGCGGCCAGCGCGGTGGCGAGGGCTCCCCAGCGGTCGCCGACCACGGCGACGGTGCCGGTGGTACGGACGGGATCGCCCCCCTCCGCTCCCTCCAGGTGCCGCAGCAGGTACTCGTCGGCGGCGTCCCACGCACGGAGCGGATCGCGCGGGTTCTCGGGATGGCGGGCGAGATCGAATTCGCCCTGTGACGTCGTCAAACGGTTCATATTGCGTTCAGGCTAGCCGAGGGGCGGGGAGCGCCTCGCACGCTCCCCGCCCCGGGATGTCGCACGGCTCTACGGGAGCCGCTTGTCCATGGCCGAGCGGCCCTCCTCCGACAGCCTGCGCTGTGCCCACTCCAGGCTCTCGGGGGTCAGATCCCGCCCGGAGGCGAGCACCAGGTCCTCCGCGGTGGGCTGATCGTTGCCGCCGGTGTGCAGCAGACGGTCGGGGGTCACACCCCGTGCTTCCGGCGCCGGTACGGATAGGGATTCGGACTCTTCGCTCATACCGCCTCCTCGTCCTTGCGGCAATTCTCGCGCCGGGTCGGCGTCCGCGCATCCGATGTCCGGGAGGGCACGGATCAGCTGTCACTTGACTTGCACATGATGAATACGCAACGTTCACACGACCGGCACCGTGCGTGTGGAAGGCTCCCGACCGAACAGCCAACGCCCGGCCCTCACGACCCCGTTCCGTCGCCCCCGGAGAGGACACCCCACATGTCCAGTCGTCACCGTTTCTACGCGCGTCCACTGCTCGCGACAGCCGCCTCGATCGTCGTACTCACCGGCGTCGCCGCCACCGCGCCCGCCGCCACCCCCGCGACGGCCCCGGCCGCCGCGCTCGACGACACCTACTACCAAAACGCCCTCGGCAAGACGGGAACCGCGCTCAAGAGCTCGCTGCACACGATCATCAGCGACCAGACCAAGCTCTCCTACACCCAGGTCTGGGACGCCCTCAAGGCGACGGACCAGGACCCCGCGAACTCGTCCAACGTGATCCTCCTGTACACCGGCCGCTCCCAGTCCAAGAGCGAGAACGGGGGCGACACCGGCGACTGGAACCGCGAGCACGTCTGGGCGAAGTCCCACGGCGACTTCGGCACAGCGACCGGCCCCGGCACCGACATCCACCACCTGCGCCCGGAGGACGTGCAGGTGAACTCCATCCGCGGCAACAAGGACTTCGACAACGGCGGCAGCGCCGTCTCGGGGGCACCCGGCAACTACACCGACGGCGACTCCTTCGAACCGCGCGACGCGGTCAAGGGGGACGTGGCCCGGATGATCCTCTACATGGCGGTGCGCTACGAGGGCGACGACGCCTTCGCGGACCTGGAGCCGAACGACAGCGTGAGCAACGGGTCGGCCCCGAACATCGGACGGCTCTCCGTGCTGAAGCAGTGGAGCCAGGAGGACCCGCCGGACAGCTTCGAGAAGAACCGCAACGAGGTCATATTCGACCGGTTCCAGCACAACCGGAACCCCTTCATCGACCACCCCGAGTGGGTCGAGGCCATCTGGTAGGGGCTCAGCCGGGACCTGCCACGGCCCGGGCGCACTGCTCGGCGGCCTCCTCGCGGGAGCCGAACCGCGGCAGGTCCTGTCCGGTCCGCTCACGGATCAGATCGGGGGGACCCAGCCGGTCGCCCGGATCGACGACGGCCGCCCGCCGGCCCTCCCGCGCCAGCCGCGAGAGGCCGGCGTGCAGCAGCGCGAGGGCGTCGGAGTCGGCGCCGGTCACCTCCCGCAGGTCGAGCACCACGGGGCCGGCGTCCTCCGAGCCCGACTCGTCGAGTGCGTACAGCACACGCTCGGCGGCGGTGAAGTCGAGGGCCCCCTGGGCGGCGACGACACCCACGCGCCCGCGCAGCGCGCGCTCCCGCCGGCCGGACGGCGCCGAGGCCAGAACATCGGCCGTGGTGACCAGGGTGACGGTGGAGCCGGGAAGGGCGGGGTTCCTCATCAGGTGGAGCCCGAGACGCTCCGAGAGGGCGCCGAGCGCGGCGTGGCCGCGGACCGAGGTGCCCGACGCGTCCAGGAGCGGGCTGTAGGCGGCCAGGCCGAAACGGGCCGGGCCGGCGGCGAGCAGACCGCCGGAGACCCCGCTCTTGGCGGGCAGTCCGACCCTGAGCAGCCAGTCGCCGGACGAGTCGTACATTCCGCAGGTCGCCATGACGGCGAGGACCTGGGCCGCGACCCCGGGGGAGACGACGCGCTCCCCGGTGACCGGATTGACACCGCCGTAGGCCAGGGTCGCGGCCATCACGGCGAGGTCGACGGCCGTGGCACGCACCGCGCACTGCCGGAAGTAGGTGTCCACCGCCGCCACCGGGTCGACGGGCAGGGTTCCCGTGCTGCGGATCAGATAGGCGAGGGCCCGGTTGCGGTCCCCGGTCGCCGCCTCGGAGCCGTAGACGTCCTCGTCGACGTCCAGCTTCCGCCCGGCGAACCGGCTCAGGCAGGTCAGGATGCGGCGGAACGCGGGGTCCTCGCGGCTGTCGGGGACCAGGGCGGTGGTCACGATGGCGCCGGCGTTGACCATCGCGTTGGCCGGCCGCCCGGTGCCGGGCTCCAGGCTGATGGCGTTGAACGCCTCGCCGCTCGGTTCGGCGCCCACCCAGCGGCCCACCTCGTCGAGGCCGAGCGAGGCCAGCGCGAGGGCGTAGACGAAGGGCTTGGACACCGACTGCAGGGTGAAGGGGGTGTCCGCCGCGCCGGCGCTGTAGGAGTGCCCGTCCATGCTCACGAGGGCGAGCCCGAAGTCACCGGGGTCCGACCTGGTCAACTCCGGGATGTAGTCGGCCCGTCGGCCCTCGTGCACACCGGCGAAGCGTCCGTGCAGCTCACGCAGCGCGTCCGTCACGGCCTCCGAGGCGCTCACGGGTTGCCCGCCGGGCTCAGCACGGGCCTTGCCTGGGGCAGCCCCTCTCCCGTCGTTCCGGGTGTGGACATCGCATACACCTCCGGAAAGAAAAGAATAATTCGCTCATATTAGGATCAAAAGGTATGAATTGACTCGTCGAACAACCGCTCCGCACAGAGGGCGGCCCCAGTACCGCGGACCCCCGGGAGGGAACGATGGACACGGACGCGCTGACGCCCGGCCTGCTGCAGGAACTCCGGGCGACCAGGCCCTATCCGGCCCTGTCCCTGACCATGCCGACCCACCGCCGCGCGCCGGACAACGCCCAGGACGCCGTGCGGCTGCGCAACCTCGTGGCCGAGGCCGGCAACCGACTGGACGCCGACCCCCGGGTGACCCACGAGACCCGGGCCGCGGTGAAGGCGCAGCTGGACCGCGCGGTGGCCGAGGTGGACCAGCGCCGCGCCCTGGAGTCCCTCCTCATCTTCGCCGACGCCGACGAGTACCAGATCTGGCAACTCCCGCGCACCGCACCCGAACGAGTGGTCCTGAGCGACAGCTACCTCACCCGCAACCTGGTCGCGGCCAAGGCCGGGGCGCGGCTGTTCTGGGTCCTCAGCCTGTCCGCCGAGCACGCCTCCCTGTTCTCCGGCACGAGCGAGGACCTGCGCCCCGAGCAGCGGGACGGGTTCCCGCTCACGGCCCCGCACGAGGAGCCGAACCCGCAGCGCGAGGAGCGGATCGGCGACACCCCGAGCACCTACAGCAGCGAGGACGCCCGCAACTTCATGCGCTCGGTCGACGAGAAGCTGCGCGCGGTTCTGGCGGCCGACCCGCGCCCCCTCTTCCTCGTGGGCCTCGCACCGGCACTCTCCCTGCTGGACGAGGTCGGCGAGAGCGCGAAGCCGGCCGTGGGCCGGGTCGCGAAGGGGACCACGGCGGACACCACTGCCCCCGAGTTGCTCAAGGAGCTGGGCCCGGCCCTCGAGGACTGGCGCGGGCAGACCGCCTCCCGGATCCGGGGCAGGCTCGACAAGGCGCACAGCAGCCGCTCGTTCGCGGGCGGACTCGACGAGGTGTGGCTGGCGGTACGGGAGGGCAGGGCGGGCCTGGTCGCGGTCGAGGAGCACTTCGACGAGACGGTGAGGGTCACCGACGGTCACCTCGAGCCGGTGGGCCGGGAGTCCGTCGCGGCCCAGGACGGACAGGTCCGCGAGGACATCGTCGACGAGCTCGTCGAAGCGGCACTGGACAAGGGGTGCGAGGTCGCCTTCGTCGCGGACGACTCGCTCGCGCACCACGGGAGGCTCGCGGCGGTCCTGCGTTTCTGACCGCGTGTTCCTACGTGAGGATTATGTGAAGTTTGTCTAGATTTGGCGCTCCGAAGTCGATCTCACGACGTCGATCTCCCCGATCACGTCGGGCACGAAGGAGAGCCATTCATGGACCGATTCAGGCGCGCGTCGGCGGCAGCCCTGCTCACAGCGGTGGCGCTGGCCGGAGCGGTGGGCGGGGCCGCGGCGTCGTCCGGTGTCCCCGCACCGCCGTCCGGGGAACGCGCGCAGGACCTGGCCACGCGGCCGGCTCTCTCCGCGTACGCGACCGCGCGCAGCGTGTCGGCCTGGGAGGAGTTCCGTATCCACGGCGCCGCCCGGAACATCGGTTCCGGCACACCGGTCACCCTGCAGCAGAAGCAGGGCAAGCGCTGGGTGACCCTGCCCGCCACCATCAGGACCACCAGGAGCGGCGAGTACAGCATGCGCGTGAAGCTGGGCATCACGGGCGAGAACGCCCTCCGGATCGTCGGGGGCGGGGCCGTGTCGCCCGTCGTCCGTACCACCGTGACGCCGGCCGTGACTCCCGCCGTGAACTGAGCACCCGTCCCCCCGCACTCCGGCCGGCCTGTTTCCCCGCAGGCCGGCCGGAGTGCGTCGTGCGGTGTTCAGCCCTCCCAGGTCCAGTCGGCGACCTCGGGCAGGTCCGTGCCGTGTTCCCGGATCCAGTCGTGGTGCCGGCTGCGGACGTCCGCCATCGCCTGCCGGACGGAGACCGCACGGACTCCCAGACCGGGCACCCGGTCGAGCACGTCCATGACCAGCCGGTAGCGGTCCAGGTCGTTGCGGACCACCATGTCGAACGGCGTGGTGGTGGTCCCCTCCTCCTTGTAGCCCCGCACGTGGAGATGGGCGTGTCCCGTGCGCCGGTACGCGAGGCGGTGCACCAGCCAGGGGTAGCCGTGGTAGGCGAAGATCACGGGCTTGTCCCGGGTGAAGACGGCGTCGTACTCCGCGTCCGGCATGCCGTGCGGGTGCTCGTCGTGCGGCAGCAGCCGGGTCATGTCGACCACGTTGACCACGCGCACGGCGAGCTCCGGAAGATGACGGCGCAGCAGACCGGCCGCGGCCATCGTCTCCAGGGTGGGTACGTCGCCGGCGCAGGCCAGCACCACGTCGGGTTCGCGGCCGCCGTCCTCGGTGCCGGCCCATTCCCAGACGCCGGCCCCTCGGGCGCAGTGCGCACGGGCCTCGTCGAGGGTGAGCCAGTCGAAGCCGGGCTGCTTGCCGGCGACGATCACGTTGACGTAGTCACGGCTGCGCAGCACATGGTCGGCGGTGGACAGCAGCGTGTTGGCGTCCGGCGGCAGATAGACCCGCACGACCTCGGGACTCTTGTTGAGGATGTGGTCGACGAAGCCGGGGTCCTGGTGCGAGAAGCCGTTGTGGTCCTGACGCCAGACGTGCGAGGTGAGCAGGTAGTTCAGCGAGGCGACGGGCGCGCGCCAGTGCAGCCGCCGCGACGTGCGGAGCCACTTGATGTGCTGGTTGACCATCGAGTCGACGATGTGGGCGAAGGCTTCGTACGAGGAGAAAAGGCCGTGCCGTCCGGTGAGGACATAGCCCTCCAGCCAGCCCTGGCACAGGTGTTCCGACAGGACCTCCATCACCCGGCCGTCGCGGGCCAGGTGCTCGTCGGTCGGAAGGACCTCCGCCTGCCAGGCTTTTCCGGTGGCCTCGTAGAGGGCGCCCAGGCGGTTGGACTCGGTCTCGTCGGGTCCCACCACCCGGAAGTTCCTGCGGTCGGCGGTGGCGGCCATGACCTCTGCGAGCAGTCCGCCCAGGATCCGGGTGGGTTCGTGCAGGACGGTCCCCGGCCTGTCGACCCGCACGGCGTGGTTCTCGAGGGGAGGAAGCGGGAGGTCGCGCAGGAGCAGCCCTCCGTTGGCGTACGGGGTCGAGCCGAGCCGGGCGGCTCCTTCGGGAACGCACTCCAGGACCTGGGCGGTGGGCCTGCCCTCGGAGTCGAAGAGTTCCTCGGGCCGGTAGGAGCGCATCCACTCCTCGAGCTGACGCAGGTGGTCCGGGTTGTCCCGGACCCCGGGCAACGGGACCTGGTGGGCCCGCCAGGTGTTCTCGACGGGGAGCCCGTCGACGTCCACGGGGCCGGTCCAGCCCTTGGGGGTTCGCAGCACGATCATGGGCCAGCGGGGGCGCGCGGACGCGCCGTCGGTGCGGGCCGCCCGCTGGTAGGCGTCGATGCGGTCCACCGCGAGGTCCATGGCGGCGGCCAGCGCGCGGTGGACCACGGCGGGCTCGTCCCCCTCGACGTACACGGGGTCGTGGCCGTACCCGCGCAGGAGTGCGTCGAGTTCGTCCTCGGGCAGCCGGGCAAGCACCGTCGGGTTCGCGATCTTGTACCCGTTGAGGTGGAGGATCGGCAGGACGGCGCCGTCGTGCACGGGGTCGAGGAACTTGTTGGAGTGCCAGGACGCGGCCAGCGGACCCGTCTCCGCCTCTCCGTCCCCGATCACGCAGGCGACGAGGAGTTCCGGGTGGTCGAAGGCGGCGCCGTAGGCGTGGGTCAGCGCGTATCCCAGTTCGCCGCCCTCGTGGATGGACCCCGGGGTCTCCGGGGCGACGTGGCTGGGAACACCGCCGGGGAAGGAGAACTGCTTGAACAGCGCTCCCATCCCGGCCCGGTCCCGGCTCACATCGGGGTAGGTCTCCGCGTAACTGCCCTCGAGCCAGGAGTTGGCGAGGACGGCGGGGCCGCCGTGGCCGGGCCCCCAGACGCACATCGCCTGCCGGTTCCGTGTCGTCACGATCCGGTTGAGATGGGTGTGGACGAGGTTCAGTCCGGGTGAGGTGCCCCAGTGGCCGAGCAGCCGCGGCTTGATGTGCTCCGGGGCCAGCGGCTCCTCCAGGAGGGGGTTGGCCATCAGATAGATCTGTCCGACCGCCAGGTAGTTGGCGGCACGCCAGTGCGCGTCGAGTGCCGCGATCTCGGTGTCGGACGGGGCGGATACCCCGGACGGCGTACGGGCGTCGGTCATGAGGCGTCTCCCTGGGGCATGGCGAGGGTCCGGGTCCGTCCGTGTCTAGCGGGCGTCCGAGCCGGGCCCGTACCAGACGGTGGTGGCGTTGCAGAACTCGCGGATGCCGTGCCCGGCCAGCTCCCGCCCGTAGCCGGAGCGCTTCACCCCGCCGAACGGCAGCGCGGGGTGGGAGGCCGTCATGCCGTTGAAGAAGACCCCGCCGGCCTCCACGTCGCGCACACAGCGGTCCATCTCCCCCTGGTCACGTGTCCATACGTTGGAACTGAGCCCGAAGGGGGTGTCGTTGGCGAGCTCCACGGCCTCGTCGAGGTCCGAGACCCGGTAGAGGGTCGCCACCGGTCCGAAGGTCTCCTCGCGGTGGATGCGCATGGCCGGGGTGATCCCGGTGAGGACCGTGGGCTCGTAGAACCAGCCGCGGTCCATGCCCTCGGGTCGCCGGCCCCCGCACAGCGCGGTCGCGCCCTTGCCCAGGGCGTCGTGGACGAGCTCCTCCAGATCGGTGCGGCCCTGCTCGCTGGAGAGCGGACCCACGTCGGTGGACTCCTCCAGCGGGTCCCCGACGCTCAGGGCGCGCATCCCCGCGGTGAAACGCTCGGCGAAGGCGTCGTAGACGTCCGCGTGGACGATGAAGCGCTTGGCGGCGATGCAGGACTGGCCGTTGTTCTGGACACGGGCGGTCACCGCCGTGTCGGCTGCCTTCTCGACGTCCGCCGAGGACAGGACGACGAAGGGGTCGCTGCCGCCCAGTTCCAGCACGGTCTTCTTGACCTCGTCGCCCGCGACGGAGGCGACGGCGCGGCCGGCCGGCTCGCTGCCGGTGAGGGTCGCCGCGGCGACCCTCGGGTCTCGCAGGACCGCCTCGACGGCACCCGAGCCGATGAGCAGCGTCTGGAAGCAGCCCTCGGGGAAGCCCGCCCTGGTGAACAGGTCCTCGAGGTACAGGGCGGTCTGCGGCACGTTCGAGGCGTGCTTGAGCAGACCGGTGTTGCCCGCCATGAGCGCGGGTGCGGCGAAGCGCATGACCTGCCAGAGCGGGAAGTTCCACGGCATCACGGCGAGCACCACGCCCAGCGGCCGGTAGTGCACCCGCGCGCGGGAGGCACCGGAGTCCTTGACGTCGGCGTCGTCGGGGTGTTCGTCGGCCAGCAGCCGCTCGGCGTTGGCCGCGTACCAGCGCATGGCCTTGGCACACTTGGCGGCCTCGGCGCGGGCGGCCTTGACCGGCTTGCCCATCTCGGTCGTCATGGTCCGGGCGATGTCCTGCAGGTCCTCGTCGAGGAGATCGGCGGCCCGGTTCAGCAGACGGGCTCGCTCGGCGAAGTCCGTGGTGCGGTGGTCGCGGAACGCGCGGTGGGCCGCGGCGATCCTGCGCTCGGTCTCCCCCTCGTCCAGTGCGTCGAATGTCCTGAGCGTCTCGCCGTTCGCGGGATTGACCGTCGCGATGGGCATGGCTGTGCCTCCTTGCGTTGTTCTTCGACCGTCACGCGCCACGCGGCGGCGCGCGACGCGACCCCTCACGCACGCGTACCCGGCCGGTGCGGATCATGCGTGCCGCAGGCACACCGTCCGCACCGGCCGGGCCGGAACCGGGCCGTCCGTCACACGAGTTCGGCGACCGGGCCGCTCCCGGCGACGGGGCCGCCCTCGGAGACCGGGCCGTCGAGGAACGTACGGCCGCCGGGCAGGGGCGCCGGCGGGAGAAGCCCGGTGGTGACCGGGGTCTCCGCGTAGCGCGTGAACCACACGACCTTGCCGTCGGCGGTCCGGCAGGTGCCCCAGCTGTCACTCAGGGCCATGACGCGGCTGAGGCCGCCGCCACCGCCGTCCAGCAGCCGGGGCATCCGGGAATCGTCGTCGGCCACGGACACCGTCAGGTGCCGGCCGGTCCAGCGGAGCTCGAGGACGCAGCGGTTGCCGTCGCCGACATGTCGCTGGACGTTCGTCAGGAGTTCCTCGGCCGCCCGGCACACCGGCCGGACGTGCAGTTCGAGACTCCAGTGACGAAGGTGCGCGGCGACTATGCGCCGCAGCTGGGAAATGCGCTCCGCCGACACCTGCAGTTCGACCAGGTAGTGCCGGTCGAGTGGAACGGTCATCGTTGAGGCTCCTCACCGCGAGGCTCACGTGCTTCACCCCGTTGAACCGACGACCCCCGAACACGAAGCGTGAGCAGTAATCACTTCTTGGTCATTCATCAGGGTGACCCCGGGGGGACGGTCCCGCAACCGAGGGGGCCCGCGGCGGGTGTCACGGCAGGTAGGGCAGCAGTTTGTCCGGGGTCAGCGGGAGCTCGCGCAGCCGAGCTCCGGTGGCGTGTCGCACGGCGTTCCCGATCGCGGCCGCGGTACCGACGATGCCGATCTCGCCGATGCCCTTGCTGCCCATGGGGTTGAGGTGCGGGTCGTCCTCATCGATCCAGTGCGCCTGGATGTCGGGGACGTCCGCGCAGGACGGCACGTGGTAGGAGGCGAGGTCGCTCTCGGTGAAGTCGCCGAAGGCCGGGTCCATGGTGCTGCCCTCGGTGAGGGCCATGCCGAGGCCCATGACCATGCCGCCGATGAACTGGGAGCGTGCCGTACGGGAGTTGAGGATCCGTCCGGCGGCGTACACGCCGAGGAGCCGGCGCACCCGCACCTCCCCGGTGAGGGAGTCGACCGCCACCTCGGCGAAGTGGGCGCCGAAGGCGTGCCGTGCGTACGGCGACTCCTGGGCCGTCTCCTCGCCGGTGTCGGCGGTGACGGTGACGCCGTCCGGCGGCAGCGGGCCGGTGTGCTCGGCGAGGCGCCGTACCAGGGCGGTGGCGGCCTTGTGCACCGCGGAGCCCCAGGAGGCGGTGCCCGAGGAACCGCCCGCGATGGACGCGGTGGGCAGATCACTGCTGCCGATGTCGACGTGTACGTTCTCCGGTGCCGTGCCCAGGACCGACGCGGCGATCTGCGCCAGGACGGTGCGGGCGCCGGTGCCGATGTCGGTGGCGTTGACCCGGACGCGGTACGAGCCGTCCGGAGCGGCCTGCGCGGACGCCGCGGTCTTCGAGACGAGGACGGGGTAGGTCGCGGAGGCGACCCCGGTGCCGAGCAGCCAGGACCCCTCCTCGCGGGCGGCGGGGCGGGGGTCCCGGTCGTTCCAGCCGAAGCGCCCGGCGCCCTCGGTCAGACAGGCCGCGAGGTTGCGGCTGCTGAACGGGCGCCCGCTGTCGGGTTCGGCCGGCGGTTCGTTGCGCAGCCTCAGCTCGACCGGATCGATCCCGAGGGCGCAGGCCAGTTCGTCCATGGCCGACTCCAGCGCGTACATGCCCGAGGCCTCTCCCGGCGCGCGCATCCAGGACGGGCTGGGCACGTCGAGTGCCGCCACGCGGTGTTCCGTGCGGCTGTGGGGTGAGGCGTACATGACGCGGGCGGGAACGGCGGCCTGCTCGACGAACTCCTTGATCCGCGAGGTCTGCGTGACGATCTCGTGGGAGACGCTGGACAGGACGCCGTCACGGTCCGCGCCCAGACGTACCCGCTGCAGGGTCGGTGCGCGGTGGCCGACGATCGCCGCCATGTACCGGCGGGGCAGGGCGAGCTGGACCGGGCGGCCCGTGTGCCGTGCGGCCATCGCGGCGAGCACGGACTGGGGGCGCGGGGTGCCCTTGGAGCCGAAGCCGCCGCCGACGTGTTCGGAGACCACGGTGACCCGGTTCCGGTCGAGCCCGAAAGCCGTGGCGAGGCTGTTGCGCACGGCGGTCGATCCCTGGCTCGAGTCGTGGACGGTCAGGTGTCCGTCGGCCCACCGGGCGGTGGAGGCGTGCGGTTCCATGGGGTGGTTGTGCAGCCCCCGCAGTGTGTAGGTCGCGTCGATCCGCACCGGGGCGGCGTCGAACGCGTGCATGGCGTCACCGCGTTCACGCAGGCCCGGATAGCCGCCGTTCGCCTCCTCCGGGACGTAGAGGCCCGGGTGGTCCCCGGTGAGGACGACGTCGTGCCCGGTGGTGGTGTATTCGACGTACACGGCGTCCGCGCCGGCCCGCGCGGATTCCAGGCTCTCCGCCAGGACGAGGGCGACGGGCCAGCCCCGGTGCGGCACCCTGCCGTCCTGGAGCACGGCGAGGATCGCGTCGTCGGTCTCCTCGAGTCTCGGCGCGTTGTCATGGGTCAGGACGGTGTGCACTCCGGGCAGTGCCAGCGCGTCGGCGGTACGGATCGCGGTGACACGGCCGGTGGGGACGGTGGCGGGCACGATCCAGCCGTACAGGCAGTCCGGCGATGTGTGCTCGGCGGCGTAGCGGGCGGTGCCGGTGACCTTGTCCCGGCCCTCGCGGCGGACCAGGGGCGCGCCCAGCACCCGGGTGGAGTCGCTCATGACGGAAGTCCTCGGTTCGTCGGGGTGTGCGGTCCGGTGGATCAGGCGGATTCGGTCCGCGTGGTGAGTTCGACGAGGGCGCCGACCGCCATCCGGCGCGCGAGGCCGACCTTGAAGGCGTTGTCGCGCAGGGGCCTGGCCGCTTCGAGCTCCGCGTCCACCGCGCGGGCGAAGGCGTCCTCGGTCGGTGGGACACCCCGCAGCCGGTCCTCGGCGACGCGGGCACGCCACGGCCGGTGCGCGAGCCCGCCGAAGGCGAGCGAGACGCGGTCGACGTGGCCGTCGCGCACGCCCAGGACCGCGGCGACGGAGGCCAGGGCGAAGGCGTACGAGGCACGGTCCCGGGCCTTGCGGTAGAGGGAGACGGCACCGTGGGAAGGCGGGGGCAGCACCACTTCGGTGATCAGTTCGCCCGGGCGGATCACCGTGTCCTGATCGGGATTTTCGCCGGGCAGCCGGTGGAAGTCGGTCACGGGCACCGTCCGCTCGCCCTCGGGCCCGTACAGCTGGACGGTGGCGTCGAGGGCCGCGAGGGCGACCGCCATGTCCGAGGGGTTCGTGGCGACGCAGTGCTGCGAGTGGCCCAGCACCGCGAGATCGCGGTGCGTCCCCTCCCGGGCGGGGCAGCCCGACCCGGGAACGCGCTTGTTGCAGGGCTTGGAGACGTCCTGGAAGTACGGGCAGCGGGTGCGCTGGAGCAGGTTGCCTCCGGTGGTGGCGGTGTTGCGCAGCTGCCCGGACGCACCGGCCAGGAGCGCCTGCGACAGCGCGGGGTAACCACTGCGGACGTCGGGATGGGCGGCGAGGTCGCTGTTGCGAACCGTCGCGCCGATCCGGAGGCCGCCGTCGGCCGTCCGGGTCATCCGGTCGAGCGAGAGCCGGCTGACGTCGACGAGCAGGCCTGGTGACTCCACCCCGAGCTTCATCAGGTCGACGAGGTTGGTGCCGCCGCCGAGGAAGTGCGCGTCGGGATGCCCCGCGCCGGCACGGACGGCCTCGGCCACGGAGGTGGGACGCAGATAGGCGAAGGGTTTCACGGGGCCACGTCCTCGATGGCTTCGACGATGTGCGGGTAGGCGCCGCACCGGCAGAGGTTGCCGCTCATCCGCTCGCGGATCTCGTTCGCGTCGAGCGGGACCGGGCCTCCGGCGGCGAGCGCCGTCGGGGAGGTGACGTGGGAGGGGAAACCGTCCTCGGCCTCAGCGAGCATGCCGGCAGCGGAGCAGATCTGTCCCGGGGTGCAGTAGCCGCACTGGAGCGCGTCCCGCTCCAGGAAGGCCGACTGCAGCGGATGCAGCCGGTCCCCGTCGGCCAGTCCCTCGACGGTGGTGATGTGGGAGTCCTCCTGGGCGACGGCCAGCAGCAGGCAGCTGTTGGCGCGCCGGCCGTCGACGAGCACCGTGCAGGCACCGCACTGGCCGTGGTCACAGCCCTTCTTGGCTCCGGTGAGCCCCAGGTGCTCCCTCAACGCGTCCAGCACGGTGGTGCGGTGATCGAGCGTCAGGGTCCGGGCCGTGCCGTTGACGTGCAGGGTGAAGGTGGACCGGTCGTCGGGAGCCGGCGTCTGCGCCGCCGCTCCCGCGCCGACGGTCCCCGGGGTGGCATCCATGTGCGCGTACCTTCCGGTGTGGGTGGTGTGGTCGTCACGCGGGCCGGTGACTCTCCAGCCGCAGGCGGATCTCCTGCTCCTGGTCGCCCGCCGCCGTTCCGACGAGCCGGACGGTGAAGGCGTCGGCCAGGTGCTTCCGGAGGCGGTCGACGGCCCAGTAGCCGCCCTGCGCCTCGACCATCACCGGTACGGAGAGCCGGGCGGGTCCGGCGCCGGCCTTCGTCTCGGAGACGTCGACGGTCGCCGTCCACACGGTGGGGCGTGTGTCCGACTCCTCCTCGGGGACATCGCTCGCCGGACGGTCGGAGTCGAACGAGCGGCGCAGGACGTCGAACACGGTGCGTGCGTCCTCCTTCGGGCAGCCGGTGACCGCCACCACGACGTCGCCGCTCTCCTGGTGTCCCTGTGCTGCTTCCTGCGTGCTGTTCACCCTGCATTCCTTTCAATGGGAGCGCTGTGAGCGCTGTTCGGCGGCCTCTCGCTGGGGTCCGACCGTGTGTGCCGGGTCCTCGGCGGAGGCGATTCCCGCCGCGAAGACCCCGAAGCGCGTGCAGGCAGAGCCCGCGAGCAGTGCGAGGCCCGCACCGGCTGCGACGGGCCGGCTGCGGTGTCCGAGCAGAAGACCCGCCGCCGCCCCGGCCGCGGTGAGCGCGCGTGCGGCGCGCGTCAGCGTCCCGGCACGGCCCTCCCGGCAGGTCACGGCGACGGAGCCCAGGCGCCGTTCCATGGCGCGGCTCGCGGCGCCGTCGGCGACGGCCGCGAGTACGGAGGCGTACCGGGCCGGTGTGTTCTCGTGCACCGGACCGGTGACCATAGCCATCCCGGCGGCGGCCGCGGTGGCCGACGCCGCGAAGAGGTAGGGGAGTTCACGGTGCGCGCCGTGCCACGCGGGGACGGCGGTGTCGGCCGCCAGGACGGCGGTGTACGTCGCCAGGGTGGGGCCCAGCAGCGCGGCGGCGGCGGTGGCCGCCGCGCCGGCCCGGGGGAACCTGCCCGTCACCGCGGTGAGAGCGGCGGCGCCCGCGGCGGGTCCGTAGCCGGAGAGCAGCCACGTGCCCATGCTCATCGGCGAGGTCGGTTTGAAGACGCGGAGCATGTGGAGGAAGCGCGACGGGCGGCCGAGGTCGTGGACGAGCGCTGCCGCCGAGAGGGTGACGGCTGCGAGGGAGGAAACCTTCAGCGCCCTGGCCGTGGTGTCGCGGCCCGTGACATGGGCCCCGGCGGCAAGGACGGAGCCGGCGCCCGCGAGCCCGCCGAGGAAGAAGTATCCGGCGATGTCCTGGGCGGACCACGACGGCGCCTTGATGACGGGCCTGCCGTAGTAGGAGTCGGGCACGGCCCGGCCCGGTCCCTTCTCGGGGCTGCTGGTGGTCATGTCCGGCCGCTCCTGCGGGTGAGTGAGGGGATGGAGAAGGAGAGGGCGGCTCCCGCCGCGAGCGACAGCGCGGCGATACCCGCGTGACGCCACATCGCCGGCAGGTCCCTGGTGGTGACCACCGGGTCCGGGGGCAGGCCGTACACCTCGGGTTCGTCCATGAGGAGGAAGAACGCGCCGTCCCCTCCGACCCCGTTGTCCGGTTCGTGTCCGTACAGCCGTGCTTCGGCGACCCCGGCCGTGTGCAGCTGTTCCACTCGCAGCGCGGCACGCTCCCGGAGTTCGTCGAGCGGGCCGAACTGGATGGACTCGGTGGGACACGCCTTGGCGCACGCGGGTTCCTGCCCCGCGCCGAGACGGTCGTAGCAGAGGGTGCACTTGAACGCCCGGCCGTCCTCGGGACGCTGCTCGATCACTCCGTACGGGCAGGCGGGTACGCAGTAGCCGCAGCCGTTGCAGATGTCCTCCTGGACGACGACCGTGCCGAACTCCGTGCGGAACAGCGACCCGGTCGGGCAGACGTCCAGACACGCGGCGTGGGTGCAGTGCTTGCAGACGTCCGAGGACATCAGCCATCGCACGCCCGAACCGTCTTCCGGCGTCCCCGCGTCCGGCTCCACGAGCGGCAGTTGCGTCCGTCCGGCGGGCGCGGGCTGCTCGATGAAGGCGACGTGCCGCCAGGTGGAGGCGCCCAGCCCGGCGGTGTTGTCGTAGGACATCCCGGTGAGCGACAGTCCGTCCTCGGGGAGGGCGTTCCATTCCTTGCAGGCGACCTCGCACGCCTTGCAGCCGATGCAGACGGAGGTGTCGGTGAAGAACCCGACGCGAGGCGGGGCGTTCCGGTGTCCCGCGTCAGCCGCCGGGTCGGGCTCGGGCCCGCTGAACAGGTTGTCCCTCACATCGTCTCCCGGGTTCCGGTCGTCTCCGTGATCCCGGCCCGGCGGCGGTACTCCGCTACGAGTTCGGGCAGTGCGGGGCCCCTCGGCCTGCGCCCGGGCCGGATGTCGGCGGTGAGCGCCTTGTCCTCCTGGATCAAGGCGTTGGGGTCGAGGGCGATGGCCATCAGTTCGTTGGCCGCGTCACCGGTGGCGATCCCGTTGGGGCCCCAGTGGAAGGGCAGCCCGATCTGGTGCACGGTCCGGCCCCGGACGGTCAGGGGGGTGATCCGGCGGGTCACCATGACGCGCGCCTCGACGGCGTTGCGCGCCGTGACGATCGTCGCCCAGCCGCAGTGCTCGAGTCCTCTCTCCGCGGCGAGCTGCGGGGACACCTCGCAGAAGAACTCCGGCTGCAGCTCGGACAGATACGGTGACCAGCGGCTCATCCCGCCCGCCGTGAAGTGTTCGGTGAGCCGGTGGGTCGTGACGACGTAGGGATACACGTCCGCGCCCGGTTCGTCACCGCTCGGGTGGTAGCGGTTGCCCTCGCGCGGGTGCAGTTGCCTGACCGGCGAGCGGGAGCGCGAGGGGTGGAGCGCGTTGGTGAAGGGCGAGTCCTGCGGCTCGTAGTGGGTGGGCAGCGGCCCGTCCACCAGGCCGGCGGGGGCGTAGAGCCAGCCCTTGCCGTCGGCCTGCATGATGAACGGGTCGTCCCCGCGCAGCGCGTCGGGTCCCTCGGCGTCGGGCGCGGGTACGTGGCCGGGGGCGCGGTCCGGAACGAAGTCGGGGACGTCGTGACCGGTCCACCGCCCTTCGAGGTCGTCCCACCAGACGTAGGCCTTGCGTTCGCTCCAGGGGCTGCCGTCGGGCGCCGCCGAGGCCCTGTTGTAGAGGATGCGGCGATTGGCGGGCCAGGCCCAGGCCCATTCGGCCGCCACCCAGTCCTGCTCGGTGTGGGGCTTGCGGCGGGCGGCCTGGTTGACCCCGTCCGCGTACACCCCACAGTAGATCCAGCAGCCGCAGCTGGTGGAGCCGTCGTCCTTGAGTTCGGTGTAGGCGGAGAGGGGGGCGCCGTCCGGGCCGTGTCCGTTGATCTCGGCCAGCACCGCAGCCGATACCGGTTCGGCGAGCGGACCGTCGACGGGGTAGTCCCAGGTCAGGTCCTGGACGGCGCGGTCCATCGGGTCGGCGGAGGCCGCGAGGCGCTCCTTGACGCGCCGGCCCAGGTGGTACATGAACCAGAGGTCGCTGCGTGCGTCGCCCCCGGGTTCGACGGCGGCGTGGTGCCACTGGAGCCACCGGTTGGTGTTGGTGAAGGAGCCGGACTTCTCCGTGTGCGCCGCCGCGGGGAAGAAGAAGACCTCGGTGCCGATCTCCTCCGTGGTCATCTCCCCGGTTTCCGTCTCGGGGCCGTCCTGCCACCAGGTGGCGGATTCGATGAGCGAGAAGTCACGGACGACCAGCCATTCGAGCTGGGCCATGCCGAGCCGCTGCAGCCGTGTGTTGGCGGAGCCCACGGCGGGGTTCTCACCCATGAGGAAGTAGCCCTTGCACTCCCCCGCCAGTTGCGCCATCACTGTCTCGTACGTGCCGTGGGATCCGGTGAGCCGGGGCAGGTGGTCGAAGCAGTAGTCGTTGTCCGCGGTGGCCGCGTCGCCGTAGTAGGCCTTGAGCAGGCTGACGAAGTAGGCCCGCATGTTGCCCCAGAAGCCCTTGCCGGTACGGCTGGCCCGGACGAGGGCGTCCAGGTCCTCGTGCGCGTGGGCATGCGGCATCGGGAGGTAGCCCGGCAGCAGGTTGAAGAGGGTCGGGATGTCGCTGGAACCCTGGATGGAGGCGTGTCCCCGCAGGGCCTGGATGCCGCCGCCGGGCCGCCCGATGTTGCCGAGGAGCAGCTGGAGCACGCTCGCGGCGCGGATGCACTGGGTGCCCGTGGTGTGCTGGGTCCAGCCGACGGCGTAGGCGAAGGCGGTGGTGCGCTCCCGGCCGGAGTTGGAGGTCAGCGCGTCGCAGACCTCGAGGAACACCTCCCGCTTCACCCCGCAGATCTCTTCGACCATCTCGGGGGTGTAGCGCGCGTAGTGACGCTTGAGGATCTGGTAGACGCACCTGGGGTCGCGCAGGGTCTCGTCGCGCGGCGGCCACGCGCGGGCCTGCGGGCCCCCCGAACCGTGGGTCTCCGACCCGGCCGCTGCATGGACCCGGTGCTGCGCCTCCGCGCTGCGGGAGCGGTCCTCGTACAGCTCGTCCACGTCCCCGGAGGGTGCCTGGACGTCGGATTCCCGGTACTGCCACGAGCGGGGGTCGTAGTGGCCCCGCTCCTCGTCCAGGCCGGAGAAGACACCGTCGAGGTCCTCGGTGTCCTGGAAGTCGTCCCCGACCAGCGTTGCGGCATTGGTGTAGTTGAGGACGTACTCCCGGAAGTCCTTCTCCTCGGTGAGGACGTGGTTGATGATGCCGCCGAGGAACGCGATGTCGCTGCCGGCCCTGAGAGGCACGAAAAGGTCGGCCAGTGCGCTCGTGCGGGTGAAGCGCGGGTCCACATGGATGATCCGGGCACCGCGGGCCTTCGCCTCCATCACCCACTGGAAGCCCACCGGATGGGCCTCGGCGAAGTTCGACCCCTGGATGATGATGCAGTCCGAGTGCTGGAGGTCCTGCATGAAGGTGGTCGCTCCGCCCCTGCCGAACGAGGTGCCGAGACCGGCCACGGTGGAGCTGTGGCAGACCCGCGCCTGGTTCTCCACCTGCACGATGCCGAGGCCCGTGAAGAGCTTCTTGATCAGGTAGTTCTCCTCGTTGTCCAGGGTGGCGCCGCCGAGACTCGCGATACCCAGGGTGCGTGCCGTGCGGAGTCCGTCGTGCTCCCACTGCCACGTCCTGCGCCTGGTGTCCACGACACGGTCCGCGACCATGTCCATCGCCGTCTCCAGGTCGAGAGTCTCCCAGTCGGTGCCGTACGGACGCCTGTAGAGCACCTGGTGCAGGCGGGCCGGGCCGGTGGTGAGCTGGAGCGTGGAGGAGCCCTTGGGGCACAGCCTGCCCCGGCTGACCGGCGAGTCCGGGTCGCCCTCGATCTGGACGACCCGGTCGTCCTTCACGTAGACCTGCTGCCCGCAGCCCACCGCGCAGTACGGGCAGACGGACTTGACCACGCGGTCAGCCGTGGCCGTTCTGGGGCGGACCGCGTCGGTCTTCCGCGACATCACGGCCCGTCCTCTGCCCAAAGGATCACCGCCGGTCAGCTGCCGATACACGGGCCAGCGGGCGAGCGGATTGCCTGCTCCCATCGCGTTTCCTCCAGGGGTCCGGGGACTCACTCCAGGCTCACCCCACCGCTCCGAGTCGGCGACACGAGCGCGACGGTCAGGACCGGCAGGCGACGACAGATCTCGTACCCGGTGAGCCACGGGGAAACGTGGGGCCGGGCGGCGCGCTACAGCTCGCGCAGCGCCGGCAGGAGTGTGCTGCGGGCCCAGTCGATGAACGGCCGCTGATGGGCACCGCCGATCTGCACGAGGGCGACCTCGGTGAACCCCGCCTCGCTGTAGGGGCGTACGGCCTCCACGAACGCCTCGACGTCGGAGCCGCACGGAATCGATCCGGTGATGTCGTCCGCGCGGACGAACTGGGTCGCCTGTTCGAAGGCGGAAGGGCCCGGCAGCTCGGAGTTGACCTTCCAGCCGCCGAGCGACCATCGGAACTGGTCGTGGGCGCGGGCGATCGCGGCGTCCCGGTCGGTGTCGTAACAGACGGGCACCTGACCGACGCGGGGCTTACCGGTCCCGCCGTTGCGGTCGAACGCGGTCAGCAGCTCACCCTTGGGCTCCGTCGCGATCACCAGATCGCCGAGCCTGCCCGCGAGTTCGCAGGACCTCTCCCCCGAGACGGCGATGCCGATGGGGACCGGCTGTTCGGGCAGGTCCCAGAGCGTGGCGTTCTCCACGTCGAAGTGAGTGCCGTGGTGGTTGACGTAGCCCCCGCCGAAGAGGGCGCGGATGATCTGCACGGCCTCCTCGAGCATCTCCAGCCGAACGTGCGCCGCGGGCCACCCCACGCCGACGACGTGTTCGTTGAGGCTCTCCCCCGAGCCGAGGCCGAGCCGGAAACGGCCCTCGGCGAGCAGTTGGAGCGTCGCGGCCTTCTGCGCGACCACGGCCGGGTGGTAGCGGGTCGTCGGACAGGTCACGTACGTCATCAGCGGGATCCTGGACGTGGCCTGCGCGGCGGCCCCCAGGACGGACCAGGCGTAGGGCGCGTGTCCCTGGGAAGCCAACCAGGGGAAGTAGTGGTCGGAGGTGACGGAGAAATCGAAGCCGGCCGCTTCCGCCGCGACCACGTCCTCGACGAGGGCTCGAGGGCCTGCCTGCTCGGTCATCATCGTGTAGCCGATTTGCACCATATGAAACACATTTACCGCGACATCGCCATAAAACATGAATTCATGTCAATGGCTGTCTGTGATCGATTCCCCGGGGTATGCGCCATGCATGGACGTAACGAACGGAGCATGGGAATCGCTCGCCAGCACCGGCGGCAGCAACGGGCCGGGCGCGGTGGGGGTGGTCATCGGCGTCATCGGCCTGTTCGTGGTGCTCGTGCTGATCGGGGGCTTCTGGTTCGGGATGAGGCGCCGGGACAAGGAGTCACGGCCGCCCCGCCCCGATGAGCAGCCGCCGCGTCCGGATCACCGGACGGAGATCCAGGAGACCGGGCACCACGGTTCGGACCGCTTTCCCGAGAACGGCCGCGCTCTCTCGCCGTACGAGCTCAGCGACCACGGCAACGAGGTGATCCCGCCGCCGGAGGACGAGCCCCGGCGTGACTGAATCACCGGCGTGCCGTCGGCGGACAGATGAACAGGAGGCCGGGACCCCCGTCGAGCGGGCCCGGACTCCTGTCCCGCGCGGCGTCACCTCTCGCCTTCGATCGGAGGACCATGGAACCGGGGGGCATATGAAGCGGCCGGAGTCGGACCGCACGACCCGAGTGACGGAGTCGGACCACAAGACGCACGTGCCGGAGTCGGACCACAAGACGCACGTGCCGGAGTCGGACCACAAGACCCGCGTGACCGTCCTGGTCGCGCTCGGCGCCAACCTCGTCATCGCCGCGGCCAAGGGAGTGGGGGGCCTCCTGTCGGGTTCGCCCGCCCTCCTGTCCGAAGCGGCCCACTCCGTGGCGGACAGTGTGAACGAGGTCTTCCTGCTGGCCGCGCTCCGGCGCAGCCGCCGCCCGCCCGACGCCCGTCACCCCTTCGGCTACGGCAAGGAGCGCTACTTCTGGTCGTTGCTCGCGGCCGTCGGGATCTTCGTCGTCGGCGGCTGTTTCTCGTTCTTCCAGGGCTTCGAGGCACTCGGCAGCCACGAACAGCAGTCGCACGACGGCTACACGGTGGGTCTGATCGTCCTCGGGGTCGCCCTGCTGGCGGAGGGAGCGTCGCTGGTCCGTGCGCTGCTGCAGCTCCGCGGCGAGAAGGGCGCCGCTCGCGACCCCGCCCTGCGGACGGTGATCGCCGAGGACAGCACGGCCGTGCTGGGGGTGGTGCTGGCCATGGCCGGGATGGTGCTGCACATGGTGACCGGAGACGTCGTGTGGGAGGCATCGGCCTCTCTGGGGATCGGCGCACTGCTCGTCTACGTCGCGTTCCGGCTCGGCAAGGACGCCCGCGACCGGCTGATCGGGGAGTCCGCCGACCCCGGGATGCGCCGGGGCGTGGAGGAACTCCTCACCTCCCAGGAGGAGATCGACAACGTGGCGGCCCTGTTCACCATGGGACTCGGCCTCGACTCGGTGCTGGTGGCAGCCAGGATCGATCTGGCTCCCGGCATCGACAGCGAGGAGGTCGAGCGGGTCGCCGTCCGGATCAAGCGGGCGATCGCCGGCTCCTGGCCGGAGGCCGAGCACGTCTTCCTCGACATCACGAACGCGCCGCCCCGGGGCGGGGTGTGATCGCCGCCGCGTGTTGCGGGAGTCGTCGGGGCGCATGAGGCTGGTCCTGGCCGCGCGGCACGGAAGAAGTCGTGCCGCAGAACCGATAGGGCAGTGGACCATGACTCCTGGCGACCGTCGGACCGTGCCGGAACCCGCAGTGCTGAGCGGTGCGAGCGCCCCGTGCTGGGTCCATCTGGTGACCCGCGACCTCCGGGACGCGCAGCTCTTCTACGGCGCCGTTCTCGGCTGGACGTTCCGCCTCGGACCGCTGGGCCGGGACTTCGTCATGGCGCGCTCCGACGGGGTACCGGTGGCCGGTATCGGCGCGGTGGCGTCCGCCTACCAGGTGGCCGTGGCCTGGATGCCGTACTTCTCCGTCCAGGACGCCGACGTCGTGGCGGCCCGCATCCGTGAACGCAGCGGCACCGTGGCGGTGGGCCCGCTGACGGTGGGCCAGGGCCGCGCTGTCCTGGCCGCCGACCGGGACGGCGCCTCCTTCGGCGTCTGGGAGTGGACCGGGCGCGCCTCCACCCTCGCGCCGTCCGGGAACCGGGCACACGCCTGGCTGCGGCTGCGCACCAGGGACGCCTTCGACGCGGCGATCTTCTACGGCGAGGTCCTCGGCTGGGAGAGCGGGGAGCCCGGGGGCTGCGACATCGCCTACGTGAGGGAAGAGGTACTCGTACGCTGCAACGGACGCCCACTGGCGCGGATCAGCTCCGGTGCCGTGGAGGCCGCTCCGGACCCGCAGGTGCGCCCGCACTGGCAGGTGCAGTTCCCGGTGGCCGACGTGGACGCGACGGTCCTCGCCGCGGAGCGGAACGGCGGAACCCTCATGGAGCGGCGCGAGGTGCCGCACGGCAGCGAAGCGACCCTGAGGGACCCGGACGGCGGTCTCTTCACCGTGACGGACGTACGCAGCCCGGCCGACGTCGACGACGGCTGAACCGGAGGGTCAGGGACGCGGGCCGGAATCCTCGGAGTCCTCGGCCTCCGCCCCGTCGGCCGGCTCGCGGCGGCCGCCCCGGGCGATGGCCCACAGCGGGAACACGAACCAGCAGACCAGGAACCACAGGGCCATCCCGCCCACCAGCCAGAGCGCGGTCACGTTGTGGAGCGCCACGCGCAGGATGAGCAGCAGCGTGCTGCACATGGTGCAGAACAGCAGGCCGAGCCCCAGTTTCGTCAGCCGTGCGGCCCAGGTCACCGTCTGCGGCTTCATCCGCCGTCCGGTGAGCAGCCGGTGGTACGACACGGGGCCTATCAGCGCGGCCGCGGTGGCCGAGCCGAGCATCACGGTCACGACGTAGATGTTCCGGTCGGCGGTGGACAGATCCGCGAAGCGGGGCTGGAAGACGACCGCGAGCAGGAAGCCGAAGAGGATCTGGACGCCGGTCTGCGCGACCCGGAGTTCCTGGAGCAGCTCGCCCCACTGCCGGTCCGCCCGCTCCTCGTCGGTCTCCCGCCGTCCGCTGCGCGGGTTCCTTCCGGCCATGTCCCCACCGGTCCCGTCGCTGCCCGTCGGTATCTGCCCCATCGATGCCTCCCCCACCTCGTCGAGGTGGTACTGGTTCCCCGAGGAGCCCTCGTGAATCCTGAGGTCCTCCGCGTGACCGGCAGTCGCGGGACAGCGCACCGGCCGGTCCTCCTCATGGTGGCAGCCGCCGGGAAAAGCACCACACCGGCAACCGGGCGGGCGGGCCGGAAATCGATGCCGAGCGAGGGCCATACCTCGACGCACCGTGACAACTCGCTTAAGATCGTCCTACGGCATCGCGCGTCGGTCACCGGCCGGGTGAGGCGTGGAGGTAGCCCGTGAGATGCCCGTTGGAGGCATTCCACAGTGTCAGTCGAGTTGAATCACACCATCGTCCACAGCCGGGACAACCGCGAGTCCGCCGAATTCCTGGCGCGGCTTCTGGATCTGACCGTCGGTACCGAATGGGGACCTTTCATCCCGGTCGTCCTCGCGAACGGCGTCACGCTGGACTTCGCGACCGTTCCCGCCGCGTCGATCACCATGCAGCACTACGCGTTCCTCATCTCGGAGGCGGAGTTCGACACGGCCTTCGGCCGCATGGAGGAGCAGGGAATCGAGTACTGGGCCGACCCCCACCGCAAACAGCCCGGCGAGATCAACCACAACGACGGCGGACGCGGGGTGTACTTCCTGGATCCCAGCGGACACGGGCTGGAGCTCATCACCCGCCCGTACGGCGGCTGGTCGTAGCGGCCCCTGCCGCAGGGCACACGGAGGGCCCGGCCGCGATCCCCGATCGCGGCCGGGCCCTCCGGCTCAGAGGCCGCCGTCGACCGTGAGCACCATTTCGGGCCGGTCCCACATGACCGCGGGCGGACGGGCCACGACGGTGCCGGTGCGCTCGGCGCCCATGCTGCGGTAGAACCCCTCGGCGGGAGGGTGCGCGACCACGCGCACGGCGGTCAGACCCGCGAGGCGCGCCCGCCCGAGCAGGTGCCCGACGAGGAACCGCCCGACTCCCCGCCCCTGGGCCTCGTCGGCCACGAACATCAGGTCGAGCTCCGGCGGGGACACGACCAGCGCGTAGAAGCCGAGGATGCGGCCGTCGTCGTCCACGGCCACGTGGACCTCGTGCGCCTCGATGTAGTCGGGGCCGACCTTGTACCCCTCGACCAGGGGGGCGTAGGGGCCCTCGTAGGCACCGGACGTGGTGACCAGACGGGTGAGCCGCTTCGCGTCGCGGGCGACCGCCGGTCTGACCCGGACTCCGCCACGTCGATCCGTAATACTCGATCTCATGCGTCGAGTATTACGCACTTCCGAAGCCCGGCACGCGTGGCCCTCGGCGGACCCGCCTCCCGGCGTGCCGCTCCCCCACGTTCGCCTCGGTCGGCACGCGACTGACGGCACCGCGGCCGTCCGGCGGAGGGCCTTCGGGCCGGCTTTTCCAGGATGCCGGGAGCATTCCCGGCATGAACGGCGTGGAGAGGGTTACACGCCTCATGCACGCAGCCCGGTCACACACCGAACCGGGCTCGGACCGGAAGGGGTTGACGAGAGTGAAACAGCACGACGCACCGACCGCGAGCCGACGGGAGCGTCGGCCATGACGACCGTGGTGATCATCGTCGCCGTCGTCCTGGTGGCAGCGCTCGCCTTCTACCTCGTCCGCGGACGAGGGACCGGTGGGCGTGGGCTGCAGCGTCGCTTCGGATCCGAGTACGCCCGGACGGTCGCCCGTCACGACGGCGACACGAAGGCCGCCGAGCACGAGCTCTCCGAGCGGGTGAAGGCGCACGGCTCCCTCTCCGAGCGACCCCTGCGACCGGAAGCCCGCGAGGCGTACGCCCGCCGCTGGGCCGAGGTGCAGGAACGGTTCATCGACTCTCCCAGGGACGCGGTCGTCGAGGCGGACGCGCTGCTCGCCCAGCTGGCGCGCGACCGGGGCTTCCCGGACGGCGGCAGCTTCCAGGAGCAGACGGACGCCCTCTCGGTCCATCACGCCGAGCAGGTCGACGGTTACCGAAGGGTGCACACCGCCGTGCGTGGCCAGGGCGGCACGGAGGAGATGCGGAGGGCCCTGAGCGAGTCCCGGGCCCTCTTCGACGTCCTCCTCGCGGACTCACCTGACGACACGGGCCGGACCACGGGCCGGCACGACGAAACGGCCCGGACGGACCGGCACGAGGCGAAAGGCAGTGCAGCATGACCGACCACACCGAGCGCATGACGAATCCCGTACTCGGCACCGAGCCCCGGCGGGGCGACCCCGCGGTGAGCACGCATGAGCGGGACCCGTCGGTGAGCACGCCCGAGCGGGACCCCGGAACCGCACAGGGCAGGACCGCGGAAACGACGGCCCCCCACGCA
Source organism: Streptomyces sp. JH34 (assembly GCF_029428875.1). Taxonomy (NCBI): domain Bacteria; kingdom Bacillati; phylum Actinomycetota; class Actinomycetes; order Kitasatosporales; family Streptomycetaceae; genus Streptomyces; species Streptomyces sp. JH34. The sequence goes on along the minus strand of NZ_JAJSOO010000001.1, from coordinate 6,933,752 downwards.
CCGGTGGACAGAAAGGGCCTGGATCAGAAGCTCGGCGGCCACGGCGTTCCGCCCGCCCCGCGAACACCCCCCGCCGGCGCGCACACGGAGCGGGCAGGCCACCAGGAGGCGACCGGCACCGACCGGCCCCTGGTCCCACGCGGCGACCAGGACAGGCTGTCGCAGCGGATGCAGCACGCGGTGACCGACTTCGTCGAGAGCCCCCGCCGGGCCGTCGAGGAGGCGGAGAGCACGTTCGACCAGATCGTCGCGGGCCTGACCGAGGCCCTGGCCGAGCGCAAGCGCGTCCTGCGCGCGAGCTGGCAGGAACAGGACACCGAAGCCCAGACGGAGGAACTCCGCGTGGCGCTTCAGCACTACCGCGACCTCAGCGAACATCTGCTCAAGATCTGAGCGTCGCCCCCACAGCACGCGGGCCCGGTACCACGTCCTCGGACGTGGTACCGGGCCCGCCGCGTCCAGGGCCGGCCGTCAGACGGGGACGGCCAGGTCGGCGCGCAGCCGCTCGGCCACCGCCGGGGGAAGTCGCAGCGCCTTGCCGAGGTAACCGTCGAGCCCGCCCCAGCGTTCGTCCATCGCGTCGAGGGCCGCTTCGAGATACCGGGGCCGGGCCTCGATGACCGCGGACGCGATGTCCGGGTCCCCGCCCTCGTCGAGGAAGCGCCGCACCGCGGGCCCGAAGGCGGCGCGCACCGCCCGGTTCACCGCGAGGAACTCCGCTCTGACGACCTCACGCGACGCACCCGCCATCATGAGCAGCAGCGCGGTGCCCCATCCGGTCCGGTCCTTGCCGGTCGCGCAGTGGAAGAGCAGCGGCCTCGCCCGAGGATCGGAAACGGTGTCGAGAAGGGCCCGGTAGGCGGCCGCGGCCCCCGGGGAGAGGACCATCTCCCGGTACGTCTGCGCGAAGAGCTCCTCCGCCCTCCCGCCGCCGAGCAGAGAGGCTGCTCCGACCGGGTCACCGAGGAGCGCCTTGAGCCGGGCCGGCGTGATCCCCGGATTGTCGCCGAGCACGTCGGCGACGAAGAGCCTCGCGCCCGTCGGGAGCCGGTCCGGCGCCCACCGGCGCTCGTCGGCGGTGCGCAGATCGACGACGGTACGGATACCGAGGGCGGTCACCGCCATGTCGTGTTCGGCGTCGAATTCGCTCAGCTGGCCCGAGCGCAGGAGGATTCCCTGGCGCAGGCGGCGGTGGCGCCCCAGGGCGATGCCACCCAGATCGCGCAGATTGACAATGGTCGAGGCGGGGACGGCCCGGGCGGTCTGCACGATGAACTGCCTCTTTCCCGACAGACTGCAGGTCGGAATCAACGTCGCACGGCGTACGGATATCGACAAAGGGAGCGTGAGGTACGGGGCGTCGGCCGGCGGGTGGATCAGTCGGCGAGAATCCTTGTCTTCTGCGCCGAGAACTCCTCGTCGGTGAGAACACCCCGCTGCTTCAGGTCCGCGAGCCTCTCGAGCAGCGTGATGACGTCGTCCCCACCGTCCGCCGGGACCCTCTCGTGTGCCAGGAGCCGGCCACCCGCCTCCTCGACCACCCGGGTGAGGGGTACCGACCAGAGGTCCTCCCACACGATCAGCGCGGCAGAGTGCGCCTCGGGCAGGCCCTCGAGCACGTCGAGCTCCGCGATCCGGGGCAGCCCGGCCGGGCGGTCGTCCGGTGGATCGAAGGGTACGAGTCCCTGCGGGTCCATCTCGGCCCGTTCGACACGCTCGACGGCGCCGCCCGCGGCTCTGCGGGCGAAGGCGAGATCGAGGATGCGGACCGCCTCGGACGCGACGGCGTCGGCCAGCACGGGCGCGATCGCGTCGGCGAAGCGGCCGCCGGGAAAGGTGACGACGAGGTACTCCACGGGTCCCACGGGCACGATGCGTCCTTCCCCTGCGGTTCTGGATCGACAGCAGCATAACTTCGGGCAATCAGTGACGCACTGTGAAAATTGCTGACAGAGACCGAAGCTGCGGCCGCACGACCGGTCAGGAATGAAGAAGCGGAAGCTCCCCGCCGCCCGTAGCGTCGTCCGCATGGAGATCGAGCGTTCGCGGCGGTTCGTCGCCGTCGGCGTCCAGGACACGGCGCCGGCCTGCCACCGGGACGCCCTCGGCCCGGAGCTGCGCGACGGCCCCTCCTGCAATGTGCTGCGCGTCAGCCGGCCTCGCGCATGATTCCGCCGCCGACGACAGCGTGATTCTGATAGACAGCGACCGTTGCCGCGACCGCGCCGGCGACGCCGACGGTGGCCGCCCGGCGGCCACCGCGTAACGGATGGGGAACCGACGAGCATGGCCACGAGGACGGACACGCGGGCACCCGCGCCGCATGTTTCCGACAGCCACGATCTGATCCGCGTGCACGGCGCGCGCGTGAACAATCTCAAGGACGTCAGCGTCGAGATCCCGAAACGCCGGCTGACCGTGTTCACCGGGGTCTCCGGCTCGGGTAAGAGCTCGCTGGTGTTCAGCACGATCGCCGCCGAGTCGCAGCGGATGATCAACGAGACCTACAGCGCCTTCGTCCAAGGCTTCATGCCGACGCCGGCACGGCCCGAGGTCGACGTGCTCGAGGGGCTGACGACGGCGATCATCGTCGACCAGCAGCGGCTGGGTGCCGACCCGCGCTCCACGGTCGGCACCGTCACCGACGCCAACGCGATGCTGCGCATCCTCTTCTCCCGTCTGGGCGAACCGCACCTCGGCCCGCCCGGCGCGTACGCGTTCAACGTGCCATCGGTCAGGGCGAGCGGCGCGATCACCGTCGAGCGCGGCAACAAGAAGGCCGTGAAGGCGACCTTCAACCGCACCGGCGGCATGTGCCCGCGGTGCGAGGGCCGGGGCGCGGTGTCCGACATCGACCTCACCCAGCTCTACGACGACTCCAAGTCCCTCGCCGAGGGCGCGTTCACCATCCCCGGCTGGAAGTCGGACAGCCAGTGGACCGTACAGGTCTACGCCCAGTCGGGCTTCGTCGACCCGGACAAGCCGATCAGCAGGTACACCGCGAAGGAGCTCCAGGACTTCCTGTACGGGGAGCCGGTCAAGGTGAAGGTCAACGGTGTCAACCTCACCTACGAGGGGCTGATCCCCAAGATCCGGAAGTCCTTCCTGTCCAAGGACAAGGAGGCGATGCAGCCGCACATCCGGGCGTTCGTGGAGCGGGCGGTCGCCTTCACCACCTGTCCCGAGTGCGAGGGCACCCGGCTCAGCGAGGGCGCCCGGTCCTCGAAGATCGATCGGATCAGCATCGCCGACGCCTGCGCGATGCAGATCAGCGATCTGGCCACCTGGGTCCGCGGTCTGGACGAGCCGTCCGTGGGGCCGCTGCTCACCGCGCTGGGCAGGACCCTCGACTCCTTCGTCGAGATCGGCCTCGGCTACCTCTCGCTGGACCGGCCGTCGGGCACCCTCTCGGGCGGCGAGGCGCAGCGCGTCAAGATGATCCGGCACCTCGGCTCCTCGCTCACCGACGTCACCTATGTGTTCGACGAGCCGACCATCGGTCTGCACCCCCATGACATCCAGCGGATGAACGGTCTGCTGCTACGGCTGCGCGACAAGGGCAACACGGTGCTGGTCGTGGAGCACAAGCCGGAGACGATCGTGATCGCCGACCACGTCGTCGACCTCGGCCCCGGCGCGGGTACGGAGGGCGGCACCGTCTGCTTCGAGGGCACCGTCGAGGGGCTGCGGGCCGGGGACACCGTCACGGGCCGTCACTTCGACGACCGGGCCGCCGTCAAGGAGACCGTGCGCGAACCCACCGGCGTGCTGGAGATCCGCGGCGCGGGCACGCACAACCTGCGCGACGTGGACGTCGACGTGCCGCTCGGGGTGCTGACCGTCGTCACAGGGGTTGCCGGTTCCGGCAAGAGCTCGCTCGTGCACGGGTCGATCCCTCCCGGCGAGAACGTCGTGTCGGTCGACCAGGGCGCGATCCGCGGTTCGCGGCGCAGCAACCCGGCGACGTACACGGGACTGCTCGACCCGATCCGCAAGGCGTTCGCGAAGGCCAACGACGTGAAGCCCGCCCTGTTCAGCGCCAACTCCGAGGGCGCGTGCCCCGGTTGCAACGGGGCAGGCGTCGTCTACTCCGATCTGGCGATGATGGCCGGTGTCGCGTCGACCTGCGACGAGTGCGAGGGCAGGAGGTTCCAGCCCGCCGTACTGGAGTACCGCTTCGCCGGCCGCGACATCAGCGAGGTGCTCGGCATGTCGGTGACCGAGGCCGAGGAGTTCTTCGGCGCCGGGGAGGCGCGTGTCCCTGCCGCGCACCGCGTACTCGGGCGGCTCTCCGACGTGGGGCTCGGCTATCTCAGCCTCGGCCAGCCGCTCACCACGCTGTCCGGCGGCGAGCGTCAGCGGCTGAAGCTGGCCACCCACATGGCGGAGAAGGGCGGTGTCTACGTCCTGGACGAGCCGACCGCCGGTCTCCACCTCGCAGATGTCCGGCAGTTGCTCGGCCTGCTCGACCGACTCGTCGACTCCGGCAAGACGGTCGTCGTCGTCGAGCACCATCAGGCGGTCATGGCACACGCCGACTGGATCATCGACCTCGGGCCCGGGGCCGGTCACGACGGGGGCCGGATCGTCTTCGAGGGCACGCCTGCCGACCTCGTCGCCGGCCGTTCCACGCTCACCGGCGAGCACCTCGCGGCCTACGTCGGCGCCTGACCGGAGGCTGCCCGGCGCCCGCCCTCCACGGGGCGCCGGGCTTCGCCTCCCCGGTCATGGCCCGAGGACAAGGCCACCCAGCCGGGAGATCAGGCACATTTCGGAGAGTGCAAGGTCACAGTCAGTTGCCCTGCTGCGCTTCAGAGTGCTGACCTAGCATCTCCAGCATGACGGTCCTGCCTGCTGACGGGTTTTCTCCGGCCGCCGAGTTCACCGACCCTTCCCACGATCAGTGGCAGAGCCTCGTCGAAGGCGTACTGCGCAGGTCGGGCAAGGACGTCGCGGGCGCGGCAGCCGAGGAAGCACTGTCCACCTCGCTCGGGGACGGACTCACGGTCCGCCCTCTGTACACCTCCGCCGACGCGTCACCCGACCCCGGTCTGCCCGGCTTCGCCCCCTTCACCCGGGGCAGCAGGGCCACGGGGAACACCACGGACGGCTGGGACGTGCGCCAGCGCCACGAACTGGCCGATCCCGTACGCCTGAACGAGGCTCTGCTCGGCGACCTGGAGAACGGCGTCACATCGCTCTGGCTGGCCGTGGGCGGGCCCGGTGGCGTTCCGGTCTCCGGCCTCGCCCGGGCGCTGGAGGGTGTCCATCTCGACCTGGCTCCGCTCGTGCTCGACGCGGGTGCCGATCCCGGCCCCGCCGTACGGGAGTTGCTCGGCCTGTACGAGGCCAGGGGGCTCGCGAAGGAGGCCGCGCGCGGCAGCCTGGGGGTGGATCCGCTCGGGCAGGCCGCCCGTACGGGGGCGGGGCCGGACCTGGGCACCGCTGTCCACTGGGCGCTCCTGTGCTCCCGCGAGTACCCCGGGCTGCGCGCCCTGGCCGTGGACGCGCTGCCGTACCACGAGGCGGGCGGCTCGGCCGCCGAGGAGCTCGCGCTGTCGCTGGCCACCGGGGTCGCCTATCTGCGGGAGCTGACGGCGGCGGGGCTCTCCGTCGAGGAGGCCTGCGCACAGCTGGAGTTCCGGTACGCGGCGACGGCCGACCAGTTCCTGACGATCGCCAAGCTGCGCGCGGCCCGGCGGCTGTGGGCCCGTGTCGCCGAGGTGTGCGGGGCGCCGGACGCCGGCGCGCAGCGGCAGCACGCCGTGACGTCGTCGGTGATGATGACGCGCCGTGACCCGTGGGTGAACATGCTGCGGACGACCCTGGCGTGTCTGGGCGCGGGTGTCGGCGGAGCCGAGTCGGTCACCGTACTGCCGTTCGACCACGTGCTGGGTCTGCCGGACGCGTTCGCCCGGCGGATCGCCCGCAACACCTCGACGATCCTCATCGAGGAGTCCCATCTGGCCCGGGTGACGGACCCCGCGGGCGGGTCCTGGTACGTCGAGCGGCTGACCGACGAACTCGCCGCCTCCGCGTGGGCGTTCTTCCAGGAGGTCGAGCGGGCGGGCGGTCAGGCCTCCGCGCTCCGGTCGGGCATGGTCCGGGAGCGGCTCGCCGCCACCTGGGGGGCCCGGAGCAAGGACCTGGCGCGACGGAAGGAACCGGTCACCGGGGTCAGCGAGTTCCCGGCGCTTCAGGAGCGGCCAGTGGAGCGCGTGGCCGCACCCGCCGGACCCGCGTCCGGCGGGCTGCCGAAGGTCCGGCGCGACGAGGCGTTCGAGGCGCTGCGGGCGAGGTCGGACGCGCATCTCGCGGCGACGGGAAGCCGTCCGAAGGTGTTCCTGGCCGCTCTGGGGCCGGCGTCGGTACACACCGCTCGCGCCTCCTTCGCCGCGAATCTGTTCCTGTCGGGCGGCATCGAGCCGGTCCACGACCCGGTTTCCGTGGACGCCTCGACCGCCGCCGCGGCCTTCGCCGCCAGCGGCGCCGGCATCGCCTGCCTGTGCTCGACCGAGGCCCTCTACGGCGAACAGGCCGAGGACGTCGCCACGGCCCTGAGGGCGGCCGGCGCCGAGCAGGTCTTCCTGGCAGGACGCCCCGCCGAGTACGCGGGCGCCGACGTCCACGTCTTCGCCGGCTGCGACGTGGTCGCCGTCCTCTCCTCCGAACTCGACCGCATGGGAGTGGCGTGATGCAGACCCCCGAGACGACCGGGACCGACGTGCCCGTGGTGCCGGCCTCCGTGGTGCCGGACTTCTCCGACGTGTCCTTGACAGGAGGCGCTCCCGCCGGGGCGTCCGAGGAGCAATGGCGCACCGCGGTCAAGGAGTCGGCCGGCCGGTCCGAGGACGAGCTGCTCTGGGAGACCCCGGAGGGCATCGAGGTCAAGCCGCTGTACACCGGCAAGGACCTGGAAGGGCTCGACTTCCTCGGGACGTACCCCGGCATCGCACCGTACCTGCGCGGTCCGTACCCGACGATGTACGTCAACCAGCCCTGGACGATCCGTCAGTACGCCGGGTTCTCCACGGCCGAGGAGTCGAACGCCTTCTACCGGCGCAACCTCGCGGCCGGGCAGAAGGGCCTGTCCATCGCGTTCGACCTGCCCACCCACCGCGGCTACGACAGCGACCACCCCCGGGTGACGGGTGACGTCGGCATGGCGGGTGTGGCGATCGACTCGATCTACGACATGCGCCAGCTCTTCGACGGCATCCCGCTGGACCGGATGTCGGTGTCGATGACGATGAACGGCGCGGTGCTGCCCGTCCTCGCGCTGTACATCGTCGCCGCCGAGGAACAGGGCGTCGCCCCCGAGAAGCTCGCCGGGACCATCCAGAACGACATCCTCAAGGAGTTCATGGTCCGCAACACCTACATCTATCCGCCCGGCCCCTCGATGCGGATCATCTCCGACATCTTCGCGTTCACCTCGCAGAAGATGCCGCGGTACAACTCGATCTCGATCTCCGGCTACCACATCCAGGAGGCCGGCGCGACGGCCGACCTGGAGCTCGCCTACACCCTGGCCGACGGCGTGGAGTACCTGCGGGCCGGGCAGGCCGCGGGCCTGGACGTGGACGCGTTCGCCCCGCGCCTCTCGTTCTTCTGGGCGATCGGCATGAACTTCTTCATGGAGATCGCGAAGCTCCGGGCGGCGCGGCTGCTGTGGGCGAAGATGGTCAAGGAGTTCGGCCCGAAGAACTCCAAGTCCCTCTCGCTGCGTACCCATTCGCAGACGTCCGGCTGGTCGTTGACGGCGCAGGACGTGTTCAACAACGTGACGCGCACCTGTGTCGAGGCGATGGCGGCGACCCAGGGGCACACCCAGTCGCTGCACACCAACGCACTCGACGAGGCGCTCGCCCTCCCGACGGACTTCTCGGCGCGGATCGCCCGCAACACCCAGCTGCTGCTCCAGCAGGAGTCCGGCACCTGCCGGGTCATCGACCCGTGGGGCGGCAGCGCGTACGTCGAGCGGCTGACGCACGACCTGGCGCGGCGGGCCTGGCAGCACATCGAGGAGGTCGAGGCGGCCGGCGGGATGGCCAAGGCCATCGACGCGGGCATCCCGAAGCTCCGGATCGAGGAGGCCGCGGCCCGTACGCAGGCGCGGATCGACGCCGGACGTCAGCCTGTCATCGGGGTGAACAAGTACCGGGTGGAGACCGACGAGAAGATCGACGTCCTCAAGGTCGACAACACCTCGGTACGCGCCCAGCAGATCGAGAAGCTGCGCCGGCTGCGCGAGGAGCGCGACGAGACGGCCTGCCAGGACGCGCTGGCCGCGCTGACCACGGCGGCGGAGCGGGACCCCGGGCCGGGTCTCGAGGGCAACCTCCTGGCGCTGGCGGTCGACGCCGCCCGGGCGATGGCCACCGTCGGGGAGATCTCGGACGCGCTGGAGAAGGTCTACGGCCGGCACGCGGGCCAGATCCGTACGATCTCCGGGGTGTACCGCAAAGAGGCAGGAGAGTCCCCGTCCGTGGACCGCACACGCGCCCTCGTCGACGACTTCGAGGAGGCGGAGGGGCGGCGTCCGCGCATCCTCGTCGCCAAGATGGGCCAGGACGGACACGACCGCGGCCAGAAGGTGATCGCGACGGCCTTCGCCGACCTGGGTTTCGACGTGGACGTCGGCCCGCTCTTCCAGACGCCGGGCGAGGTCGCCCGGCAGGCGGTCGAGGCGGACGTGCACATCGTGGGCGTCTCGTCGCTGGCCGCCGGTCACCTCACGCTCGTGCCGGCGCTGCGCGAGGAACTGGCCGCGGAGGGCCGGGAGGACATCATGATCGTGGTGGGAGGAGTGATCCCGCCGGCGGATGTCGACGCGCTGCACGAGGCGGGTGCCGCAGCGGTGTTCCCGCCCGGCACGGTGATCCCGGACGCCGCCCACGACCTGGTCACGCGGCTCGGTGCCGCGCTCGGCCACGAGCTGTGAGCCGCTGACGGATGGCGCGGATCGAGATCGACATCGACGCGTACGCCAAGGGCGTGCTCGACGGGAAGCGGGCGTTCGTGGCCCGCGCGATCACCCTCGTCGAGTCGACCCGCCCCGACCACCGGGTGCAGGCGCAGCGGTTGCTCAGCGAGCTGCTGCCCCGTTCGGGGCGCGCCCGGCGCATCGGGATCAGCGGGGTTCCGGGCGTCGGGAAGTCCACGTTCATCGACGCCCTCGGCACCCTGCTCACGGGGCTCGGGCACCGGGTCGCGGTGCTGGCCGTGGACCCGTCGTCCAGCCGGACGGGCGGTTCGATCCTGGGCGACAAGACCCGGATGGAGCGGCTGGCGGTGGACGCGCGGGCGTTCGTACGCCCCTCCCCCACCGCGGGGACGCTCGGCGGAGTGGCCAAGGCGACCCGGGAGTCCATCGTGGTGATGGAGGCGGCGGGCTACGACGTGGTGCTGGTGGAGACGGTCGGCGTCGGGCAGTCGGAGACGGCGGTCGCCAACATGGTCGACACCTTCCTGCTGCTCACGCTGGCCCGTACCGGAGACCAGCTGCAGGGCATCAAGAAGGGCGTCCTGGAGCTGGCCGACGCCATCGCGGTCAACAAGGCCGACGGCCCGCACGAACGCGACGCCCGCGCGGCGGCGCGTGAACTGGCGGGAGCGCTGCGGCTGATGCACCCGGTGGACGCGGCCTGGACTCCCCCGGTGCTGACGTGCAGCGCAAGGGAGTCGACCGGGCTGGACGCCCTGTGGGAGCAGCTGGAGCAGCACCGTACGCTCCTCGAGTCCACCGGGCGTCTGTCGGCCAAGCGCCGCGAGCAGCAGGTGGACTGGACCTGGGCGATGGTCCGCGACGAGCTGCTGGACGGCCTGCGCGGCCACCCGGCGGTGCGCGCCCTGACACCGGAGGTCGAACAGCGTGTCCGGGAAGGCGAGTTGACGGCCACGCTGGCCGCCGAAGAGATTCTCCGGGCGTTCCGCGGCCGCGGCTGAAAGCCCGTCCGGCGGGGGCGGGCGCACGCGGTGCCGGGTGCGCCCGCCCCGACGTCAGCCGGCGCCGAGTGCGTCGGAGACCAGGGCGCGGGCCTCGTCCTGGACCCTCGCCAGGTGCTCGGCCCCCTGGAAGCTCTCCGCGTACACCTTGTAGACCTCCTCCGTGCCCGACGGGCGCGCGGCGAACCACGCGCTGTCGGTGCAGACCTTGAGTCCCCCGACGGCCGCGCCGTTGCCGGGCGCCTCGGTGAGCACGGCCGTGATCGGTTCCCCGGCCAGCGTGTCGGCCGTGACCTGCTCCGGGGAGAGCCGGGCCAGCACCGCCTTCTCCTCACGGGTCGCCGGGGCGTCGACCCGGGCGTAGGCCGGATCGCCGAACCTGGCGGTGAGTTCGCCGTAGTGCTGGGAGGGGGTGGAGCCCGTGACGGCGGTGATCTCCGACGCGAGCAGGGCGAGCAGGATTCCGTCCTTGTCGGTGGTCCACACACGGCCGTCGCGGCGCAGGAAGGACGCTCCCGCGGACTCCTCGCCGCCGAATCCCAGTGTGCCGCCGAACAGACCGTCCACGAACCACTTGAAGCCCACCGGGACCTCGACCAGTTGCCGCCCGAGATCGGCGGCGACGCGGTCGATCATGGAGGAGGAGACCAGGGTCTTGCCGATGCCGGCGGCGGCGGGCCAGCCCTCGCGGTGCGCGTAGAGGTAGCGGATCGCGACGGCGAGGTAGTGGTTGGGGTTCATCAGTCCGCCGTCGGGGGTGACGATGCCGTGCCGGTCGGCGTCGGCGTCGTTGCCGGTGGCGATGGTGTAGGCGTCGCGGCGCTCGATCAGGGAGGCCATGGCGTACGGCGACGAGCAGTCCATCCGGATCTTCCCGTCCCAGTCCAGCGTCATGAAGCGCCAGGTCGGGTCGGCGAGCGGGTTGACCACCGTGAGGTCGAGCCGGTGGCGCTCGGCGATGCGCCCCCAGTAGGCGACCGAGGCGCCGCCGAGCGGGTCGGCACCGATCCGGATGCCGGCGTCGCGTACGGCGTCCAGGTCCAGGACCGCCGGAAGGTCGTCGACGTAGCCGGTCAGGAAGTCGTGCCGTCCGGTGGTGTCCGCGGCGAGCGCCCGGGCGTAGGGGATCCTCCGGACCTCCTTCAGCCCTCCCTCGATCAGGGCGTTCGCCCGGTCCTGGATCCAGGAGGTGGCGTCCGACCCGGCAGGGCCGCCGTGCGGCGGGTTGTACTTGAACCCGCCGTCGGCGGGCGGGTTGTGCGAAGGGGTGACGACGATGCCGTCGGCGAGGCCGCCCGTGCGGTCACGGTTGTACGTCAGGATCGCGTGCGAGACGGCCGGCGTGGGGGTGTAGCCGTCGTCGCTGTCGATCAGGACGGTCGCGCCGTTGGCGGCCAGCACCTCCACCGCCGTGATCCGGGCGGGCTCGGACAGTGCGTGGGTGTCGGCGCCGAGGAACAGCGGTCCGTCGGTACCCTGGCGCTCCCGGTAGTCGCAGATCGCCTGGGTGGTGGCGGCGATGTGGTCCTCGTTGAACGCCGCCGCGAGCGCCGATCCACGGTGCCCCGAGGTCCCGAAGGCCACACGCTGGCCGGGCTCTGCCGGGTCGGGGTGAACGGTGTAGTAGGCCGTCACCAACCGTGCCACATCCACCAGGTCTCCGGGCTGCGCCGGCTGACCGGCCCGTTCGTGAACCATCGTTTCTCCTCTGTCCTCATCGGCCGTTCGCGGACCGCCACGGGGCGGACGATCATCACGAGTCGTACCCGATACTGCCCCTTCGGCCCGTGCGCGGGTACACGGCCCGGCCCTCAGTGGATCCGGCGCGCGGCGGACACCACGGCCGTTCCGGCGTGGTTGGCCGGTTCACGCGCAGGCGTGCGGGACGACGGAGGGGCCCGGAAAATGCCGCCAGGACGACAGGAACACCCCGGGCCTGAATTCGTCCGCTCAACTCGGCGGCGAATTCGGCACATTACCGTTCGGCGCATCCGGGGGTCCGGGGATACACAGAGGCATACGGCCCGGTCATCATGCGGCACCGCCGCGGACAAAGGAAGACATGGCCGCCTGACACGCCGCACGATTCGAGGAACCGGTGGTCGGCAGCCTGTCCACGGTCAATCCACGTGGACACGAGCGCGAGTCTGCGTGTATTCCCACGTACGTTCTGCAACAGTGCGTTTCGGTTTCCGTTCCACTCATTCGGTCTCCACCGCCATATTCCTTGCCGCCGGTGTTCAACCGAACCGGCTCTTCGGGGGCATGTGAAAGAGAGCCGTGCGTGCTGCAGAAGAGTTGCACCGACAGAAGTCGGCTGACAGTCCTTCACCTGGTCCAGCCGGTGGAGGGCGGCGTCGCGCGGGTCGTGACCGACCTGGTCGCGGCGCAGGTACGGGCAGGGCTCCGTCCCGTCGTCGCCTGCCCGCCGGACGGGGCGCTCGCCGCCGGGGCCTCCACGGCCGGGGCCCGGGTGCGTGCCTGGCCTGCCGAACGGGCCCCGGGCCCCGGGCTGGGACGGGAGGTCGTCACCGCGGACCGGCTGATCCGCGCGTGTGCTCCCGATGTGGTCCACGCCCACAGTGCCAAGGCCGGGCTCGCCGGACGTCTGGCCGTACGCGGGCGGGTTCCGACGGTCTTCCAGCCGCACGCCTGGTCGTTCGAGGCTCTGGAGGGCCGGGCCGCACGGCTGGCCGCGGCGTGGGAGCGTTTCGGGGCGCGGTGGAGCGACCGCATCCTCTGTGTCAGCGAGTCCGAGCGCGGGGCCGGACAGCGCGCGGGCATCACGGCGCGCTGGTCGGTGATCCACAACGGCATCGACCTCGGCCGCTTCCGCCCCGGCGGCGAGGACGCCGGCATGTCGGCCCGGTCCTCCCTCCCCCTCCTCGAAGGGATTCCGGCGGACGTACCGCTCGTCGTGTGTGTGGGACGCCTGAGCCGGCAGAAGGGCCAGGACGTGCTGCTGCGGGCCTGGCGGACGGCAGCGGTCACAGGTGCGCGGCTGGTCCTGGTCGGTGACGGACCGCACGGGGACGAGCTGCGGCGCACCGCGCCTCCCGGCGTGCTGTTCGCGGGGGCCGCCACGGATGTGCGGCCCTGGATCCACGCGGCGGATCTGCTGGTGCTCCCCTCTCGCTGGGAGGGGATGGCCCTGGCTCCCCTCGAAGCCATGGCCTGCGGCACCCCCGTCCTGCTGACCGACGTCGACGGGGCCAGGGAGAGCCTGCCGCCCGGACAGCTGTCCCACTGCCTCGTGCCGCCCGACGACCCACCGGCCCTCGCGGCGGCGCTGACCGCGCTGCTGGGCGATCCGGTGCTGCGGGCGGAGCTGGGCAGCACGGCGCAGAGCCGCACCCGGGCGGTCTTCGACGTGTCGAGGACCGCGGGCGCGGTCCTGAATCTCTACGAGGAACTTGTCGGCCAGTCCCGCTCAACGACGAGGAGGCGCACCGAGCGATGACGACGGAGAGTGCACCTGTCCCCCGGGCCGCCCAGGCGACGGCCGTGCGGCGTGCGGCTTCCGCGATCCGGCCGCCGCGCAGCGGCGGGAAGGACGCCACGGCACCACGGCCCGCGGTACGCGCGCCACGACGACGCGCACCGGCGGCTCTCATGGCCGCCGACGCCCTCGCGCTCGGCGCGGCCGCGGCCCTGGTCGCGCCGGGGATGTGGCCGACGGCCGTCGTCCTCGTGCAGGCCGCCGTCCAGCTGCTCCTGCACGCCTACCGGGGTCTCTACCGGCCGGGTCTCTCCCCGTCCGCTCTGGCGGAACTGCCCGCGCTGGCCTGGCTGGCCGTCGTGCAGTGGTACGTCGTCGCCGAGGCGGTGACCCTGCACGACCCGCGGAATGCCGCCGGGTGGACGGCCCTCGGCTGCGCGGCCGGTCTCCAGATCCTGGTGGGCTGCGGTGCCCGCGCCCTGGTCCACCGGTCCCGGCTCTGGTCGGCCGGGCGCAGCCCTCGGTCCGCCCTGGTGGTCGGCGACGGCCCGGTCGCCGACCGGGTCGTCGCGGTGCTGCAGGAACACCGGCGGTACGGGATGCGGCCGGTCGGCCGGGTGACCGGCTCCGGTACGCAGGGGGACCAGCCGGCCGGGGAGGCGGCCCTGCCCGTCCTCGCGTCGGTGCAGGACGCCGGCCGGGCGGTCGTGCAGAACTCCGTACGGCACGCCGTCTTCACGGTCGCGCCCGAGACGGTGCCCGACGGGGCGGAACTCTTCGACCTGTTCACCCGGCACGGCTGCCAGGTGTGGCTGATCACCGATCAGAGCGCGGTCGGGCGATACCGGACCACGGACAGACCGGACCATGTGTGGGGCTTCGCCGCCCACTCGCTGCGCGCCGGGCCCCACCGGTCCGTCGCGCACCGGGTGAAGAGGGTGATGGACGCGGTCCTGGCCGCGGTCGCCCTGATCGTGGCGTCCCCGGTACTGGCCGCCTGCGCGCTCGCCGTCCGTGTGTGCGACGGTCCCGGCGTCCTCTTCCACCAGGAGCGGATCGGCGAACACGGACGGCCGTTCGTCCTGCTGAAGTTCCGCACCCTGCGTCCCGCCGACGCCCATGAGTCGGCCACCCGGTGGAACGTGTCGTCGGACCGGCGCATGAGCCGGGCCGGCCGGGTGCTGCGAAGGACGTCGCTCGATGAACTGCCGCAGCTGTGGAACGTCGTACGGGGCGACATGAGCCTGGTCGGCCCGCGGCCCGAACGCCCCTATTTCGTGCAGAAGTTCAGCCGTATGCACCCGGGCTACCGGGCCCGGCACCGGATGCCCGCCGGCATCACGGGGCTGGCGCAGGTGCACGGTCTGCGCGGCGACACCTCGATCGAGGACCGCGCCCGCTTCGACAACCGGTACATCGAGACCTGGTCGTTGTGGCAGGACCTGTGCGTGCTGGCGCGCACGGCCGGCTCGGTGTTCCGGCTCGGAGGCAGCTGAGCCGTGGCACTCACCGTAACCGCGGCACCCGCCGTTCCCGATGGCCGCGAGGAGGTGCCGCCTCGCGGGTGGAACCACCGCCGGCCGGTGCTCGTGCTGATCGCGACGGTCCTGCTCGTGGCCCTGCCGGGCGACGGAGCGGAGGCCTGGACCGTGTACGGCCTGCCGGCGGCCGATCTCCTCTCGGGGGTGGCCGTCCTCGTCTGCGCGGGGCGTCTGCTGTACCTGCGGAGGCGTCCCCTCAGCCCGGTCGCGGCGGTGGTGCTGGGCCTGCCGGCCGTGGGCCTCGCCGTGGCCACGGTCACCGCCGCGGACCCGGTGGCGGCGCTGCCCGGGTTCGTCCGGTACCTGCAGATCTTCGTGCTGGTGCCGGCCGCCGTCCTTCTGCTGGTCAGGGACGCCCAGGGGTTCCGGGCCGTCGCGGGCGCCCTCGTCGTGCTGGCCGTCGTCCAGGGGGCGACGGGTGTCCACCAGTACGTCACCGGATCCGGCGCCTCCTACATGGGGGAGGACATCCGCGCGGTCGGGACGTTCGGCCCCGGCGATGTGATGGGGATGGCCACGGTGGTCGGCTACGGCCTGGTCGCCGCCGCCGCGTACGCGCTCCGCACGCCCGTCGGCACCCCTCGCCGGCTGAGGCCGTGGGCCCCGTCGACCGCAGCCCTGCTGGTGGTCCCGCTCACGCTGTCCTTCAGCCGGGGTGCGTGGATCGCGACGGTGGCAGGCGCCCTTGCCATGATCGCCCTGACCGGGTTCCGGCAGGCCGTCCGCGCGCTGGCCGTACTGGGCGCCGCCGGAGTCGTCCTGGTCGGTGGTCCCGGTGTCGGGTCCGAGATGATCTCGCAGCGGCTGACCAGCATCACCGACGTCACCGGTGCGCCCGACCGGTCGGTCAACGACCGCTACACCATGTGGGCCGCCGCGGCGGACATGTGGCGCGAGCACCCCGCCACGGGCGTCGGTCTCAAGGGCTTCCCGGCGTACCGGGACGGGCACGCCTCGATCGGGCTCTCCGCCGGGAGCGACACGGCGGGGGCCGGCCAGGAGTTCCGCAAGCAGCCCCTGCTCTCCCCCCACAACATGTACCTGCTGGTCCTCAGCGAGCAGGGACTCATCGGCTTCACCGCCCTGGTGGGATCCTGGGCGGCTCTCCTGGCCGGCGGTGTCCGCAGGCTGCTGCTCGCCCGGGCCCGGGGGGCGGCGGCCGTCGACTGCGGCCTCGCTGCTGTCGGTCTGATGACCTGGCAGACGGTCGACTTCCTGTACGCGGACATCGGCGGTCCCTCCACCGTGCTGACCGGCATCGTGCTCGGCCTCGCCGCGTGGTGGGCGCTCGCCGAGCCGGAGAGGACGGCCCGCGCGTGAGCGGAGCCACCACGGATCCGGCCCCGGGAACGACGGCCGACGAGCCTGCCGCCCCCGGTGCCCGGACGCGGCCTGGTCCCTTTCTCGCCCGGGCGGCGGGCGGCGCGGCGGGACTGACCGTCGTCGCCGCCCTGTTGGGGCTCGTCCGGGACCAGGCCGTCGCCCGGCTCTTCGGCGCCAGTCACGCCAGCGACGCCTTCCTGATCGCCTGGACGGTGCCGGAGATGGCCGCCACGCTGCTGATCGAGGACGGCATGGCGCTGCTGCTCGTCCCGGCGTTCAGCCTGGCGCTGACCCGGCGGGCCGCCGGCGGGCACGCGCGGGACCCGGTCCGCGCCCTGGTGGCCGACACCCTTCCCCGGCTGTCCGCCGCACTGGCGTGCGCGGGCGCGCTGCTGGTCTGGGGTGCGCCCTGGGCCGTCGGCATCCTGGCACCGGGGCTGGACGATCCCCGGCTCGCGGTGGACTGCACGCGTCTGACGGCCGTCACGGTGCTCACCTTCGGGATCACGGGGTACTTCAGCGCGGCACTGCGGGCGCACGGCAGGTTCCTGGCGCCGGCCGGTGTCTACATCGCGTACAACGTCGGCATCATCGGCATGGCCCTGGCGCTGCACTCCGTGTGGGGGGTGCGAGCCGCCGCGGCGGGTGTCGCCGTCGGAAGTCTGCTGATGATCCTCACCCTGCTGCCCACGTTCGTGCGGCTGGTGCCGGGCGGAGGCGGGAGGCGGGCGGTGCGGGAAGAGGGCCCGGCCCTTCTCGGTGTGACGGTCCTGGCCCCGGTGATCCTGTTCGTGGTGAGCCGTCAGTCGCAGGTCTTCGTCGAGCGGTTCCTCGCCTCTTCCCTGCCGGACGGGGCCATCTCCCATCTCAACTACGCCCAGAAGGTCGCGCAGTTGCCGATGGTGCTGTCCATGATGATCTGCACGGTGACCTTCCCCGTCGTCGCGCGGGCCATGGCGGCCGGGGACCGGGAAGGAGCCAGGCGACGGGTCGAACGCGATCTCGCCCTGGCCGGCACCGTGGTGCTGCTGGGCACGGCGACGGTCCTCGCCTGTGCGCCGCAGATCGTCGAGGTCCTCTTCCAGCGGGGAGCCTTCGACGCGGCGGACACCGCCGCCACCGCGGGCGTCATGCGGGTCTACGCGCTCGGCCTGCTCGGCCACACGCTCGTCGGGGCGCTGTGCCGGCCGTTCTTCTCGGCGGGCAGGCCAACCTGGTACCCGCTCGGCGCGATGGGCGCCGGTCTCCTCGTCACCACGGTCGCCGGTCTGCTGCTGGCCGGCCCGTCCGGCGTCGACGGCATCGCGGCAGCCAACGCCGTCGGCATCAGCACGGCAGCCCTGCTGATGCTGCTCGGACTGGGCACACGGGCGGTCGCGGTGCGGCCGGGGACCGTCGCGCTGTCCCTCGCCCGTCCGGTGGCCGCGGCGGCGGTCGCCGCGGCGGCGGGCCGGCTGGCCACGGACCTGGTACCGGGGCCGGTTCCCGGACTGGCGGCCGGCTGTCTCCTCGTGCCCCTGACCTTCCTGCTCACCGGACTCGTGCTCCGGGCCCCCGAAGCCGTCCATCTGCTGGCACTCATCCGACAGAGGTTCCCCCATGGCCGCTGACACCTCACCACGCCGTGCGCGTACGCTCCCGGTCCGGTCCCGGCCGTGGATCTGGACCTACCACTCGGTGAGCGATCCGACGGACGATCCGTACGGCATCACCGTCTCGGCCGACCGCCTCGACGAGCAGCTGACCTGGCTGCGCCGCCGGGGACTGACCGGCGTGGGCACCGCGACGCTGCTGCGCGGGCACGCCGCCGGGGAGCACGGGCTGGTCGGGCTCACGTTCGACGACGGGTACGCGGACTTCCTGGACGAGGCGCTCCCGGTGCTGCTCGCCCACGGCTGCACCGCGACGGTGTTCGTCCTGCCGGGACGGCCCGGCGGCTCCAACGTCTGGGACCCGCTCGGCCCGCGCAGACCCCTCCTGACCGAGGAGGGTGTCCGCACCGTCGCCGCGGCGGGCATGGAGATCGGCTCGCACGGACTGCTCCACCGGGATCTGACGCAGCTGTCCGACGACGAGCTCCGCCGCGAGACCCACGGCAGCCGGGAGGCGCTGCGCCGCGTCACCGGCCGGGCGCCTGCCGGCTTCTGCTATCCGTACGGCACGGCGGACCGGCGGGTGGCCGCGTCCGTGCGTGAGGCGGGATACGCCTACGGGTGCGCCCTGGCTCCCGGCGCCCTGGCGGGACCGCTCGCCCTGCCCCGCACGCATGTCAGCCACGCCGACCGGGGCGCGCGCCTGCGTGCCAAGGAAGTGCGGCACCGGCTGCGGTACCGCGTGGCCGGCACCGCGGGCCCGGGTGACGCCGCGTGAAGGCACTGCACGTCATCACCGGACTCGGCGCCGGCGGGGCCGAGCAGCAGCTGCGGCTGCTGCTGCGTCATCTGCCGGTGCGCTGCGACGTCGTGACGCTCACCAACCCGGGGTCGGTCGCCGAGGGGCTGCGCGCCGACGGCGTGCGTGTGCGGAACCTCGGGATGCGGGGCAACCGGGACCTCGGCGCCCTGCCGCGGCTGGCCCGGCTCATCCGACGCGGCTCCTACGATCTCGTGCACACCCACCTCTACCGTGCCTGTGTCTACGGCCGGATCGCGGCGCGCCTGGCCGGCACCACCGTCGTGGCGACGGAACACTCCCTCGGGCGCGCGGAGATCGAGGGACGGCCGCTGAACCGCGGTACCCGAGAGCTCTATCTGCGCACCGAGCGGCTGGGCGCGGCGACGGTCGCCGTCTCCGACACCGTCGCGGGCAGACTGCGCGACTGGGGTGTGCCGGCCGCTCGGATCCACACCGTGCCCAACGGAATCGACGCCGCCGCCTTCCGTTTCGACAGCGGCCTGCGGACGTCCACACGGGCCCTGCTGGGGCTGCCCGACGCGGCCTTCGTGGTGGGGGGCGTGGGCCGGCTCGTCCCCGGCAAGCGCTTCGACGCGCTGATCCGTGCCGTCGCCGCGCTCCCGGACGCCTGGCTCGTCCTGGCCGGGGACGGCCCGGAGGCCGCGCCGCTCCGCGCTCTCGCCGCCCGGCTCGGGGTGACCGGCCGTGTCAGGTTCCTCGGCGAGTGCGGCGGCGCGGGCACCGCTCCCGGCGTCCCGGCGGTGCTCAGCGCCGTCGACCTGTTCGTCTCGGCGTCCCGCGAGGAGTCCTTCGGTCTGGCCGTGGTCGAGGCCCTGGCCGCCGGACTGCCCGTTGTGCACGCGGCCTGCCCCGCGGTCGAGGACCTCCCGGCAGGCCGCGTGCCGGGTACCACACGCATCGGCTCCGCCTCCGGCACGACCGATCCCACGGCCGGACTGACGGCCGAACTGACGGCCGCCCTGCGGCACCGGACGGAGGGCGGCGCCCGCCGGCTGCCACCGCCCGCGGCCGTGGACCACTACGACATCCGGCTCAGCAGCCGGCGCCTCATGGACGTCTACGCACAGGCCGTCGACACCGCCACCGTTCCCACGACCGAGAGAGCACATCCATGACCGACTCGCCCGAGCAGCAGCCGACCGTCGCCGGACGGCTGCGCAGGCTCCGCCCCGCACTCGTACGCCCCGCCTGGTGGCCCCTGCCGGCCTGTGTCCTGCTCGGAGCCACCTGCGGATTGTCCTACGGTGTGCTCGCCCGCCCCGAGTACGCGGCCACCAGCTACGCCGTGGTCACCGCGGGCAAGGACATCGACCCGGCCGCCGCGCTGGGTTACGCGCAGTCGTACGGCCGGCTGGCCACCAGCGACGCCACCCTGGCCTACGCCAAGGGGGCCGCCGGGGAGCCCGTGCGCGAACTGCGCACGCACGTGAGGTCCGAGACCTCACCGGACTCACCCATGATCGCGGTGACCGGCACGTCGGCCGACCGGGACCGTGCGGCGGACATCGCCAACGCGGTGACCGAGGCCGTGGTCGTCAGCAGCGGGCACGTCTCGAAGGACACCGGGGTGAAGCTGATCAAGTTCTCGCACGCCGTGCCCCCCGTCGATCCGGTGTCCCCGTCCGCTCCCCTCGGCACCGCCGTCGGCGCCGGCGCGGGCGGACTGGTCGGCGGACTGGTCCTGCTCGTCCGTCCCCGCCAGGGCCGCCGCGGCGTCACCGCGCAGGTGCCCGGCCCCGCCCAGGGCGGCGCGGCAGGCGAACGGGAGCTGGTGCGATGAACACCGACCGTCGTGGCCGGCTGACCGTCACCCTCTGCCGTGACCTGGCGGACTTCGCGGACCTCGCCGCGGAGTGGGACGCGCTGCACCGCCGCTGCCCCACCGCCACCCCCTTCCAGAGTCACGCGTGGCTCCACTCCTGGTGGCTCTCCTACGGAGTCCCCGGCCGGCTGCGGGTCGTGCTGGCGCGCCGGGACGGACGCCTGATCGGTGCGGTGCCCCTGATGCTCGTCCACCGCCCCATGCCTCTGCTGGTGCCCATGGGCGGCGCGATCTCCGACTTCTTCGACATCCTGGTGGACGGCGAGGACACCCGGGCGGCGGTCACCGCGCTGGAGCGCGGGCTCCACAGGGCGGCCTCGCACACCGTCGTGGACCTGCGGGAGGTCCGGCCCGACGCCTCGGCGCACCTGCTGTTCGAGGCGTGGCCGGGCGCACGGAGCAGCCGCACGGACTCGACGTGCATGGAGCTGCCCGCGGAGCCGATCGACGCCCTCATCAGGAGGATGACCGGGTCCCGGGCCCAGCGGGCCCGCGCCAAGCTCCGCAGGATCGACGCGCTGGGGATCGAATGCCGCACCGCGCCGGTCCACCGGGTGGCGGGGGCGATCGGCACCCTGCTCGCGCTGCACGAAATGCAGTGGCTCGGCCGAGGTGTCAACCCGGAGCACCTGCGCCCGCGCTTCTGCTCCCACTTGGTGCGCTCCACCCGCCGGATGGTGCGCGACGGGGAGGCCTCGGTCAGGGAGTTCGTGCTCGACGGGGAGGTGGTGGCCGCCGACCTGTCCTACCGCTCGGCACAGCTGACCGGTGGCTACCTCTACGGCGTCCACCCCGGGCTCAGGGAGAGGAAGGTGGACGTCTCCACGATGCTGCTGCGCGAGATCGCCCGGGAGACCGAAGGCGTGGACCACGGTGTGCTGAGTCTGCTGCGCGGCTCGGAGCAGTACAAGAACCACTGGGGCCCCGTCGCCGTCGTCAACCGGCGTCTGCTGCTGGCCCGTGCCGGTCTGGAGCCGCTGCTGCGGCTGCGCGAGACGCAGCTGACCGCACGGGACCGCGCGGCCCGGACGGTGAAGTCCCGGGTCCCCGCCGCGCGGGACTGGCGCGGCCGGCTGAGCGGACTCCCGGCGGCCGGACTGGCGTTCATCGGACGGGATTGAGCTGAGATGATGAGTTTTCCGACAGTCCGTTACCGTCTGTCGGCTTCCGCGTTGTCAGAGCATGCCGGCCGCACTCCAGGTGGCCGGTTTCGATCCTCTCAAGGAGAACTGATGTCGCGTATCTCGAAGGTGGCCGCCGTCATGGCAGGTACCGGTGCCCTGATCGCCGGCGGTGCCGGCATGGCTACCGCCGACTCCGGGGCGGAGGCCGTCGCGGCCCACTCCCCCGGTGTCCTTTCGGGCAACGCCGTCCAGGTGCCCGTGCACATCCCGGTCAACGTGTGCGGCAACACGGTGAACGTGATCGCCCTGCTGAACCCGGCCTTCGGCAACGCCTGCGCGAACGTCTCGGACAGCCACGAGGACGAGGGCGAGTACGGCTACGGCCACTGATCTCCCGAGGCACCGCCGGGCCTCCTCCCTCCGCCTCCGGGCGGGGGAAGGAGGCCCGGTTCCGTTCCGGGTGGCGGCCCGCGCCGTTCAGCCGTACCGGTAGAGGCGGGTGTGGTCCATGAGCTGTGCGGGCGCCACGTCCCACGGCGGCATCGGCCGGTCGAGCGGGAAGATCCGGTCCTGCTGCGGGTCGTCGGCGGGGAGGGCGCGGGACGGCAGGTAGCGGGAGCGGGGGTGCGCCTTCTGCCAGCGGGTCCAGAGCAGGTCGATGAAGGCGTGGTGCAGCCAGAAGACCGGGTCGTCGGGGGACGCCGCACCCGCCATCGACCCTCCGATCCAGCGGTGCACCTTGTTGTGGTTGGCCACACCGCGGCCGCCTCTGATGCCCCAGCCCTCGATCCTGTTGCGGAAGCCGGTGGTGCTGACACTGTTCCAGGGCGCGGTGTCGTACACCGGGTCGTCCAGCGCGCGGGCCACCTCCGCGGCGCCGGGCAAGGTGACGGGCGAGGAGGGCCGGCCGAAGTCACGTCGCAGGAAGTGGTCGTCGGTGACCTCGGCGCGGATGCGCCAGTTTCCCCGCCGGTGGGCGAACGGCCCGGTCATGACCTGCCGGTCGCCGGGCCTGCCGTTGCCGCCCAGGAAGTCCTCCGCCCAGAGCGACGCGCTCGCCGTGTTGTCCCGGGTCCAGTCCCAGTAAGGGATCGACACCCGGGGATCGACGGAGCGCAGCGCCTTCTCGAACTCCAGGAGGTACTGACGGTGCCAGGGGAAGAAGGACGGGGTCATGTGGGCGGGGCGGGGCCTGCTCTCGCCGTCGGTGACGTAGTGCTGCCGGTGCAGGGTGACGAAGTCGTCGTAGCGGCCGGATCGTTTGAGCTCCAGGATCGCGTCGACCAGGCGTTTCTTCTCGGTGCGCGTGAGGTCGCGCTGATTCTTGCGGCTGTGCACCCGTGCTCGTCCTTAAGGTCTCAGATGGTGTGCGGGGAGACGGCTGACAACTGGGCGGTGCCGAGTGCGTCGACCGCCGCGCGGGCCGTCTCGAGGAGTGTCGGGAACGACTCGTAGTGGTTGACGGTGCTGAGGTAGCTCCCGTCGGCGCGCCGCATCACGTGCAGCGTCCTCCCGTCGACGCTGACATCGACGGCGGGGGCGGCGAAGGCGGCACCGGCGTGCGGCTGCGCCCCGGCCGGGACGACGGCGGTCGCCGTGCCCCGGATCTCGCGGCCCTTGTACAGCTCGGAGAACCGCTCGGGCCCTACGGCGTCACGTCCCTGGCCCGGGCCTGCCGGCTCCTGTCCCTGGAGGAGGACCGGGGCGAGCGCACCGCCGGTGCCGGCGAGCGCGGCCGCGGTGAAGACGGTGCGGAGCACCGCGCGGCGGGCCGGCCGCGGGGCGTCGGCCGGCTCCTCGTCGGTCCCGCTGGTCGGATTCATGACGGGTGTACCTCCCTCTCGTCCGCTCCTGCGAGATGTCTCGCTCCAGTGGGCAACGAGACGGGGCGCGAACGGTTCTCTCATGCGCCGGACATCGCGCGACCGTGGGAACTTCTCGCGCCCGTCCGGCCGTGTCGGCCGCCGGGTGCCGCCCGCCGGGCAACCATGGCCGTCCGAACTCCCGGAGGTTGTGCATGAACGCGCCGACACAGGTGCCCACCGACCGCGCGCGAGGCGCAGCGGGCGCCGATCTGGCCGATCCGGCGTTCTGGCGGCTGCCCCGGACGGAGCGGCTGTCGGCCTTCGCCCGGCTGAGGGAGCTCGGCGAACCGGTCCGCTTCACGCCTCGTACCGGCTCGCGCACGCCGTTCCGCGTGCTGGTGAAGCACGCGGACGTGCGGGCCGCCAGCCGTCAGCCGCAGGTCTTCGCCAGCGCTCCGGGTGTCACCCTCCCGGAACCGGCGCCCTGGGCCAAGGCGGTGTTCGGCAACTCCATGGTGAACATGGACGGCGCCGAGCACGCGGGACTGCGCAGGACCATTTCCCGCGCCTTCACGCCCAGGCTGTTGGCCGCCGCCGAGGAGAACATCGAGGCCGTCGCCCGGCGGCTGGTGGACGAAGTGGTCGCCGAGGGCCCGGGCGACTTCATGCGCTCGGCTCCCTCGCGCATGCCGTTCGAGGTCATCTGCGACCTGATGGGGATTCCCGCACGCCATCGGGCCGCGATCGCCGCGCGCATCGACCACGCGTCGGAGTACGTAGGAGTGCAGCGGCGTGGTCGCGCCCGGCTGCGGGTCCCGGGACGGGGCCTGCGCTCCCTGGCCCGTATGCAGCTGGAGATGGCGGGCATCGCCCGTGAGCGGCGCCGGGCCCCGGCCGACGACGTGATCTCGGCGCTCGTCCGGGCGGACGTCGGCGGGCAGGCCCTGTCCTCACGTCAGCTCGGCGCCTTCTTCTCGCTGCTCCTCGTCGCCGGTGTGGAGACCACCCGGAACGCGATCGCCCACGGGATGGTCCTGTTGAGCGCGCATCCGGACCAGCGCGCCCTCCTGGAGTCCGACTTCGAGCGCTACGCCGACGGCGCGGTCGAGGAGATCGTCCGGCACTCGACGCCCATCATCCAGTTCCGCAGGACGGTGGCAGCCGAATGCGCGCTGGGCGGTCACACCTTCGCACCCGGGGAAAAGGTCGTACTCCTCTACGCGTCCGCGAACCGGGACGCGTCCGTGTTCGAGGATCCCGACGCCTTCGACATCACCCGGTCACCCAATCCGCACCTCGGATACGGCGGAGGCGGCCCCCATCACTGTCTGGGGGCACATCTGGCGAAACTGGAGATGAAAGCCCTCTTCCGCGAAATGCTCGGTCGGCTGGGAGATGTCCGGGCTTCGGGTGAACCGGGCCTGGTGGACTCGAATTTCGACAACCGTGTCGGGTCTCTTCCTTTCACCTTCCGTACGAGTCACCCGAACGGCCCGCGATGAGGCCGCGTGTGTCGCGAATGGTCTATTGACAGGCGATACAGCAGCCCATTGTTGAATCTTTCTCCCTAGGGTCGGCAGGGTCGGAGTCAGGCCGCAGTCCCAGGAGGATCCGTGCCCGTACAGCGTCGTCTCACCACGTTCGGCATCGGGGCGACCGCGCTCTGCCTCCTCGTCGGCGGTGCGCTTCTCGCCGACCACGACGCCACGGCCACCCAGGCCGGCAAGGGTGCCGCCCGGGGAGCGCCGGAGCCCGGCGGGTCGACCGCCATCGGCGCCTATCTGGACTACGGGCCGCAGGGCGTGCGGAGGATGGGGGAGCTGTCGCGCTGGCTCGGCGGTACGGAGCTGCGGGTCGGGCACACCTATCTGCCGGGCGACCTGTGGGAGAACATCGAGGGCCGTCCCGGCTTCCTCACCTCCTGGGCGGCCTGGCGGAAGGCCGCCGAGGACCGGATGCTGGTCCTCAACACGCCGATGCTGGAACGGAACGAGAAGCGTGTCTCCGACGAGGAGGTGCGGGGCCTGCTGCGGGCCGGTGCCCAGGGGCAGTTCGACGAGCACTTCCGCCGGCTGGCGGAACGCCTGGTCCAGCTGGGCGTCCCGGACACGGTGATCGTCCTCGGGTGGGAGATGAACGGCACGACGTACACGCACCGTTGCGGGCCCGACCCGGTCGCGTGGAAGGCGTACTGGAACCGCGTCGTCACCGCGATGCGGTCCGTGTCCGGCCAGAAGTTCCGCTTCGACTTCGCACCGAGCCGTGGACGGGACGCCGTGCCCTGGACCGAGTGCTACCCGGGCGACGACGTCGTGGACATCATCGGCATGGACTCCTACGACCAGCCTCCGGCGCGGACCTTCGACGAGCAGGTGAACGAACCGTACGGTCTGCGGAAGCAGGTCGACTTCGCCGCCGAGCACGGCAAGCCGATCTCCTTCCCCGAGTGGGGGCTGTTCCGCAACGGCGACAACCCCGAGTACATGCGCCGCATGCTGGAGTGGATGGACCTGCACGAGCCGGTCTACCAGACCATCACCGACTACTGCCCGCACGGGGTGTGGCAGTGCGCCGAGAACCCCGAGTCCTCGAAGGTGTTCCGCGAGACGCTGAGCGGGCTGCCGGACGCCACCGAGCCCTCGGCTCCCGCTGCCGACCCGAGCGGGACGCCGACGGCGCCCGTACCCGACGAACCCTCCCCGGCGGAGCCCACGCCGGGCACGAACGACCCCGGATGGTGCGTGACCGTTCCGCTGAGCGAGTGGTTCGGCCAGTGGCTGACCGACCGCGAGTTCTGTCCGCGCGGCTGAGGGCCACGCCCCGGCGGACCGGATCCGCGGCCACCGCCGCGTCGGTGGGGAGCGGAGGGGCGGGCCGCTCCCCCGTCGGCCCGCCCCGGGCCCCGGGCCCGTCCGGCGGCTCCACCGGTCCGCCCCGGACTCGTAATTTCCGGCACCCGTCTCTCCGACGCGTCGCTTCCGGATCACACCTGTCTCTTCGATACTGGGTGCCGTACGCGGGACCCGACTCACCACGACGGGCGGTCAGTACCACCGGCCGGCCGCCGCTCCCCCAGGAGGAACCCTTGCGCATGCTCATCAACGTGCCGGAGACCGTCGTCGCGGACGGACTCCGCGGAATGGCCGCCGCCCACCCCGACCTCGTCGTCGACGTCGACAACCGGGTCGTCGTCCGGCGTGACGCCCCGGTCGCCGGGAAGGTGGGCCTGGTGTCCGGGGGCGGCTCGGGGCACGAACCGCTGCACGCGGGGTTCGTCGGGCCCGGGATGCTGTCCGCGGCGTGCCCCGGGGAGGTCTTCACCTCGCCGGTGCCCGATCAGATGGTGCGGGCGGCCGCCGCCGTCGACAGCGGCGCGGGCGTGCTGTTCGTCGTCAAGAACTACACCGGCGACGTACTGAACTTCGACATGGCCGCCGAGCTCGCCGAGGACGAGGGTGTCCAGGTCGCCCGGGTCCTGGTCGACGACGACGTCGCGGTGTCGGACAGCACGTTCACGGCCGGCCGGCGCGGGACCGGGGCGACCCTGTTCGTCGAGAAGATCGCCGGCGCGCTCGCCGACGAGGGTGCGCCTCTGGAGCGGGTGGAGGCCATGGCCCGGCGTGTGAACGAGTCCGCGCGGAGCTTCGGGGTGGCCCTCAGCTCCGTCACCACCCCGGCCAAGGGGAGCCCCACGTTCGACCTGCCGTCGGGCGAGCTCGAGTTGGGCATCGGCATCCACGGTGAGCCTGGCCGGGAGCGGCGCCCGATGATGACGTCCGGGGAGATCGCCGACGTCTCGGTCCACGCGGTGCTGGAGGAACTGCGCCCCGACGGTCCCGTGCTGGTTCTGGTCAACGGCATGGGGGCGACGCCTCTGCTGGAGCTGTACGGGTTCAATGCCGAGGTGCAGCGGGTGCTGTCGGAGCGGGGCGTGACGGTGGCTCGTACGCTGGTGGGCAACTATGTGACGTCACTCGACATGGCAGGCTGCTCGGTGACTGTCTGCCAGGTGGACGAGGAGATGGTCCGGCTCTGGGACGCGCCGGTACAGACGCCCGCGTTGCGCTGGGGCCGGTGAACGGACTTTCCACCGTACGAGGAACAGGAGATCTTGTGCTCGACACCGATTTCTTCCGGCGCTGGATGGCCGCCACCGCGGCCGTCGTCGACCGTGAGGCGGACCGGCTGACCGAGCTCGACGCCGCGATCGGGGACGCCGACCACGGGAGCAACATGCGGCGCGGCTTCGCCGCCGTGCGCGACGTTCTCGAGAAGGAGGCCCCGGAGACGCCGGGGACGGTGCTGACGCTGGCCGGCCGCCATCTGATCTCGACGGTCGGAGGAGCGTCCGGGCCGTTGTACGGGACTCTGCTGCGCCGCACCGGAAAGGCACTGGGCGATGCGACGGAGGTGACCCCGGAACAGCTGGCCGACGCCCTCGGGGCCGGTGTCGCCGCGGTGGCGCAGCTCGGTGGGGCGCAGGCGGGGGACAAGACGATGCTCGACGCGCTGTTCCCCGCCGTCGAGGCGCTGGGCACCTCGTTCGAGGCGGCCCGGGACGCGGCGCTGGCGGGCGCGCTGGCGACCGTGCCGCTGCGGGCGCGCAAGGGCAGGGCGAGTTACCTCGGCGAGCGGAGCATCGGGCATCAGGATCCCGGGGCCGCCTCGTCGGCGCTGTTGGTCGGGGCGCTCGTCGAGGCCGCCGGGTCGAGCGACGGGAGCGGCCGGTGAGCGAGGAGAAGCAGGTCGGGATCGTGCTGGTCTCCCACAGCGGACCGGTGGCGGAGGCCGTCGTCGAGCTGGCCAGGGGACTGGCGGCCGGAGGCGCGACGGCTCCGATGGCGGCGGCGGGCGGCACCTCGGCCGGCGGCCTGGGGACGAGTTCGGAGCTGGTCTCCGAAGCGGCGAGCAAGGTCGACAGGGGTGCCGGGGTGGCTCTGCTCGTCGATCTCGGGAGCGCGGTGCTCACGGTGAAGTCCATGCTGGCGGAGGGCGACGAGTTGCCCGACGGCGCGCGGCTGGTGGACGCCCCGTTCGTGGAGGGCGCGATCGCCGCGCTGGTGACGGCGTCGGCGGGCGGCGACCTGGACGCCGTGGAGGCCGCGGCCACGGAGGCGTACGCCTACCGGAAGACCTGAGGTACCGCGAGGACACCGCGCGGCTCCCGGACTCGCTCCGGGAGCCGCGCGCCCGCATGTCCGACGGCGGTGTGTCAGGCCGCTGGGGCGACCGCGCCGGCCGCGATCCGGACCTCCGCGCGCCGGGTGACCCCGTTGACGGTCACCGCGAGCGTGACGGTGCCCGGCCGGAGAGCGGTCAGTGTGCCCGTGGCGGGGTCCAGGGTCGCGATGTGGCGCGGACGGGCGCCGTCGGACCCGCCGATGTGGACGTTCGGCGAGCCGGTCCAGTCGGTGCTCAGCGGAAAGGCCGCGGGCACGGTCCGTGTGCCCTGGGTGACCTGCGCGCCGACCGCCGCGCTCTGGCCCCTGACCAGCTGGGAGGGGGCGTCGAGCGCCAGCGCGTCGACGTGGGCGCGGGTCTGGACCGAGACCCAGTCGGGGCCGCCCCGCCAGGGCTGACGGCGCGCCGCGGCCTGTTCTCCGGGTGGGACCCGGTCGGCGCCGACCAGGGACCAGCCGGTGAATCCGCCCTCGTCCGCGGGCCCGGCCGGCGCCTTGCCGGAGTTCCCGTTGATCAGGTACGGGACTCCGTCGACGTGCGAGGCGTCGAAGACCCCCGCGTGGCTGCCGATGAAGGCGGCGCCCTTGCCCGTCGTGCGGCGGAAGCCGGCGAGCCACTGTTCGACGAGAGCCGCCTCCTTGCGGTCGCTCAGCCGGCTCCCCTGCTGCGCGGTGGGGTCGCGTGGGGGCACGTGCTCGATCAGCATCACGGAGCCGACGGAGCGGTCCTTCGCCGCCGTGTCCAGCTGCGCGCGCAACTCCTGGATCTGGGCGAATCCCCCGCCGCGCAGGCTGAGCCCCGAGGTGTCGAGGGTGATGACCCGGGTCCCCTCGTGGTCGAACGTGCGGTGGGCCGGGCCGAACTCGGCGACGAAGTCGTCGATCCTCCCGCCCATCACCTCGTGGTTGCCCGGCACGTAGTACCAGGGCAGCGAGTCGCCCAGTTCCTCCTCGAGGACCTGCCGGGCGAAGGCGAGGTCGGCGGGCGATCCCTCGTCGACGAGATCACCGTTGACGACCAGGAAGTCGGGCCGGGCCGCCTTGATCTCGCGCAGGGTGCGCCGGGCCTGCCGGACGATGGGGCTGTCCGGGTCCCGCGCGACGAACTGCGCGTCCGACATGACCGCGAACCGCCAGTCCCGGCCCTCGGTGACGGAGGCCGTGTCGATCAACGGGTCGGCGGTATCCGCCTGTTCGGGCAGCTCCACGGTGGGCGGCACCTGGGCGGCCAGGTCGTCGACGACGATCTCGCCGGTGTACTGCCTCGCCGCGGCCGTCTCGGCGAGGTAGAAGCGGTACACGGACAACGGGGCCGCCGCGCCCGGCGGCACGGCGAAGGTGACCTGACGCCATCCGGTCCAGGTGATGTACGGCCCCCGCAGCAGTTGGTCGGATCCCGCGGCGTCCTTCAGGTGCAGGGTCGGCCAGGCGCCGTTGCCGTCCCCCTTGATCCACAGGGTGTACGTCTGCGGCCGGCCCGGCACGACGACGGGCCGCGGCGGGGCCGCGTAGGCGGCGCGCGTGGCCGTGGAGCGGGTGAAGTCGTAGGTGAGCCGGAGACCGGTGCCTGAGTGCCCGTCCGGCGTCGCGGCGAGCGAACCGTCGGCGCGGGCCTGGCTGAACTTCCATGATCCGGCGTCGTCGAAGTCCGCCACCGTCTGCTCGGTGAGGCCGACGCTCACCGCGAGGGTGGTGCTGATGCCCGCCACCGTGGCCGTGATGCGTCCCGCCCCGGAGCCGGTCAGGGACGTGACGGTGAAGGATCCCCGGCCGTCCTCGGCGACGGCGAACAGGGTGCGGTCGTAGTCGAGGGTGACGTCCGCCGGCTCGACCGGGGCGCTCGCGCCGTGGGCGTCGAAGCCCACGATGCCGAACCCGCCGGTGGCCTTCTCGTCCGCCAGGCCGACGCGCGTGGTCGTCGGCCGGATGCGGGCCAGCCCGTCGAGGACGGTGAGCCGGGTCCCGCCGTGGGCTCCGGCGCGTTCCGCCCGGACCTCGGTCGTGCCGCCGCGGCGAGCGGTGAACGTCCCCCGGGCGTCGACGCCCCCGACCGCCGGGCTGACGGCACGCCAGCGCGGGGCGCCTGCCGCGGGACCGTACGTCTCGTCGTATCCGGCGGCGGTGAGACGCCGGGTCAGGCCGGGGAAGACCCTCTCGGGGTGTCCGCCGGCGACGGGGTCGTCACCGGGAGCGGCTCCGGCCGGCGTACGGGTCCCGACCCAGTACCCCTCGAGGCGCCCGCTGCCGTCGGGGGCGGTCAGGGCCAGACCGTTGGGTACCGTGCGCTCGCTGCCGTCGGACGGGCTGTTCTCGACCCGCAGCGTGTCACTGCCCGGTTCCCGGGCGACGAGGGTCGAGGACCCTCCCCCGTCGAGGTTCAGGGCGCTGTACGAACCGGCCCGGCGCATCATCCCGCCCAGTTCGGTGAGGGTGACGCCGCCGCTGTCGGTCTGCCGTCCGTCGACGGTGACCACCTGCATGGTCCGGCCGTCCTCGGAGAAGCCGACCGCGGTGCGTGGCGCGGTGGTGTTGTTGCCCTCGCCGTCGTGGTTCTGTGCCTCCCCGTCGACGACGAGCAGTTCCCGGCCGCCCACGGCGGTGCGCGGGACGTCTCCGCCGTCGGTGCGGGCCCGGTACGCGATCCCGACCGGGTCCCCGGGCTCGAGGGCGGCCAGCAGTCCCGCTCCGGCCTCCCGGCCGACGAGGACCACCGTGTCGTCGGGCACGGGCCCCGATCCGGTGCCGTCCGACACGGAGACGACCTTGCCGTCGCGGACGGCCGCCTCGGCGACGGGCCGCGCGTCGTCGACGGTCAGCGCCCGGTCGGCTCCGCCCCAGGCCGGCGTGTAGGCGCCCACACCCTGGGCCGGCACGTTCGCGGCGTTGTACGCGGCCAGCGGATGGGCACCCGAAGGGAGGGTCAGCGTGCCCTCGAAGTACAGCTCCAGGACGCGGCCGGCGTTCTGCGGCCCGATGCCCACAGCGCGGTTGACGCCCGGGGCCGGGGAGTGGACCGTCAGACCGTCCTTGATCCCAGGTCCCTGGGGCGCCCCTGTCTGGTTGATGTCGAAGAAGTCGGCGTTGATCGCGGCCACGGTGCGCCGGCCCTTGCCCGGGTCGTGCGCGGCGGCCAGTTCGGAGACCGTGCGGCGGTCGGCGACCTTGCCCGAGGACATGTAGTCGGCACGCACTCCGCTGCCGTCCAGATCGACGGAGAGGGTGTCGACACGCAGCCACTTGTCGGACTCGAGGCGGTCGTACGAACTCAGGCGGACGCCGGGGGCGACGGGGCGGGTGGCCCGGGCGGTCTCGATGCCGTCGCCGTCCACGACGGATCTCGCCTCGCCGGCCGGCCCGCTCGCAGGCGGCGGTGCGACGGGTCTGAGGATCTCGGCGGCGGTGTGCGGATGGGGGTCGGGCGTCGGGTCGGCGGCCGCGGGGGCGACGGCCCCGGCCACCGTCGCCGCCGCGGTCGCCAGCAGCACGAGCGACCGACGGATGCCGTGATGCGTGCCAAGGGCCACAAGTCCTCCTGGTGGGGAGCGGATCGCGCGCGGATCGCGCCGTCGGCGGACAGCATGACCGGGCCGGGTGGAACGCACCAGAGGGCCACGGGGGCATCAGGAGGAACAGCGCACGGCGAAGGAGTGACTCCCCCGGTCCCGGCAACGGGACAGGGGAGCCTCCCCGCACCACACTTGACGCCATGTCGACAGTCAGGCGCAGCGCGGGTCTCCTCCTCTTCCAGGTCGTGGGCGGCGAGGACGGCCGGCCCGACGTGGAAGTACTGATCGGCCATATGGGCGGGCCGTTCTGGGCCAGGCGCGAGGCGGCCGCGTGGTCGGTGCCCAAGGGCGAGTACGAGCCCACCGAGGAGGAGCCTGCCGCGGCGGCACGCCGGGAGTTCCAGGAGGAGCTCGGGCTGCCCCTCCCCGACGGTGTCTGGGTACCGCTGGGCGAGGCACGTCGGTCCGGCGGCAAGATCGTCACCGTGTGGGCCGTGGAGGCCTGGCTGGACCCCGCCGGGGCGGTCCCGGGAACCTTCACCATGGAGTGGCCGAAGGGCTCCGGTGTGGTGCGGGAGTTCCCGGAGATGGACCGGTTCGCCTGGTGCACGCCCGACGAGGCCCTCGAACGGCTGGTGGCGGGCCAGCGGGTCTTCGTCGAGCGGTTGCGCGCCTACGTACGCGAGGGGCGCTCCCCCTCGGAGGCGTAGGTCTCCCTCGCGGCGCGGCCCGCCCGGAGTCCGAGGTGTTCGCCGGTGAAGCGGCTCAGGAGGCTCCGGTCGCGCGAGACGACGACTCCCTCGTACCGGTCGAGCGCTGCCTCCAGTTCCTCGACCTGGCCGGGTGCGATGTGGTTCGTCGGCTCGTCGGGGATCAGCAGTTGCGCCGGACGGTCAGCCTGGATCACGAACTCCCGCGCCCTTGCGCTCGTTCCGTCCCGCTTCCCGCACGCAGCCCTCTGCCGCCTGTGTGGCACCCGGTGCTTCCGGGCGCGCGATCACGTCCCCTGATCGCCCCGTACGCCGTCACGCGCAGTGCGGGTGCCCCTGCGCGGGCCGCTGCACGGCGTCTCCGCCGGGGGTCGCCGCCGCGCTCCCGCGGTCCGGGGGTCTGCTCAGCAGGAGCACGGCGACGTCGTCCCGGCGTACCCCGCCGGAGAAACCCTCCAGGTCCGCCTGGAGCGCCACCAGGACCTGGTCCGGGTCGCGGTCCGTCCACCGGCCGAGCCGCTCGTCGAAGGGGTAGAAGTCACCCGTGGCGTCGCGGGCCTCGGTCACCCCGTCGGTGAAGACGAGCAGTGCGGCGTCCGGCGGGAAGCCGATCCACTCCGCGGCACGCGGCTCACGGCTGAGATCCGCCATGCCCAGCGGTACGGACGTCCGGTGCAGGGTGACCACCGACGCCGTGCCGGCGTGCATCAGCCGTGGTGCCAGGTGACCGCAGTTGACGACCCGCACCCTGTCGCTCCCGTCGAACCCCAGGACCAGGGCGGTGACGAAGCGCTCGGCCTCCCCGGTCTCGGCGGTGAAGGCGTTGTGGCGGACGACCGCGTCCTCGACGGAGTCGGCCACCGCGACGATGTCGGACTCACGCACGGCGGCCTCCCTGAACGCGCCGAGCGCAGCGAAACCGGCTCCGATCGCGGGCAGCCCCTTGCCCTGCACATCGCCGATGATCACGCGGGTCCCGTGGGGTGACTGCACGACCTCGTAGATGTCGCCGCCGACGAAGCGGTCCTCCTCGATCGGCTCGTAGAGCCCGTGGGCGCAGATCTGGCGCGTGACGATGGGGAGCGGGCGCAGGATCTGCCGCTGGAGGGCGACGGCCGCCGTGCGCAGCCTGGCCACCTCGGTGGCGTGCCGGATGCGCGCGGCACACGCGACGACGCCGAGGGAACTCGCGAGGGCCGTGAAGCCGATGAGGAAGAGCACGTCCCAGAAGGCGCCCGCCGCGGGGATCCTGGTCGCCACGACCACCGCCGTGACCCACACCGCCACGGCGGTGGTCTGCCGCACCGAACAGAAGACCGAGGTCAGCGCGGGCAGCACGACCAGGAGGGGTATGACAGGGAGGTCGTCGCCGGTGAAGGCGTCCAGGACGACGACGGCGGCGGTGAGGAGGAAGAGCCACAGGGCGAGCGCCGCGTTCCCGATCCGGGAGGCACCCGCGGACTCCTCACCCACATCCACCCCGGGCAGCGGCGCCCTGTGCGCCGCCGACGGGCGCCGGAGTCCCATGACCACGGCATGCCTCCCGCCTGTTCGTCCCTATCGCCCCACGTGTTCCAAGCTACCCGTCCCGCGGTCCCGGGTCCTGGCGTCGGCGGCCGGCACCGCGTCCGCCGGGACGAGCGCCGAAAGGAAGGCGGTCCTGCGGCGCAGGGTGAATCCGAGGGATTCGTAGAGCCGGATGGCTGAGGTGTTCGACCCCGCGGCGTGCAGGAAGGGTGTTTCGCCCCGCTCCCTGATGCCGTGGGCCACCGCCCTGACCAGGCGGGACGCGAGCCCCTGGCCCCGGACGGACCCGTCGGTGCAGACACCGCTGATCTCGGTCCAGCCGGGCGGGTGCAGCCGCTCCCCCGCCATCGCGACGAGGACTCCGGACCGGCGGATGCCGAGGTAGGTGCCGAGTTCCACGGTACGGGGCAGGAAGGGGCCCGGGCGCGTGCGCTCGACGAGGTCCAGCATCTCCGGGACGTCGGCGGGGCCGAGGAGCCTGGCCTCCGGG
This sequence comes from Streptomyces sp. JH34, assembly GCF_029428875.1. NCBI lineage: Bacteria > Bacillati > Actinomycetota > Actinomycetes > Kitasatosporales > Streptomycetaceae > Streptomyces > Streptomyces sp. JH34. The sequence goes on along the minus strand of NZ_JAJSOO010000001.1, from coordinate 6,898,922 downwards.
TCGGGGGCGGCGTCCACGCTGTCGTCGACCAGTTGGACGCCGTCGGCCTGGAAGACGATCTCCCAGTCGGCGGGCGGGGGCTCGCGGAAGGCGGTGAGGGTGACGGGCGAGCCGGGACCCGCGAGCGCGGCCACGTCGGCCCAGTCCTGGGCTTCGGGCGCGTCCGGCAGGGCCAGCCAGGGGGTGACGTCGGGGTGGTAGCGCAGGATGCGACCGCGCCGCTGGGCGAAGTGGGCGTGCGGGCCGGTGAGCGAGGCGCGGGCGGGGTTGTCCAGCGGATGGGGCGGCTCTGTGCCCGTGCCGGGTCCGGCGGCTCGCGACGCGGACGGGTTCGTGGGCAGGGGTGTGGCCTCGGGCATGGACTCTCTCACTCCGGTTGATATCGGCGGCCGGCGACAGAAGGGGAAGGCCGCGCCGCCCCGCGCCTATTCCCGGGCCTCCCGCCTGTTCACGCGCGTGCGGTCAAGGAGCTGCGCGGCGGCGCGCACCTGCACCTCGACGGTGCCGCCACGGTGTCGCCCGTGCGTGCGGGGGTTCCGACACGCGGCACCCTGAACGGCCGGTGCGGCGAATGTGCACCACTGCGCGGGATTCGCTCCCAACAGGTCCCGGCCTGTGGCACCCTGGAGACGGCCGCCCCACCGGGCTCCCCCGTACCGGTGGGGCGGTCCTGTGCGCTCCCCGTGCTCCAGGGCTCCCCGGATGCGCCCCCGTAGGACCGATCCGGCGATTTACGGCCAATCCAGGCGGGATCATGGCTCAAATCAGTGCGTCCATGCATGAGTTGCGGTGGGCAGGGGAAGGCGCCCACACCTCAGGGACCGCAATCTGAGGAGCGTGACGGCATGACCGCGCACACTGCACAGACCGCCGGTGCGGAACGAGCAGATTCCTCCGGCACACTCCCCTGGATCGAGGACGCCGGGCTGATCGCCCCGCAGGACGCACGGAGACTGTCGAAGCTCTTCTTCGACCGGCTGCGGGTCCTCGACGAGGGCACCCCCGAGCACCAGTACGCCCGGAACACCCTGATCGAGATGAACCTGTCCCTCGTACGCTTCGCCGCCGGACGCTTCCGGAACCGGGGCAGCGGCGACATGGAGGACATCGTCCAGGTCGGCACCATCGGCCTGATCAAGGCCATCGACCGCTTCGACCTCGCCCGGGAGGTCGAGTTCACCTCGTTCGCCGTGCCGTACATCGTCGGGGAGATCAAACGGTTCTTCCGGGACACCACCTGGTCCGTCCACGTGCCGCGAAGGCTGCAGGAGCTGCGGGTGGACCTCGCCAAGGCGAAGGAGGCACTGGCGTCGGACCTCGACCGGGATCCCACGGTGCGGGAGCTCGCCGGGTATCTCGGCCTCGAGGAGGAGGAGATCACCGAGGGCATCGTCGCCGCCAACGGTTACACGGCAGGGCCGCTGGACATGCCGGCCGATGCCGGGGACCACGCGGGCCGCGCGACGGCCGGGCGCACCTACGCCGACGTACTGGGCGAGCCCGACCCCGCGATGGAGGCGGTCGAGAACCTCCATGCACTCGCCCCGCTGCTCGGGGAACTCGACGCGCGCGAGCGCCGCATCATCGACATGCGGTTCGGCCAGGAGATGACGCAGGCTCAGATCGGCGAGGAGCTCGGCATCTCACAGATGCACGTGTCGCGGCTGCTCAACCGCATTCTGCGCAACCTGCGCAGCGGTATGTTCGCCCAGGACTGACGCACGACCGACGCCGGGCCGGCTCCGCGGAAGGCGGGGCCGGCCCGGCGTGTCTGTTGCGACGGCATTGCAGCTTCGTGGCCACCTGCGCGACCTGCTTCCGTCCCGGCACGCGCGGCCTCTACGGTCCGTAACCAGTGCGCCGCCGCGGCGAGGCCACGTGCTCGCGCGGACACCCTGAGAACGGCGCACATCCTCCCGAACGACCGTGCGAGGTATGACATGAGCCAGCCCGTCGACTCCGTCACCGCGGGGCACACACCTGAGGACCACGACCGGCAGGACGCCGGGGCCGCCTGGTCCTTCGAGACGAAGCAGATCCACTCCGGCGCGGTGCCGGATCCGACGACCGGTGCCCGCGCGGTGCCGATCTACCAGTCGACGTCCTTCGTCTTCAAGGACACCCGGCACGCGGCCGACCTCTTCTCGCTGGCCGAGCCCGGCAACATCTACACCCGGATCCACAACCCCACGCAGGACGTCCTGGAACAGCGCGTCGCCGCGCTCGAGGGCGGTACGGCCGCCGTGGCGCTCGCCTCGGGCCAGGCGGCCGAGACCCTGGCACTGCTGACGCTCGCGGGCGCCGGGGATCACGTGGTCTCCTCCGCCTCCCTCTACGGCGGTACGTACAACCTGTTCCGGCACACGCTCCCCCGGTTCGGCATCGAGGTCTCGTTCGTGGAGGACCCCGATGACGCCGAGGCCTGGCGGGCGGCCGTCCGGCCGGACACGAAGGCCCTGTTCGCCGAGACGCTGGGCAATCCCCGGGGCGACGTGCTCGACATCCGGAGCGTGGCGGACGTGGCGCACGAGGTGGGGGTTCCGCTCGTCGTCGACAACACGGTGCCCACGCCCTACCTCCTGCGGCCGCTGGAGCACGGCGCCGACATCGTGGTCCACTCCGCGACCAAGTTCCTCGGTGGTCACGGCACCACCATCGGCGGTGTCGTCGTGGACGGCGGCACCTTCGACTTCGGAGCCCACGCCGAGCGGTTCGCGGACTTCCACACGCCCGACCCCAGCTACCACGGGCTTCGGTACTGGCCGGATCTCGGCCCCGGGGCCTTCGCCGCGAAGCTGAGGGTCCAGCTGCTGCGCGACCTCGGACCCGCGCTCTCGCCTCACTCGGCCTTCCTGCTCCTCCAGGGAGTGGAGACGCTCAGCCTGCGCCTGGAGCGGCACACCTCCAACGCGCTGGCGCTGGCCCGCTGGCTGGAGGGCCGCGACGAGGTGTCGGCGGTCCACTACGCCGGACTCGAGTCCAGCCCCTGGTACGACGCCGGCCGGCGTTATCTGCCGCGCGGAGCCGGCGCGGTGCTCGCCTTCGAACTGCGCGACGGGGTGGAGGCCGGCAAGCGCTTCGTGGACGCGGTCGAGCTGTTCAGCCACCTCGCCAACATCGGTGACGTACGAAGCCTGATCATCCACCCGGCGTCCACGACCCACAGCCAGCTGACCGAGGAGGAACTCGCCGCGACGGGCGCGACGGCGGGGCTGGTGCGCCTCTCCGTGGGGCTGGAGAACGTGGACGATCTCAAGGCGGATCTGGAGGCGGGGTTCCGCGCCGCGAAGGCGGCGTCCTGAACCGGGGGGCCGCACCCCACGCTCTCCCCCTCCCGCCCGCTGCCGGAGGTTGGCGGGAGGGGGACCCGCCCGGCCGCCGTTCGTGGGCCGTGCTCGACGCTCCGCTCCGGCTCGGGTCCGGGGCGGAACTGCCGGGTGTGCGGATGGCGTACGAGACGTGGGGCCGCCTCGCGCCGGACGGCGCCAACGCGGTGCTGGTCCTGCACGCGCTGACCGGTGACAGCCACGCGGCGGGCCCCGCCGGGCCGGGGCATCCGTCGGCCGGCTGGTGGGACGCGCTCATCGGTCCCGGCCGGGCACTGGACACCGACCGCTGGTTCGTCGTCGCGCCGAACGTGCTGGGCGGCTGCCAGGGCAGCACGGGGCCGTCGTCCCTGCGGTCCGACGGCACCCGTTGGGGCCCCGCCTTCCCTCGTCTGACGGTGCGTGACCAGGTGGCCGCGGAGGCGCGTCTCGCCGACGCCCTGGGCATCGGCCGGTGGGCGTCGGTGATCGGCGGTTCGATGGGCGGGATGCGGGCGCTCGAGTGGGCGGTGAGCCGGCCCGGCCGTACGGGGTCGCTGCTGGTGCTCGCCGCCCCCACGGCTTCGACGGCCGAGCAGATCGCCTGGGGCAGTACGCAGATCGCCGCGACCCGGAACGACGCGGGCTGGCGGGGCGGCCGGTACCACGACGCGGCGCCGGGCTCGGGCCCTCACCGGGGGCTCGGGCTGGCCCGCCGGATCGCCCATGTCACCTACCGGAGCGAGGCGGAGCTGGGCACACGGTTCGGCCGGCGGGCGCAGCCCGGTGAGCTTCCCTCGCAGGGCGGGCGCTATCAGGTGGAGTCCTATCTCGACCACCACGCGGACAAGCTGGTGCGCCGCTTCGACGCGGGCAGCTACGTGGTGCTCACGGAAGCGATGAACGCCCACGACGTGGGCCGGGGACGCGGCGGTGCCGCGCGGGCGTTGCGCCGGGCGGGCATGCCGGCGCTGATCGCCGGCATCGATTCGGACCGGCTCCACCCGCCGGCGCAACAGGCGGAGGCGGCGGCGCTGCTGCCGGGCGCCGACCGCCTCCGGATCATCGAATCCCCTTACGGACACGACGGCTTCCTCATCGAGACCGAGCAGGTGGGGTCTCTCGTGAGGGAGTTGCTGCCCCCGCCCGGACGACCCGGTCCGCCCGGCCCGGACGCCGGACCTCTTCCCCTGGAGTGCCCATGAGTCCCGCCCCCCGTCCGAAGCCCCCTACGACCGGACGCGGCTTCGACAGTGGACCCGCGGCCGTGCGAGATCGGTGAACGGGGAGCCGCTGCCTCCGGACCACGGCGCTCAGGAGCTGGGTCCGCCGGAGCGCCGCCCGGGTCCCGGGGAAGAGAGACCCGGGCGGGCTGCTCGCGCGGGCGACGGACGGCTCGGGCCGCACCCAGCCGGCGACGACCGCCCACAACACGCAGGGCTACCTCTTCGACGCGGTGGTGAGGCACCGGTGACCGTGGTCTGAGGGTCAGTGCGCCCGGGGCCGGCCCGCGTAGTACGTGGCGATCATGTCCTGGTCCCCGTGTCCGGCGGCCTCCGCCCGGGTGAACCGCTCGGCGGAGGCGGCGACCAGGTCGAGCGTCACTCCGGCCGCCTCGGCCGCGTCGAGGATCAGCCGGGAGTCCTTGAGGGCGGTGGAGAGCGCGAAGCTCGGGCTGAGATCGCCGGAGAGCACCGCCGCGGACTTGCCCTGGAGGTACGGGGTGTCCAGCGGCCCGCCCTTCATCGCGGCCAGGAAGAGCTGCGGGTCGACGCCGAGTCCTTCGGCGAGGTTGAGACACTCCGCCACGCTGTTGACGAGGTTGATCACCCAGGTGTTGGCGACGAGCTTGAGCCGGGTGGCGGCGCCAGGTTCCTCGCCGACCCACACGGTGCGCTGCCCGATCGCCTCCAGGACGGGTTGTGCGGTGGCGCGGGCGCCGGACGGGCCGGAGACGAACACCGTGAGCGCGCCCTGCTCCGCGGGCTGCTTCGTGCCGGAGACCGGGGCGTCGAGGTAGACCAGTCCCAGTCCGGCGGCCCGGTGGGCCAGGTCGGTCGTGGCGTCGAGGCCGACGGTGGAGCTCTGCAGCCACACCTGCCCCGGGCGCAGACCCGGCGCTGCTGCGGTGAGGGTCTCCGCCACCGACCGGCCGTCGTTCAGGGCGGTGAGGACGACATCGGCTCCGCGTACCGCTTCCTCGGCCGTGTCCGTCACGGTGGCGCCGTGGCCGGCCAGGGGCTCGGCCCTGGACCGTGTGCGGTTCCAGACCCGGACCGGCAGCCGGTCCCTGAGCAGGCTGCGGGCCATCCCGGTTCCCATGATGCCGGTGCCCAGGACCGCGACGGCCGGTGGTCCCTGGGCGGTTCCGGCGGGGGATGCGGTGGTCATGGGGAGGTTCCCTTCGTCGGTACGGCGCGGTCCCGGGCCCGTGGGTCTCGAGACACGGCGAGGTCCCGGACCGGTGGGTCTCAAGACTGCCGCAGGGCGCCGTCCAGCACGGCGCGGTGCACGGCTCTGGCGAGTCGCGCACCCCAGACCGAACGTGGCCCGGCGAACGGCTCGCCCTGCCCCTCCGCCGGGTCGGGCGCGGCGACGCACACGGCGTCCGTCGGCGTGCCGGAGCAGTCGAGTCCGGCGTCGAGCAGTGCCTGGACCTTCGCCTCGGTGGCGGTGGCCACCGCGTTGACCAGGGCCGCGTCGGAGAGCCCCACGGGGAGGGTGACGACGATGTTGACGGTGCCGGGCGGCAGCGGACGGCCGGAGCCCTCGGCCGGAGCCGCGGCCCATCCCCGTACACCGAGGCCGCTGGTGACGGTCGCCGTCACCCCGCCGTCGTCGGCCGTGGTGTACGCCGTGACGTCGGCCGCGGTCATCAGCCCGGCTCCCGGTCCGTCGAGCGCTTCGGCCGCCGCGATCTCAGCGAGGTGGCGGCCGGGGTCGAGTCGCGGATAGCCGCCGGGCACCTGCGCGTTCAGGATCCAGGCGCGCGGCCCGATCCCGCCGCCGAGCACGGCGCTGCTGCACACCCGCCAGCCCGGCCCCAGCCGCCAGACCAGGTGGTGCAGTCCGAGGCCGTCCTCGTGCCGGGCCGACAGCTCGCCGCGCCGCCGGGGCGGACGGGTGCCCACGGTTTCCACCACACACCCCCTGACAGGCCCGCCGGAGATCGGCGGCGGCGCGTCGATCATACGGTCGGGCCGAAGCCGCACCTCCGGCGCACCCGGGAGAGTGCTCACCCGAATGGCCTAACGCATGTGGCGGTCCGACAGCCCCGTGGAACCGGGCAACCGCCCCTCCCCGCCGCCCCGGGCCGCTCGCGGCACCGGCCGGGAAGTTGCAGTGTCCAACCGGGTGAGGCGCGATGGAAGCCGGACGCGCCTCCCCTGCTGGATCCAACCGCAGGACGCGCCCGGGCGAGGAGGAATCGGCCATGGGAGCCGCTGACGGTTTCACGGATTCCGGAGAACTCGACGGTCTGACCGTCTACGACAGTGACGGGGAGAAGGTCGGCACAGTGGGGCGGGTGTACGTCGACGACGACACCGGCAAGCCCGACTGGATCACGGTCAAGACCGGCATGTTCGGCATGAAGGAGAGCTTCGTGCCGCTTGCGGGAGCCCGCCGGGTGGGCTCCGACCTGCACGTCTCGCACCCGAAGGAGAAGGTCAAGGACGCTCCCCGGGTCGATGCCGACGCGCACCTCTCCGTATCGGAGGAACAGGAGCTCTACCGGCACTACGGGATGACCAGGAAGGGCACCGGCAACGCCGGAGCGGGCGGTGACGCGCGCACGACGTCCGGGACCGGAACGGGAACCATGGGTGCCGCGGGTGCGGCCGGGGCGGCCGGTGCGGCCGGTACCGCCCGCACCGGACACGCGAAGGACACCGGCACCACCGCCGGCACGGGCACCACCGGCGCCGGTATGGGCAGGCACCGGGACACGGAGACCTCGTCCACGTCGCGCCCGCTCGCGGGTGCCGGAGCCGAACGGTCCGCCGCCGGCACCGGCCGGGAGGAGATGGTCCGGTCCGAGGAGCAGCTCCAGGTAGGTACGGAGGAGTACGAGAGCGGGAGGGCACGCCTGCACAAGTACGTCGTGACGGAGAACGTCACCCGGACCGTGCCGGTGTCCCACGAGGAGGTGCGCGTGGTGCGCGAGCCCCTGCAGCCCGGCGAGAAGGGAGCCGTGAAGGGGCGGAGCGAACTCGGCGAACAGGACGTCGAAGTCACCCTGCACGCCGAACGAGCCACCGTCCGCAAGGAGGCGGTCCCCGTGGAGCGGGTCCGTCTCGAAACCAGCAAGGTCACGGAACAGAAGGAAGTGTCCGCGGAGCTCCGCAAGGAGAAGATCGACTACGCGGACGGCAAGGACATGGGCAGCGACAAGGACATGGGCGGCGAGTACGGCCAGGGACGTCGTCGCTGACCTGACCCCTCACACGGCGGCGAAAGGCCGCGCGACACCAGCGAGGGGCGGACCCGGGTGGTTCACGGGCCCGCCCTCTCGTCGCTCCCGTAGCGTGCGTGGACCGCTCTCCCCGGGAGGAACCGCACGGAAGGGCGCCCGTCCGGCCCCTCCGGAGTGACCACCGCGCGCACCCGGTAGACGTCGGCGATGAGTTCCTCGGTGATCACCTCCGAGGGCGTTCCGCCGGCCACCACCCGGCCCTCCTTCATGACCGTGACCCGGTCGCAGAACATCGCGGCCAGGTTGAGGTCGTGCAGCGCGACCACCGCCGTCACGGGCAGCGCGGCGACCAGGGACAGGAGCTCCAGCTGGTGCTGGATGTCCAGGTGGTTGGTGGGTTCGTCCAGCAGGAGTTCCCTCGGCTGCTGGGCGAGGGCGCGGGCGATCTGGACCCGCTGGCGCTCACCGCCGGACAGGGTGTGCCAGGACTGCGCGGCCCGGTCGGCGAGTCCGGTGCGCGCGAGGGCCTCGCGTACGGCCTCCTCGTCCTCGGGGCCGGACGCGGACCAGGCGCGGCGGTGCGGGATGCGGCCGAGCCGGACGACGTCCAGGACGCTCAGGTCGACCTGGGTCACCGCGTGCTGCTCGACGACGGCCACGCGGCGGGCCACCGCCCTCCGGCCGGTCTCGGCGAGCGTGCGGCCGTCGAGGGTCACGACGCCCGCGCCGGGTGCGAGCACGCCGGCCATCACGCGCAGCAGCGTGGTCTTGCCGGAGCCATTCGGTCCCAGGAGCCCGACCGTGGCGCCGGGCGGCGGCGCGATGCTCACCCCGTCGAGGACGATCCGCCCGCCGGCCTCCCGGGTGATCCGGGCGGCCCGCAGGCCGTCGCCCGGGGTGCCTGTCCCGTGCTCGCCGGGTGTCATGCGCTTCTCCGGGTGCGGTGGAGGATCAGGACGAACACGGGCACACCGATGAGGGAGGTGACCACCCCGACCGGGACCTCCTGCGGGTCGAGGACGGTCCTGGCCAGCGTGTCGACCCAGACCAGGAACACGGCGCCGGCGAGCGCGGTCACCGGGAGCAGTCTCCGGTGCCCCGAACCGGTCAGCGCCCGGGCGGCGTGCGGCAGGACGAGGCCGACGAACCCGATCGCGCCCGCCGAGCTGACGAGGGCGGCGGTCAGCAGGGCGGTCGCGCAGAGCAGCACGATCCGGGTGCGGGCCACGTGCACGCCGAGGGCGGCCGCGGCGTCCTGGCCGAAGGCGAAGGCGTCGAGGGTACGGGCATGACCGAGGCAGATGACCAGGGTCACGGCCAGCACGGCGGAGCACGTCCACACGTCGGTCCAGCCGACCCCGCTCAGCGAGCCGAGCAGCCAGAAGAGCACTCCCCTGGTCTGTTCGGCGTCGGCGGCGGTCATCACGACGAACGAGGTGAGCGCGGAGAAGAGCTGCATGGCCGCGACCCCGGAGAGCACGACCCGGTCGGTGGATCCGCCGAGTGTGTGACTCAGCAGCAGCACGAGGGCGAACGAGCACAGGGCGCCGACGAAGGCGCCGCCCGAGACCGACACCGCTCCCCCGCCGACGCCCAGGACGACGACCACGACCGCCCCGGTGGACGCCCCCGAGGACACGCCGAGGACGAAGGGGTCGGCGAGCGGGTTGCGCAGCAGCGACTGCATCACGGTGCCGCACACCGCGAGCCCGGCCCCGCAGACCGCTGCGAGCAGGGTGCGGGGCATGCGCAGGTTCCAGATGATGCCGTCCCGTATCGGGGTCAGCCGCCCCTCACCCAGGCCGAGGTGCGAGCCCACCGCGGACCAGACGTCCGGGACGGAGACGCGGGCGGGGCCGATCGTGACGGCGACCGCCACGGACAGGAGAAGCAGGGCGATCCCGGCACTCCACAGGGCACCTTCGCGCAGGATCCGTGCCCCGGAGGGCGTCCGCGCCGGAGGGGACAGCCGCGTATCCGTGTCAGGGTCGGGTGCGGTCCCCGTCACCTCGCGAGTCCGAACGAGCGCAGCCCCGCCGCGACACGCTCGACGCCCTCCACGGTCCGGACGGTCGGGTTCATGGCCTGGCCGCTGAGCAGGACGTACCGCTTGTGCCGGACGGCGTCCAGATTCTTCGTGGCGGGGTTGGACTCCAGGAAGGCGATCTTCTTCTCGGCGCTCTCGGCCGTCTGCGACCTGCGGGTCAGGTCGCCGATCACCAGCACGTCCGGATCGCGGTCGGCGACGGTCTCCCAGTTGATCTGGGGCCATTCCTCGTGGGTGTCGTCGAAGACGTTCTTCGCGCCGAGCTCCTCGGTGATGATGCCGGGGGCTCCGCAGCAGCCCGCCAGATAGGGGGCCTCGGCGTTGGCGAACCAGTAGAGCAGGGTGGTGCCGGACGCGTCGACGTCCGCGGTCGCCTCCGCGATCCTTTCCTGGAGACTCCCGACCAGCTTCTCGCCCCGTTCCGGGACTCCGAACACCTCGGCCAGGTCACGCACTTCGCCGTAGACGCCGTCCATGGTCAGTGGTGCGGTGCGGGAGCCGTCGCTGCTGCCGGTGTTGTCCTTGCCCGCGCAGTCCGTGGGTGAGAGGTACGTCGGTACGCCCAGCTCCTCGAACTGGTCCCGGGACGCCACACCGCCCTTGCCTAGGGTGGACTCGAACGACGCGCTGACGAAGTCGGGTTCCTCGGCGAGGACCTTCTCGGAGGAGGGCCGGCTCTCCGCGATGCGGGGCACCCCGGCCTCGTCCTTCTCCAGCCCCTTCATCACCGGGTCCGTCCAGGTCGCGCTGCCGGCGAGCCGGTCGGCGAGGCCCAGGGAGAGCAGGATCTCCGTCGATCCCTGGTCGAGGGAGACGGCGTGCCGCGGCGGCGCGTCGACGGTCACCGTGCGACCGCAGTTCTCCAGCGTCACGGGGAAGCCGTCGGCGGAGCCCTCCCGCGCGGCGCCGTCGGACGCGCTCCCACCCCCGCCGCAGGAGGTCAGGAGGACAAGTGCGGTGATGAGCAGGGCGGTTCGGTATGCGGTGCTAGCTATGGGCGGCACAAGGTCCCTCGGCGTCTCTGGGCTCATGCGCGGAGCCCGGTACGGTGTTCCGCTCCCGGTGCGGAAGCGGGTGCCAGCAGGTCTTCGGACTCGGGTTCGTCCGGACGGAGCGCCTTCCCGGTGCACCCGAGGGTGTTCCAGTGGCAGTGGCCCCGCCCGTCCCCCTCACCGCTGCGCGTCAGTTCCGGATTCACACCGGATTCCCTGACTCCACGTGGAGTGTGACTGGCGTCTGCAAGCTATCACGCGGCGTGTCGCCGGACTTCGGGGCCGTCGCCGGTCGTCGGGCAGCCGCTCCCCTCCGTACCGGCGACGGCCGTCGGGCGGGTCAGCGCATGGGGTGAACCGATTCGCCGCCGCCGCTCTGCGTCTTCCCGCACCGACGGGCGAGCACGGACGTGGTGCCCCAGTAGGCCAGCAGCACGGCACGCAGACCCAGGATCTCCAGGCGCTCGCCGAGCCCGCCGCACATCACCTGCTCCTTGCGCGGGGCGCTCACCGGGCGTCCGTCGCGGCGGTGTTCCAGGGGCCCTCGGGGTCGTCGTAGGCGTCGGCGTAGCCGGGGCCGGCGATCGGCCAGTCGGCGAGCAGCGCCTCGGGCAGGGCGAAGGAGTCGGCGAGCTGAGGGGCGTGAGCGGCGACGGCCGTGATCAGTTCCTCGGCGTCCCGCGCCAGGGTCTCGGTCTGATCGCCGCTCAGGAGACCGGCGGCCATCAGGTCCCCGCTGTTGCGAGCCACCCACTCGACGGCGAACAGGCGCTCCAGTTCCCCCAGCCGGTCCTTCGCGGCCCCTTCGGGCAGAGCGGCGCGGGCCTCGGCGTACGCCTCGGCGGCCTGCCGGTACGCATAGGCCTCGACCCCGCGCAGCGCGGGGCCCGATGCGACGTTCCAGCGTCCGAGCGCGTCGGCGTCCGCCGCCCGCAGCACCCGCTCCCTGGCCCGGGCGAACCAGATGTCCTGGACCGAGGCGAGGAGTGCGCCGAGGAAGCGCGGGTCGGCGAGGTCGCCGGTGTGCGCGGCCCGGTCGTCCGCACGGCCGGGCCCGGCGGCGAAGAGCATGTCGGCGGCCGCCTTGGTGTACAGGGCGATGTTGTCGCCCTCCGCCGTGATGGCACCCTCCACTCCGGTGACGAGTTCGGTCATGCCGTTGTTCTCGAGGAGTGCCTGCGCGCCGCAGCGTTCACGGCTCTGGACGATGACGTCACGGGCCCGCCACGTGATCCACGCCTTGGCGACGTCGACGAGCGTCCCGGCCTCGGCCCGGCCCTCGTCGTCCGTGCAGGCCTCCCAGCGTTCCTGTGCCCTGCGGTACAGCAGGGTCATGGCGAAGACGGTGGCCATGGCCGAGGCGAGCGGCCCGTGGTGGGTCCGGTGGGCGTTGACCGGCACGGGCGGCGCGCCGCGGCTGCCGGAGATCAGCCGGTGGCCGCCGTAGCGCACGGCCACCGCGAGGGTCGCGCGGGCCGAGCCGGCCGCGCAGGCGCTCATGGAGATCCGGCCGGGGGTGACCCGCCCGATCGAGGTCAGGAAACGCCGGCGCCTGTCTCCCGGCTCCGTCCTGAACTCCCCCTGGACGTCGCCGTCCTCGCCGGAGCCCAGCAGGGCGTCCCGCGCCACGAACAGCCGGTCGAACGAGGTCAGGCAGTGGTCCACGGGGCTGCCCATGCGGGCGGGGAGCCGTCGCACCCGGACGCCCGGGAGCGCCTGTTCGTCGTCGGTGAGCGGCACGAGGAAGAGGCGCACCCCGTGGTCCGCGCCGTCGGCCACCAGTCGCGCCGCGACCAGACCGGTCTTGGCTCCGCCCGCGGGGCTGGTGTTGGGCATGAACTTCTGCGCGCCCGCGTTCGGGGTGTGCAGGACGAAGCCGTCCCGTTCGCGGTCGTACGTCGCGGTGGTCTCCATGGCCGCGGCGTTGTTGCCGTGTGCCACCTCCGTACAGAGGAAGGTGCCGATGCGCCGCATCGTCAGATAGTCCGACAGGTCGCGGCTGCCGACGCTCTCGTGATCGAGGAGGCTGCCGAGGAAGAGGTTGTAGTGGATGCCCGCCACGGTGGTCAGGGCGGGATCCACCGGACCGAGCCAGGCGTGCAGGGCGGCCAGCGCCCGGAGGTCGGCGGCGAGCCGTGCTCCGCTGTCGAGGGCGCTATTGAGGATCCGCAACCGTGCGTAGGCGAGTTCCAGCCGCTCCTCGGGCGTTCCGCCGGCGGGGCGGCGGAACGGTTCTGTGCTGATCAGCCGCTGCCAGAAGCCGTGCTCGCGGCGGAACTCCGGACCGAGGAGGACGCCGGTCAGCAGGTCGGTCGTGGACGGTGGGACGGTGTCGGTAAGGGTCACGGTCATAACGAAGTGAACGACCGGGGCACGGGCGAGGACACCCTGGGCCCGCGCCTACCGGTCAGGGCCGGACCCGCCCGCCAGGGCGGCGGCCAGCTCCTCCCGGTCGGGAGGCAGGGCCCCGGCCCGTGCGACGGTCACCGCGGCCGAGGCCACGGCACGGCGCAGCACGTCGCCCAGGAGGGTGGTGTCCAGGGAACGCAGTCCCGCGCGGCCCTCCGTTCCGAGCAGTCCGTGCGAGGCCAGCGCGTGCAGGGCGCCGGACATGAAGGCGTCGCCCGCTCCCACCGTGTCCGCGATCCGCACGGGCGGCGCGCCCGTGCTCACCGCCGAGCCCGGCAGGAACGCCGTGGCTCCCGCGGCCCCCCTGGTCACCAGGACGACCGCCGGACCGGAGCGCAGCCACCGCCCGGCCGTCTCCTCCGGCGACTCGTCCGGGTACAGCCACCGCAGGTCCTCGTCGCTGGCCTTGACGACGTCGCTCAGCGCCACGCAGCTTTCCGCCCGCCGCACCGCCCGGGCGTGGTCACCCATCAGCGCGGGCCGGACGTTGGGGTCGTAGCTGACGGTCGACCCGTCCCGGAGCGACCGGACGAGGTCCAGGACGGTGCCCGCGCCGGGGTCCAGGGCGGTGGCGAGGGACCCGGTGTGGACGTGGCGGGGAGGCTCACCGGCCCGCTCCACCGGGCCGAGCGTCCAGGTGATCTCGAATCCGTACGTGGCCCGGCCCGCGTCGTCGAGTCCGACCGTGGCGGTGGGCGTGGGCGCGCCGCTCCCGTCGGTCAGGACCCGCACACCGGCCGACTCCAGGTGGTCCTTGATCAGCCGCCCGTTTGGGTCGGGGCCGAGCTGGGTGATCAAGGTGGTCCGCCGGCCCAGCCTGGCCAGCCCGTACGCGACGTTCGCGGGGCTTCCACCGGGATGCGTCCGGTCCGGGGCGCCCGGCATCCGGACGATGTCGGCGACGCACTCGCCGATGACCAGCAGGGCGGGGCTGTCGGGCATGGGCGCGGGTCTCCTGGAGGCTCGGGCGGGGGTGCCCCGCCGGAGCACGGCCGGCGCGGGACACACTGCCCACCGATTGTGCCCCGGGCGCGGTGAGCGGCGGAGACCCGGGCTCAGGAGGCGCCCTTGCCCCCTTCGTCCCCGTACCGCCGCTCGAACTTCGCTACCCGGCCCTCGGTGTCCACGACCCGCGCCTTGCCGGTGAAGAACGGGTGGCTCTCGGCGGAGATCTCCACGTCGACGACCGGGTAGCTGTTGCCGTCGTCCCAGTCGATCGTCTGCTCGCTCGACGCGGTGGACCGGGTCAGGAAGGCGTACCCGGCGGAACGGTCACGGAAGACCACGGGACGGTACGACGGGTGCTTGTCCTGCTGCATCTGTGCTCCTGGAAGTACGGGGGATCTCGCGTCCCGGCTCCGGGCCAGCCTCGCCAAGGGCGGCGGCCCGCGCGATCCGGGGGCGTCCGTACGGAGCATGAAAGCGGCGTCCGTACGGAGCAGGGAGCCGCCGGCCCGGGTGCGGTGCTCAGCCGCCCGACTCCTCCACGGCGTCCGCCACGAGAGCGAGGAAGCGCGCGTGGGCCTGCGGACTGCACAGGGGTTCCGGGTTCCACGGCACGGTCCGCGCGCGACGCCGGGCCGGTTCCCAGGCCGGGGCGGCGACCTCGTCGAGCGGGATCGCGTTGGACCGGATGTCCGTCAGGACGATGCCGGGCTCCAGGGCCGCCGCGGCCTCCCAGTCGACGGTGGCCCAGTTGACGCCGGCTCCGCCGGGCGGGGACACCAGAGCGACGCCCAGTTCGGCCAGGACCCGCAGCTCGGGCCACATCTGGGGACGGGCGGCGTACGCCTGTTCCTGGCCGGCGGGAGAGAGGGCCAGGACCCTGGGGTTGGCGGAGGCGGCGCGGACGGCCGCACGGAGCCGTACACGGGCGGTGCGCAGCTCGTCCGCCGCGTCCGTGGCCGGCGCGCCCCCGAGCGAACGCGCGAGCTCGGCGAACCGCTCGGCGACCCGGTCGAGGGTGCGCGCCTGGCCCACGTCGACCGCGACGACCGGGACGCTCTCCTCCAGGCGTTCGGCGGTCTCCGGGTCCAGGCCGTAGAGCTGGCCGTGGCCGTAGCTGACGGCGACGACCAGGTCGGGCCCGCCGCGTAACAGCGTGTCCACGTCCAGGTCGTCGCCCGCGCCCCGGTAGTCCACGGAGTCCAGCGGGAGCGTGCCCGTCTTCGCCCGGTCGGGCTCCGCCCCGTCGTGGCCGGAGCCGAAGATCCCCTCCGGACGTATCCCGTAGTCCCACAGCGTCGCTCCCGCCTGGACGTACGCGAGCACCCTGGACGGCCTGCGGTCGGCGGCCGCCAGCCGGCCCCGGTCGTCCTCGAAGCTCCACGCGCGCTGCTCGGTCATGCCGCTCACCCCTCCGAACCGGCGGCCTGGGCCCTCTCCCCGGCTCGCCGTCCACTACCTGCCCAGCTCTCCCGTCCCACACCCTCCGTGGAGCGCCCCAGATAGGTGAGCGGCCCGGGGTCGGGCACGTCGATCACGTGGAACCCGAGGCGGTCGTAGAAGGCCCTGGCCGGGGTGTTCGCCGTCAGCATCGACAGATGGACGGCCCGGACGCCCTTGCGGTGCAGGGCGTCCAGGAACGCTCCCATCAGCTCCCTGCCGTGCCCCTTGCGCTGCCAGGGGGGCAGCAGGTCGATGTGCAGGTGCGCGGGGTGGTCCTCCAGCTCGGGCAGGACCATGCGCTCGGGACGGTACAGAAGGGCCGTCATCGCGTCGGTGAGCGTCTCCGGTTCCCCCTCGGGCTCGGGGAAGCGGTCCGTCACCCGGGGCAGCCAGATCTCGCGGAAACCGGCCACGAACCCCTTCGTGTCCGCGGTCCCCAGGACGTAGCCGACCGCGCGTCCCGAGCCGTCGTCGAGCACGAAGGCCAGCTCCGGTTCGAGGTGGGCGTAGGGCTCGGCGAACAGCGCGGGCATCAGCCCGGGATCGGGGTACAGACGCGTGCTGTCGCCGCCGTTGTCGGCCGTGCGGACACAGATGTCCGCGAGGGCCTCCTGGTCGGCGGGTCGGTAGGGACGTACGTACGCGGTCCGGTTCACCGGCTCATCCTCACCCCTTGGGAGCGCTCCCACAAGGCCCTGGGGCCTCTCAGGTCACCGCCTGCCGGTAGTCGTCGTCCGAGCGGGCCAGCTCGACGTTGAACTGGGCGCCGACCAGGAGCGCCAGATTGGTGAACCAGATCCAGATCAGGAAGACGACCAGGCCGGCCAGCGAACCGTACAGGCGGCTGTAGCTCCCGATGTGGGTGGCGTACAGCGCGAATCCCGCCGAGGCCACCAGCCAGAGGAAGGCGGCGAGGACCCCGCCGGGCAGCCCCTTCCTCAGCCCCCGCGCGGAACGGGGACCGGTGCTGAAGAGGACCACGATGAGACAGGCGACCAGACAGAGCAGGATGGGCCACTTGAGGCCGGCCCACAACGTCTCGCCGGCCTGCGCGAGGCCCAGCCGACGGCCCAGCCAGCGCGCCAGCGGACCGGTGAGCACGAGGGCGAAGGCGCTGGCCATCAGGAGGACGAGCAGTCCGACGGCCGAGGCCACGATGATGTGGGCCTGGCGCAGCGGGGGCCTGGTGTCCTTCACCCGGTGCATGGCGTGCATCGCCCTGCGGAAGACCGCCAGGTAGCTGGAGGCGGACCACACGGCGCTCACGCTGCCCGTGACCACGAGCAGCCAGACGGCGCTGCGCTCGTGGGTGGCCGCTTCCAGGGGCCGGCGGAGGGCCGCGCCGGACTCGGCCGGCGCGAAGGCCGTGATGTCGGCGATCAGGGCGTTCGTGGCGCCGGGGTTGGCGAGCCCGATGACGGAGACGGTGACGAGGAGCGCCGGGAGCAGCGCGAGGATGGCGTAGTAGGTCAGGGCCGCCGCCCAGTCGGAGATGTCGTCGTTCCAGAGTGAGACAGGGGTGCGGCGCAGAGCGGTGCGCCAGCGCCTCCGCGCCGCGTCCCCTGCCGGGGGCGCGGTTCGTTCCGCGACGGGTTCGTCGGTCCTGCTGGGCACGCGGACACTCCGGGGGACGTAGGAAAAGGTGAGGCGCGGGACGCCGTCACCGGTGTGCCCGGCGTCCCCGTGGTCTCCCTTTGTCTCATGCCTCGATCCCGCGGGTGTACTCCAGGTCCGCTCAGTCGTTCACGGCGGTGAGCAGCACCACCGTGTCCTCCAGGGCGAGCAGCCCGTGCCGTTCCCGGGGAAGGGGGTGCAGTCCGCCCGACGTGAGGTCCACGTCCCCGGAGCCGGCGGTGACCCGGACCGTGCCGCGCAGCACCTGGAGGGACGCGGCGGGTGGTGCGTTGTGCTCGTCGAGGGCGGTCCCCCCGGTGAGCGCGATCACCGTCTGCCGCAGCGGCTCCTGGCGAAGCAGCAGGTGCGCGCTGCGCCCGTGCGTGTTGGCCCGGGCCGCGGCCAGGTGCTCGTCGGCGAGAGCGTTGAGGTCGTCCATACGACCACTCTGCCGCAGCCCGGGTCCCTTCGCTATCGCTTCCGGCGCAGCCAGGCCGCGGTGTCGTCCGGCAGCAGGCCCGAGCCGTCGAGGGGGCCACTGGTCAGCAGGATCCCGTCGTGCCCGGGGAGCGGGACCGGGCTTCCCGAGAGGTTGACGACGCAGATCAGGCCGTGGGTCCGCGTGAAGGCGAGGACGCCGGGGTCCGACGGCAGCCAGTTCAGCCGGCCGTCGGAGGTCTCGCCGGGGGCGGCGGCGAAGCCCGGCTCCGCGCGGCGCAGCCGCAGCGCGTCCCGGTAGAGGGTGAGCATGGAGCCGGGGTCGGCGCTCTGCCGGTCGGCCGCGTAGGAAGCCCAGGACGCCGGCTGCGGGAGCCAGGGTTCGACGGACGACCCGAATCCGGCGTACGGCTCCCCGGCGGACCAGGGCAGGGGGACCCGGCAGCCGTCCCTTCCCGGGTCGACGCCGCCGGAGCGCAGGTGCATCGGGTCCTCGATGCGGTCGCGGGGGATGTCGGCCTCCGGCAGCCCCAGCTCCTCGCCCTGGTAGAGGTAGACGGCGCCGGGCAGCGCCAGGGAGAGCAGGGCGGCCGCCCTCGCCCTGCGGGTGCCGAGCCCCAGGTCGGTGGGTGTGCCGAAGACCTTGGCGGCGAAGTCGAAGCCGGTGTCCTCGCGTCCGTAGCGGGTGACCGTTCGGGTGACGTCGTGGTTGCACAGGACCCAGGTGGCGGGGGCTCCCACCGGGGCGTGCTCGGCGAGTGTGTCGTCGATCGCGGAGCGCAGCGGTCCGGCGTCCCACGGGCAGGCCAGGAAGTTGAAGTTGAAGGCGGTGTGCAGTTCGTCGGGCCGCAGGTAGCGGGCGAAGCGCTCGGAGTCGGGGAGCCAGACCTCGCCGACGAAGATGCCGTCGTACCGGTCGGCGACGGCGCGCCACGAGCGGTAGATGTCGTGGAGTTCGTCGCGGTCGACGTACGGGTGGGGGTCGGTGCCCTTGACGAAGTCGGGCAGGGCGGGGTCCTTGGCGAGCAGGGCCGCCGAGTCGATCCGCACGCCCGCGACGCCCCGTTCGAACCAGAAGCGCAGGACGTCCTCGTGTTCCTGGCGGACCGCCGGGTGCGCCCAGTTGAGGTCGGGCTGGCCCGGGGCGAACAGGTGCAGGTACCACTGGCCGTCGTCGATCCTGGTCCACGGGGTACCGCCGAATTCCGAGACCCAGTCGTTGGGCGGGATCTCCCCGTGGTCGCCGCGTCCGTCGCGGAAGTGGAAGAGCTCACGCTCGGGGCTGCCGGGGGTGGAGGCCAGCGCCGCCCGGAACCAGCTGTGCCGGTCGGAGACGTGGTTGGGGACGATGTCGATGATCGTGCGGATGCCCAGCTCCCGGGCTTCGGCGATGAGCTTCTCCGCCTCGGCGAGATGGCCGAAGGCGGGATCGATGACCCGGTAGTCGGCCACGTCGTATCCGCCGTCGGCCAGCGGGGAGAGGTACCAGGGGGTGAACCACAGGGCGTCGACGCCCAGTTCGACGAGGTAGGGAAGTCTCGCCCGCACTCCCGCGAGATCGCCGGTGCCGTCCCCGTCGCCGTCGGCGAAGCTGCGTACGTAGATCTGGTAGATGGCGGCGTCGCGCCACCAGGGTGCGGTGGTGGCCTCGGTCGGACGGATGGCTGCCACGTGGCGTTCCTTTCGGGCAGGTGGTACTCCGCCCCCGGCCCGGACGCGGGGCATGCGATGGGTGGGCCGGCGGCGGAGTGCTGGTGGGAGGCGGGTGGTGCGGGACGGTGTCAGCCCTTCAGGCCGCCGGCGGTGAGACCGCTCATGATGTTGCGCTGGAAGAGCAGGAAGATCAGCAGCGTCGGGACGGACGCGATGGTGAGCGCGGCGATGAGCACGTTCTGCGGCACCCCGTTGGACAGCGAGTAGATGCCGACGTTGAGCGTCTGCTTACCCGGGTCCGGCAGGGTGAGCATGGGCCAGAGGAAGTCCTTCCAGACCCCGACGATCGCGAAGATGGAGACGACGCCGAGGATCGGCCGGGAGATCGGCAGGACGATGGAGCGCAGGGTGCGCAGGGGTGAGGCCCCGTCGATGGCCGCGGCGTCGAGGAGTTCGCCGGGTATGGAGTCGAAGAACCGCTTCAGCAGGAAGATGTTGAAGGCGTTGGTGACCGAGGGCAGCCAGATCGCCCAGGGCGAGTTGAGGAGGTTGCGCTCGAAGACCGGTACGTCGAGGACCGTGAGGTACTGCGGCACGACCAGGACGGTCGCCGGGATCATCAGGGTGGCGAGCATCATGCCGAGGATGGCCTTGCCGAGGACCGGCCGCAGCTTGGACAGCGAGTAGGCGGCTGCCACGTCCAGGACGAGCTGGAAGGCGAGCGCCCCGAACGCGTAGTAGAGCGTGTTGAGGAGCAGTTGGGCCAGGTCCATCACGGTCCACGCCTGGGAGTAGTTCTCCGTGTGGACCGAGGAGGGGAAGACGGTGGGCGGACTCTGTACGACTTCCTGGGTGGTCTTGAGGCCACCGGTGACCATCCAGTACAGCGGGCCCAGGAACACCAGGGTGAAGCCGGCGGCCACCAGGGCGAGGACGGTCCAGTAGACCAGCTTCCCCCGGGGCCGGCCGAGCTGTGCCGGTGAGATCAGGGTCCTCGGGCGGCCCTGGTCTGCGTCCCGGTGGCGTGACCTGCGTCCGCTGCCGGTTCCCCGCCGGGAGACAAGCGTGTTCGATGCCATCGTTCGTTCTCCCGTCCTAGTCTTCGCTGCTGCGGCTGAGGCGTACGTACACCGCGGAGAAGGCCGCGAGTACGACGAGCAGGAGGAGGCCGAGGGCCGCCGCTCCGCCGTAGTTGTTGAAGTTGAAGGCGTACTGGTAGATGAGGTAGACGACGGTCGTGGTGGAGCCCTCCGGTCCCGCGCCGTTGGTGAGCAGGAACGGTTCGGTGAAGACCTGCATCGTCGCGATGATCTGCATGAGCAGCAGCAGCGACAGGATGAGCCGGGTCTGCGGGACGGTGACGTGCCAGATCTTGCGGAACAGCCCGGCGCCGTCGAGTTCGGCGGCCTCGTACAGCTCCCCGGGGATGCCCTGGAGGGCGGCGAGGTAGATCAGCGTGGCCCCTCCCATGTTCATCCAGGTGGAGGCGATGACGACGGAGAGCATGGAGGTACCGGGGTCCTGGAGCCACTGCTGGGCGGGAAGATGGAGGAATTCCAGGATGCGGTTGAAGAGTCCGTAGCCGGGGTCGTAGAAGTACTTGAAGAGCAGGACCGAGGCGACCGGCGGCAGCATGACGGGCAGGTAGACCAGCAGGCGGAGGTATCCCTGCGCGTGCCGGAACTCGTTGAGCACGACGGCGACGACGAACGGGACCGCGAAGCCCAGCAGGAGCGCCAGGACGGTGAACAGCGCGGTGTTGCGCCATGCCTGCCAGAAGGCGGGGTCGTTGAAGACGTAGCTCAGGTTGGACCAGCCGGCCCAGGTCGTCTCGCCGTCCTCGGTCTTCTGGAAGGCCAGGACGAATTCCCTGACCATGGGATACCAGGAGAAGAAGGAGAAGCAGAGGACGGCTCCGATCAGGAACCCGTGCGCCGTGATGTTGCGGCGCAGGGCGCGCACGAACTCCTCGCGGGCGGAGGCGGTCCCGGTGGGCCGTGGGTGGTACGCGGGAGGCGGTGCGCTCGCCTTCCCGGTGGACAGGGTGGGGGCCGACATGGTCTCTCCTCGGTGCCGGTGCGGTCACTCGCAGACGGTGGGGTGCGGGGCCGGGCCCGCCCGGCCCGGCCTCCGCGCGTCCGTCACTGGTTGGCCAGGACCTGGTTGACCTGCTGCTCGGCGGTGTCGAGCAGCGTGTCGATGTCGGCTTCCTCGTTGGTGAGCACGGCGGACATCGCGTTGTCGAGGATCTTGTAGATCTCCTGGGCCTTCGGCGGTTCGGCCTTGCCCTGGACGGGGTTGTCCATGAAGGCCTTGAAGTTCTCGACGGGCATGGTGGCGTTGGCGGCGCGTTCGGCGTCGTCCTTCGCCTTGCTCTCGCCGGTGAAGAAGTTGGGCTGCGGGAGACCGACGGGCAGCTTGTCCGCCTTGGTGCGGGCCCACTCGAACTGCCCCTTGCCGGGGCTCAGGTTCTTGAAGTTCAGCCAGGCGACGGCCGCCTTGATCTTGTCGGGCGAGCTGCCCTTCTTGATCATGTAGTTGTTGCCGCCGAACAGGGTGCCCTGGGCGCCGGGAATCGGACCGAGTCCGAAGTTCTCGTACTCCGCCCCGAGCTGCTGCACCATGTAGGCGATGTCGTCGGGCGCGGCCAGGAACATGCCGAGCTTGTCCGTGGCTATCTGCTTCTGCAGGTCCCCCCACTTCAGCAGCTGGGTCTGTCCCATACTGTCGTCCTTCCAGCGCATGTCGTGCAGCTGCCGGAGGACCTGCCTGCCCTTGTCGTCGTTGAACGCGGCCTTCTTGCCGCTCGCGTCCACGACGTCCCCGCCCAGACCGTACTGCGTGGCGGTGAAGTGCCAGCCGCCGTTGTTCCCGGCGCTGTACTCGCCGAAGCCCGCGACGCCCTTGCCCAGCGCGGCGATCTTCCTGCTCGCCGCGCGGACCTCGTCCCAGCTCGCCGGCGGGCTGTCGGGGTCAAGACCGGCCTGCGTGAACAGCTTCCGGTTGATCATGAGGCCCATGGTGTAGTTGCTGGTCGGCAACGCGTAGAGCTTGCCGTCCTTGCGGGCCACGTCGAGGACCTGGGGCTGGATGTCCTTCAGTGCCGGGACGGAGGTGCCGGTGACGTACGCGGAGATGTCCGCGGCGCCGTCGTTGTCCAGCACCTGCTGGAGGTCGGTGAAGTACGCGTAGAACACGTCCGGCTGCGACTTGCCCTTGAGCATGGCCGTGAACCGCGGCGGCTCCAGACACTGGCCGGGCGTCGACTTCCCGTCGATCCTGACGTTCGGGTACTTCTTGTTGAACGTCCTGACGTCCTCGTTCCACTCGCGCAGTTCCGCCGCCTTCGCAGCCGGCGGCATGCAGTCGATCGTCAGCGTCACCTCGGTCTTCGGATCGAGCGGCGCCGACGGATCGGACGATCCGCTGCCGGAGTCGTCGTTCCCGTCGCCGCTGCTGCTCGTGCCGCAGGAGGCAAGGGCGGTCAGGGCGAGCGCGGTGACGACGGCGGCAGCGGAGGCTCGGCGGGTACGGCGAAACCCAGCACTTCTCATCGGTGGTCCCCTTCGGGCATGAGCACGGAAGACCCCCGGCCGGCTGTCTGCCGGGGCGCGGCACACTCAACCACCGGCGACAAGTGAGCGCAATATCTCGCGCAGTTTTCGTAAATGTTTGACAGCACTCCGCATGTGACGCCGTGTCATTCACAGTCGATGCGACACATCCACGGATCACCTCGACGAGGCCCGTTCGGGACGATGGCGGGCCTCGTCACGGCTCGACTGGGGCGCCGCGCCCCCGTTCCGCGCCACGAGCCGTGAGGGGTTGACGGGCCCTCGCACGCAAGAGACGGACGTCTCGCTGCAAGCGGTTACGCGGAGCGGGGTGCTTCCCGCTCCGTCTCCGGAACCGGGAAGCACCCCGCCGAGTCAGCACGGCTCCCTCACGGATTGATGTCGATCCTGAAGGTCGACGTGGTGTTCCTGACGTCCTGGGCGTTCCCGCCGAACTTCAGCCCGTTGAACGTGACCTCGCCGACGGCAGGACCCTGCCCCGCCTCCGGCATCTCGTTGGCCCAGAGCCCGAAGCCCGACTTGGCGTCGAAGGCGTCACCGCTCTTGCGCGCCCCGGTGATCGAGATGTCGCTGAGCACGGTGTCCTTGATCGGGAACTGGGGCTGTCCGCCGACGTAGTTGGTCTGGAACATGATCCCGCTGTACGTCGGGTCGACGATGTCCACGTGCGAGATCCTGATGCCCTGGAAGACCTTGGAGGCCGAGAACAGCCAGATCCCGGGGAAGGTCTGCGTCCCCCAGAAATGACCGCCGGACCTGATGACCGACACGTTCTCGATCGCCGTCGGGCCGGTCCCGAAACCGTTCATCGGATAGCCGAAGTCCAGGGAGCTGACCGTGATCCCGGCGTACACCAGGGTGTCGGCGACGAGGATGTTGCGGAAGGTGTTGCCGTAACCGCCGTACACGGCCACACCGGCGGCCCTCCAGGTGAGGAGGGAGGTGAGGTTCTCGTAGACGTTGTTCTTCATGTCCGAGCCCCCGGCGTCGATCGCCGAGAACAGGGCGAAGCTGTCGTCGCCCGTGGCCCGTGCCTCGTTGTTGGTCACGTGGTTGTCCGTGGACCCGTTGGTCATGTTGACGCCGTCGGCGAACATGTTCCGGATCCGGGAGTTCTTGATCGTGACGTTGTCGGTGTTGGCGCCCCAGTACAGGCACACCATGTGCTCGTTCCAGATGTTGTCGATCACGATGTCCGAGACGTTCGCGAAGTCGAACACCTTGCCCGGTCCGTCGATACGGGACGTGTAGTTGCCGAAGTACGCGAAGTCCGAGAACGACGACCCCTTCGCACTTGCCTCGGCACGGAACCCGATGTCGGTGTTGTCCTGCGTGGACGGGGCGCGGAACCGGGTGAACCAGGGGCCGGCGCCGACGACCTTCACGGCCTTGCCGTAGACCTGGAACTTGGCGGCCGTGGAATAGTCGCCGGCGGGCAGATAGACGCCCTTGAGCACGCCCGTGGTGTCCATCCGGACCTTGTCCAGGGCGTTCTGGACGTCCTGGTGAGTGAAGCCGGCGGGCACGGTGTAGGTGGCCGGGTCCGGGTTGGCCACCTGGGAGACCTGCTCCAGGCTGACGAAGTCGATCGCGTAGGTGCTGGTGTTGGCCGCGTCCTTCTGCAGACGGATCCTGCTGCCCGCCGGGACGTTCTTGCCCAGCATGACGTTCGCCTCGTCGTAGATGTGCCGGGGCGCTCCGGAGCCCGGGTCGTTGCCCGGACCGGTCTCGTTCCCGTACAGCCAGGCGTACTTCGAGGTGAGGTCGATGGCCTTGAGGAAGGTGCCGTCCACGTAGACGTTCAGCTTCGACTCGATGCCGCCGCCGCCCGCGGAGTCCGGGATGGAGAACCGCGTCACCAGGGTGTTGGTGGGCGCCCTGGTGGTGAACTCCACGTAGTTGCCGGTGCTGTCGAGGGTGACCGCCTTGCGGCCCGATGCCTCGCCCGCGACGTCCCCGACGGTCCGGTTGGGACCGACGACCTTCGCGCCGCCTCCCGCGACGCCGTCCTCGGCCTCGTACATGTCGTACGGCATGTTGGCGCCCCGGCCCACGAAGAGCGACTCGGTGCTGGTGTTGTTCGTGCGCTTCACCGGCAGTTCGTTGGCGTCGTCGGCGAGCACCACCTTCACCGTGTACGAGCCGTTGGCCGCCGCCCAGGTGCCGAGGGAGACGGGTGCCGTCGTGGCACCGGCGGCGATGGCTCCGCCGTGCGCCCCGGTGAGGGTCTTCACCGTGGCGCCCTTGGAGTCGAGCAGGCTCAGGGTGATGCCGTGGCTGCCGCTCGCGGAGGCCAGGGAACCCTGGTTCCTGATGGCGACCGAGAAGGTGACCGTGTCACCGTTCGACGGGGCCGACGGCGAGGTCGAGACCGAGCCCGCCACCAGGTCCGAGCTGGAGACCGGCTTCACGACCAGCGGAGCGCCGGCGGTGAAGGCGTTGTTGCTCTCGTTCTGCTCGATGATCTCGCCCGCCGGGTCGACGACCGCGCCCAGCGTGTAACTGCCCGCGTCGCGTGCGCCGATGGAGGCGGTGACCTGGGCGGAGACGCCGGCGGCGAGAGCACCGACCGATGCGGTGGCGACCTTGGAGCCGCCGAGCTGGAAGTCCAGCTTGCCGGCGGGAGAGGCGACGGCGCCGGAGTTCCGGACGGTGGCGGACAGGGTGATGGCGTCCGACTCGACGGGGGCCGAGGGCGAGGCGCCGACCGCCGTGACCTGGAGGTCGGGGTTCGGGGCCGGGGCGCCCAGCACCTGGAACTCGGCGACCTGGCCCGCGCCGGATCCGGAGTTGGACGTGAACCTCAGCTGGACGTCGGCCACCCGCGCGGTGACCGGGATCGTGACCGTGTTGCCCGTCGCGGGACTGAACGCGTAGTCCATGGCGGCGGCCAGGCTCGTGAACGAGGTGGCGTTCTGTTCCCGTCCGAGCACCTGGATGGTCTGGGTACGCGCACCCCAGCTGCTGTCGGGGTTGAGCTTGACGACGACGCTCTCGGTGTCGGCGTTGGCACCCAGCTCGACGGCCAGGGTGTTGGGGTAACTGCCGCCCGCGCCTTCCCAGTAGGTGGTGAGCGAGTTGTCGTTGGCGTGGGCCGCGACGAACGTGTGGACCACGGAGGAGGCGGTGATCGGCTTGGAGACGGCGAGGTTGGAGGCGCCGCTCGTGGAGCCGTTGCGCGTCACGGTGTTGCTGGCGCCGGATATGTTGCCCGCCGCGTCCCTGGCCCGCACCACGTAGCTGACGGTGGCGGCCGCGGGCTGGGTGTCGGTCCAGGTGGTGACGTCGCCGGCCACGCTCTTGCGGAGCACGTTGTCGGCGAAGACGTCGTAGCCGGTGACGTCCTTGTCGTCGGACGAGGCCGTCCAGGTCAGCTTGATCTGCCCGCCGGCCTGCTCGGTGAAGGCCAGGCCGGACGGCGCGGTGGGCGCCTGCGTGTCACCGGAGTCGCCCTGCCGGGTCACGGTGTTGCTGTTGCCGGACTGGTTGCCCGCGGCGTCCCGGGCCCGGACGTGGTAGGTCACGGTCTGGCTCGCCGGGCGGGTGTCCGTGAACGTGGTGACGTCACCCGCCACGGCGGTCAGCAGCGTGTTGCCGGCGTAGACGTCGTAGCCGGTGACGCCCGTGTCGTCCGACGACGCCTTCCAGGTCAGCTCGATCTGCCCGGTGGACGGTTCGGTGAAGGCCAGGCCGGACGGCGCGGTGGGCGCCTGCGTGTCACCCGTCGCCGGGCCGTAGACCTCCAGCTCGGAGAACTGGGCCGCGGGCTGGACCGAGTTGGCGGTGACCAGCACCCGGACGTAGCGCGTGGTCGTCGCGTCGAGGGCGATTGTCGCCGACTGGCCCCCCGCCGCGCCGAAGGTGTACGCCTTGGACGCGGTGAGGTCGGTGAAGTCCGAGCCGTTGGCGCTGCCCTGGATCTTCAGCGTCTGGGTCCGCTGCTCCCAGCCGTCGGGCAGCCGGAGCACCACGCGGTCGACCCGGACCGAGGAGCCCAGATCCGCCTGGAGCCATTGCGGCAGCGCGTTGTTCCTGCTCTCCCAGTAGCTGGCCTTGTTCCCGTCGTTGCCGTGGGCGGCGACGTAGGTCTCGGTGTAGCTGCTCGCGGTGAGCGTCCTGCCCGCGGCGAGGTTCGCCGACGACTCCCCGGCGGCGCGGACCTCCAGCTCGGAGAGCTGGGCGTTTCGCCAGCCCGTGTTGGCCGTGATGTGCACGCGCACGAAGCGGGTCTGCGCGGCCGGGAAGGAGATCTTCACCTCGTTCGAGGCGCCGGGGCTGAAGGTGTACGCGGCGGAGGTCTTGAGCGTCGCGAAGCTGGTGCCGTCGGCGCTGCCCTGGAGCGAGAGGGTCTGCTGCCTGCTCTCCCAGCCCGCCGGGAGCTTCAGCGTGACCTCGTCGACCCTGGCGGCCGAGCCGAGGTCGGTCTGCACCCACTGCGGCAGTGCGCCGCCCGTCCCCTCCCAGTACGTCGCCTGGTTGCCGTCCGTCACGTTCCGGGCGACGTACTCGTCGCCCGCGCTGCTCGCCGCCGTGGCCCGGCCTGCGGCGATGTCGGGGCCGGCGGCCGCCGCGACGGTGAGCGACGGCCATCCGATCATCAGAAGACTGCTCGTGACCATGACGGAAAGGGCCCGCCATCTCCAGCGTTGGGCTCGCATAGGTCCCCGATCTTCGGCCTCGGAGCGGGATGCGCCGAGAGCTGCGACTCTGTCCGATCGACCCTGTGGCGCCTGTTGTTTCTGCACGCACAGAACAGTGTTTTGCGCTTTGCGGTCAGAGAGTTGCAGAGAAGTTCGAAAGCGTCCACGCTTCGGACAGAAACCGGAACAAGGCCGGACGCGAGGAGGGCGGACGCAACGGACCCCGCGCGAAGGACATTCGAGGCGCTTCGGCAGGGGCAGGGAGACCGTGGAAGGCAGACGTCATGGATGTAAGTCTTTTGCGCACCGTCGCAAGCCGCCGAGAACGCGCTGATCCAGGGCACAGCGAAGAGCGGGGTCCGCAGGACGCGGACCCCGCTCCCGTGGAGCCGGCCGGAGGTCAGAGACCGCCGGTGTGGAGGAGCCGGTCGGGCGATCCGGTGCCCAGGCCCGTCAGGACGTCCGGGGTCGCCTCCGCGGCGAGCGCCTCGGTGACGTCCTGCGGCGACGCGTCGGGGTGCTGCTCCTTGTAGAGGGCGGCGGCGCCCGCGACGTGCGGACTGGCCATGGATGTTCCGCTCAGCGTCGTGGAGCCGCCGCCGAGCTTCGCGGACACGATGTCCACACCGGGGGCGTAGAGCCACACGCAGGTGCCCCAGTTGCTGAACGTCGCCTGACGGTCCCGGTCGTCACTCGCGCCCACCGCGAGCACGCCGTCGGCGCGCGCCGGGGAGACGTCACAGGCGTCCTGGTCCTCGTTGCCCGCCGCGACGACGGGCAGGGTGCCCTCAGCCGCGAGCGCGTCGAACGCGTCGTCGACGGCCGACGAGGCGGGCCCACCGAGGGAGGCGTTGACCACGGCCGGCTGCTCGGCGTTCTGGGCGATCCAGTCGAGGCCCGCGATGATCCCGGCCCACGTGCCCGAACCCTCGCAGTTCAGCACCCGCACCGGCACGAGGGACGCGGCGGGGGCGACACCGTAGGTCGCACCGGCCACGGTCCCGGCCACGTGCGTGCCGTGGCCGTTGCAGTCCTCACCGTCGCGGCCGTCACCGATCGCGTCGTACCCGGCACCCACCCGCCCGCCGAACTCGCTGTGCGCGGACTCGATACCGGTGTCGAGGATGTACGCCGTCACTCCCGCGCCCGCGCCGTCCACGTCGTACGTGCCGTCCAGCGGCAGATTCCGCTGGTCGATGCGGTCCTGCCCCCAGCTCCCGGCCACGGCCCGCTTCCCGCCCGCCGACTTCGCGGCGGGCGGCGAGACGGAGGCCTCACTGTTCTCCTCGACGGCCTGGACCCCCGCCGCGCCGCGCACCTTCTCCAACTGCGCGGACGTGAGCGAGGCAGCGAAGCCGTGCAGGACCTTGCTGTACGTGAAGATCGTGCTGACGCCGAGCTGCTCGGCCATGGCGGCGGGCTTCTGCCCGGGAGCGAGGGTGACGATGTACTGACCGGGCACGGCCCGGGCCGACGTCTGCACCGGGACGAGCGTCTCGGCGGTGTCGGCGGCGGCCGTCGTGGTGCTGACCAGTGGGGCGATCAGCAGCAGAGCGGCCGGTGCCCAGTGGGCGCGCAGGCGCATGCGTTCTCCCTTGGGTGGAGGAGCGGATCGCGGACCCGTCAGGTCCGCGAAGTGCGAACACCTGACCTTTCGTCCACATCTCCCGCGGGCCTGAGCCGCGTCAGCCGGACAGCGCAACGATCGGGACCGGAGCAGGCCCATTCGGCTCAGCGCATGAAAGGTTTCAAGGCCTGGCCGCAGGGGGACGGTAGGCCGGTCTCGCCGAGCGCGTCAACACCGCGCACGGCATTCTTCCAACCATCAAGCCATAAGCAGCGTGACCGCGAAGAAACTATTGACAGGGGCTCGTCAAAACTCTAACTTCACGGAACTGAAACGATTCATCGTCGCACGTCACGGAGCCGCGTTGTGATCAGCAGAAGACGACTGCTCAGCACCACCGCCGCCACCGCCGCGCTCGCCGCGGTGCCCGCCCCCGCCGCAGCCGCTCCCGGCCGGCCGCAGGCTGCGGCCGGCCGGGCCCGCGTCACCGGGCCGACCGTCGAGTACGTACGCCACCCGCTGGGTCTGGACACCCCACGTCCACGACTGAGCTGGCCCCTGGCCTCCGACGGCCCGGGGCTGAGCCAGACCGCCTATCAGGTGCGTGTGGCCACCGCCCCCGACCGCCTCGAGAAGCCCGATGTCTGGGACAGCGGGCGGGTGGAGTCCGCGCAGTCCCTGCTGGTTCCGTACGGCGGGCCCGAACCGGTGTCCCGGACGCGCTACTTCTGGTCGGTGCGGGTCTGGGACCAGGACGGCCGGGCTTCCGCGTGGAGCGAGCCGTCCTGGTGGGAGGCCGGTCTGCTGGACGCCTCGGACTGGTCGGCCGACTGGATCGCGGCGCCCGCAGCGCTGACCGCGACGCCCGCCCTTGACGACGCCTCGTGGATCTGGTTCCCGGAGGGGGATCCCGCCGTCGAGGCACCCGCGGCCACCCGGTGGTTCCGCGGCCGGGTGGACGTTCCGGAGGGCGTCACGCGCGCACGTCTGGTGATGAGCGCCGACGACGGGTTCACCGCCCGGGTGAACGGCGTGACGGTGGCGCACACGGAGGCCGACGGCCCCGCCGAGAACTGGAGGCGCCCCGTCCTCGTGGATGTGACGGCCCACCTCTCCCCCGGCGTCCGGGTGATCGCGGTGTCGGCGGCGAACGCCGTCGTCGGACCCGCCGGGCTCCTCGGGGTCCTGGAACTGACCACGGCCGACGGCGTCGTCACGGCCGTCACCGGCGCCGACTGGCGGACCACCGACGAGGAGCCGTCCGGCGAGTGGCACGCGGACGACTACGACGACACCGCCTGGGCCACCGCCGAGGTCCTCGCTCCCTGGGGCTCGGGTCCGTGGGGCGAGGTGACGGTCGCGTACTCCCCCGCCACCCAGCTGCGCCGGGAGTTCCGGCTGCGCGGCAAGCGCGTCGCACGGGCCAGGCTGTACTCGACCGCCCTCGGCCTCTACGAGGTGTCACTCAACGGCGAGCCGGTCGGCGACGACCGGCTCGCCCCGGGCTGGACGGACTACGACACGCGGGTCCAGTACCGGACGCACGACGTCACCGGTCTGCTCGCTCGGGGCGGCAACGCGCTCGGCATCACGCTGGCTGCCGGGTGGTACGCGGGGAACATCGCGTGGTTCGGACCGCGTCAGTACGGCGAGAGGCCCGCCGCGCTCGCCCAGCTGGAGGTGACCTACACCGACGGCTCGACCCAGCGCGTGGTGTCGGGGACCGACTGGCTCGCCTCGGCGGGGCCGGTCACCGGGGCCGACCTCATGGCGGGCGAGGAGTACGACGCACGGCTGGAGACCGACGGCTGGACACGGGCCGGATTCGACACGTCGGGCTGGCTCGCGGCGGACCGCGTCGACGGCGTCACGGCGCGGCTCGTGGCCGAGGTGGACGGCCCCTGCCGGGTCGAGCGGGAGCTGACGGCGCGTGAGGTGACCCAGCCGGAGCCGGGTGTGTTCGTGTTCGACCTCGGGCAGAACATGGTGGGCACGGCGCGCCTCACGGTGTCCGGACCGGCCGGCACGACCGTGCGGCTGCGGCACGCCGAGGTCCTGAACCCGGACGGCACGATCTACACGGCCAACCTCCGCACCGCGCGCGCCACCGACTCGTACACGCTCAGGGGAGGTGGCCGGGAGATCTGGGAACCGCGCTTCACGTTCCACGGGTTCCGCTACGTCGAGGTGACGGGATACCCCGGCACACCGGGACGCGACGCCGTCGTGGGCCGTGTCATCCACACCTCAGCGCCGTTCACCATGGACTTCGCGACCGATGTGCCCATGCTCGACCGGCTCCACAGCAACATCACGTGGGGTCAGCGCGGCAACTTCCTCTCCGTCCCGACGGACACCCCGGCGCGCGACGAGCGGCTCGGCTGGACCGGTGACATCAACGTCTTCGCGCCGACCGCCGCCTACACGATGGAGTCCGCGCGGTTCCTCACCAAGTGGCTGTACGACCTGCGCGACGCCCAGACCTCCGACGGCGCCTTCACGCACGTCGCCCCGGACCTGCCGGACGTCGGCAGCGGCGCGGCGGGCTGGGGCGACGCCGGGGTCACCGTGCCGTGGGCCCTGTACCAGGCGTACGGCGACGTACGGGTGCTGGAGCAGTCCTGGTCCTCGATGCTCGGCTGGCTCGGCTATCTCGAGGCGCACAGCACCGGGCTGCTGCGTCCGGCCGACGGGTTCGGCGACTGGCTCAACATCGAGGACGAGACGCCCAAGGACGTCATCGGCACGGCCTACTTCGCCCACAGCGCCGACCTGGTGGCCCGGATCGCCGAGGTGCTGGGCAAGGACCCGGCGCCGTACCGGACGCTGTTCGGCCGGGTGCGCGACGCGTTCCGCGCGGCGTACGTGTCGGCCGGCGGCCGGGTGAAGGGCGACACGCAGACCGCGTACGTGCTGGCCCTGTCCATGGACCTGCTGGCGGAAGGGGACCGCGGGCCGGCGGCCGACCGGCTGGTCGCGCTCGTCGAGGCGAAGGACTGGCACCTGTCGACGGGGTTCCTCGGCACCCCGAGGCTGCTGCCCGTGCTCACCGACACCGGGCACACGGATGTCGCCTACCGGCTGCTGCTGCAGCGGACGTTCCCGAGCTGGGGCTATCAGATCGACCGCGGCGCCACCACCATGTGGGAGCGGTGGGACTCGATCCGGCCGGACGGGACCTTCCAGGACGCGGGGATGAACTCCTTCAACCACTACGCGTACGGCTCGGTCGGTACGTGGATGTACGCGAACATCGCGGGCATCGCCCCCGGCGCACCGGGCTTCCGGAAGGTCCTCGTGCGGCCACGGCCGGGCGGCGGGGTGACGCGGGCCGAGGGCCGGTTCGAGTCACGGTACGGTCCGGTGTCCACCCGCTGGCAGAAGGACGCGGACGGTTTCGCGCTGGAGGTCGCGCTGCCCGCGAACACGAGCGGCGAGGTGTGGGTGCCGGGCGGCGGCCGGCGGAGTGCCGGGCGGGGCCCCGCGGTCCACCTGCGGCAGGAGGACGGGTGCGCGGTGTTCGCCGCGGGGCCGGGCACACATCGGTTCACGGCACCCGCCTGACGGTTGCCGCCGGGGTGTTCCGGGGACGGATCCGTCCCCGGAACACCTCGTCCGGTTACGCGGACACGTGTGGGAAGGGCGTGCTGCCCGACGCCAGGCGGAGCACGGCGACCCCGCGGGAGGGAAGGACGAGGCCGCCCCCGGCGGTCGGCTCGGGCCCGGAGAGGACCTCCCCGGCCACCGCGTCGAACGCGACGGGCTCGTCCGTGCGGTTGACGAGGAACCAGTAGGCCTGCGAGCCGTCGGTCCGCACGGTCAGTTCGACGAGCCCCCGCACCTCGGCGGGCAGTTCGCTGGACACTCCGGCCCCGGCCAGCAGCGGTGCCAGTACATCGGGCAGACCGTGGGGGCCCAGCCGGGTGGAGACGTAGGCGGCGGAGCCGCCGCCCTCCGGGGCGCGCCTGGTGACGGCGGGGCGCCCTGCCTGGTCGCCCGTCTCGTACCGTGCGAGGACGGTGACCTCGTCGGGGTCGGTGACGTCGATCCGGTCGGTCCACAGCGTGCCGGCGAGACCGTTGTCGAGGCGTACCTCCACGTCCTCCAGCAGGGGGCCGAACTCCTCGATGCGGATGCCCAGCAGGTCGCGCAGTGCCCCCGGGTAGCCACCGAGGTGGACGTGGTCGTTCTCGTCGACGACACCCGAGTAGTAGGTGGTGACGAGGTGGCCTCCGCCGTGCACATAGGCGTCCAGCCGGGCGGCGAGTTCCCGGGGGACGACGTTCAGGACGGGGGCCGCGACGAAGTCGTAGCCGGTCAGGTCCGCCGTGGTCGTGACGACGTCCACCCGGACGCCGAGGGCCAGGAAGGCCGAGTACCAGTCGAGTGCCTCCTGGCGGTAGCGCACCAGGGAGGACGGCTGGGAGTCACGCTCGACGGCCCACCAGGAATCCCAGTCGTACACCAGTGCCGCGCGGGCCGGTTCCCGGACGGAACCGGTGACCGGGGTGAGCGTCTCCAGCGTGCGGCCGAGGGCCGTCACGGCACGGAACACCTCGCTGTCGGGGCCGGCGTGGGGCACCATCGCGGAGTGGTGCTTCTCGGCGCCGGCGGCGGACTGGCGCCACTGGAAGAAGCAGACCGCGTCGGCACCGTGGGCGACGTGGACGAGGGAGTCGCGGGCCAGTTCGCCCTCGCGCTTGGCGACGTTGACGGGCTGCCAGTTGACCGCGCTCGTCGAGTGCTCCATCAGGAACCACGGCTTGCCGTGGGCGATGGAGTGCGTGAGGGCGGCGGAGAAGGAGAGCTCGTCGAGGCGCTGCGGTCCGGGGTGGGCGTAGTGGTCGTTGGAGACGAAGTCGATCTCCTGCGCCCAGTCCGGGTAGTTCATGCCCTTGGTCTCGCCCATCACCATGAAGTTGGTGGTGGCGGGGATGTCGGGTGTGATGCGGCGCAGGACCTCGCGTTCGGCCCGGAGATAGTCCTTCAGCGCGTCGGAGGAGAAGCGCTTGAAGTCGAGCTGCTGGGTCGGGTTGGCGTGGCTCGCGGCCAGCCGGGGCGGCTGGATCTGTTCCCATTCCCCGTAGTACTGCGACCAGAAGGAGGTCGCCCAGGCGCGGTTGAGCTCGTCCAGGGTGCCGTAGCGGGCGCGCAGCCAGTCACGGAAGGCCTGGGCCGCGTCCTCGGAGTAGTCGTAGATGTTGTGGCAGCCGAGCTCGTTGGAGATGTGCCAGGCGACCACGGCGGGGTGGTCCGCGTAGCGGGTGGCCATGGCCTCGACCAGTGCCAGCGCGTACGTGCGGAAGACGGGTGACGTGGGCCGCCAGTGCTGCCGCGCGCCCTGGGAGAGGGTCTCGCCGGTGCGGGTGACCGGCAGGATCTCGGGGTGCAGGGTGGTGAGCCACGGCGGCGGCGAGGCGGTGGCGGTGGCGAGGTCCACCGCGATGCCGTTGCTGTGGAGCAGGTCGAGAACCTCGTCCAGCCAGTCGAAGTCCCAGCGGTCCTCGGCCGGCTGCAGGCGGGCCCAGGAGAAGATGGCGACGGAGACGACGGTGACGCCGGCCTCGCGCATCAGCCGGACGTCTTCCTTCCACACCTCGCGCGGCCACTGCTCCGGGTTGTAGTCGGCCCCGTAGGCGAAGCTCGCGGGACGGCCGTCGGAGGGCGGGCGCAGCCAGTGGCGCTCGGAGGCGGGGGTCATGATGATCCTTTCGGATACGAGGTGCGAGTACGGCGCGGGGCGGCTGCCCGTCGGACGGACAGCCGCCCCGCGCGGTTCAGGGCCGGGACGTCACTTGTTGACGCTGAAGCCCTGGTCGTTGCCGTAGGTCACGGCGGACTTCTGCCACTGCTTCAGCCCTTCGGCCAGCGTGGTGTCGGAGACGTATGCCTTGCCGACGGAGTCGTTGAAGACGGAGTTCGCGTACACCTGGAAGGGCAGGTAGGACCAGTCCTCGGGGACCTGGCTGGCGGAGCGGGCGAAGATCTCGTTCGCCTTCTGGCCGCCGAAGTACGGGAAGGGGGTGTTCAGGAACGACTTGGAGGACAGGTCCGCCGTGGTCGCGGGGAAGGCACCGCCCGCGATGCGGGCCTGGACGCCGTCCGAGTGGTTCGCGTACTCGTTGAACGCGTACGCGAGGTCCTTGTTCTTGCCCGCCTTCATCAGGGCGAGGGAGCTGCCGCCGTTCTCGGAGCTGACCTCACCGCCCTTCTCGTACTGCGGGAGCGTGGCCGCGCGCCAGTCGCCCGAGGCCGACTCGACACCGGAGACGAAGTTGGCGGGCATCCAGGCGCCGGTGGAGAGCGTGGCGATCGTGCCGTCCGCCAGGCCCTTGTACCACTCGTCGCTCCAGCTCTCGATGGGCGCGAGGAGGTCCTCGTCGAGGAGCTTCTGCCAGACCTTGGTGAAGGCGGTGACGCCCTTGTCGGCGGTCAGGTCGACCGTCACCTCGGTGTCACGGGTCTTGAAGGGGGTGCCACCGGCCTGCCAGATCATGCTGGTGGTGAACCCGGCGTCACCGGTGTCGTTGGTGATGTAGGCCTTCGGGTCGGCCGCGTGGAGGGCGCGGGCCGCCTCGAGGTACTCGTCCCACGTGGTGGGCGTGGCGATCTGGTGCTTGTCCAGCACCTTCTTGTTGTAGAACAGCGCCATCGGGCCCGAGTCCATGGGCAGGGCGTACACGGCGTCGTCGACGGTGACCGAGTTCCACGGGCCCGGCGAGTAGTCGTCCTTGAACTCATCGGCGCCGTAGCGGCTGAGGTCCTCGAGGGACTTGCCGAGGGCGAACTGGCCCAGGGCGTAGTACTCGACCTGCGCGACGTCCGGCACACCGGATCCGGCCTGCACGGCGTTCTGCAGGGCGGTGTACTGGTCGTTGCCGGTCCCGGCGTTGACCAGCTTCACCTTGACCTTGGGGTACTCCTTCTCGAAGTCGCTGACCACCTGCTTCAGCGTCGGCTCCCACGCCCACACCGTGATGGAACCGCCCTTCTTGAGGGCCGCCCGGAGATCAGTTCCCCTCACGGTCTTTCCCGCTGCGGCGTCTTCGTCGGAGGACCCGCACGCGGTGAGACTCAGCGCGGCCGCGCACAGGAGGCCGACGCCACGCATCGCGCGTCTGGTCATGGTTCTCATAATTGCTCTACTCCGTTGTGGTGTGGGTGGTGCACGAACCCTGGAACGTCCGCACGGGGGTGCGAAGTTGGAGAGGGGTGGTACGCCGCGCCGGTCGAGGACCGGGGGGAACCGGTTCCGGAGCGCGGAGATCGGGTGGCCGGTGGAGCCGTGGTGCGGGTCACCCCTTGACGCTGCCCGCCGCCAGTCCGGACTGCCAGTAGCGCTGGAGCAGCAGGAAGGCGACGATCAGCGGCACGATCGTCAGCAGGGAACCCGTGATGACCAGGTTGAAGACCGGCTGGCCGCCCGCGGTGGAGGCCTGCTGGTTCCAGGCGTTCAGGCCCAGGGTCAGCGGGTACCAGTCCGGGTTCTTGATCATGATCAGGGGCAGGAAGTAGTTGTTCCAGGTCTGCACCATGGTGAACAGCAGCACGGTCACGATGCCCGGCGTCAGCAGCGGGAGTGCGACCTGGAAGAACGTCCGCAGCTCGCCGGAACCGTCCACCCGGGCGGCTTCCAGGAGTTCGGTGGGGATGGCCTCGGCGGCGAACACCCACATGAGGTAGAGCCCGAACGGCGAGATCAGGGACGGGATGATGACGGCCCACGGCGTGTTGGTGAGGCCCATCTTGCTGAACATGAGGAAGGTGGGGACGGCCAGCGCGGTCGCGGGCACGGCCACCGCTCCGATGACGGTGGCGAAGACGGCCCGCTTGCCCGCGAAGTCGAACTTGGCCAGGCCGTAACCGCCGAGGACCGCCAGGAACGTCGCGCCGCCGGCGCCCACGACCACGTACAGCAGGGTGTTGAGGAACCAGCGGACGAAGATGCCGTCGTCGTAGGTCAGCGTCTGCGAGATGTTGTCCCAGAGGGCGAAGTCCCCGCTGAACCAGAGGCCGAAGGAGTCGAAAAGGCCCTTCTGCGTCTTGGTGGCGTTGATGACGAGCCAGGCCAGCGGCAGGAGCGCGTAGATCGCGGTCAGGCCCATGAGGAGTGTGAGCACCGTGCTGCGGCGCGGCCGGGTCACCGAGTGCTGCCTGCGTGCGGCGCGCCGGGGTGCCGGGGCGCGGTGGGTGGTTCGCCGTGGCGTCTGTCCGGCGGTGAAGGAAGGGGCGCTCATCGCTCACGCCTCCTTTCGCATGCCGCGCAGCTGGACCGCGTAGGCGATGATCATCGTGACGACTCCCATGACGAGGGAGACCGTGGCCGCGTAGTTCTGCTGCCGTCCGGAGAAGGACAGCGTGAAGGTGTAGAGGTTGGGCGTGAAGTAGGTCGTGATCGCGTTGGGCGCCAGGCTCTGCAGGATGCTGGGCTCGTTGAACAGCTGGAAGCTGCCGATCACCGAGAAGATCGTCGCGATCACCAGGGCGCCGCGGATCGCGGGGATCTTGACCGCGGTGATGACCCGCCACTCGCCGGCGCCGTCGATCTCCGCGGCCTCGTAGAGGGACTTGGGCACGACGCGCAGCGCGGAGTAGAAGATCAGCATGTTGTAGCCGATGAACTCCCAGGTGACGATGTTGCCGATGCTGGCCAGCACGAGGGAGGGCGACAGCGGGTCGGGCAGGGACACCCCGAGGGCGTCGTTGATGTTCCCCACGAGCCCGAAGCGCGTGCCGTAGATGAAGCCCCACATCAGTGTGGCGACGACGGCGGGCACGGCGTACGGCAGGAAGACGGCGATCCGGAAGAAGCTCTTCCCGTAGAGCCGTCCGCTGTCGAGGGCCAGGGCTATGAGCAGGGCGAGCCCGAGCATGACGGGCACCTGCACCACGAGGAAGAGGAGCACCCGGCCGACGGCAGCCCAGAACTGCTCGTCCTCGAAGGCACGCTGGAAGTTGTCCAGGCCGACGAACGACGTCCCGCCCACCAACTGGTCGCGGAAGAAGCTCAGATACAGCGAGTAGGCGATCGGCGCGAGGAAAACCAGGGCGAAGACGGCCATGAAGGGACCTACGAAGACCCATCCCATCCGCCCGCGCCGACTGCGGGAGCCTCCCGCCGGTGGGCGGCGTCCGGTCGTGATCGGCGTAACGGCCGTCATGGGTACTCCTGTTGTTCCGGCGTTGAGCATGGCCCCGGCCGGATGGAGACACCGGACATCGTGGAGGCGCTGTGCTTGAGAGGGCCGATGTTTACGTAAACATTCATCGGTGAGAGGATGTTCACACGGTCTCCTCCCAACGGTCAAGGCCGGATTGTCAATCACTCGGACGAGTTTCGCCGATTTGTCCTCCATCAGCCCTGCCGTCTGATAGAGCACATCGTGACCTCAGGGCCCGCGTGTCGGCGCCGTCTGTCCGGCAGTGGTAGAAATGCCGGTGACCCGAGCCCCCGGTCCCGCGCGGTACGAGTCCGGACGTGAAGCAGCGACAGGGAGTCTCCCTGCCGGGTCATCCCCAGGAACGCACGCGGTGCGAGGACGACCCGCGGCCGGACGAGCACTCCCCACATGGTGAAAGGCTCACACGACGACGGAGGCGGACGAGTGCAGGAACAGGGGCGAGCCATGGACAGACCTCCGCGCAAGGAGGCGTCCATGGCCGATGTCGCGCGTCTCGCCGGAGTCTCCTCACAGACGGTGTCCCGGGTGTCCAACGGGCACCCCATGGTGTCCGAGGACACCCGCGAACGTGTCCTCGCCGCCATGAAGGAGCTCAACTACCGGCCCAACAGTGCCGCGCGCGCCCTCAAGAGCGGGAAGTTCCGCACACTGGGCGTGATCCTGTTCACGCTGGCCACGACGGGCAACGTACGGACACTGGAGGCCATTTCCTCCTCCGCGGCGGACGAGGGCTACGCCATCACCCTGCTCCCCGTGGCCACGCCCACCAGCACGGGCGTCAGGGGAGCCGTCACCATGCTCGGCGAGCAGATGGTGGACGGCATCATCGTCATCATGGAAGTCCGTTTGCTGGACGCCGCCATCTCGCTTCCGCCGCACACCCATCTCGTGGTGGCCGACTCCGACGCGGGCGACCGTTACAGCGTGGTGGACACCGACCAGTCCGGGGGCGCCGAGGCGGCGGTGCAGCATCTGCTCGACCTCGGTCACCGCACCGTGGTGCATGTCGCCGGCCCACCCGAGTCGTTCGCCGCGCAGCGCCGTGCCCATGCGTGGCGTCACACCTTGCGGCGGGCGGGCCGCCCGGTCCCTCCGCCGGTGGACGGCGACTGGTCGGCGGCATCGGGATACACGGCGGGCCTCGCACTGGCGGCGGACCCCGCGTGCACCGCGATCTTCGCGGCGAACGACCAGATGGCGCTGGGCGTCCTGCGCGCCCTGCACGAGAAGGGCAGACGGGTGCCCGAGGACGTCAGTGTGGTGGGGTTCGACGACATCGCCGATTCCGCCTCGTTCCTTCCACCACTGACCACCGTCCACCAGGACTTCGCGGAGATCGGTCGGCTGTGCGTGGACGGGGTGCTGCGGCAGATCCGGGAGGAGACGACGGAACGGGGTACCACCCTGGTCCCGACGCGGCTGGTCGTCCGGGGCAGCACGGCTCCTCCGCCGTCCTCCTGACCGAGGGTCCGTGCCCGCACCGCGAGGGGCGTCCTGTGCCCCAGCACGCCGGGGCCGCCCGGCTCGCCCGGATGACGCGGAAGCCGGAGGCGGGAGAGCGGATCGGCTGACCCGGTCGACCGGTCCGTCGGGGTGAGCGGGGTTCACCGCACCGACGGGCGCGGGTGGGTGGCCCAGTATTCGGCGGCGGTGATGCCGAGCAGCACGACGTCGTGGTGGGTGCCGGCGAAGAACTCGTGCTGGCGGAGCCGCCCCTCCTCGACGAAGCCCAGCCGGCGGTAGAGGGCCAGGGAGGCGTCGTTGAAGGCGTAGACCTCCACCTCGCACTTGTGGTGGCGCTGCTCGGCGAACATGTAGGTGAGGACGAGTTCGGTCGCCTCGGCGGCATATCCCCTGCGGCGGTGGGCGCGTGCGACCTCGATACCCGTCCTGAAGCGCCCGGCGCGGCTGTCCGTCTCCCCGACCGTGACGGACCCGGCGAACGCGCCGTCCGCCAGCACCTCGATCACCAGGCGGAACACCTCGCCCCCCGGCGGCCGCCGGGCCCGCTCGGCGGTCCAGGAACGGAAGCCTTCGGCGGAGCGCGGAGGTTCGACCATGTCGGCGTTGCGTACGTCGTGGGTGGTCCGGGCCAGGTCCCGGAAGCCCTCCCAGTCCTCGGGCTCGACGCCTCGCAGGCGCACCCTCTCACCGGTCCACATGTCGCCCATGGCGCGCACCACTTCCGTCTCGGTTGCAGGCGGCCCGCGCCGTGCACGTCGAGCTCGACACAGTAGCCGTGGGGCACACTCGGACGCTGAGCGATTTCCGGGGCGGGCGCCCGACGGGCTCGGCTCACGGGGAGCGGTCCAGTCGCACGGCGGCCGGTTCGACGTCCGGTCGCACGGCAGGCGGCAGGAGTCCGCCGCGGAGGTCAGCTGGCCGTGATTCCGCCGAGGATGAGGTCGATCCCGGCGAGGAACTCCTCACGGTCGTCGTGCTCGCGCAGTTGTCCGGCGACGTCCCGGGTGAACGCGTACCGGCCGGGGTCGAGCTCCTCCCACGCGGCAGCCGTGGCGTCGAGGAACTCGGTCCGGTTCGCGCCCGGCCTGGCCTTCCGGGTGTTGGCGGCGTTCTGGCCGGCGACTCCGAGGATGTAGTTCAGCAGCGTGGACGCCGCGGTGAACAGCGTGGCTTCGGGGACTCCGAGCGCCTGGACCTGGCGGCCGATGCGTTCGAAGATCCGCAGTTTCGGCGACGGTGACGGCGACGGCGTGCGAGCGAGGTCGGCGCCGACCCACGGATGAGCGTCGAACGCGTCGAACACGCCGAGCGCGAGTGCGCGGATCGCGTCCTGCGGCGTCGCGTCGGCGTCGTCGGCGGAGATGGCGGTGGTGACGACGGCGTCGGTGGCGGCGGCGAGGAGCTCGGCCTTGCCCGTGACGTGCCAGTAGATCGCGCCCGGGCCGGTCGAGAGACGTTCGGCCAGCGCGCGGAACGTGAGCCCGCCCTCGTCCACCGTGTCGAGGATCTCCACGGCGGCGGCGACGATCCGCTCCCGCGAGAGCGGTTCCTGCCGTCGCTCCGAACGGCGCGTCCTGGTTGCCATGCCCCCCACCCTAGACGTCCTGGAACATCGTTCCAGCTTGACAGTGAGTGGAACGGCGTTCCATCCTCGAATCACTGGAACACCGTTCCAGCTCTGCTCCGCGTGCTCACCCGGCGGTCCGCCGCGAGGAAGGAAGCACCATGACCACTCCGGTCACGATCATCGGCGGGGGGCTCGGCGG
This sequence comes from Streptomyces sp. JH34, assembly GCF_029428875.1. NCBI lineage: Bacteria > Bacillati > Actinomycetota > Actinomycetes > Kitasatosporales > Streptomycetaceae > Streptomyces > Streptomyces sp. JH34. Next base: position 6,857,468 of record NZ_JAJSOO010000001.1, on the reverse strand, counting down.
GCTGACGCTCGCCCGCGTCCTGCACGTCCACGGCATCCCCGCGACGGTCTACGAAGGGGAGGCGTCGCCCGCGGCGCGCACCCAGGGCGGCCTGCTCGACATCCACGAGGACAACGGGCAGCTCGCACTCAGGGCGGCCGGCCTGTTCGAGGAGTTCCTCGGCATCGTCCAGCAGGGCGCCCAGGCGTCACGCGTGCTCGACAGGAACGGCACCGTCCTGCTGGACGAGCCCGACGACGGTACGGGCGGCCGCCCCGAGGTCGACCGCGGCGCCCTCCGGCGGATTCTCCTCGACTCGCTGCCCGCCGACACGGTCAGGTGGGGGCGCAAGGCCACTGCGGCCAGGGCCCTCGGGGACGGCCTGCACGAGGTGACGTTCGCCGACGGGGCCACCGTGACGACGGGCCTGCTGGTCGGCGCGGACGGGGCGTGGTCGCGGATCCGCCCGCTGCTCTCCGACGCCGAACCGGAGTACACCGGCACATCCTTGATCGAGACCCGGCTGTACGACTGCGACACCCGCCACCCGTCGGGCGCCCGGGCCGTCGGCGGCGGTTCGCTGTTCGCGCTCGCCCCCGGGAAGGGGATCTGCGCCCACCGCGAACAAGGCGGCGTCCTCCACACCTATGTGACGATCAACAAGCCCCGGGAGTGGATGGACACCATCGACTTCACCGACGCGGTCGGGGCCAGGGCGCGTGTCGCCGCCGAGTTCCACGACTGGGCTCCGGAGCTCACCTCCCTCATCACCGACGGCGAGACCGCCCCGGTCCCGCGCACCATCAACACCCTGCCGCTCGACCACCACTGGAGCCGGGTGCCCGGTGTGACGCTGCTCGGCGACGCCGCCCACCTGATGTATCCGGCCGGCGAGGGAGCCAATCTCGCCATGTACGACGGCGCCGGACTCGCCACCGCGCTCGCCGCGCACCCGGATGACACCGAGGCCGCGCTCGCCACGTACGAGGAGGCCATGTTCACCCGCAGCGCCGCATCCGCCGCCCTGGCCTCACGGATCCAGGAGCTGTGCTTCGACGCCGACGCCCCGCACAGCCTCGTCGGCTTCTTCACCGGCCACGCCGCCCGTACCGGGTGATCCACGGCGCCGTCGCGGATCACCGGCCCAGGCAGCGGATCATCCCCGCGCCGTAGCCGAGCTCGCAGTCGACGCGCACCCTCTCGCCGCCCCGCAGCTCCCACAGTCACTCCACCGTCGCCTCCAGCCGCACCCGACCGATTCCATGGGCGAGCGGCTTCTCCCGGCGTGCGCAGACTCTTTACGGAGCTGTCATGCCCAGGTAATTTCCACCATGCAAGAGATTGCAGCAAGGTTCTGACAGGAATTTCTGCCAGGGCGCACTGCTCGCCCGAACCCCGAGGCGCGTCCGGGTTCTCCGGCGGGATCCTCACGGCCGCTCGCGGAGCGGCTGTGCTGTCGGCAGCCGCGGTCCACCCGCCCGCGGCCCTCCCCTGGAGACACACAAGATGAGACGCACCCCCTTGCGGCTGCTCGGACGCCTGTCAGCGGCCGCCGTCGCGGCCCTGGTGACGGCGGGGCTCCTGACCTCGTCGCCCGAGCCCCCAGGATCCGTTTCGGCCGTGCCCGTGGCCGCCTCGGAATCCACCGCCACGGTCTTCTACTACACGAAGACCAGGAACTGGTCGGCGTACAAGCTGCACTACGCACCCGACGGCGGATCATGGACCACCGTGCCTGGCGTGGCCATGGAGGCCGCGTGTACGGACTGGGTGAAGCAGACCGTCAGCCTGGGCGGCGCGGCCGGCCTGGCCGCGACCTTCAACAACGGCTCCGGCGTCTGGGACAACAACGCCGGCAAGAACTACGCCCTGGGCACCGGAAGCATCACGGTCAAGGACGGGGTCGTGGCCCACAGCGACCCGTGCACGGACACGGGTGCGGAGCCCGGTGAGGCGCACACCGCCTCGGTCTACTACTCGACGGCCACCGTCGGCTGGACGACCACCAACCTCCACTACCAGCCGGCGGGCGGCACCTGGACCACCGTGCCCGGCGTCGGCATGGAGGCAGCCTGCACCGGCTGGGTCAGGAAGTCGGTGGACCTCGGCACCGCCACCTCCATGCAGGCCACCTTCAACAACGGCAACGGGGTCTGGGACAACAACAACGGCACCAACTACACGGTCCCCGACGGGCTCTCCACGGTGAAGGCCGGGAAGGTCACCGCCGACGCCACCGACCCGTGCGCGAGCGCCGCCCCGGACACCGGCGCACCCACGGCGCCAACGAAGGTGTCGGCGAGCGCCGACGGCTTGTCCGTCGTGGTGACCTGGGATCCTTCCACCGATGACCGCGGTGTGACGAAGTACCAGGTCACCCGCACCGGCGGCACCAAGGGAACGGTGGTGACCGACGTCGGCTCCACGGTCTTCTCCGACACGGGCCTGGAGGCGAAGACGGCGTACAGCTACACCGTCAAGGCCGTCGACGCGGCGGGGAACGTGTCGGCCGCCTCGGCCGCCGCGACCGCGACGACCGGCGAGAAGCCCACGGCCCCCGTGTCCGGGAAGCCGCTGGGCACCGATCCCCGCAAGGACCCGATCTACTTCGTGCTCACCGCCCGCTTCAACGACGGTGACAGCTCCAACAACCGGGGCGGCAACCAGCACGAGAAGTCGGGCAACGCGGCCAACGACGACCCCATGTTCAGGGGCGACTTCAAGGGCCTGGTCGAGAAGCTCGACTACATCAAGGGCCTCGGCATGTCGGCCGTCTGGATCACCCCGGTGGTGCTCAACCGGTCGGACTACGACTACCACGGCTACCACGGGTACGACTTCTACGAGGTCGACTCCCGGCTGGAGTCCGCGGGCGCCTCCTACCAGGACCTCATCGACGCGGCCCACGCCAAGGGCATGAAGATCTACCAGGACGTCGTCTACAACCACTCGTCGCGCTGGGGCGCCAAGGGCCTGTTCACTTCCACGGTCTACGGAGTCCGCGACACGCAGTGGAGCTGGTACTACGACGAGAAGAACGAGGGCTTCGAATACGACGGCCTGACCGTCGAGACAAAGTCCGGGAAGTCGTACTACAACGGCGACCTGTGGTCCACCGCCGAACCCTCGGGCAACACCTGCGTCAACTGGGGCACCCCCACCCAGTACACCTCGCCGGAGGGCTACCGAATCTACAACTGCCAGTGGCCCAGTCCCACTTCGGGCATGTTCCCGAAGGCGTACTACCACAACTGCTGGATCGGCAACTGGGAGGGCGAGGACTCGCGCAGCTGCTGGCTGCACGACGACCTCGCCGACTTCGACACCGAGAGCGCGCCCGTGCAGAACTATCTGATCGGCGCGTACAACAAGTACATCGACATGGGCGTGGACGGCTTCCGCGTCGACACCGCCGTGCACATCCCCCGCACCACCTGGAACCGCCGTTTCCTGCCGGCCATCCAGGAGCGGGTGACCCAGCAGTTCGGCGCCGAGGCCGCGAAGAACTTCTTCGTCTTCGGCGAGGTCGCCGCCTTCGTCAACGACAAGTGGAACCGCGGCTCGGTCAACCACTCCGCCCAGTTCTACACATGGAAGGAGCGCAAGGAGTACAGCGCGGACGACGAGAAGGCCGCCCTGGAGATGTACGACTACGAGCAGCAGCAGGGCACCGGCTCCCAGCCGACGTCCACCAACGCCTTCCTGAACGGCAACAGCTACCACGCTCCGGACCACAGCAGGTTCTCCGGGATGAACGTCATCGACATGCGCATGCACATGAACTTCGGTGACGCGAACAACGCCTACAGCAACGGCAAGGATTCCGACGACAGTTACAACGACGCCACCTACAACGTCGTGTACGTCGACAGCCACGACTACGGCCCGAACAAGAGCAGCGAACGGTACGCCGGTGGCACGGACGCCTGGGCCGAGAACATGTCCCTGATGTGGACCTTCCGCGGCATCCCGACGCTGTACTACGGCTCCGAGATCGAGTTCCAGGCCGGAAAGAAGATCGACTGCGGGCCCACCTGCCCGCTGGCGACGACCGGACGGGCCTACTTCGGCGACCACGTCGCCGGCAACGTGACGGCGCCGGACTTCGGCACGGTCTCCTCCGCGACCGGCGCGGTCGCCGACACCCTGGCGAAGCCGCTGGTCAAGCACGTGCAGCGGCTCAACCAGATCCGCCGCGCGGTACCCGCGCTCCAGATGGGGCAGTACTCCACCGAGGGCATCACCGGCTCCATGGCCTACAAGCGCCGCTACACCGACGCGGCGAGCGGCACGGACAGCTTCGCTCTGGTGACGGTCACGGGGAGCGCCACGTACACGGGCATCCCCAACGGCACCTACAAGGACGCCGTCACCGGTGACACCGCGGTGGTGACGGGCGGCACGCTGTCCGTCGCGGCACCGGGCAAGGGAAACCTGCGGGTGTACGTCCTCGACCTCGGCGGCAGGAACGCGGCCCCGGGGAAGATCGGGACGGCGGGTGCCTACCTGAAGTGACGCGTGGTGTGACGGACGCGCGGCGCGCGTCCGTCACACCAACGGCGTCCGATGCCCGGTCATCACGTCGGCGGACCGGCGCGTCCTGCCTCACACGTGCGCCGGACCGACTGCCCGGCCCCCGTCCCGCTAGTGCTGCAGATGCGGGAAGCGCATTTCGGTGCGGCTGCGCGCGGTGTCGCCGGGGCGCAGCACGGTGCTGGGCAGGTCCGGCCGGTTGGGTGAGTCGGGCAGGTGCTGGGTCTCCAGGCAGAGCGAACCGTGCCGTCCGTGGCGGCGCCCGGTCCCGTCCGTGAAGGAGCCGTCGAGTTGGTTGGCGGTGTAGACCTGGATGCCTGGCTCCGTGGTCCAGACCTCCATGACCCGGGCCGCGTCCGGGGCCGTGAGGCGTGCGGCGCGGCGCAGAGCGCCGCCGGTGTCGCGCAGGACCCAGCAGTGGTCGAACCCGCCCGCGGCGCGCAGTTGCCCGTTCTCCGTGCCGAGGCGCTCCCCGAGGACCTGGGGCGTGGTGAGGTCGAACGGGGTCCCGCGGACCTCGGCCGGCGGGCCCAGGGGGATGCCGTCGTCGTCCACCGGCACGTAGGAGTCGGCGTCGACCTGCAGGGTGTGGCCGAGGACGTCGTCGTGTCCGGCCAGGTCGAAGTAGGCGTGGTTGGTGAGGTTGACGACCGTGGGGCGGTCGGTGACCGAGGCGTAGTCGACGGCGAGGGTGCCCGCAGTGTCGAGGGTGTACGTGACGGTGGCGTCCAGTGCCCCCGGGAAGCCCATGTCCCCGTCGGGGCTGTGCAGGGTGAGCCGTACGGACACACTGTCGTCGGTCCGGTCCGGGGCGGCCTCCCAGACCTTGGTGTGGAAGCCGTCCGGTCCGCCGTGCAGCGCGTGGCCCCGGTCGTTGGCGGGGATGTGGTGTTCTGTCCCGTCCAGGACGAAACGGCCGTGGGCGATGCGGTTGGCGTAGCGGCCGACGACGGCGCCGAAGTAGGGGTGCTTGGCGGTGTAGTCGTCGAGGGTCGCGAGCGACCGGACGACGGAGGCGTCGGCGCCCGCGGTGTCGGGCACGGTGAGGCGGTGCAGGGACGCGCCGTAGGTCAGTATCCCGGCGCGGACCCCCGTCCCGCTGTCGAGGGTCCACAGGTCGGTCCGGGTCCCCTGGACGGAGCCGAACGGGGCGCGGTGCACGGTGGGGCGCGGCATCAGAGATCCTCGGTGTGGCCGGAGTCGGGCCCGGGTGTGGTGGATTCGCGGACGACGAGGCGGTAGCCGGGGCGTGGCCTTCGCGGTTCGGCGACGGGTGCGCCCGAGAGCTGTTCGACGAGGCTGTCGACGGCGAGACGGGCGATGGCCTCCTTGTCGGGGGCGATGGTGGTGAGTGTGGTGGTGGTGTAGCGGCTCTCCTCGATGTCGTCGAAGCCGACGACGGCGATGTCGTCCGGGATCCGCAGGCCTCGCTCGGTGACGGTGCGCATGGCGCCGATGGCGATGAGGTCGTTGTAGGCGAACACCGCGTCGGGCCGGTCCTCCCGGTCCAGGAGCCGCGCCATGCCGGCGGCGCCGTCCTCGCGGCCGTAGCCGTCGGTGACGACGACGAGGGATTCGTCCGGTGTGATGCCGGAGGCCGCGAGTTCCTCGCGCCAGCCCCGCAGGCGCAGGTGCGCGGGCTGGCGTTCCTGGCCGGTGCGGGATCCGAGGAAGGCGATCCGCCGGTTGCCCTGGGCGACGAGGTGGCGGACGGCCTCTCGGGCCGCCGCCACGTTGTCGATGGCGATGTGCTCGTACGGCGCCTCGTACTCGCGCTCGCCCAGCAGGACCAGTGGCGCCGTCTCGGTGCGCGCCATGAGGTCCTCGGTCTCGAGGTGGATGGGGCTGAGGATGAGACCGTCGATCACATGGGACCGGAATCCCTGGCTGACCAGGAGTTCCTTGTCCCTGAGGCCGGCGGTGTGGTCGACCAGGACCGTGTAGTCGTGCCGGGCCGCGGCGTCGATGACCGCTCCGGCGAGTTCCGCGAAGTACGGGTTGCCGAATTCGGGGACGGCGAGGGCGATGATGCCGGTGCGGCCCTTGCGCAGGTGACGGGCGGTGAGGTTCGGCCGGTAGCCGAGCTCGTCGATCGCCTTCTGCACCTTGGCGCGCATGGCTGGTGTGACGTGCTGATAGTTGTTCACCACGTTCGACACGGTCTTGATGGACACGCCTGCCCGTTGCGCAACGTCCTTGAGGCTGACGCCCACGGCACTCCTTGGTTCGGCTCGGCTCGGCTTGGCTCTGCGTCCGGCCTCCGCGGGCCGGCGCGTCGTCAGGTGCTTCTGCGACTGCGCGCGAGATAGCGCTGGGCCACCACGACAACGATAAGGAAGCCGCCGCTGACGACCGACTGGTAGGAGGAGTTGAGCGAGCCGATCTGGTTGATCAGGTTCTGGATGACGGCCAGCAGGAGGACGCCCCAGAGGGTGCCGCTGATCGATCCGGCGCCCCCGACGAGGAGCGTGCCGCCGATGACGACGGCGGAGATCGCGTCGAGTTCCATGCCCACGCCGACGATGGTGACGCCGGAGGAGAGCCTGGCCGCGTTGAGGGCGCCGGCGAGGCCGGCGAGCAGGCCGCTGAGCGTGTAGACGAGGATCTTCGTGCGGGCGACGGGGAGGCCCATCAGGGTGGCCGCGTCGCTGCTGCCGCCCACGGCGAAGAGGGTCTGGCCGAACGAGGTGCGCTGCAGGACGAGTCCGCCCGCCCCGAACAGCACCAGGGCGATGAGGATCGGGTAGCCGAAGCCCCAGACGCTGCCCTGGCCGAGTTCTCCGAAGGCGGAGTCCTTGGGCACGAGGTAGGTGGTGGCGCCTTCGTCGGTGAGGGCGAGCAGCAGGCCGCGGGCACCCAGCAGGGTGGCGAGGGTGACGATGAACGGTGCCATGTTCCCGCGGGCGATCAGCAGCCCGTTGAGCAGGCCGATCCCGCCGCACACCACGAGGGGGAGCAGCAGGGCGGCGAGGAATCCGTACTGCGAGGCCCAGGCGGCGATCACTCCGCCGAGGGCGAAGACCGACCCGACGGACAGGTCGATGCCGCCGGTGATGATGACCATGGTCATGCCGAGTGCGACCACGGCGAGGAAGGACGCCTGGATGGTCACCCCGCGGGCGTTGTCCAGGGAGGCGAACGTCGGGTAGATGAACGAGGCGGCGATCACGACGGTCAGCAGGACCGCGAGGACGCCCTGGCGCTGCAGGAGTTCGGCGACGCGCGCGCGGCCGGTCCGCTCGGGCCCGGCGGGGCGGACCGCGGGCGTCTTCGTCGGCACGGGGGCCGGGGCGGCGGTGACGGGCTTGGTTTCGTTCATCGGGACCGACGCTCCCGGGCGACGTAGACGGCGGCGATGATGATGGCCGCCTGGGCGATCTGTGCGGTGGAGTCGGGCAGGTCGTGCTTGACGAGCGTGGCGCGCAGGAGCTGCATGAGCAGGGCTCCCGCGACGGTGCCGAGGACCCGGACGGATCCCCCGTTGAGGGGGGTGCCGCCGACGACGACCGCCGTGATGGCGGAGAGTTCCATGAGGGTGCCGAGCGAGGACGGGTCGCTCGCGGTGAGCCTGGCGGTGGCGAGGATGCCGGCGAGCGCGGCGAGCACCCCGCAGATCACGTACACGCCGATGAGGACGCGCTTGACGGGCAGTCCGGCGAGCGCGGCGGCGGAGCGGTTGCCTCCGACGGCGACGACCTGCCGGCCGAAGGTGGTGCGCTGTACGAGGAACGCCACGGCGACCGCGAGCACTCCGGCGATCCAGACGACGAGCGGGACGCCGAGGAAGGAGCCGGTGCCCAGAGACAGCAGGTCGGGGTTGACGATCTGCTTGAGCTGGCCGTCGGCCATGACGAGGGCGAGCCCGCGGCCTCCGACGAAGAGCGCGAGCGTGGCCACGATGGGCTGCAGCCCGACGAGGGAGACGAGGGCGCCGTTGACGGCTCCGACGACGGCTCCCGCCAGGAGGGAGACGACGAGCGCGGGGACGAGCCCGTACCCGAGGTAGAGCGGGAGGAAGGCGGCGGCCAGCGCCATGGTCGAGCCGACGGACAGGTCGACGCCCTCGGTGCCGATGACCAGGGCCATGCCCAGGGCGACGATGACGATCGGGGCGACCTGGACGAGCTGGGTGCGGAAGTTGTCCGCGGTCATGAAGTGGTCGGTGAACAGCGCGTTGAAGAGCAGGACCACCGCCACGGCGACGTAGACGCCGTAGCGCTGGTACCAGGAGGGGTCGCGCAGTCGGGCCAGCGGGCTCGCGGACTTCGGGGGCTTGTCGCTCTTGGCGGGCGGGGCGACGGCGGTCTGGGTCATCGGGGGTCCTCCTGGGCGGCCGGGGCCCGGTCCGCCGGGTCCGGCGCGTGGTCGGCGAGCACTTCGAGCAGCCGGTCCTCGGCCACGTCGTCGCCCGACAGCTCACCCGCGACGGCCCCGCCGCGCAGGACGACGAGGCGGTCGGCGCCCTCGATGAGCTCCTCGATGTCGGAGGAGATGAGCAGGACGGCGAGGCCCTCGCCGGCGAGGTCGTCGATGAGGCTCTGCACCTCGGCCTTGGCTCCGACGTCGATGCCCCGGGTGGGTTCGTCGAGGAGGAGGACCTTGGGTTCCAGGCAGAGCCAGCGGGCCAGCAGGACCTTCTGCTGGTTGCCGCCGGAGAGTTCTCCGACCTTCTGCTCCGGGCTCGACGCCTTGATACGCAGGCGCTTCATGAAGATGTCGACGATCCGGTCCTGCTTGGCGCGCGAGACGACACCGGCCCGGGAGAGACGGGGCATGGCCGCCAGCACGATGTTCTCCCGGACGGAGAGTCCGGGCACGATGCCTTCGGCCTTGCGGTCCTCGGGGAGCAGGCTGATGCCGGCCCGGATCGCGGCCGCCGGGGTGAGGCGCTTCAGGGTGGTGCCGTCGACGGTGAGTTCGCCCGCGTCCAGGGGCAGCGCCCCGGAGAGCGCCTTCGCCGTCTCGCTTCGGCCGGAGCCGAGGAGACCTCCGAGGCCGAGCACCTCTCCCCCGTACAGCGACAGGGATATGTCGTGGAGCTGGAGCCGACTGGAGAGGCCGGTCGCGGTGAGCACGGGCGTACGGGCGGCCTCGTGCCCCTCCGCGGCGAAGCTGGTGACGCCGGAGCGCCGCACTTCGGAGAGGTCGCGGCCGAGCATCATCGACACGAGCTGCATCCGGTCGAGGTCGGCGAGGTCGCCGGTGTGGATGTGGCGTCCGTCGCGAAGGACGGTGACCCGGTCGCAGATCCGGTAGAGCTCGTCCATGCGGTGGCTGACGTAGAGGACGGCGATGCCCTTGTCCCGCAGGTTCCCGATGACCCGGAAGAGGGTCTCCACCTCGCGTGGTTCGAGCGAGGAGGTGGGCTCGTCCATGATGACGACCTGGGCGTTGACGGACACGGCCCGGGCGAGGGCGACCATCTGCTGGGTGCCGACACCGAGGGTGTGCAGGGGGCGCCGGGGGTCGACGCGTACGCCGAACCCGTCGAGCAGTTCGCCCGTCTCCCGGTGCATGCGTGCGAAGTCGATGAGACCGAAACGGTTCCTTGGTTCGCGGCCCAGGAAGATGTTCCTCGCCACGCTCATCAGCGGGACGAGGTTGACCTCCTGGTAGATCGTGGAGATCCCGGCCTGCTGCGCCTCGAACGGCCGGGCGAACCTGACCGGTTCGCCCGCCATCCGGAGTTCACCCCCGTCCGGCCGGTACACACCGGTCAGCACCTTGATGAGGGTCGACTTGCCCGCGCCGTTCTCCCCGACCAGCGCGTGGGTCTCCCCCGCGCGCAGGGAGAAGCTGACGTCGTCGAGAGCGACGACGCCGGGGAACCGTTTGCTCACCGAGCGGGCTTCGAGCACGGCGGAGGCCGTGTCCCCGGCCGCCTCCGGCGCCTGAGGTACTGCTTCGGGTGGTGCCATGGGTGTTTCTGGCCTTCCGCTGTCCAGGGGTGAGGGCCCGGGGGCCGCCGTGGCCCGGTGCAGGTGCCACGGCGGCCGGGGCCGTTGGGTCAGGAGCGGATCAGTACGCCCCGCCGAGGGATTCCTTGGCGTTGGTCTCGTCGTAGGCGCGGTCGGTGATGATGACGTTCTCGGGGATCTCCTCGCCGCCGTAGAACTTGCTCGCGGTCGCGAAGGCGAGCGGTCCGAAGCGCGGGTTGGACTCGATCACGGCGTTGTACTCGCCGTTGACCAGGGCCTGGACGGCGTTGCGGGTGCCGTCGACCGAGACGATCTTGACGTCCTTGCCGGGCTTCTTGCCGGCGGCCTTCAGCGCGGTGACGGCGCCGAGCCCCATCTCGTCGTTCTCCGCGTAGACGGCGGTGATGTCCGGCTTGGACTGGATGAGCTGCTCCATGACCTGCTGGCCCTTGTCGCGGGCGAACTCGCCGGTCTGCTGGGCGACGATCTCGATGCCGGGCGCCTCGGCCTTGATCTGGTCGACGAAGCCCTTGGTCCGGTCGGTGGTCACGTTGTTGCCGGAGGCGCCGAGGAGGATCGCCACCTTGCCCTTGCCGTCGGTCGCCTTGATCATGGCGTCGGCGGCCCGCTTGCCCTGCTCGACGAAGTCGGAGCCGAGGAAGGCCACGTAGTCCTTGCAGGCGGTGGAGTTGACCTTGCGGTCGATCGTGAGGACGGGCACCTTCTTCGCCGCCGCGGCCTTGAGCGCCGGCTCGAGACCGTCGGAGTTCAGCGGCGCGATGATGAGGAACTGGGCGCCCTGGGACAGCATGTCCTGGATGTCGCTGATCTGCTTGGACAGCTGCGACTGCGCGTTGGTGGTGAGCAGCTTCTTGACCCCGATCTTCGCGGCCTCGTCCTTGATCGACTGGGTCTCGGCGATCCGGAACGGGTTGGCCTCCTTCTCCGACTGGGAGAAGCCGACCACCGCGTCCTTGAGGTCGATCTTGGGCGCGCCGTAGGTCTGCAGCGAACAGCCGGGGCCGGAAGCGGCCTCGGGGGACTTGGCCGCCTGTGCTCCCTGGCTGCTGTCACCGCCCGCGTCGTTCGTGGTCTCCGACTTCGAGCAGCCGGAAACGGCCAGCGTGGCGGTGGCGGCGAGCAGGCAGGCCGCGGCGAGGGTACGGGATCGACGCTGGATCATCATGCGCGGGACGCTCCTTGGCGAGGTGACGGCACGCTGTTCGGCGTGCGTCGGGCATGGCGGGACGGTGCGTCAGCCGCTGGGCGGCAGATGACGCCGGATCCCTCGCGACCCCGCTTCGAGCTGCGGAAACGACGGTCGTGAGGGGCTTGTGCGGCCTCTCGGCGGCTGGGTTTACAACGTTATATAGGCGAGGCGCCGCAAGCGGCAAGAGAGTTGTCGATGCGTTTCCAAAATGTGTCGACCGGAGTCCACGGCTCCTGCGCACCCGCGCGCCCGGCGCGATCGCACCAGGTGCTGCGCCACCTCTGGACACCGGCTTGACCGCGTGCTGTCATACCGCCGACATCATTTTTCCAACGTTGAAAGCTCGTCGTCGTGTCCCCGGGCCCGGGCGCGGCAGGCTCCTTCGCCATGCGCCGGCCCGGTCCGGGCCGGTCACCCCCTCGTCAGGCCGAGCAGAAGCGGAGTCCCCACACGATGTCCCTGAACCGCAGGCAACTCATGACCGGCGCTCTGGCCACCGTCGCCGCGACCACCGCGGCCGGCCGCTGGGCCACCACGGCGACCGCGGCCGAGGGCCTGATGGCCGCGGCACGGGGTGGCCACTACTCCCCCAACGCCGCGCCGCTGCACCCCACGGCGTTCCTTAAGCTTCCTCCCGGGCGGGTGACCGCCAAGGGCTGGCTCGCCGGGCAGCTCCGGCTCCAGCTGGACGGCCTGTGCGGCCGCTACGAGGAGATCTCGCACTTCCTCGACTTCGAGGCTTCCGGCTGGGTGCGCCCGGACCGCGGCGGCTGGGAGGAAGTCCCCTACTGGCTGCGCGGATACACGGACCTGGCCATCGTCACCGGGGACGCGAAGGCGCTGGCCGGCACCCGCCGCTGGATCGACGCGATCCTCACGACCCAGCAGTCCGACGGCTTCTTCGGACCGAAGGCCCTGCGGACGTCGCTGAACGGTGGCCCGGACTTCTGGCCCTTCCTGCCCCTGGTCCAGGCGCTGCGCTCCTGGCAGGAGTACGACGGCGACACCCGGGTCATCCCGTTCCTCAGCAGGTTCTTCCGGTACATGAACGCCCAGGGTCCCGGCGCCTTCGACACCAGCTGGATCGCGCTGCGCTGGGGCGACGGGCTGGACAGCGTCTACTGGCTGTTCAACCGCACGGGTGACACCTTCCTGCTCGACCTCGCCGACAAGATCCACCGGTACGGCGCCGACTGGGGCGACAACCTGGTGAACCCCCACAACGTCAACATCGCGCAGGGCTTCCGCGAACCAGCCCAGTACGCACTGCGCAGCGGATCGCAGCAGGACACCCGGGACACGTACGGGACGTACGCCAAGGCCATGGACCGGTACGGCCAGTTCCCCGGTGGCGGCTTCGCCGGGGACGAGAACGCCCGGCCGGGCCACGGAGACCCCCGGCAGGGTTTCGAGACCTGCGGAATCGTCGAGTTCATGGCGAGCCACCAGCTGCTCACCCGGATCACCGGCGACCCGCTCTGGGCGGACCGGTGCGAGGAGCTCGCCTTCAACTCGCTGCCCGCCGCGCTGGACCCGTCGGGGAAGGCGGTCCACTACGTCACCAGCGCCAACAGCGTCGACCTGGACGACGTGCCCAAGCACGACCGGCAGTTCCAGAACGGCTTCGCCATGCAGGCGTACCTGCCGGGAGTCGACCAGTACCGCTGCTGCCCGCACAACTACGGCATGGGCTGGCCCTACTTCACCGAGGAGCTCTGGCTCGCCACCCCGGACGGCGGACTGGCCGCCGCGATGTACGCCGCCAGCCAGGTCACCGCCAAGGTCGCCGACGGCACGGAGGTGACCTTCACCGAGGAGACGGACTACCCCTTCACGGACACGGTCACGCTTTCCCTCAAGGCCCCGAAACCGCTGCGTTTCCCCCTGGTGCTGCGCGTTCCCGCCTGGTGCACCGAGCCGGACGTCCGGGTCAACGGTCAGCGGGTCGCCGCCCCGGCCGGCCCCGCCTTCACCCGGATCGAACGGACCTGGGCGGACGGCGACGAGGTCACCCTGCGCCTCCCCCAGCGGACCGCCGTGCGCACCTGGACGGACAACCACGGCTCGGTGAGCGTGGACCACGGGCCGCTGACGTACTCCCTGCGCATCGGGGAGTCGTACGAGCGCATCGGCGGCACCGAACAGTTCCCGGAGTACGCCGTCCACGCCACCACACCGTGGAACTACGGCCTCGTCCTGGACGGGGCGCGGCCGGCGTACTCGCTGCGCCGCCGGTCCACCGGACGCGCCCCCGGCGACAACCCGTTCACCCTGGACGGCACCCCACTCGTCATGACCGCCCGGGCCCGCCGGATCCCCGAGTGGAGCGCCGACGACGAGCACGTGGTGGCGCCCCTGCAACCGAGCCCCGCGCGCAGCACCTCCCCGGTCGAGGAGGTCACGCTCGTCCCGATGGGCGCCGCGCGGCTGCGGATCGCGTCCTTCCCGACGGCGAGCCCGGACGGAACGCCCTGGCTGGCCGACGGCCGGTACCGGATCGCCAACCGCAACTCCGGCAAGGTGCTGGGCGTGGACGGCATGTCGACCGCGAACAGCGCCCACGTCGTCCAGTTCGGCGACACCGGGACCGCGGACCACCTGTGGCGGCTCGTGGCCAACGGCGACGGCTGGTACCGCATCCGCAACCAGCACTCCGGCAAGGTGCTGGGCGTGGACCTCATGTCCACCGCGAACAGCGCCCACGTCGTCCAGTTCGACGACAACGACACCGCGGACCACCTGTGGCAGCTCGTGCCGGACGGCGACGGCTGGTACCGCATCCGCAACCGCAACTCGGACAAGGTGCTCGGCGTGGACCTGATGTCCACCGCCGACAGCGCCCACGTCGTGCAGTACGACGACAACGGCACCGCCGACCATCTCTGGCAGCTGCTCCGATGAGCAGTTGCTTCCGGTACCACTCCCCGTACCGCTCCGGTGCGGCGAGTCCTTCCCTCCGTCGAGGAGATCCGGAATGAAGTCAGCACCCGCACCACGCCGTCGCACCTTATGGAGACGGCTGACCGCCTGCACCGGCCTGCTGGCCCTGCTCGCCACCGCACTGGTGGGGGCGGGCACCGCTCCTGCGGCGGCGGCACCCGCGGCCTGGGCACCGAAGCCGGCCCCCATGACGACGCCCTGGACGAATCAGGTGTCCGTCGACAACCCTCTCCCCGAGTACCCGCGCCCCCAGCTCACGCGCCCCGACTGGGCCAACCTCAACGGCATCTGGGACTTCGCGGTGACCGGCCGCGACGCCGGGCAGCCCGCGTCGTTCTCCGAGCAGATCAGGGTGCCGTTCGTCGCGGAGTCCTCCCTCTCCGGCATCAAGCGGAAGATCACGGAGAACGACAAGCTCTGGTACAAGCGCACGTTCACCGTTCCGTCCAACTGGAACGGCCGCCGCGTCGTGCTCAACTTCGGCGCGTCGGACTGGCAGAGCACGGTGTGGGTCAACGGCACCCAGGTCGGCGCCCACAAGGGTGGCTTCGACTCGTTCTCGTACGACATCACGCCCCAGCTGAACGGCGGCTCGAACACGATCGTCGTCTCCGTGTACGACCCGACGCAGACCGGCGGCCAGGCCGTCGGCAAGCAGCGCATCAATGACGTGAACCCGCACGCGGGCGGCGGCATCTTCTACACCGCCGCTTCCGGGATCTGGCAGACCGTGTGGCTGGAGCCCGTCGCCGCGTCGCACGTCACGCGCCTCGACATGACGCCGAACCTCGGCGACAGCACCCTGCGGGTCAAGGTCCAGGCGGCCTCGGCGAGCGGCCGGACCGCGCGGGTCACCGTGTCGAGCGGCGGCACCGTCGTGGGGACGGCGACCGGGGCGCCCGGCAGCGACATCTCCGTCTCCGTGCCGAACCCGCGGCTCTGGAGCCCGGACGACCCGTTCCTGTACGACGTGCGCGCCGAGCTCCTCGACGGCGCGTCCGTGGTGGACACGGTGGGCAGCTACGCGGGCATGCGGTCCATCGCCGTGGCGAAGGTCGACAACATCCTGCGCCCCGTCCTCAACGGGAAGTTCGTCTTCCAGACCGGCACGCTCGACCAGGGCTACTGGCCCGACGGCATCTACACGGCGCCCACCGACGCCGCGCTGAGGTCCGATCTCCAGGCGCACAAGGACCTCGGGTTCAACATGGTCCGCAAGCACATCAAGGTCGAACCGCAGCGCTGGTTCTACTGGGCGGACAAGCTGGGCCTTTTGGTCTGGCAGGACATGCCGGCGATGGACACCGGCAAGACCCCTGACAGCGCGGCACGGACCCAGTGGGAGGCCGAGTACCACGCGGTCATCGACCAGCACCGCAGCTCGCCGTCGCTGGTCATGTGGGTGAACCAGAACGAGGGCTGGGGCCAGTACGACCAGGCCAGGATCGCGAACGAGGTCAAGGCGTACGACCCGTCCCGGCTGGTGAACAACATGAGCGGGGTCAACTGCTGCGGATCCGTGGACAGCGGCAACGGCGACGTGATCGACAACCACGTCTACGTCGGCCCCGGCAACACGGCCCCCACTGCGACCCGGGCCGCCGTGCTCGGGGAGTTCGGCGGACTGGGGTACAAGGTCCCCGGCCACGAGTGGTTCCCGGGCGGCGGCTTCAGCTACGAGGACCAGGCGAGCGTCTCCGCGCTGGACAACCGGTTCGTCGGGCTCCTCGACGCCCTCAGGATCGGCCAGCTGCCGGCCGGCCTGTCCGCCTCGGTCTACACGGAGATCACCGATGTGGAGAACGAGGCGAACGGGCTGCTCACCTACGACCGCCAGGTGGTCAAGGTGGACACCGCGCGGGTGAAGGCCGCCAACCAGGCACTCATCCAGGCGTCGAGGACCCCGGCCCCGCCGGTCACCCTGCCCACCGGGGGGTACAAGTCGCTCCGGGTCACCACCCCGGGTCACACGAACAAGTACCTGCGCCACTCCGAGGCACTCGCCTACACGGCCGTCGTCGACAGCGGCAGCAGCGCGCTGCTGAAGAGCGACGCCACCTGGAAGGTCGTCACGGGCCTGGCGAACGGCAACTGCTATTCGTTCGAGTCCCGCAACTACCACGGTGAGTACCTGCGTCACCGGGACTTCCGGGTCCGTCGTGACGCGAGCGACGGTTCGGCGCTCTTCAAGGCCGACGCCACCTGGTGCGCGGTCGCGGGCTCGGGTGGGGTACGGCTGTCGAGCGCCAATCTGCCCGGCAGCTATCTGCGCCACATCAGCTCGGAGGTGTGGCTGGCCACTCCCGGTGGCACGCACGCCTGGGACAACGCGGCCACCTTCACCGAGGACACCACCTGGGCCGTGGACGGGCCCTGGGCTCCCTGAGGCGAGGTGTCCGGGCCCGGTGCCGTCCGTTCGGACCGGCGCCGGGCCCGGACGCGTCACGCGTCACCCATGACCAGGCCCTCGATGGTGTGCTTCTGGACGATGGGGGTCAGCTCCTCCACCACCGGGCAGTGCAGATGGGCCCGGACCCGCCCGGGCAGGGAGGCCCAGTAGGCACGGGTGACGGCCATGTCGTGCTGGGCGTCGTTCCCCGCGCCCGGGGCGTCGACGCCCAGCACGAGGACCGGCCGGGAGTCCGTCGAGCGGTTGGCCGTGCCCCGGTGGACCGTCAGCGCGGAGCGGGCCGAGATGTCCCCGCGCCGGGGGTACTTGCGCTCGGCCAGCCCCCCGTAGCGCGCGTAGGTGTCGCGGGGCGGGAACATCGCGTGGCCGAAGCGTGCGTCGTCGTCCCACTGGGTGCCCGGCGCGATCTCGAAGGGGCCCATGTCCTCGCGGGTGTCCACGGCGGTGAGGTTGAACGCGAGGGACGTCAGCCGGCGGCGGTGCCGGGTCTCGTCCGGCATGGGGAAGTCCCGGTGCCAGGGCTGGTTCACCGCGCCGGCCAACGGGACGTCGAAGCCCAGCTCGACGACGCGGTAGTCGGGTCCCAGTACCGCCTCGCACACTCCTCGCACCCAGGGATGGTCCACGAGTTCGACGAAACCACGCAGCTGCTCGGGGTGGATCTCGACGTAGTAACGGTGGGGCCCCCGGCCCACGGCCCCGCCCTCCCGGCCGCGTGCCTCGGCGAAGGCCGTCTCGATGTCCTCGCTCATCACGTCGGCCCACTGCGGGGTGAAGGCGCCCCGGCGGGCGGTGATGCCTGCCGTGTACAGGTCCTGGACGGCCTCTTCGAGGGGCGGGGCGAGGGCGGCTTCGGGCATGACGGTGGTCCCTTCGTCGACGGGTCGCACGGTCGGCCGTCCCGCGACGGCGAGGTACTCCTCGTCCGCGGGCCTGCCGACGCACCCATGTTGCAACGTTGCAGGCAACGTGGCAAGAGTGTGCGCGCACCGGGGTTCGGCAGGGCTGTTACGGTGCACGGGGCACGGTCCGCCGACCGCCCCGGCGCACCCAGGGACAGGAGCTCACCGACCGTGGCAGCGAGACTCAAGGACGTCGCCGCACTCGCCGGCGTGTCCGTCCGGACCGTCTCCAACGTGGTGAGCAACGCCGCGGCCGTCGCCCCGGCGACGCGCGCCCGGGTCATGGCGGCGGTGGAGGAGCTGGGATACCGCCCCAATCTCGCCGCCCGCAACCTCCGGCAGGGGCGCACGGGGCTCATCGGGGTGGTCGTTCCCGAGATCCACTCCCCCCACTTCGGCGCCCTGGCGGGTCTCCTCATCGACGCCGCGCGGGAGCGCGGCTGGACGGTGCTCCTGGAGCGGACCGGGGGACGCCCGGATCTGGAACGGCGCCTGCTGGACGGTTCGGAGGGGCACCAGGTCGACGGGATGATCGTCAGTCCGTGGTCGACGTCCCCGGCCGAACTGGCCTCGCTCGCCGGGGGTCTGCCGCTCGTCGTCCTGGGCGAGCTGGCGCCGGACGGGTCCATCGACCACGTTGCCCTGGACAACGTGGCGGCGGCGCGGGACGCCGCCCGCCATCTCGTCGCGGGTGGCCGCCGGCGTGTCGCGGCGATCGGCCTGCAGTCGGGGCTCGGCCACGGCACGGCCGAACTGCGCGCCGAGGGTTTCCGGGAGGGGCTGCGGGAGGCCGGCCTGTCCCCGGTGGCCGAGGTGGAGGTGGCCGATCTGCACCGCGGGGAGGGCGCGCGGGCCCTTCGTGAACTGCTGCGCCGGTCCGGGCGCCCCGACGCGGTCTTCTGCTTCAGCGACGAACTCGCCCTCGGCGCCCTGCGCGTGGCGGCCGAGGAGGGCGTGCGCGTGCCGGAGGACCTGGCGCTCATGGGCTTCGACGACATCGAGGACGGCCGCTTCGCCACCCCGTCCCTCACCACGATCGCCCCGGACCGGGAGCAGATCGCCGAGCGCGCCGTGCAGTGCCTCACCGAGCGCGTCCTGGGCCGGCTCGAGGCGCTGCCCGGCCGCCGGATCGTGGTCCCGCACCGCGTGCTGACACGGGAGAGCACCGGCCCCGCGATCTCTCCGGACACGGGAAACCACCTCTGAGCATCACATCGGCGGTGCGGCGGCCTCCAGTTCGGCGGCGGAGCCGGCCATGATCGTGCGCACGTGCCGGGTGATGTGCTCCAGGGGCCAGTCCCACCAGGCGGCCCGCAGCAGCCGCTCGATGTCCTCGTCCCCGTGACGACGGCGGATGAGGCGGGCAGGATTGCCGCCCACCACTCCGTAGTCGGGCACGTCGTCCACGACCACGGCGCCGGAGGCGATGATCGCGCCGTGCCCGATCCTCACGCCGGGCATCACCGTCGACCGGTACCCGAACCACACGTCGTTGCCGACGACGGTGTCACCGCGACCGGGCAGGCCGGTGATCAGGTCGAAGTGCTCCGCCCACGAGCCGCCCATGATCGGGAACGGGAAGGTGGACGCGCCGTCCATACGGTGGTTGGCGCCGTTCATGATGAACCGCACCCCTTCACCCAGGGCGCAGAACTTCCCGATGACCAGCTTCTCCGGCCCGTAGTGGTAGAGCACGTTGCGGGTCTCGAACGCGGTCGGCTCGTCGGGGTCGTCGTAGTACGAGAAGTCACCGACCTCGATGAGCGGGGAGGTGACGAGGGGTTTGAGCAGCACGACCCGTGGCTGCTCGGGCATGGGGTGCACCACGTTCGGGTCGGCCGGTACCAGGGGCATCGCTCGGTGTTCCTTCCTCGGGGTGTGTCCGCGGCGGGCCCGGGATCCGGCCCCGGCCACGGGGTTTCCGTACCGCGCCGGGGCGTCGCCCCGGCGGTCCGGTGTCAGTGCACGGTCCGCCGGACCCGCCGGTCGGCCGTCAGCGGCTTCCCCTCCAGGTTGCAGCTCCACGAGACGGTCGGGGTGATCTTCATGCAGGGCGCCGTTCCGGACGGCGTCCGCCGCTCGACCAGTTCGGCCACTCCGTAGATCCGCAGGTAGCGCGGCGCCCACGGGTCGGTGGTGACCACGTCGTCGATGACGATCGCGATCTTGTCGTTGCCGGCCCGTACATTGCGGAACTTGCGGGTCCTGACGGGATCGCCACCGCCCACGAACAGGTGTGTCCCGTCGAACTCGAACCCCACCGGGGAGACGTCCGGCTGCCCGTCCGGCGCCGCCGTCGAGATCCGGGCAAGTCGCTGCGACGCCATGTAGGCGATCTCTTCCTCACTGAACGACGGCACGGCTGCGTCCCTCCACCTCGTCAAAGAGCCCTCTCGCCGCAGGGAACCGGCGCACGTCCGTACACGATCGCGGACCCGGGGGGACGGAGCAAGATCGGAATGCGAAAGTATGGATGAGCCCAGCTAATGACGGAGGCGCCGGTGGAGCGGCATGAGATCGAGGCGTTCCTGGCGCTGGCTGAGGAACTGCACTTCGGGCGTACGGGTGCACGGCTGGGCGTGTCGCAGGGCAGGGTCAGCCAGACCATCAAGGGCATCGAACGTCGCATCGGCGCGCCCCTCTTCGACCGCTCCAGCCGTCGGGTCGCCCTCACCTCGCTTGGCCGGCAACTGCGCACCGAGCTGGAACCGCACCACCGGGGGATCCAGGAGGCGATCAGCCGCGCCACCGAGACCGCCCGCGGCCTCACGGGCCGGCTGGCAGTCGGCTACACCGCCGCCTGGAACGGCAGCCTCCTCCTCAGGGCCGTCGACCGGCTGCGCACGCGTCACCCCGAGTGCTCGGTGGAGATCCTGGAGGACTCCTACGGCGCCACCTCACGGTCACTCCGCTCGGGCAGGGTCGACCTGCATCTGGCCGAGCTTCCCGTCGAGGAGCCCGGCATCACCGTGGGGCCGACCGTGTGCACGGCGCCGCGCGCGCTCGCGGTCCCGGCGGATCATCCTCTGGCCACGCGCGACACGGTCGGCCTGGAGGACCTCACGCTGGCGCCGCTGATCAGACCCGCCGGCATGTCACAGGTCTTCCTCGACGCCCATTTCCCGCAGCACACGCCCGGTGGCCGCCCTGTTCCTCCCGGCCCGGTCGCCGCGAGCTGGCAGGACTTCCTCACGCTGGTGGGATCGGGCAGGGGTGTCACTCCCACCTGCACCCTGGCAGCCGCCTTCTACGCCCGTCGGGACGTCGTCTACGTCCCGTTCCGCGACGCCCCACCGATCCGCTACGCCCTGCTCTGGCCCACCCGCACGGCCGGCGCGAAGGTCCATGCCTTCGCCCGCGCCGTCACCGACGTCGCCGCGGCCGGGTGAGGCGCACGCACGGCAACGGCAACGGCCGGAGCTCCCGGCGGCGCGGCCTGTGCGCGCGCCGCCGGGAGCGGTCCTGCGGGGGTGCTGCTTACGGCTGTTCGCCGTCGTGGAGCGCGGTCACCTCCTGGTCGGAGAGCGCCTTGTCGTAGACCTTCACCTGGTCGACCGAACCGTTCCAGAAGTCGACGTTGCCGCCCGACCACTTGGCACGGCCGACGGACAGCGCGCCGGTGCTCACGTCGGCGCTGCCGGCGGCCGCCGTGGAGGCGAGTTCGCCGTCGACGTAGAGCTTGATCTCGTCGCCGCTGCGGACACCGACGAGGTGGTACCAGTGGCCCAGCTCGGGCTTGATCTCCAGCCGGGCGCGGTGGCCGCCGGGGGTGGAGAAGGCGAACGCGCCCTGCCCGTACTGCAGGTAGAACGGGTTCTCCTGGCGCCGGCCGTCCTGGCTGACGACGGTGGCGTAGTTCCCGGGCAGCGCGTCCAGCGACGCCCAGGCCGAGACGGTGTAGTCACCGGTGGTGTCGACGACCGGGCCGTCGGTCTGCGCGTACTGGCCCTGGCCGTCGAACTTCAGCGCCGAGCCCTTGACGCCAGGCGCCCAGGACGTGCCCTCGGAGAGCGTGAGGTCCTTGTGGTTGGGGCCGCTGTCGGCGGCCTCGGTGCCCTTGTTCTCATCGAGCGACCACGCACCGCCGCCCTTGATCTCGTCGCGCTCACCCGCGGCGGCGCCGGCGGCGATGACCTCCTGGTTGATCTTCCGCACCTTGGCGGGATCGACCTTGATCTCCCGGCGGTCGTACGTCCAGAGGCCGTTGAGCTCGTTCTCCAGGTCGGTCACCTGGGTGTAGATCGAGCCGGAGAGCTCGGCGCGGGCCGCGTCCAGGTAGTACGTGCGGGTGTTGTCGACGTACTTCGCTGTCAGGGCGTCCTTGTCCGCGACACCGCTGTAGATCGCGGTCGGGGCACCGGGCCACATGCGGCCGGGGATCCGCAGGGTGAAGCCGCCGTGCTCACCGTCCATCGCGGCGCGCTTCTCGTCGGGGAAGGCCGGGTCGGTGTTGTTGTAGTCGTGGTGGTCGATGATGTCGCCCTTGCCGGAGTCACCCTTCGAGTTGCAGCAGTTGACACCGCTGTGGGCGTTGACGACGCGCGAGGGGTCGGCGGCCTGGACCCTCTCGGTGATCTTGCCGGTCTCGGTGCGGTCCCATTCGCCCCAGCCCTCGTTGAAGACGATCCAGGCACCGATCGACGGGTAGTTGTGCAGCTGCTCCATCATCTCGGCGCCCTGGTCGAGGAAGGCCTTCTGGCCCTTCTCGCCGGTGATGTTGCCGGAGACGAAGTCCTGCCACACCAGGAGACCCAGCTGGTCGGCGTGGTAGTACCAGCGGGCGGGCTCGACCTTGATGTGCTTGCGGACCGAGTTGAAGCCGAGGTCCTTCTGCGCCTTCAGGTCGAAGACCAGGGCCTTGTCGCTGGGCGCCGTGTTCAGACCGTCGGGGTAGAAGCCCTGGTCGAGCTGGGCGAGGGAGAAGAACGGCTTCCCGTTGAGCACCAGCTTCTGGTAGCCGCCGACCTCGGCGACACCGAAGGAGCGCATCCCGAAGTAGCTGTCGACGGTGTCCTTGGAGCGCCCGTCCTTGAGGGTGACCTCGAGGTCGTACAGGTAGGGGTCGTCCGGCGTCCACAGGTGCTGCTTGGCGACCGGGAGGCTCAGCTCGCCGTTGGCGGGACCGGTGACGGTGCCGACGACCTTGCCCTTCTTGTCACGTGCCACGGCCGTGACCTTGGCGGACTTCGAGGCGCCCTCGGAGTTGACCGTGACCGCGAGCCGGCCCTTGTCGATGTCCGGCGTGGTCTTCAGGGAGTCGACCGCGGCGGGCGCGACGGGCTCCATCCAGACGGTCTGCCAGATACCGGAGGAGGCGGTGTAGAAGATGCCGCTCGGGTTCGCGGACTGCTTGCCCGTGGGCTGGTCGGCTCCGGTGGTGTCGGTGACCGCGACGACCACCTCCTGGGGGCCGGTGCCCTTGAGCGCGTCGGTGATGTCGGCGCTGAAGGCGGTGTAGCCGCCGGTGTGCTCGGCGACCTGCTTGCCGTTGACCCAGACCCGCGCGTGGTAGTCGACGGCGCCGAAGTTGAGCTTCAGCCGCTCGTCGCTGCCCCGCTTGCCGACCGACCAGCTCTTGGGCACGGTGACGAGCTTGCGGTAGAACATGTGGTCTTCGTGGCGCTCGAGCCCGGAGAGCTGGGACTCGACGGGGTAGGGCACGGTGATGCGCTCGTCGAGCGACTTGCCGAAGACCGGCTGCTCACCGGCGGCGGCTCCCGCGAACTCCCACTGGCCGTTGAGGTTCTTCCAGTCGTCGCGGACCTGCTGCGGCCGGGGGTACTCGGGCAGCGGGTTCTTGCGGTCGACCTTGTCGCCCCACGGGGTGGTCAGACGGTGCGTGGAGAGGTTCTTCGCCCTGCGGCTGATCTCCGGGACGGTCTCGTCGCCGTTCTTCAGGCCGCCCTTGCCGTCGTACGCGATCCGGACCTGCTGGCCCTTCTGGACGGCCGCGTCCAGCGTGACCACGAGCGCCTTGCGGTTGTCCGACGCCCTGGCGACGGACTTCACGGGCATCGGCGTGGTGTCCGCCTCGACCGTGAGGTGGTCCTTCACGTCCGTGATGCCGCTGAGCTCGTGGTCGAAGGTCGCCTGCACCTGGAGGCCGTTCCCGGCGACGCTCAGCGCGACCGGGTACACCTCGAAGTCGGCGGGCGGGGTGAAAGCGGACTCGGGCACGATCTGCTTGGCCAGCTTCGCGCTGGACCAGCGCAGGAACATGTTCGCCCCGCCGACGTCCTGGAACATCTCCAGCCGGAACGTGTGCTGCTCTCCGGCCTTCAGGGAGACCGGAGCGCTGGTCTGCTCCTTGTCCCAGTCCGGCACCCAGTGGTCGATGACCGGCTTGTCGTCGATGAAGAGCCGGAAGCCGTTGTCGCCGATGGCGGAGAAGGTGTAGTCACCGGTCTCGGGGGCCGCGATCTGCCCCGTCCAGCGGGCGGTCGTGTGCTCGGTCCTGCCGGTGGCCGACTCGAACGCCCCGGTCAGTCCGGGGAAGTTGATCTCCGGGTCGAGCGCGGTCGCGCCGAGTTCGGCGAAGTCACGGGCGCCCGGCGCGGACATGGCGAAGTACTCGCCCTTGAGTCCGTGCGGCTCGGTGGACGGGTCGTCCTTCACGAACGCCGAGGCTGCGGCGGCCCCGTCGGCGGGAGCGGCGGCGGGAGCGGCGGCCGCGGCCGTCGGGACCAGCGTGGCCCCGACGGGAAGCAGCAGCGCCGCCGTACAGGCGAGCGTTCTGAAAAGCGTGCGGGGGCGGGCTAGTTGTCGTATCAAGGCGTCGTCCTCGTCGAAGAAGCCGAAGTGCTCCGAACCGCGAAGCACTGCACATAGTCGAACATTGAGCCACAGCCTCAAACAGCTGACAACGGTCGTGCACGCAGAATTTTCAACGATAGAAAAACGAGACCTCATCCGGGCCCCGCACCGGAGGCGCGGGGCCCGGTGGGCGGCGTCACACCGCCCACCGGGCCCCGCCACGGCCACAGTCGGGGATTTACCGCGGAAGACCCGCAGGTCCCGTGGCCCAGGACGTGTTCGGCCCCTCGGCCAGCCGGTAGGTCAGCGACCCTCCTCGGGTGGCCAGCCGGGCGTCCACCCAGGACCTGTCGACCGCCCGCCCGTCCACCGTCACGGCGTCGATGTACGGATGTGTCGCATCGGCGGCCGGGGCGCTGATCCGGATGTCCCCGCCCTGGGACCGCTTCAGCACCGCGGACGGGAAGAGCGGTGTTCCGAGCAGCATGGTGGCGCTGCCCGGGGTCTGCGGGTAGAGGCCGAGCGCCGAGAAGACGTACCAGGCCGACATCGTGCCGAGGTCGTCGTTGCCGGGCAGGCCGCGCGGTCCGGTGCCGTAGACCGTGTTCACGATCTCGCGTACGGTCTCCTGGGTCTTCCAGGGTCGGCCGAGCGCGTTGTAGAGCCAAGGGGCGTGGATGCCCGGCTCGTTGGTGGGGTCGTAGCGCAGCGCGTCCCCACCCTTGACCGACCAGGAGCCGTCCGCCTTGTGGAAGAAGGCGTCGAGGCGCTCCGCCGCCGTCTCACGGCCGCCCATGGCCTCGGCCAGCCCCTGCACGTCCTGCGGGACCATCCAGGTGTAGGTGGCGCTGGTGCCCTGCGCGAAGCCCTTGTCACTGCCGGGGCTGAAGGGCGTCACCCAGGAGCCGTCGAGGTTGCGCGCCTGGATGTAGCCGGTGGTCCCTGCGCCGTCTCCGGCCGCGGGGTTGAAGACGTTGCGCCACCAGAGGCCGCGCTCCTCGAAGGCGTCGGCCTCCTCGTCGCGTCCGAGCAGCCGGGCCCAGCGGCCGAGCGCGTCGTCGGCGACCGCGTCCTCCAAGGTCTCGGCGGCGCCGCCCCAGCAGTGGCAGACGTCCTGCGGCGCGTAGTGGGATTCCAGGTACTGGGCGAGGTTGGGCCGCTGACCGGTGCACTGGCCGGGGCATCCCGCGTCGGAGAGGCCGTCCGGGTGGGGCACCGTGGCCTGGCGCGCCAGGGACTCGAAGGCGCCCTCGTAGTCGAAGTTGCGTACCCCCATCGCGTAGAACGTGGCGAGCGTGGCGGCGGTCGGGTCCCCCGTCATCACGTGCGTGGCGCCGTTGACGTGCACCCAGCGGTCCCAGACGCCGCCGTTCTGCCGGGCGAAGTTGTACAGGGACTGGGCGAAGTCCCCCGCGATCCTGGGCTTGAGGAGGGCGAGGAGCTGGATCTGGGCGCGGTACTGGTCCCACCCGGAGAAGTTGCTGTACTGGGCCCTCTGGCCGCCCGTCACACGGTGCGGTCTCCCGTCCATGCCGGGGTACCGGCCGTCGGTGTCGCTGATCAGATTCGGCTGCGTCAGTGAGTGGTACAGCGCGGTGTAGAAGGTGGTGCGCTGCGCGTCACTTCCGCCACCGACGCGCGCGGAGGTGAGCTCGCGGTCCCAGGCGGCCGATCCGGCGCGGGCCACGTCGTCGACGCTCGCCCTCGGCGCGATCTCCTTGCGGAGGTTGGCCTCGGCGCCCGCCTGACTCACGTAGGAGATCCCGATCCGCATGCGCACGTCGTCGTCGGCCGCGGTGTCGAAGCGGACCCAGCCTCCGGATCCCCGGCCGGCGCGGTCCGCACCCGTGGCGTACCCCTCACCACCGCCTCCGCTCGTGGAACCGGGTGCGAGGGTGCCGTCGCGCCAGGTTCCCGTGGTGGCGAAGTCACGGTCGAAGGACGCGCTGAAGTAGAGGCGGTAGTAGCTCTTGCGGTTGTTGGTGCCGCCGTTGGCGCGCCGGCCGCAGAACGCCCCGGTGAGCACCGAACCGGTCACCTTGCGGTGCGCGGTGTCGATCTCGATCTCGGCGTCCTCGCTGCCGTTCAGGGAGTTGGACACGCGGAAGAGCAGGTTGGCGGGCTTGTCCGCCGGGAAGCTGAAGTCGGCCACGCCCGCGCGCTCGCTCACGGCCAGGTCGGCGGTGGCGCCCGAGTCCAGGCCGACGGTGTAACGACCGGGCACGGCACGCTCGTCGGCGTGCGAGAAGCCGGAGGCGTAGACCGCGTCCTTGGTGTCGGCGGACGGCGAGGAGGTGACGTCCCCGACGAAGGGCATGACGGGCACGTCACCCGCGGCACCGGGGTTGCATCCGGCTCCGTTGACATGGGTGAGGCTGAGGCCGCGCATGCGCGTCACACCGTACTCGTAGCCGTTGGCCGCCCCGGTGCTCGTCTGGTCGCCCGTGGTGCTGGTCGGCGACCAGGCGATCATGCCGTACGGGCGGACCGCTCCGGGATAGGTGTTGCCGCCGTTCGCCGTACCGATCATCGGGTCCACGTAGGCGGTGGGACGCGTGACGAGCGCATCGGCCTGGGCGGCCGGTGGCAGAACGGCGCCGGCGAGGGTGCCGGTGAGGACGATCGCGGCGGCCCGTGCGGCGAGACGCCGGGTCGCGGACGGTCTGGAGGGCATGTTCTCGGATACCTCCGACAGAGGGACAACGTTGTCAACAGTGCTCTGAACACGGTGCGGACGGCGTTGATCGGTGCGCCGCCGAGCGTAGGTCCCCACGGCGTGCGAGGGAATGCCGCGGACCGATCCGGCCGGTGAACGCGTCGTGAACGGGCCCGCGGAGCCCGGGCCCGCCGAGCGAGCGGGCCCCGTCGGCAGTCGTATCACGCCGCGGACTCCGTCCCCCTGACACCATGACAACTGCCGCGCACCAGCACCGCACCGCACCGCACCGCCACAGGGGAGCACCATGATCCGCTGGATGTACGCCTTCATCGACCGCCCCGTTGCGGCGGCCGCCACCGCCACCGCCTTCTGGAGCGCGGTCACGGGCACGCGCGCCTCCGAACCGTGGGGCGGACAGGGTGAGTTCACCACGCTCCTCGCCGACGGGGCCGACGCCTGCCTCGCCGTGCAGACCGTCGGGGGACGCGGCGGCCTGCACCCGGATCTCGCGGTGGAGGACGCACCCGCGTTCACGGCGCGTGCGTCGGAGCTGGGTGCCGTGGTGGTCGGCCGGCGGCCCGAGCTGTCGGTACTCCGCTCCCCCGGTGGCCAGGCCTTCTGCGTGGTGCCCTGGCGGGGCCGGCTGGACCGGCCGCCGGTCGTCACCCACCCGGGCGGATTCACGAGCCGGCTGGACCAGATCTGCCTGGACGTCCCGCCGGCGGTCTTCGCGGCCGAGCTCGCGTTCTGGACGACGCTGACGGGCTGGGACGCCGCTCCCGGCGTCCACCGCGAGTTCCACACACTCCGCCCGCCCCTCGACGTACCCGTGCACCTGCTCCTCCAGCGCCTGGACGAGCAGCGCCCCGCATCGGCGCATCCGGACGTCGCCTGCTCGGACCTCGTCGCCGGCCGGGCACTGCACGAACGCTTGGGCGCCGCGTTCGTACGCGACGGGGACGGCTGGACGGTCATGCGGGACCCTGTCGGCGGCGTCTACTGCCTCACGGGCCGCGATCCCGTCACGGGCCGGTAGCGGCGGCTCGCCGCCGGGCCGCGCCACCGCGGTTCCCGGCCCCGGGCCCGCACTCGCCGGGCGCCGCCGCCGGGCGGCATCGGGCGGGTGTGAGCGGGCCGCGCCCGTGGCGCGGCCCGCCCGGGCTCTACGGCGTGGTGATGCTCGGCCGGGGTGGGGTCGCCATCCCGCTGCCGATCGCGAAGCTGGGGTGCGGGGGCTGGTTGTAGGCGGTGTTCTGCCAGGCCAGCGCGGTCCGGTACATGGTGTCGTGGAGCAGTGTGGTGATCTTCGTGCCGGTCTCGACCGGCGTGGAGTAGATCCGCAGCGCCGTGTTGTTGGTGGTCGGCCAGACGACCTCCTCGCGCCAGTCGCCGAAGAGGTCACCGGAGATCGCGGGCGTGGCCTTGGTGCCGTTGTCGGAGTGGACCGAGGCCCCGGTCAGCAGACGGGTGTCCGAGGAGGTGCCGTACTTGTCGATGTGGGTGCCGTCGAGGAGTTCGCGGGTCGTGTCGCCGTCCCACCAGGACAGGAAGTTGGAGCTGCTGGGCTTGCGGGTGGCGACCACGTCGCCCTTCGGGCCGCGTACGCCGGAGACCGCCGACGACCAGGACTCGGCACCGGCGCTGCCGGACCAGATGTCGCCGGAGACACCGCGCCCGTTGTCCCCGCTCGCCGGCGTGGACCAGAGGATCTGCCCGGTTCTCGCGTCCGCCATCCATGAGGACGGCTTCGAGCTGTCCTCGTCGACCTTGAACTCCTCGAGGCCCGCCCTGGACGGATCGAGGTCCCCGACGTGCATGGCGTCGCCGTGGCCGTTCTTCGTGGTCCACAGTCCGCTGCCGTTGTCGTCCACGGCCATGGCGCCGTAGACGATCTCGTCCTTGCCGTCGCCGTCGGCGTCGGCGACGGACAGCTGGTGGTTGCCCTGGCCGTCGTATCCCTTGCCGGAGTTCGTCGAGCTGTTGGTGTCGAAGGTCCAGCGCCGGGTGAAGGCACCGCCCCGCCAGTCCCAGGCGGCGATGACACTGCGCGTGTAGTAGCCGCGCGCCATGATCAGGGACGGCCTGGAGCCGTCCAGATAGGCCGTGCCGGCCAGGAAGCGGTCGACCCGGTTGCCGTAGGAGTCGCCCCATGAGGACACCGTGCCGCGCGCGGGGACGTAGTCGACGGTGCCCATCGCCGCGCCGGTCCTCCCGTTGAACATCGTCAGGAACTCGGGTCCCGACAGGATGTATCCGGAGGAGTTGCGGTAGTCGGCGGAGGAGCTGCCGATCACCTTGCCGGTGCCGTCCACGCTGCCGTCGGCGGTCTTCATGGCCACCTCGGCCTGACCGTCGCCGTCGTAGTCGTACACCTGGAACTGGGTGTAGTGGGCGCCGGAGCGGATGTTGCGCCCGAGGTCGACCCGCCAGAGCCGGGTGCCGTCGAGCTTGATCCCGTCGACGATCGTGTTGCCCGTGTAGCCGGACTGGGAGTTGTCCTTGGCGTTGGTGGGCTGCCACTTGAGTACGAAGTCGAGGGCGCCGTCGCCGTCCAGGTCGCCGACGGAGGCGTCGTTGGCCTCGTAGGTGTAGGCGACCCCGTCAGGTGTCGTCCCGCCGCCGGGCGGGCTGATGGGTACGTCCTTGTATCCGGCGCGGAACTGGATCGCGTGCACGGAGTCGCCCTGTTCCACCCCGGCGACGACCGCGCGGACCGTGTAGTCGGCGGTGGCGGGCGCACCGGAGTGGAAGTAGTTCGTCGAGGCGGTGACCGGTGAGGTGTT
This sequence comes from Streptomyces sp. JH34, assembly GCF_029428875.1. Lineage (NCBI taxonomy): Bacteria > Bacillati > Actinomycetota > Actinomycetes > Kitasatosporales > Streptomycetaceae > Streptomyces > Streptomyces sp. JH34. The sequence continues at coordinate 6,827,381 of NZ_JAJSOO010000001.1, read as the reverse complement.
GACCTTGGTACCGGCCCGGTAGACGTTGAACGACACGTTGTCGGGGTCGGTGCCCAGCCAGCGCCAGCTGACGAGGTTGCCGCTGTCGGTGGGGACGCTCACGACGCCGCGGTCCAGCGCCTCGGCCTGGCGTGCGGTGGCAGCCTGGGAGACCGGGCCGAGTGCGACGAGTCCGCCGGCGGCGAGCAGCCCTGCCGCCAGAGCGCCGGCCAGCGCGCGGGTACGGGTGGTACGGCGTCTGCGGCGGGGGCGGGAGTCGGGGTGGGGAAGCAGAGGCTCCACGAGAGGCACCTTCTGGCAGGGGACGGCTTACGCCCCCTCAGTTGCCGCCGGAAGCCGAAAGGTTGCCCCCGGGTTCCGTTCCGGTCGCGGTCCGCTTCCCCCGCCCCGCGCCGGCCGCGTGCGCCGCGGTGTGCAGCGAGCGCAGCGCGAGCAGCAGGAAGCCGATGTCGTCGAGGTAGACGGGGTCCGGCAGCAGGTCGACGGGAGACACCGTGTAGATCAAGGCCGCCCACACGAGCGCCTTGTTGTGCAGCGGGACGCCCGCGTCGACGAGCAGCTTCCTGGCCCGGATCACGCGGACCAGCAGGACGGCGGCGGCAACCGCCGTGAGCAGGACCGCGACCGCGCCGACGACGAGCCAGACCGAGGTGTCCACGGCTCACCGTCTTCTCTTGTGGCGTCGGGCGCCGGGGGAGGTCATCCGTGGCTCCTGGCCTGCTGCCGGGCGCGGCGGCGCTTCAGGGCACGGCGTTCGTTCTCGTCCATGCCTCCCCACACGCCGGAGTCCTGTCCGTTCTCCAGGGCCCATTCCAGGCACGGTTCCCGCACGGGGCAGGTCCCGCAGACGGCCTTGGCCTCCTCGGCCTGTACGAGCGCGGGGCCGGTGCTGCCGATCGGGAAGAACAGGTCGGGGTCCTCTTCGCGGCACGCCGCGTGCATGCGCCAGTTGTCCATGACTCTCACTCCTTCTCACAGGGAACGGTCCGTCGGTCTCCGCTGAATTCCGCTTCCTTTCCGGGTTCCGTATGTGCGCGTGACCGTCATCCGGCATTCGAAACCACAACGGGCCCGGCTCCTTCGGAGGTTCCCGCCCTGCGGGTGCCTCACGGAAGGGGCGAACCCGGGTGCGGCGCCCTCGCGCACGCGCCGTCGAGCCTGATGCGGTAGTCCGTGACGGCGGCCGGTTCGCCGATGACGTCCACCCGCGCACCGGGGGTCTCCAGGACCGCCCGGTCGCCGATCTCCGGGGCCGGGACGCGCAGCAGGTGCAGCGGCGGGACGCCGGTCATGGGGTGCGGCGGGAAGTCGAGCGGTACCACCTGGACAGTGAGGTGCTGCCGGTGTACGGCCTCCTCCAGCACCGTCCGCTGTTCGGCCATCACCGCGGGGCCGCCGACCGTCGTGTGGAGGGCGGCTGCGGGGAACAGGGCCCAGAGGGCCGCGCCGCGCTCCCCCAGTCGGCGCTGCCGCTCCGCCAGCAGTTCGATGTGCCGGTCGAGCCTCGGTGGCGGATCCGCGGTCAGGGTCCGGCGCAGGGCCGCCTCGTAGGCCGGGACGCGCAGCAGTTCGGGGACGAGCGCGGGATGCCAGGTCCGCACGAGCGCGGCGGAGGACTCGATGCCGATGACTTCCTGCTGCCACGGCTCCATCGTGTCCCGCCACCGGTGCCACCAGCCGGGCAGGTTCGCGGCCGCGAGTCCCGTCATGATCGGCTCCGCCTCCGCGGCGGACACCGCGTAGCGCTCCAGGAGAACGCGGACCTGATGGGCGTCGAGCCCGGTCTCGGCACGCTCGATGCGCCGGACCGTCGCGGGGTGGGCACCCAGTGCCACAGCCGCTGCCTGGAGACTGATGCCCGCGCGTTCCCGCAGGATGCGCATGCGCTCCGCCAGGACGCGGTGCTCGACGGTGGGGCCTGACCGGGGCCTCATCCACCCGCCCTCCTCGCACGCTCGGACAGATGCTGATTCCGGGGCTGTGAGCCCCGATCAGGAACCATCCTGACATTCTGCCCCTTGCAAAGTATGCAATTTGCACGGAGAGTACGTACATGTCGGAAATAGTTACGTGCGCGCGTCCGGCCCCGTCGGGTTCGGGCGGGCGTAGCGCACTGAGCTGGTGGATCCCCCGCCTCCCCCGGGGCGTCCCCGTCGCGAGGCACCGCGTGCAGGAAGCCATGCGGGACTGGGGAGAGCCGGACGAGCGCGTCGAGACGGCGGCCCTGGTCGTGACCGAGCTGGTCGCGAACGCGGTGGAACACACCGCGGGCCGGCGGATCCGGTGCCGCCTCCTGCGGACCTCCGGCCGCGTGCGGATCTGCGTGTGGAACCGTGGCAGGCTGCACGTGCCCGACCTGCCCGGACCGCGGAAACCCGAGCCGTCGGACGCCCCGCCGGGCGGGCCGTTCGGTTCGGAGGGCCCCGGCCCGGTGGCCTCCGGCGGGCCGGACGGCACCGGCGACGGCTTCGACCTCGCCTCGGTGGCCGAGGGCGGTCGGGGCCTGATGCTCGTGGACGCGCTGGCGACGCGTTGGGGTACCGGCACCAGCGTGTCCGGCCGACTCGTGTGGGCCGATGTCTGAACCCTGCCGGACGGCTCAGGCGAGCGCCGTCCGGCACTCCGGGTGACCCCAGCCGTTCGGGTTCTTGGCGATCATGTCCTTGGCCGCGTACGGCTTCCCGCAGTGGCACCGGCCCGCGAACTTGGCACGGATCGTGCCGCTGCCCGAGCTCTTCCTGGCCGTGGAGCCGGCCGCTGAGCCGCTCCTGGCCGCGCCCGGGCCCGACGTCCGGCTCTTCGTCGAGCGGGCCGGGGCCGGCACCGGCATGTCCGCGGTGCCGTGCGCGGTCCCCGCGGCCCGCTGGGAGACCGCGACCTCGCTCGCGGCCTGGTCGGCCACGGCGTTGAGCGGATCGCCGTCCACCTGGTGCGCCGGCACGTAGCGGAAGGTCACGCTGCGGCCGCCCAGCAGTTCGTCGATGCCGACCACCAGCTCCCGGTTGGCGACCGGCTTACCGCCCGACGTCTTCCAGCCGTTCCGCTTCCACCCCGGCAGCCACTTGGTCACCGCGTTCATCGCGTACTGCGAGTCCATGCGCACCTCGACGGGCACGGCGGGATCGGTCGACCTCAGCAGTTCCAGCAGGGCGGTGAGCTCCGCGACGTTGTTGGTGGCGGTGCCCAGGGGGCCCGCCTCCCACCGCTGGGGATTCCCCTGGCCGTCTGCCACGACCCATGCCCAGGCAGCAGGTCCCGGATTGCCCTTGGATGCCCCGTCACACGCGGCGATGATGCGCTCGTCCATGCCCCGATCATGCCAGCCCGGGAGGTCAGGGCACGATCGAGTCGATGTACCCGCCGTCCACCCGCACGGCCGCGCCCGTGGTGGCGGACGCCTGCGGCGAGCTGAGGTAGACGACGAGGTTCGCGATCTCCTCGGGCTCGATGAGTCGCTGGAGCAGGGACTGGGGGCGGTACTCCCGCATGAACGCGCGCTGGGCCTCGTCCCACGGGAGGTCCTCGCCGACGAGCTCGTGGACGAAGTCCTCGACACCGCCGGTGTGGGTGGGTCCGGCGATCACGGAGTTCACCGTCACCCCGCTTCCCGCGGCCTCCTTGGCGAAGCCGCGGGAGACGGCGAGCAGCGCTGTCTTCGACATGCCGTAGTGGATCATCTCGGCGGGGATGACGACCGCGGAGTCGCTGGCGATGTTCTGCACGCGGCCCCAGCCCCGCCCGGTCATGCCGGGCAGATAGTGGCGGATCAGACGCACCGCACTGAGGACGTTGGTGTCGAAGTAGGTGCGCCACTCGTCGTCGGTGATGTCCAGCGGCGGCCGGGAACCGAAGATGCCGAGGTTGTTGACGAGGATGTCGGCGGCGGGCACGGCCTCGAGGAGCTCGGCGGCCCCCTGCTCCGTGGCGAGGTCGCAGGCGACCGTGAGCGGGCCGGCGTCCGGCACCGCGCAGCGCAGCACGTCGGCCGCCACGTCGAGGCGGTCGCGGCTCCGCCCGGTGAGCACCACGCGTGCTCCGGCACCGGCCAGCCCGGTGGCGATGGCGAGGCCGATGCCCTGGGAGGAACCGGTCACGACCGCGGTCCTGCCGGCAAGATCGATACGCATGTCGCGGTCCTCTCGTCCCATGTTTGCGGTCCATCGGGTGCACCAGGTCGTCTCCACCCTGGCACCTCCCGGCAGGGGACGCCTTCCGGCCGACGTGGCACGGGGCTCCCGAACCGGTGGAACCGGCCGGGAGCCCCGTGGCGTGCGTCAGAGAACGCCGGAACCGGAGACGGCGATCTGCGCCTTGGTCTTACCGGTGGAGGAGCCGTAGGTCTCGATCTTGCGGACGAGCGCCATGCTCTCCTCGTCGGCGACCTCGCCGAACACCACGTGCTTGCCGTCCAGCCACGGGGTGAGGACGGTGGTGATGAAGAACTGCGACCCGTTGGTGTTCGGGCCGGCGTTGGCCATCGAGAGCAGACCCGGCTTGTCGTGCTTCAGGGTGAAGTTCTCGTCGGCGAACTTCTCGCCGTAGATGCTCTTGCCGCCGGTGCCGTTGCCCCGGGTGAAGTCACCGCCCTGGAGCATGAAGTCCGGGATGACACGGTGGAACGGGGAGCCGGCGTAGCCGTAGCCGTGCTCACCGGTGGCCAGCGCGCGGAAGTTCTCCGCGGTCTTGGGGGCAACGTCGTCGAAAAGGTTGAACACGATCCGGCCCGCGGGCTGGTCGTCGATGGTGATGTCGAAATACGCCTTGATGGTCATGGGTCCATCCTGACATCACCCGCCGTCCCCCGGTGCACAGACCCCGCCCCCGGCGGCCGTGGGCTGCACGAATACGGCGTACCACGGGGGTGAGCCGTGGTACGCCGTTTCAGTCAGGGAGAACGCCGCGTCCCCCTATCGGTGCGGGTCAGCGGTTGCCGCGGTGACCGCCGTCGCGGTGACCACCGTCGCGGTGACCACCGTCGCGGTGACCGCCGTCGCGGTGACCGCCGTCGCGGTGACCACCGTCGCGGTACCCACCGTCGCGGTACCCACCGTCACGGTGACCGCCGTCGCGGTACCGGCCCCAGGACTTGGAGTCGACCTTGTGCCCGCGGTTGTCGCGGAGCGTGGCGGTGTCCCGGTTGTCCCACACGTACTGGCGACGGTCCTGGTACACGTCGTGCCGGGTGTCACGGCCGACACCGGTGTGGACGCGGACGGAGGAGCGGCCGGGCAGCCGCATGTCGAACGTGTACGTGCGGCGGCTCTCGTCGCTGAGCGTCCAGCCACGGAGGTTGACGGCGTGACGGCCGGTGTTGGTGACGGTCACCCACTCGGCGTTCAGGCTGCGGTTCGAGCCGTTGTCGCGGCCGGGGCTGTCGTACTGGACCTTGCCCAGGACGACCGCCGAGCGCTGCGCCGGCCGGTTGTGGCCGTGGTCCCGGCCATCGGCCGTCGCCGGCAAGGCCGCTGCGGCGAGCAGGGCGCCTGAGGCGAGAACGGTGGCGGTGATCCGTCGTGCGGAACGGGACATGAAAACCCCTCATCGTGCAGGCCCGGAATGGAGTGCCGGGCGTTTTCCGACCCCGGCGTCGTGCCGGGAACGCAAACTTTGTCCCGCTTCGGAGGTGGCCGAAAGGTGCCCTGGTTCGTGTGACAAAGTGCGGACATTTCTGTCACACACGGCTGCACGCGGCACGGATTCCCGCGGTCGTAGACCTGTCAACCGTTGATCGCTGCACCGACCCTTTCGGGGGGCTGTTCACAGGGCCGCCACAACTCGTTCACCTCGAACCCACTCCCCCTGGCGACCCGGTCCGGACCGGGTGGATCCGTGTAACAAAAGCGACAGCGCTTACCTGGACAAAGGTTCCATTACCGGCGGGAAAGAAGCTCGCGCGTTCGAGCTTTCAGCATCCACCGCGACGGGGCGAGACGAGCGCGCTGACCACCGCTGGTGACCAGCGCGTTCACGGGTGACATCGGGTCCAGGGCCATCGTCCTGGCCAGCAGGACGCCGACGGCCAGCGGGAGGAGGGTCACGGCAAGCGCGGTACCGGCGCTGGTCAGGGTCTGGATGCGGGGGCGCGTCGGCGCGTCGGGGAGCATGGTTCCCATTCCACCGGCCGGGGCCCGTGCCGGGATCGGGTCGGGTACTCAGAGGGGCCGCCCCCTGGTACTCAGTCCGGCGCGCGGCCCCGCCCGTCCTCATCCCTGGGAGGAGGGACCCCAGTGGGAGAACCGGGGCAGCCACTTCACCCGGTAGTCGGGATGCCCGGCGTGCTCGGCGGCCATCTGCCGCACGACGAATCCCAGCCCGACGGCGCGCCCCGAGGTGAAGTCCTGGGCCGGGCGGTCGGTGTCCAGGACCGCGATCTCCTCGTACTCGTCGAGGAGGACCCTGGTGGTCTCGATACGGCGCAGGGTGCGCGCGGGGTCCTGGAAGGCGATGTGCCGGTCGTAGCCGCGCGACCGCACGACGAAGGCGATCCCGCTCGTGCGGTCGTGCACCTCACCGGGTGCTTCGGCCGGCGTCCGCCAGCCGTCGCCCCCCGCCTCCCGTGCGATGCCCTCCTCCTCGGCGAGGCGTGCCCGCACGAATGCCAACAGGTCCGAGTTCTCTGCCATCTGGTTCCGCATCCTTCTCCGTCACAGACCGCGGCGCATGATCCACTCACCGCCACGGGCCCGTTCTGCCCGACCAGCAGAGGATGCCTCACCCGCGTTCCGAGGGCGCAGTCCGCACCGGGCGCGTTCCGTATGACGGACGGTTCACGCGGTCGGCGCACGGTCGCTGCCGGCGTGGCTCAGTGGACCGGGGCCCGGCGGGCCGCCATGAGCAGCGCGATGTCGTCGGGCCGGTCCTCGTCCTGACGGGCCTGCCCGATGACCCGGTCCGCCGTCTCGGCGAGCGGCAGCCGGCACGCCTCGGCGAGGGTGGCGCACAGACGCTCGATGCCTTCGTCGATGTCAGCACCCGCCTTCTCCATCAGCCCGTCCGTGAAGAGTGCCAGGACGGCTCCGGCGGCGAGCCGCAGTTCCGTGACGGGGTACGAGGCGTCCGGGTCGACCCCGAGCACGACGCCGCCGGGGAGGTCCAGGACCTCGGTACTGCCGTCGGGATGCCGCAGGACGGGCTGGGGGTGCCCGGCACGGACTGCTCGGAAGACACCGGTGGCGGGGTCGAGCAGCACGAAGCAGCAGCTGGCGAACTGCCCAGGGTCCAGGCCGATCAGCAGCCTGTTTGGTGGCGCCCATGATCTCGTGCGGTTCGTGCCCGATCAGCGCGAAGGCCCGTACGGCGCTGCGTAGCTGGCCCATGGTGGCGGCCGCCGCGACACCGTGCCCCTGGACGTCCCCGATGACCAGGGCGAGTCGGGCGGCGGTCTCGATGACGTCGTACCAGTCGCCCCCGACCTCGATGTCCTGGGTGCCGGCGAGATAGCGCCCGACGGTGTCGACGTGGTCGACGACGGGCAGCCGGTGGGGCAGCAGGGCCTCCTGGAGTCCCCCGGGCGAGCGCTGCCTCGGTGTCGTAGCGCCGGGCACGTTCGAGTGCCTGGGCGATGAGACCGGCCAGTGCGGTGAGGACGGTGCGTTCCTCCGGGCTGAAGCCGCGGGGCCGGTCGAAGCCGAGGACGCACGAGCCGACGGGGCGGCCCGAGGCGATGAGCGGCAGGCGCGGGCGCCGACACTGGCGTCCAGGGGGATGCCCGGGTACGCGGCGGCCAGCTGATCCATGGACTCGGAGAACAGCGGCCGTCCGCTCGTGAGCGTCTCGACGCCGGGGATGCGGGAGCGCAGGTAGACCCCGTCCCCGTACCCTCCGACGGCGTCGACGGCACTCACCACGGACCGGGCGAGCACCAGCGACAGCTCGTCGGGGGGTGGGCTGCCTCCGGCGCTCCACGTCACACAGCCAGGATGCGCACCCGCGCGCGGGTGCGCATCCTGCGCCTTGCGCGCTCCTTCAGGTACCGGCGGGGACGGAGGGCTCCGTGCCCGCCCGGGCGCACACCGAGGCGGCGGCCTGGGAGGCGGCGGACAGCATGTCCCGCACCTCCTCCGGATCCGGTGCCGCGGTGAAGGAGCCGCGGGCGCCCAGCCGGCTCAGCAGGCCGGCGGCGAACGCGTCCCCCGCCCCGATCGTGTTGACGACCTCGACCGGTGTGGCCGCGACGGACACCGGTGGCGCGGTCGCCGTGTACGCGGTGCTGCCCCTGGCGCCCCGGGTGAGGACCACGAGCCGTCCCCCGGCCGCCAGATCCCGGCAGGTCTCCTCCGGGTCGGTGCCCGGCCACAGCCGCTCGAGGTCCTCGTCGCTTGCCTTCACGACGTGCGCGAGCCGGCAGAGTTCGCGCAGCGCGGCCGCGCCGTGGTCCGCGCCCAGGGTGCGGTCCCGGCGGACGTTGGGGTCCACGACGAGGAGGGAGTGCTCGGCGGCCGCGCGGGCGGTCGCCCGTACGGCCGAGGCCGCGGGCTCCACGACGGCCGCGAGTCCGCCCACGTACACGGCCCCGAACCCGGCGGCGCGGGTGGACAGGTCCGGCAGTTCGAACGTCGCCGTGTCCTGGAGGTGGAAGTGGTACCCCGTGCCCCCGGCGTCCGGTTCGGCGACGGCCAGCGCGGTGGGCAGGCCGGTGCGTTCGCACAGCGTGAGGTCGGCCCCGGCGGCCCGAAGGCGCTCCTCGATCATGCGGGCGAAGCCGTCGCCTCCCAGTCCCCCGGCGAAGGAGACCGGGGTTCCGAGCCTGGCCAGCCCGACGGCGACGTTGGCCGGGGCACCGCCGAACTGGGCCGCCCGTACCCCGCCGTCGCCCGCCACGGGTACGAGGTCGACGAGCGCCTCACCCACCACGAGGACGGCGCCGGGCCCTCCCGTCACGGCTCGACCACGATCTTGCGGCCGACGCCGGCCTTGAAGCGGTCGACGGCCTGCGGGTACTGGTCCAGGGGCAGTCGGTCGCTGATGAAGACCGCGGGGTCGAGGATCCCGGTCGCGAAGAGGGCCGCGGCGCGCTCGTAGCTGTGCAGGACGGCCATCGACCCGGTGATGGTGATCTCCTGGTTGTAGATGCGGTACGGCTCGATCACCGCCGTCGTCGCGTAGTCGGCGACCCCGAACTGGAGGAAGGTCCCGCCCTTGGCGACGCGTCCCAGGCCGTCCTGGATCGCGGCGGCGTTGCCCGTCGCGTCGATGACGACGTCCCAGCCGCCGGGGCGGTCGAGTTCGTCGGCCCCGGCCGCCGAACGGGAGCAGCCGAGGAGGCCGGCCGTGGCGAGGCGCTCCGGGTTGACGTCCAGGACGTCCACACCCGCCGCCCCGGTGCGCTTGGCGAGCTCCAGCATCATGAGGCCCATGGTCCCGGAGCCGTAGATCAGCACCTCTGCGCCGAGCGTGCTGTTCAGCACGTCGTAGCCGCGGACCGCGCAGGACAGCGGCTCGATCAGGGCGGCGTCCTTGACGTCGATGTGGTCGGGCAGCTTGACGCAGTTGGCTACGGGGGCCACGGCGTACTCGGCGGCTCCGCCTGAGACGGTGACACCGATGGCGGCCCAGCGTTCACAGAGGTTGCCCCGTCCGCTGCGGCAGTAGCGGCACTCGTGGCAGTGCAGGGAGGGGTCGACGGCGACGCGGTCGCCGACGGCCAGTTCCGTGACCTCGCGTCCGACGCCCACGATCTCCCCGGCGAACTCGTGGCCGGGGACGAGCGGCAGGGACGGTGCGAACTCGCCCTGCAGGATGTGCAGGTCGGTGCCGCACAGTCCGCAGGAGGCGACGGCGACGACGACCTCGCGCGGGCCGGGGGTGGGGTCGGGGACGGTGGTGACGGAGACCTTGCCGGGGGCTTCGACGATCGCTGCCCGCATTATTTCACTGCTCCAAGAGACAGGCCCTGGACGAGTTTGTCCTGGGCGGCGTAGCCGGCGGCGAGCACCGGCAGGGACACGACGACGGACGCGGCGCACAGCTGGGCGAGGAAGAGGCCCTGGCTGGTGACGAATCCGGTGAGGAAGACGGGTGCGGTCTGGGCGACGACGCCGGTGAGCACCCGTGCGAAGAGCAGTTCGTTCCAGCTGAAGATGAAGCAGATCAGGGCGGTGGCGGCGATGCCGGGCGCGGCCATCGGCGCGACGACCCTGGCCAGGACGGTCGGCAGTCGCGCGCCGTCCACCTGGGCGGCCTCGATGACGGACACCGGGACGTCCGCGAGGAAGGACTGCATCATCCAGACCGCGATCGGCAGGTTCATCGAGGTGTAGAGCAGGACGAGGAGCCAGATGTTGTCGAGCAGACCCGCGTTCTTGGCGAACAGGTAGACGGGGAGGAGTCCCGCGACGACGGGCAGCATCTTCGTGGAGAGGAAGAAGAACATCACGTCCGTCCACTTGCGTACGCGCCGGATGGAGAGGGCGTACGCGGCCGGGAGCGCCAGCAGGAGCACCAGGACCGTGGAGAAGAAGGAGGCGCCCAGGGAGTTGAGCAGCGGCGGCCAGGGGGTGACGCCCGTGTCGGCGCCGAAGAAGGCCCGGTAACCGTCGAGGGTGAGCGGGGCGAAGAGGGAGGGCGGGTTGGTGGCGGCGTCGGACTCCGCGTGCAGCGAGGTCAGCAGCATCCACAGCGCGGGCAGGCAGAAGGCGAGCCCCGCGGCCCAGGCCAGCAGGCCCAGCGCGGCGGAGCGACGCCTGGCCCTGCGCAGGACACCTCGTGCGGACGGGGCGGGGACGGTTGCGGCGGTCATGCGCGGTTCGCCTCCTCACTGAAGAGGGACGAGACGGTCCGGAGCGCGAAGGTGGCGATGATGATCGTGCCGATCACCACGACGACCCCGGCGGCGGACGCCAGTCCGTATTCGTGGGCCTGGTAGAAGGTCTGGTAGATCGTGTAGGGAAGGTTGGCCGTGTCGAGTCCGCCCGCGGTGATCGTGAACACGGCGTCGAAGTTCTGCACGATGTAGACGGCGCCGAGCAGGACGCCGAGTTCGAGGTACCTGCGCAGGTGCGGCAGGGTCAGGTAGCGGAAGGTCTGCCAGGCGCTCGCCCCGTCGAGACGCGCGGCCTCGACGACCTCCGCCGGCCGGCTCTGGAGTCCCGCGAGCAGGATCAGCATCATGAACGGCGTCCACTGCCAGACCAGGGCGGCGATGACGGCGAGGAGGGGCATGTCCGCGATCCAGTCCGGCTGGCTCGGGGTCGTGTCGCCGAAGAGCTCACCGACCCAGCTGAGCGCGCCGTTGAGGAGTCCGTACTCCGGGTTGTACAGCGCGTGCTTCCACAGCAGCGCGGCGGAGACGGGCACGATCAGGAACGGCGTGATGAGCAGGGTACGGACCAGCCCGCGGCCGAAGAAGGTCCGGTCCAGGAGCAGTGCGAGGGCCAGTCCGAGTACCACGGTGGCGATGACCACGCCCGCGGTCAGCAGGATGGTGGTGAGGACCGAGTCGCGGAGGGCGGCGTCGGTGAAGACCGACGCGTAGTTGTCCAGCCCGCTGAAGGCGCGCTTGTCGGGGCTGAGGGAGTTCCAGTCGAAGAGGGAGATCACCAGGGTCGCCACGAACGGCAGTTGGGTGACGACGATCAGGAAGACCAGCGCGGGCAGGAGCGGGGCCCTGGTGACCCAGGCCCGGGCTCCTGTACTCCTGCGGGCGGGAGTGGGGGCCGGCCGGGGTGGTGACTGCGGGGTGGTGCCGACTGCTGTGGTCATCGGTACTCCTTGGCGACCTGCTCGGCCAGCTTCTGGGAGGTGGCCAGCGCCTTGTCGACGGACTGGCGGCCGGCTATGGCCGCGCTGATCTCCTGGGCGACCCGGGTGCCGAGGTCGGTGAACTCGGGGATGCCGACGAACTGGATGCCGGGTACGGGGCGCGGCTGGGTGCCCGGGTTCTTCGGGTCGGCGCCGGAGATGGCCTGCTCGGTGACGTCCGCGAACGCGCCGGCCTCCTTCCGGTATGCGGGGTTCTTGTAGGTGGAGGCCCGTTTGCCGGCCGGGACGTTGGCCCAGCCGCTGGTCTCGCCGACGAGTTCCTCGTACTCCTTGCTGGAGGCCCAGGACACGAACTTCCAGGCGTCGTCGGACTTCTTGGACGCCTTCTGGATGCCCCAGGCCCAGGTGTAGAGCCACCCCGAGCTCTTGGTCTCCTCGACCGGCGCCGGTACGTAGCCGATCTTGCCCTTCACCGGGGAGCCGGCGGCCTCCAGCGAACCGGCGCCGGCCGTCGCGTCGTACCACATGGCGGTCTTGCCCTGGGTCATGTTGTTGAGGCACTCGGCGTACCCGGACTGGGAGGCCCCGCGCTCCCCGTGCTCGCGTACGAGGTCGACGTAGAACTTCGTGGCCTTCTTGAACTCCGGCGAGGTGAGCCGCGGTTTCCAGTCCTCGGTGAACCAGGTCCCGCCCATGGTGTTGACGACGGTGGTGAGCGGTGCGACGAGTTCGCCCCAGCCGGGCAGTCCGCGCAGGCAGATCCCCTTCATCCCGGGTTCGGCGCCGTCCGCCTCCGCCGCGAGGCCCGCCACCTCCTTCCAGGTGGGGTGCGGGGGCATCGTCAGCCCCTTGGCCTCGAAGACGTCCTTGCGGTACATCAGGAAGGACGACTCGCCGTAGAAGGGCTCGGCGTACAGCGTGCCCTCGGCGGTGAGCGATTCCCTCAGGGGTTCGAGGATGTCTCCCTGGTCGAACCCGGTGTCCTGCTCGGCGTACGTGTCGAGCGGGTGCAGCCAGTCGTTCTTCGCGAAGAAGGGCACCTCGAAGTTGCTGATGGTGCCGACGTCGTACTGTCCCGCCTGGTTGGAGAAGTCCTGGCTGATCTTGTCGCGGACGTCGTTCTCCGGGAGCACGGTGAAGTGCACCTTGATGCCGGTCTCCGCGGTGAAGTGCTCGGCGGTGAGCTTCTGCAGCTCGACCATCTGAGGGTTGTTCACCATGAGGACGTTCAGGGCGTCACCTCCTCCGAAGGCGGTTCCGCCGGCTCCGGCGCAGCCGGCGCCGAGAAGGGCCATGGCTGCCGTGCCCGCGACCGCACGCACGCGGGTCCCGCGGCGTCGTTGCTGGTGGGGCATAAAGTCTCCTGATCGTTCGTAGCGGCTCGTTGATCGGTGCCCGTGGTCCTCGGTCCTCCTGACCGTTCCGGGCATGACGGGGCCGGCCTCCGGCCTCCCGAGGGGGACGAGGCGGTGCGGGGGCGGGTCCGGGTCAGACCCGGATCACGTTGGGGCCGAGCAGGGAGTAGCGCTGGGCCTCGGCGGAGGGCAGCCCGGTGTCGGTGACGACGGCCTCGAAGTCGCCGACACCCGCGAAGCGGCAGAAGCTGACCGCTCCGAACTTCGAGTGGACCCCGGCGAAGACACGGCGCCGGGCGCTGCGCATGGCCTGCGCCTTGACCTCGCCCACCGCCGGGTCGGGGGTGGTCAGCCCGTACTGGCGGGAGATGCCGTTCGCTCCGACGTAGGCCAGGTCGATGACGAAGTCGGCGAGCATGCGGGTGGCCCAGTGGTCGACGGTCGCCATCGTGCTGCCGCGGAGGCGCCCGCCGAGCAGGAGTACGGCGGTCTTCTCGGCGTCCGCGAGGACCGTGGCGACGGCCAGGGACGCCGTGACCACGGTCAGCGGCCGGTCCGTGGGAAGGGCTTCGGCGATGAGCTGCGGGGTGAAGCCCTCGTCGACGAACACCGTCTCGGCGTCACCGAGAAGGTCGGCGGCGGCCTTCGCGATCCGTGACTTCTGCGGCACGTGGTGGGTGGTGCGCATGGCCAGGGTGGTCTCGAACCCCGCGCTCTCGACGGGGTACGCACCACCGTGCGTGCGCCGCACGAGACCGTGCTCCTCCAGGGTGTGCAGATCGCGCCGGATGGTCTCCTTGGCCACCTCGAACCGTTCGGCCAGCCGGTTCACGTCGACCGCCCCGTCCTGTCGGGCCGTCTCGAGTATTCCCCGTCGGCGTTCCTCGGTGCCCACGACACATCCCTGCACTAGTACGGATCCGGTGCGGTCCCGGCGTCCGTTCGGGCCCACGCATCGTTTGTACAAGCTGAAACGGCAGTACGACCAGCACCTTCGCGTCACGGCCTGCGCCCGTTCACGCCCGTTTCACCACGGGTTTCCGCACTGGTGGCCCGGGACACGGCGGCGACAGGGCGTCCGGAGTGCGCCCGCTTGACCCACGGAGGCGCCCGTTCGGCGCCCGTATGCGGTCACACGGCGTCAGGGCTTGTAGCACGGGCGGCCCCGGAGGACAGGTGGAACGGCCGGTAAATGTCTGATTGCCTACCTCAAAACATGATTTCGGCCAACAATCCGCGTCTCGGGCCCCTGAGGACAACCTCGGGCCAGGCAGTCGCCTCTCATGGGCAGAAGCGACTCCACCGCCCCCACCGGGCACCAGGACATCGGAGAACGATGAGCACCAGAACCCCCCGCAACCGGCTGTGGCGCCCGGTGGTCGCCGCCGCCGCGGCGATCGCCGTGACCGCGGGCGTCGCCGCCGCCACGCCCGACACGAAGAAGGCGGCCACGGTCCCGCGGCTCGGCCTGGTCGCCGCGTCGAATTCGGTGACGCTCGACTCGTGGAAGGAGGAGCCCGGCGTCTACCTGGACCTCGGGACCTACCTCACCGCCTCCGGTGCGCCGTTCGAACTGCGCGTGACCAGGAAGAGCTACAAGGACCCGGTCGTCGCGACCCAGATCCTCCGCACGGGGAAGAAGACCCGTACCAAGGTCCTGCCCGCGGGGCTGGTGAAGGACTTCTCGGGGCTGCCCGGCTTCATCGGCGTCACGGTCCGGGACACCGCGGGCAGGACGGTCGCGACCCGCACGGAGTCGTTCTGCCCGAACAACGCCTCCGGCCGGATCGAGCCCGGCGCCCCGGCCACGTCGAAGTATCCCGAGAGCTGTCCCGTGAACCCCTTCACCCTCGGCTCGGTGTGGGGCGTCGAGAACGGCTGGGCGTCCAACACCTACGCCGGTTACTACTCGGCGCCGGTCGCCCTCCCGGCCGGGAAGTACACCGCCGAGGTGTCCGTCACCAAGCGCTACCGGGACATCTTCCAGATCGCCGACGCACCGAAGACGGTCAAGGTGACGGTGCGCGAGCGCAGTTGGGAGGAGGAGAGCCCCGCTCCCTCCCCGGCCGCCCGCTCAGCGTCCGGGCACGCGGGCCACGGGGCCGGACACTCGGCCCACGCCGGCCACGGCGCGAAGCGCCCGCCCGCCCCGGTCGCCGCGACCACCGGCGCCGGCACCTCGTACAACGTGGGCCACGGGCCCTACGCGCCCGCGCCCGCGGCTCTGCCCTGGGCCGCCGCACGCCAGGGCTTCCGGGCGTCGGAGGGCGACGGCCCGGGACGCACGGACGGCTCCCGGCAGGCACCGGCCGTGCGGCCGAACGCCCAGCGTCCGACGGGCCGGGCGGCCGTGCCGGACGTCCCCAAGCCCGACCTGCGTTCCCTGCCCGCCTACGGCATCACCATCGGCGCGGGTGACGCCGGAGCGCCCGGCAAGGACTACCTGGCCTTCAGCGCCAACGTGTGGAACGCGGGCCCCGCGCAGTTGGTCGTGGACGGCTTCCGGAAGCCGGGCAACGCGCTCATGGACGCGTACCAGTACTTCTACGACGCCTCGGGCAAGCAGGTCGGCTACACCCCGACCGGCACCATGGAGTGGGACCCCCGCCCGGGGCACGAGCACTGGCACTTCACCGACTTCGCGAGCTACCGGCTGCTCAAGGCCGACAAGAGGGAGACCGTGCGCAGCGGCAAGGAGGCCTTCTGCCTGGCCAACACCGACGCGGTCGACTACACGGTGAAGAACGCCAACTGGCACCCGGACAACACGGATCTGTCCACGGCCTGCGGCCAGGAGAACTCCATCTCCGTGCGGGAGGTGCTCGACGTGGGTTCCGGTGACACGTACACGCAGGACCTTCCCGGGCAGTCCTTCGACATCACGGGACTGCCGAACGGCACGTACTACATCCAGGTGCTGGCCAACCCGGAGAAGCGGCTCAAGGAGACCGACCTCAGCAACAACAGCGCCCTGCGGAAGGTGGTCCTCGGCGGGAAGCCGGGTGCCCGCACGGTGAGCGTGCCCAAGCACGACCTGGTCGACGCCCCCTGACGCGTCCTCCGTCGCGCGGCCCCCGGGAAGACTCCCGGGGGCCGTCCGCGTGGCCCGGCGGCGCCTCAACTGCCGCTCACAGCAGAGTTGCTGTGGCAGAATTCGCCGGCGGAGCGGTCCACCTCATCTGCAACGGAGCTCGTCATGACGACTGGGACACCTCATCCCCCGATCGACACCAGCAGGCCCCACTCGGCACGCGTCTACGACTCGCTGCTCGGCGGCAAGGACAACTACCCGGTGGACCAGGCCGTGGCCGAGCAACTGCCGGCCGAGGCGAAGACCGGAGCCTTCCAGAACCGCGCCTTCATGAACCGCGCGACGGCCTGGCTGGCCGGCGAGGGCGTCGACCAGTTCCTCGACATAGGCACGGGCATCCCGACCGCGCCGAACCTGCACCAGATCGCCCAGGAGATCAATCCGTACGCGAAGGTCGTCTACTGCGACAACGACCCGATCGTCCTGCGGCACGCGGAGGCCCTTCTGATCAGCCGGCCGGAGGGGGCGACCGACTACGTGCACGCGGACGTGCTCGAGCCCGCCACCATCGTCGAGGCGGCCCGCAAGGTCCTGGACTTCGACCGCCCGGTCGCCCTCTCGCTCCTGGGGCTCCTCCACTTCCTGCCCGACGACGTCGACCCGCGGGGCATCGTGCGCACGCTGGCGGCCGCCCTGGCCCCGGGGAGCTACGTGGTGCTGTCCCAGGGCGCGTCGGACGTGAACCCCGAGCGCGGAGAGAAGGGTGCGGCCGAGTACGGCAAGGGCGGCATCCGGCTCGCGCTGCGCACCCGCGCCGAGTTCGCCCGCTTCTTCGAGGGCCTGGACATCGTCGAGCCGGGTCTGGTGACCGCTCCCGAGTGGTTCCGCGGCACGCCTGCGCCCGAGCAGGAGCTGAGCGGCGTCTACGTCGCGGTCGCGCGCATTCCGTAGTGACGGCCCGGAAGGGGAGGTCCTCATGACCGAAGGTCGACGGCACGCCGCGGCCGAGGCGTTCGACGCCATCGGCGCCGACTACGAGCAGGCCTTCGCCGGCTCGTCCGCGCACCGCGCCTCCCTGGACCGGCTGCTGGCACGGCTGACCCCGCGCAGCAGGGTGCTGGACGTCGGCTGCGGCACGGGCCGGCCGACCGCCGACGTACTCGCCGCCGCCGGGCACGAGGTGCTGGGCGTCGACGTCTCGCCCGTCATGGTGGGACTGGCGTCCCGTCGCGTCCCCACGGCCTCCTTCCGCTGCGCCGACATCCGGGCGGTCCCGCTGGAGGAGGAGGGCTTCGACGCGGTCTGCGTCTACTTCTCGCTGCTGCAGATGACGCGTGACGAGCAGCGTTCGCTCGTCCGTCGCCTGGCGGGGGCGCTGAGGCCGGGCGGTCATCTGGTGCTGGCGACCGTGCCTCTGGACGTGGAGGACGTGAGCGCCGTCTTCATGGGCCAGGAGGTGCGGGTGACCAGCTTCGGTCCCGAGGCCTTCAGGGCGCTGGCCACCGGGGCCGGTCTCTCCGTCGTGGACGAGGAGCGGACCGTCTTCACCCCGTCCCACCCGGGGGCGGTGTCCGAGCCCCACCTCTTCCTGCACTGCCGCCGGGAAGCGGCCGCTCCGGGAGCGTGACGCGGCCGCACCGCGTCACGGCTGCCCGTCGGTCCCGGGCTGCAGGACCTGTTCCGTCCAGATCACCTTGCCGCCGTCGTCGGTGTAGCGCGTGCCCCAGCGTTCGGCCAGTTGGGCGACGAGGAACAGGCCTCTGCCTCCCTCGTCCATGGTGGCCGCCTGGCGCAGATGGGGCGAGGTGCTGCTGCGGTCTGACACCTCGCAGATGAGCGTCCTGTCACGGATCAGCCGGACGCGGATGGGCCCGGTGGCGTAGCGGATGGAGTTGGTGACCAGTTCGCTCAGGATCAGCTCGGTCGTGAACGCCTCCTCGACCAGGTCCCACTCGGCCAGTTTGCGGGACACGTCGGAGCGGACCCGGCCGACCGCCGAGGGGTCGGAGGGGACGTCCCACTCGGCCACGTTCTCCGCGGCGAGGCGGCGGGTGCGGCCGACCAGCAGCGCGACGTCGTCACGGGCCCTGGCGGGTACCAGGACGCGGAGGACGGCCTCGCAGGTCTCCTCCGGTGACCGGTCGGGGTGCCCGGACAGGGTCCGGCGCAGCAGTTCGAGCCCTTCGTCGATGTCGCGGCGCCGGTCCTCGACGAGCCCGTCGGTGTAGAGGACCAGCCTGCTGTTCTGTGCGAGCTGTACGTCGAGGGTCTCGAAGGGCATGCCGCCGAGGCCCAGGGGCGGGCCGCCGGGCACGTCCGCGAAGACGGCCTCACCCTCGGGACCGACGATCACGGGCTGGAGGTGGCCGGCCCGCGCCATGGTGCAGCGGCCGGAGGCCGGGTCGTAGATCGCGTAGAGACAGGTGGCCCCGGTGACCCCGGATCCGTCGGAGCCGTTGGCCGACTCGTCCAGGTCGATGCGGGTCACCAGTTCGTCCAGGTGCCACAGCAGTTCGTCGGGGGGCAGATCCAGGCTGGAGAAGTTGTGGACCGCCGTGCGGAGGCGTCCCATCGTGGCGGCCGCGTGGAGCCCGTGTCCGACCACGTCACCGACGACGAGGGCGACCCGGGCGCCGGGCAGCGGGATGATGTCGAACCAGTCGCCGCCGACACCGCCCAGCCCGCCGAGTCCGGCCTGCGCGGGGAGGTAGCGGTAGGCGGCGTCGATGGCACTCTGGTCGGGCAGCCCCTGCGGCAGCAGACTGCGCTGCAGGGTGACCGCCACGTTGTGCTCGCGCGAGTAGCGGCGCGCGTTGTCCATGCTCACCGCGGCACGCGCGACGATCTCCTCCGCGACGGACAGGTCCTCGTCCTCGAACGGCTCGGGGCGCTGCGCGCGCCAGAACATGGCCACGCCGAGGACCACGCCCCTGGCCCGCATCGGGACGGCGATCAGCGAGTGGAATCCGCACTCCACCATGCGCTCGGCCCGTTCGGGGTGCTGCTGCTGCCAGCCGGAGAGCCGTGCCAGGTCGGTGTCGAGGACGGACCTGCCCCTGAGCAGGCCGGCCCCGATCTCCGTGGACGGCAGGAAGCGGATGACCGAGCCCAGCGGATGCAGGCCCGTGTCGTCGCGGGCGCCGCTGAACGCCGACCGGCGCAGGCCGTCGGTGGTGGCGCGCACGGCCGTCGGTTCCTCTCCGCGCAGAACGCCCTCGGCGAGGTCCACGGTGGCGTAGTCGGCGAACCTCCCGGTGGCGAACTGCGCCAGTTCCTCGCACGTCCGTATGACGTCCAAGGCGGTGCCGATCTCCGTTCCCGCGTCGTAGAGGAGCTTCAGCCTGCCGCGTGCCGTGGCGGCCTTGCCGGTGAGGGCCTGCAGTTCCGTGGTGTCCCGGAGCGTCGTGACGGTGCCGGGAGGGCCGCCGTCCCGGTCGGTGGTCCGCTGGCTGACGGCGAGCAGACGGTCGCCCACGGAGTGCACCTCGTCGGTCGCGATGCGTCCCGTGGTCAGGATCCCGGTGATCACCGGGTTGAGGCCGAGTTCGGGCACGGGCGTGCCCTCGGCGTCCGGACGGATCCCGAGGAGCCGTCGTGCCTCGTCGTTGGCGAGCAGGAGCCGTCCGTCGCCCCCGACGATGACCACGCCCTCGCGCACGGCGTGCAGAACGGCGTCGTGGTGCTCGTACATCCGGGTCATCTCGGTCGGTCCGAGGCCGTGCGTCTGACGTTTCAGACGGCGGGTGACGAGGGCCGTGCCGCCCATCGCGAGCAGCAGTATCCCGGCGGCCGAACCGAAGAGGAGGGGGAACTGGTCCTCGGCGACGCCGCTGACCTTGCTGATCGTGATACCGGCGGACACCAGGCCCACCACGCGGCCGTTCGCGCCGGTCACGGGTACCACGGCCTGGACGAGCGGACCGATGGTCCCGTCGATCTTCTCGGTCACGACCCGGCCTTCCAAGGCGGGCCCCACGTCGCCGACGAACTTCTTGCCGATGCGGTCGGGCAGCGGGTGCGTGTACCGGACGCCATCGAGGTTCAGGACGACGACGAAGTCGACGCCGGACCCCTTGCGCGCCGCCTCGGCCTTCGGCTGGAGCACGGCACTGGGGTCGGGGCTCTTCAGTGCGGCTTCCATGCCCGGGCCGTTGGCGAAGGCCTCCGCCACGGCGACCGAGCGGTTGCGTGCCTCGCGTTCGCTGTCCGCGTGGGACTGCAGCACGAGCGCGGTCGCGGAGGCAGCGACGAGCAACACCACGATCGCCACCTGCAGGAGAAAGACCTGACCAGCGACGCTTCTCATTCGGAGAAACGAACGCGGGCGGCCGTAGCGTCCGGCCATGCCCCCCTTTTTACACCCTGGTCATACGCCGGGCGAGCGGTGCGGCGCGGCTGCCCCGGAAGCCGTGGCGGCCCGGGACCGGCCCTTCAGACGCCCGCGGGTTCCCGTGCCTCCCCGCCGTCCTCGTGAGCGAGCCGGTGCGGCCACCAGACACGCGGCCCGATGTCGAGGAAGAGGGAGGTGACCAGCACGGACCTGACGACCAGGGTGTCCAGGAGGACGCCCAGGGCGACCGCGAACCCGATCTCCGCGAAGGCCACCACCGGAAGGGTCCCGAGTGCGGCGAAGGTGCCGGCCAGGACGAGGCCCGCCGAGGTGATGACCGCCCCGGTGGCGGCGAGCCCGGTGACCACGCCCGCGCGGGTGCCCTGGTGCAGGGCCTCCTCGCGGATCCGGGTGGTCAGGAAGATGTTGTAGTCGATGCCGAGGGCCACCAGGAAGACGAACACGAACAGCGGGAAGTCCGTGGTCTCACCGGCGTAGTCGAAGACGTGGCGGAAGGCGAGGGCGCTGACACCGAGGGCGGCGGTGAAGGACAGCACGACGGTGGCGATCAGGATCAGGGGTGCCAGCAGGGCGCGCAGCACCAGCGCCAGGATGATCAGTACGACCAGCAGCACGAGGGGGATGATCAGCAGGTTGTCGTGCCGGGTGGCGTCGTCCATGTCGAGTGCCGCCGCCGTGTCGCCGCCGACCCGCGCGTCGGCTCCCGGGATCCGGTGCACGGCGTCGCGGACCCGCTCCACGGTGCGCTCGGCCGCCTTGCTGTCCCCGGCGTCGGACATGGTCGCTTCGAAGATCACCCGGCCGTCGTTCTCGGGACGGGCGCCGGGCGGCACGACGAGGGATCCCGGCAGCACCCCGCGGGTCCCCTCGACGGCGGCACGCACCTGACCGCTCCGGTCCGCCGCCGCGATGACGACCAGAGGGCTGCCGACACCGGCCGGGAAGTACCGCTCCTGGATCTGCTGCCCCGCGATGGAGTCCGGTGTGCCGGGGAAGGAGTCGGCGTTGCTGAGTCCGGCCGCGCGCAGCTGGACGAGCCCCACGGACAGGGCGGCGAGCACCAGTACGGTGACCACCCAGACCCTGCGCGGGTGCACGGCCAGCCGTTGACCGGTCCGCGCCCAGAACCCGTGCTCGGTGGGCTCCGGTGTGCCGAGGTGCGGGACCACGGGCCAGAAGACCCAGCGGCCGAAGATCACCAGGAGGGCCGGGAGGAGGGTGAGCATGGCGATCAGCGCGATGGCCACCCCGATCGCGGCCACCGGTCCGAGGCCACGGGTCGAGTTCATCTCGGCCACCACGAGGACGAGCATGCTCAGCACCACGGTGCCGCTGCTGGCCAGCACGGCGGGCCCGGCGCGGTGCAGGGCCCGGGCCATGGCCTCGTGGCGGTCCTCGTGGCGCCGCAGCTCCTCGCGGTAGCGGGCGACGAGCAGCAGGGCGTAGTCCGTGCCGGCACCGAAGACGAGGACGGTCAGGATGCCCGCGCTCTGACCGTTCACGGTCAGTCCGGCGTGCGCCGCGAGCAGGTAGATGACGGCCTGCGCGGTGAGGAGCGCGGCGACGACCGAAACGACCGGGAGCACGAGCAGCGTCGGGCTGCGATACGTGATCAGCAGCATCACGATCACCACGGCGAGTGCGGCGAGGAGCAGGGTCGAGTCGATGCCCGAGAAGGCGTCGGCCGAGTCGGCGGCGACCCCGCCGGGGCCCGTGATGTGCACCGCGAGCCCGCCGCCTCCGTCCCCCACGATGTCCCGTACGGAGTCGACGGCGGGACCGATCCGTTCCCAGCCCTTCTCGTCCATGGTGATCGGCACGAAGATCTGGGCGGCGGAGGGACCGGCCTTCCTGTCGTAGACGGGGCCGCGGGTCTCCTCGCCCCGTACGCCGTGCGCGCTGAGCGTCATGAGCTGCCGCTCGTCCCCGGCGATCCGGCTACGGTCCGCCGCGGTCAGGCCGCCGTCGCGGGCGTACACGACGATGGCGGTGATGATCTCGGGCCGGAACTCCTTGGACTCCTCCCAGACCTGCGTGGACTCGGCGCTGGTGGGGAGCCAGGAGGCCGCGTCGTTGTCCTGCGCTCCCATGAGCTTCCCCGCGAGCGGTGCCGCGACGACGAGGACGACGAGCCACAGCACCACGACGAGCCATTTGGTGCGGCGTCCGCACAACAGCCGGGCCACTCCACGCATGCCGATCCCGCCCCTTCGTCCTGTCCCGTGGCGGCGAGACTAGAAGGGGCGCGAGGGCACGGGACGATGACATGCCGTGCCCACCGGGTGCCGGCCACGGTCGGAGCAGTGCACACGTCCGTGAACCGTCGCCCGTACGGCTCGGCGCTCACCCCGGGGTGGCGGTCGGCCGGGCGGCGGTCACCGGTGGGCGGGGCGGCCGAAGCGCACCCGGACGCCCGGTGAGTACAGGACGCTCGACGGCTCGCCGGCGGGTGCCGGCAGACCGGCCGCCGTCACCAGGTTCTCGTCGCACTCCAGGAGTCGTGCGCGGTGCAGGGGCCAGCGGGGGTGTGCGTTCGGGAGGTACACCGCGCGCCCGTGCAGGGTGCTGTGCATGCCCCAGCGCGCGGTGAGGAAGTGCTCGAGCTCGCTGGGCGCCTCGATGCGCCCGCCGGTGCGCAGCACGATCCGGCTGTGGGCGCCCCGGGGGCCGGGGAGACGCCGTCTGCTGGTGTAGGTGAGGGTGTCGGCGTCGCGCCGGACCGACATCCGGGACCATACGTACGGAAGCCGGAAGACGGTCCGGGCGAACACCACGGGGATCAGCCTGGAGGCGTCGAGCGAGCGGAAGACCACCCCGCGTCTGCCGTGCGCGTCCCGGGAGTACAGCCGGACGTTGGTCTCGGGGAAGGTACCCAGGTAAGGGATACCGGGGATGCGGAACCATCCGACGCGGTGCATCCGGAAGGCGACCAGTCCGACGTAGGTGACCCCGTCGAGGGTGTCGGGCACGGTTCCGGCGGGCAGGAGCGGCGCCACGTCCCGGGGGTCGGCCGCCCAGTGCAGGAACGCCAGGTCCAGCCAGGACTGCGTCATCAGCGGGTTCATCGCCGGGTGCGGCGGGTCGGGGGTGACGGGCTGCGGCGTACGGGGTGTGGGCGGCACCCGGACAGGATGGCAGAGCGGGCGGGGGCGCGCGTGCGGGACCGCTACTGCAGGGCGCGCACCGCCGCGCCGAACAGCACGGGCAGCCGGTGCGCGGCGGGCACGATCAGCCCGGCGGTCGCGGGGTGCGCCGCGGCTCCGAGCAGGGCCCCGGTGAGCAGCCGGTGCCGTCGCGTCAGCCGCGCCCAGCGGGCCGGGTAGGCCTCGGGCCGGCCCACGGCGAGGCAGTCGACCGCGGCCGACGCGGTCGCCACCGCCAGGGCGATGCCCTCGCCGGTGAGCGCGTCGACGTAGCCCGCCGCGTCACCGGCCAGCAGGACCCGCCCGGCTACCGGTGCGCTCGCGACCTGGCGCAGGGGGCCCGCGCCGCGTACGGGACCCGCCTCCAGGCCCCGGAGCGTGCGGGCGAGCGCGGGGAAGGCGGTGAGGTGCTGCTCGTGGGAGCGCCGGTGGCGGCTGAGTACGGCGACCCCCAGCAACTCCTCCCCCACCGGTGTCACGTACGCCTCCCCACGGCGCGACCAGTGCACTTCCACGAAGTCCGTCCAGGGGGCGATGCGGTAGTGGCGGCGCAGCCCGTACCGGCGGGGCGAGGGGCAGGGGCGTTCCAGGCCGAGTGAGCGGCGCACCGGGGAGTGCAGGCCGTCGGCGGCGATGAGCCAGCGTGCCGTCAGGCCCGCCGTGGTGACGCCGTGGTCGTCCTGGCGCACCTCCCCCGCCCGCCCCACGACGACGCGCACCCCGAGTTCCACGGCGCGCCGGTGCAGGGCGGCGTGCAGCTCGGTCCGGCGCACCCCGAGCCCGGGCCCGCCCCGGAAGACCGCCACCGCCCGCCGTGCGCCCTCGACGTACCGGATCCCCCGGAGCGTACTTCCCGCCGGGGTGACCCCCAGCGCGCGCAGGGCGGCCACCCCGCTGGGCATGATCCCTTCGCCGCAGGCCTTGTCCACGGGCAGGGGGCGGGGTTCGACCACGACGGCCTCCAGACCGGCCGTGGCGGCCCGGATCGCCGCCGCCAGTCCGGCCGGTCCGCCGCCCGCCACCAGGATGTCGATCACGCGCGCGCCTCCGCTCCCGCCGGGGCGGCCAGCGCGCCGTCCTCGCACCGGATGCGCACGGCCATGAGCGCCGCGTTGAGCACGGTGAACACGACGGCGGTCACCCACGCGCCGTGGACCAGCGGCAGGGCCGCTCCTTCGGCGGCGACGGCCACGTAGTTGGGATGGCGCAGCCACCGGTAGGGGCCTCCGGTCACCAGGGGCAGCCCCGGGACGACGATGACCCGGGTGTTCCAGCGACGCCCCAGGGTGCGGACGCACCACCAGCGCAGGGCCTGGGCCACGGTCACCACCGCGATCATGGTCCAGCCGAGGAGCGCCGGGAATGCGCGTCCGGCCAGCCAGGTCTCGGCGAGACACGCGACGAGCAGCGCGGTGTGCAGGGCCACCATCGCGGGGTAGTGCCCGCGGCCGGCCTCGGTGCCGCCCCGGGCCAGGCTCCAGCGGGCGTTGCGGAGCGCCACCGCGAGCTCGGCGACCCGCTCGGCGGCGACGGCCAGCACGAGGGCCGTGTACCAGATCATGCGTTCCTCCGGACTACCAGCGCAGCAGCACCAGTTCGCAGCAGAAGCCGGGCCCCATGGCCATCAGCAGGCCGGGCGCCCCCGGCTCGGGCCCGCGCTGTTCCATGGTGTCCCGCAGGACGTGCAGGACCGAGGACGAGGAGAGGTTCCCGGTCTCGGCCAGCGAGCGCCAGGTGAAGTCCAGGGCTCCCTCGGGCAGTGACAGGACGTCGGTGACCGCCTCCAGGACCTTGGGGCCGCCGGGGTGACTGATCCAGCGGGCGATGTCCTTGGGCTTCAGCCCGTGCTCCTCCAGGAAGCCCGTGACGTCCTCGGCGAGGTACCGGCGCACGACGTCGGGGACTGCGGGGTCGAGCACCACGGTGAAGCCGGAGCCGCGGATGTCCCATCCCATGACGTGTCCGGTGTCCGGGTACAGACGGCTGCGGGTGTCCACCACCTCGGGGCCGTCCACCCGCGCCGGGTGGGATCCGCCGACGAGGACGGCGGCCGCGGCACCGTCACCGAACAGGGCGGTCGCGACCAGGTTGGCGGCGCTCGCGTCGTCGCGCTGGAAGGTCAGGGAGCAGAGTTCGACCGAGAGCAGGACGGCGACCTGTCCGGGCCGGCCGAGCAGGTAGTCGTGCAGCCGCGCCACCCCGGCGGCCCCCGCCACGCAGCCCAGCCCGAAGACGGGGAGGCGTTTCACGTCGGGGCGCAGACCGAGACGTCCGACGAGTCGTGCGTCGATGGAGGGCGCCGCGATCCCCGTGACCGAGGTGAACATCAGCAGGTCGACGTCGGCGGGCCGCAGCCCCGCCTTGCGCAGGGCGCCCCGGACGGCTTCGGCGCCCAGGTCGACGGCGGCGCCGATGAACACGTCGTTGGCCGCCCCGAATCCGTCCAGTCCGGCGTAACCCTCCAGGGGCAGCACCGTGTTCCGGGTGCGCACGCCGGCGTTCGCGTGGATCCGGTCCAGCACCCGCCGGTCGGACCCGTCCGGCAGGCAGGTGCGCGCCACCATGTCGGTGACGGCCCGCTGGGTGTGGCGGTGCGGTGGCAGGACTCCGTGCACCGCCGCGATCCGGGTCACCCTGGCCACCGCTTCGGAGAGGTCATGGACCACATCCTGCCTACAGCTCGGGTCAAATCGGAGCATATGCGACGCGCGGCTGCCGTGTTCGTGCGCCCTGGGGCCCCTACGATCGCCCCGTGGACACCACGGACCGGCCGCCGGCACCCGCTCGCGCCACCCGTCTGCCGCGCGGGTGGGCGGGTCTCGCGCTGTCCTGCCATCCCGGACCGGTCGTGGCGGTGACGGTCCTCGTGTCGGCACTGGCCGTCGGCTCGGGTCCGGGGAGCGGCCGTCCGGCCCTGATCACCGGCGCGGTGCTCACCGGGCAGCTCTCGGTGGGCTGGTGCAACGACGCCTACGACGTGCTTCGTGACGCCGAGGCCGGCCGCCTGGGGAAACCGGTCGCCCAGGGCGCGACGAGCCCGGGCACGGTGTGGGGCGCGGCGTTCACGGCGCTGTTCCTGTGCGTGGTGATGTCGTTCGCGTGCGGTGCCGCGGCGGGGACCGCGCATCTGACCGGGGTCGCGGCGGCGTGGGCGTACAACCTGAGGCTCAAGGAGACCGTGCTGTCGTGGCTGCCGTACGCGATCGGTTTCGGCAGCCTGCCGTGCCTGGTCGCCCTCAGCCTGCCCGGGAGTACGTGGCCCGCGTGGTGGGCGGTGGCGGCGGGCGCGCTGCTCGGTGTCGCGGCCCATCTGGGGGACGTCCTGGCGGACATCGAGGCGGATCTCCGGGCGGGCGTCCGCGGCCTTCCCCAGCGGCTGGGGGCGGCACGCACCCGGCTGCTGCTCCCGCTGCCCCTGGCCGCGGCCACCGCGGTGCTGGTCCTGGGCCCCCCGGGGGCTCCCGGCGGACCCGCTGTCGCAGTCCTCTGCGGGGTGGCGGTCTGCGCCGTGGTGGTGACGACGGTGTGCGCCGGCCCGCGGCGGGGCGGGAGTTGGCGCAAGACGGCGCTCGCGGGGACCGTCGTGGTGGCGTCCGCCGATGTGGCGCTGCTGCTGACGCGGGGTACGGGGGTCGCCTGACGGGCCGTACCGGACGGCCCGTCAGGCGTGCCGTGCCCGCTACTGGCCTGCCAAACCGGTGTGCGCGATGCCGCGCACGATCTGCCGCTGGAAGAACGCGAAGACGATCAGGAGCGGCAGTCCGGCGATCACGAGGGAGGCCATGATCTGGGCGTAGCGCACCCCGAAGGTCGACTGGACGCTCACGAGGCCGACGGGCAGGGTCATGCCGCCCGGGTCGGTGGTCACGAGGAACGGCCACAGGAAGTTGTTCCAGGTGGAGATGAAGGTGAAGATCGCCACGGCCGCCAGTACGGGCCGGGAGAGCGGTATGACGATGGTCCAGAACACCCGCCAGCGGCCGGCGCCGTCGACGAAGGCCGCCTCCTCGAGTTCGCGCGGTACGCCCTCGAAGAACTTGACCAGGATGAACACCATTGCGGGCACGGCGACCTGGGGCAGGATGACGCCCCAGTAGGTGTCGACCAGGCCGAGCTGGACCATCTCCCGGAACAGCGGCGCGATGAGGACCTGCGGCGGCACCATGATTCCGGCGAGCACGAGACCGTGGAGCAGCCGCTTGCCGCGGAAGTCGGTGCGGGTGAATCCGTACGCGGCCATCGCGCAGGTCACCACGGTCAGCACGGTGGTCGTGACGGAGATGTAGGCCGAATTCATCAGCCAGACCATCAGGTCGCCCGACTCCCAGACCTTGCTGTACGCGTCGAACGTCACGCGGGAGCCGGTCCAGGAGAACGGTGTCCTCGTCGTGTCGCCCTCGGGCTTCAGGGAGGTGGCGACCGCCCAGGCGAGCGGCAGGAGCCAGGCCGCGGTGAGCAGCAGGGCCACGACGAGCAGGGCGATCCTGCCGGGCGTCCAGCGCGGGCGGCGTCCCCCCGCGTCGGCGGACCGGCCGGAGCCCGGGGCGGGGCGGGTGGTGACGGTGGCGGAACCGCTCACTTCGCGGCCTCCTCAGCTCGGCGCCGGGACAGCAGCGGCTGCACCAGGGAGACGGTCAGGATCAGGGCGAAGAAGATGTACGAGACGGCCGAGGCGTAGCCGATGCGGTAGCCCGTGAAGCCCTGCTGGTAGACGTACTGGAGGATCGGCCGGGTGGACTCGTCGGGGCCGCCGCCGGTCATGATGTAGACCTGGTCGAAGATCTTCAGCGAGGCCAGTACCTGGAGGACCACGACCAGGCCCGTGGTGCGGCGGAGCATCGGCAGGGTGATGTGCAGGAGCCGTTTCCAGGCGCCCGCCCCGTCCAGTTCGGCGGCCTCGTACAGATGCGCCGGGACGGCCTGGAGGGCGGCCAGGTACAGCAGGAAGTTGAAGCCGACGGTCCACCAGACGGTGGTCGCCACGATGCTGAGCATCGCGTACCGCTCGTCGGTCAGCCAGCCGATCTCCGGTGTCAGTCCGACGGTGGCGAGCAGTTGGTCGGCGAGGCCGAAGCCGGACGGGAAGATCATGTTCAGGAACAGCAGGCAGACGACGCCGGAGGGCAGCAGGAACGGCGCGAACCAGCTGAGCCGCCACAGCCACTGCACCACGCGCAACTGGTGGGCGAGCAGGGCCAGCACGAGGCCGACGACGACGAGGGGGACGGTGGACAGGACCGTGAACCAGACGGTGTTCCACAGCGAGGACCAGACGTCCGGGTCGCGCACGGCCTCGGCGTAGTTGTCGAGGCCGACGGACTCCCCGCCGGAGCCGGTGATGTTCTCGCTGGTCAGGCTCATTCCCAGTCCGGACACGAGGGGCCAGATCAGGAACAGGGCGTACACGACGAGGAAGGGCGCCACGAACACCAGGCCGTGCTCGGTCCACTTCCTGCGCACGCCCCGGGCCGGACCACCGGTCGTCCCCTGTGCGGGCTTCGCCACGGGTGCCGGCGCCGCCGCGGTGGTGGAGGTCATGACGCGGCTCCCGGGAGGGGGTTGCGGGTGTCGAGGAGGGTCCGCAGCCGGGCCTTGGCCTCGGTCAGGGCGTTGCGCGGGCTGCGGGAGCCGGTGAGCACCCCGGAGAACACGGCTCCGAGCTCGATCCACAGGCGGGAGGCGGAGCCGGCGAACCACGCGGGTTCGTCCAGCGCCACGTCGTCGATCACCGTGCGGTACTCGGACTGCGGCTTCAGGGCGAGGTAGGCGGGGTCGTCGAGCACCGGCAGATAGGCGGGGACGTGGCCGCCCTGGGCCCAGGCCACGGAGTTCTTCAGCATCCAGGCGACGAGGGTGTGGGCCGCCTCGTTCGTCGCGCCGCCCCGGTCCTTCTGGTGCGGCAGGACGAAGGCGTGGCAGTCGGCCTGGGTGGCCGCGGTGCCGAACAGCGCGGGGATGCGGGTCATGGAGAACGGGAGGCCGGTGGTCTTGAAGGTGGTGATCTCCCACTCGCCGTTGAGGTGGAACGCGGTCTTCCCGCCGTTGAAGACGCCGATCGACCCCGCGTAGTCGACGCGGCGCACCATCAGCCCCTCCTCGACGAGCCGGGCCAGGTACTCCAGGACGCGCAGCGCCTTGGCGTCGTCGAGCGCGAGGCGCTTCCCGTCCGGGGAGAGCACCGTGCCGCCGGTCTGGGCGTAGAAGCTGGAGAAGAGCCGCCAGGGGGTGATGCAGTCGGGGCCGAGCGTCTCGGTCACCAGCCCGGGCTGCCCGGTCGCCTTCTTCGCCGCGCGCAGGGCGTCGGCGAAGTCGTCCGCGCCGCTGATCGGCTTGAGCCGGCCCCCCGACATGAGACCGGCCTTCTCGCAGACCTCGGTCTGGTAGTAGAGGACGAAGGGGTGGGTGTCGAGCGGGACGGCGTACTGCTTGCCGCCCGCCTGGCCACGGCGCCAGATGTCCGGGGGGAAGTCCTTCTCGTCCACACCGAGGCCGGCCAGCAGGTCGAGGTCGAACGGGTCGAGGAGCCTGCCGGGGGCGAAGCCGGCGAGGCGGGCGAGGTGCAGGGCGGCGAGTTCGGGGGCCCTGCCGCCGGCGCCTGCCATGCCGAGCTTGGTGTAGTACGGGGCGCCCCACTGCAGGGTGGCGGCCTCCAGCGCGATGTCGGGGTGTCCGGCCCGGAAGTCGTCCAGCATTCCCCGCATGTTGACGCCGTCGCCGCCGCCGAACAGGTGCCAGTACCGCAGCAGGGTCTGTCCCGGGCCCGCGGCGGTCGCGGGCGCGGCGCAGCCGGACAGGGAGCCCAGTGCTCCGGCGGCGGCCAGGGCGCCGGCACCGCCCGCGAGGGCTCGGCGCCGGCTGAGGAGGGGTGGTTGCATGGCGGCTCGTCTCGACTCGTCGATGAGGTCCGGGGCGCATGAGGAGAAGGGCGGAATGTTCGATATTTCGACCCCTGCCCGTCACTTCGGACGGGACCGTAGGCCCGGGGCAACGCGGCGTCAATGACTCGCGCTGAAATTGCGAACGATGTTCGACATCGCGAACAAGAGTCCACCGCGGAGCCCTCGGTCATCGATCGGGAACGCGCGGGCGAGGGTGCGGGCGAGGAGATATCGCGGGGATCGGCGCACATTTCTTACTGGGGGGTAGGCCCGCCCGGCCTCCTTGCTATACCTTCCGTCTAACAAGGGAGACGGAAGGCTGCCCGGCGGAGCCGGCACCGGTCCTTCACCTGGCGCCGCCATCGTCTCCGTTCGCCAGGGCGGCACATGACGGGCCGTCACCGGCGACGCACATGTGACAGCACCAAGGACATCGCTGACGAACCGAGGAGCCGCACCATGGCAAGCAGCACCGTTCGACCGGAAGCAGAGGACCGGCCGCCCGAGGACCACCTCACCCGCCGCCTGCTGGACTCGGCCGCCACGCTGGCCTACGACCCCGCCACCGAGGTCGACTGGGACACGCCGCTGGACAAGGAGTTCCACGGCGCGAGCCCCGAGTGGAGCACCCTGTACGGCACCTCGTACTGGAGCGAGCTGACCGAGGCGCAGCGCAAGGAACTGACGCGCCAGGAAGCCGCGTCCGTGGCCAGTACCGGCATCTGGTTCGAGATGATCCTGCAGCAGATGGTCCTGCGGGACGTCTACGCGAAGGACCCCACGAGCACGGACGTCCAGTGGGCTCTCACGGAGATAGCCGAGGAGTGCCGGCACTCCATCATGTTCGCCCGCGGCGCGCAGAAGCTGGGCGCTCCGCCGTACCGGCCGCACCGGTTCGCGGTGGAGCTGGGGAGGGCCTTCAAGACGCTGGCGTTCGGTGAGGCGGCCTACGCGGCGATCCTCGTCGCCGAGGAGGTCCTCGACGTCATGCAGCGCGACTGGATGCGGGACGAACGGGTGGTGCCCTTCGTCCGCACCATCAACAACATCCATGTCGTCGAGGAGTCCCGGCACATGAAGTTCGCCCGGGCCGAGACCCGCAAGCACCTCAGCGGTGCGGGCCCCGTGCGGCGCCGGATCAACGCCCTCGTGATCGCGATCGCGTCGTACGTCATCGTCACCAGCATGGTGAACAAGGACGTCTACGCCAACGCCGGACTCGACGGGAAGCGCGCCCGGGACGAGGCGAAGGCCAATGAGCACCACAAGTCGATGATGCGCTCGAGCTGTTCGGGCCTGATGGACTTCCTGGCCTCCGCCCGACTGCTCACCAAGCCCGCACTGGTGTTCTACAAGCGTGCCCATCTGATCTGAGCGGACGACATGACCTACGCCATCACCCAGACGTGCTGCAGCGACGCCACCTGTGTCTCGGTGTGCCCCGTCAACTGCATCCATCCGACGCCGGAGGAGCCCGACTTCGGCCGGACGGAGATGCTGTACATCGACCCCGGGTCCTGTATCGACTGCGGCGCCTGCGCCGACGCCTGCCCGGTGGAGGCGGTCTTCCCCGTGGACAGCCTCCCCGCCGCACAGGCGGAGTACGGTCCGGTCAACGCGGAGTACTTCGCGGGCCGGGAAGCCGGACAGGACCCCGAGGGGCCGAACTTCCACGTGTGGGGCGAACCGTCCTTCAAGCGCAGCCTGCCGTCGGACTTCGCACCGCTCCGGGTCGCGGTGGTGGGCACGGGGCCGGCGGGGATGTACGCGGCCGAGGACCTGCTGCTGCACACCTCGGCCGAGGTGACGCTGATCGACCGGCTGCCCGTGGCGGGCGGGCTCATCCGCTACGGCGTGGCGCCCGACCATCTGTCCACGAGGAAGGCCGGCGACACGTTCGCCAGGTTCCACGCGCATCCACGGGTACGCATGCACCTCGGTCTCGAAGTGGGCCGTGACATCACGCCGGAGGAACTCGCCGCACACCACGACGCGGTGATCTACGCCGTCGGTGCCTCGGCGGGCCGGCGGCTCGGCATCCCCGGCGAGGACCTGCCCGGCAGCATCTGCGCGACGACGCTCGTCTCCTGGTACAACGCCCACCCCGAGGTCGCTCCGGACGCCGTGGACCTGTCCGCGGAGCGGGTCGTCGTGGTCGGCAACGGGAACGTCGCCCTCGACGCGGCACGGATCCTGGTCTCCGACCCGGAGGCGCTGGCCAGGGGCGACATCGCCCGCCACGCGCTGGAGGCGCTTCGCGCCGGCTCGGTGCGCGAGGTGGTGCTGCTGGGGCGGCGGGGGCCCGAGGACGCGGCGTACACCGCGTCCGAACTGCTCGCGCTCAAGCACCTGGAGGGTGTGGAGCTGGTCGTCGACGACCACGACCCGCGGACCGGCGCGGCGATCGACGCCGCCGCGCCGGGCGACCGGGCCGCACTGCTGCGGGACGTGGCCCGGGAGGCGGTGGACTGGACTCGTCCGCCGACGGCGGGGCGACGCATCGTGTTCCGCTTCCACTCCGCGCCGCTGGAGGCGGTCGGGGAAGGGGCGGTCGGCGCGGTCCGGGTCACGGACGGCGCGGACGCGCAGGACGGCCGGGAGATTCCCGCCGGACTGCTGCTGCGGGCCGTCGGGCAGCGCGGACTGCCGGTCACCGGGCTGCCGTTCGACGAGGCGACGGGCACCGTGCCGCACGAGGCCGGCCGGGTGGCGGGCCGGCCGGGGACGTACGTCGTGGGATGGATCAAGCGCGGCCCCTCGGGCGGCATCGGGGCCAACCGGACCTGCGCGGCCGAGACCGTGGGCACACTGCTGGACGACGCCGTCGGCGGCGCGCTGCCCGCCCCGGAGCACGGGGCCAAGGCGTTCCGGCGGCTCGCGCGCCGCCGCAACCGGCACATCGTGGACGCCCGCGGCATGGCGGAGATCGAGCGCGTCGAGCTGGCCCTGGGCCGCCGCGACGGCCGGCCCAGGGTCAAGCTGGCGACCCTCCCCGAGCTGGTGGCGGCGGCGAGGGGCGGTCGTCGCCGGATTCCCGGCTGAGCCGGACCGGGCCGGCCCGGCCCGCCGAGGACATCGGCGGGCCGGGCTTTCGCGTGTCCCCTCGACGTTCCACGAACTGACCGTCAACTCCTCTTCCAGCAGCGGGCATTACGCGCTTAGGTTAGGCTTGCTTCACCGAGCTTCGTCGTCGTTGCGAGAAGACCCGACCCGTGCGGGTCGTCGTGTTCGGATCCCGGCTGTCACCACGTGTCGCCACGTCAGGAAGAACCATGCACCAGCAGAGCACCCCGTCCCCGGGGACCGCGCACGGTTCCCGGACCGCCGGCCTGACGCCGTCGAGCGTGCTGGACCTCAACGCCTATCTCATGTACGCGACGGGCAAGGCCGCGCGCCGGAGACTCACCGACACGCTGACGGCTCACGGACTGCGGCTGTGGCACCTGACCGTCCTGGCCATGCTCGAGGACGCCGGCCCCCTGTCCAAGGGGAATCTCGCCTCGCGTCTGGACATGAACCAGAGCGATCTGACCAGGACCGTCACCGACCTGGAGGCGGCAGGCTACGTGGAGTGCGCCCGCGACCCCTCGGACCGCCGTCGCATCGAGGTGACCCTGACACCCGCGGGCGGGAGCGCCCTGACCCGGTTGGACTCCGACGTGTCCGCCACCGAGGCGGACCTCCTCGCCCCGCTCACCCACGAGGAACGCGACCGGTTCGCCGCTCTGCTGCGACGTGTCCACACCCATCTCGAACAGGACCGGGACAACCTGCCCACGCGGTGAACCGGCCGGCCGCGCGGCAGCCCCGGTTCCGCTCACGCCGGTTCCCGCCACTGCGAGCGGGGACGGGCGGGCCGGCCGGCTCGTCCGCGAACGGGAGGCCGGGACACCAGGCTGTCCTTTCCATCCCAAAGCGACATTTCGACCTGGCCGGGGCCGGCAAGGGCACCGACCACTTGATCAAAAGTCGGGTGCGGTTAACATATGAGCACCGCCTAGCTCGAAAGATGGACTTGTGACTGCCACCGAGGACTCGTTCACCAATTGGAAGACCCGCGAGGAGATCGCGGAGTCGATGATCCCGCTCATCGGGAAGCTGCACAGGGAGCGGGACGTCACGATCCTGATCCACAGCCGTTCCCTGGTGAACAAGTCGGTGGTCAGCATCCTCAAGACCCACCGGTTCGCCCGGCAGATAGCCGGCGAGGAGCTCTCGGTCACCGAGACGATGCCTTTCCTGCACGCGCTCATCTCGCTCGACCTCGGCCCGTCGCAGATCGACCTCGGCATCCTCGCGGCGGCGTACCGGACCGACGACCGCGGTCTGTCGGTGGGCGACTTCACCGCCGAGGCCGTGGCCGGCGCGACGGGCGACAACAAGACGGAGCGCCGCGAGCCGCGCGACGTGGTCCTCTACGGCTTCGGCCGCATCGGCCGGCTCCTGGCCCGGCTGCTCATCGAGAAGACCGGCTCCGGCAACGGCCTGCGCCTCCGCGCCATCGTCGTGCGCCAGGGCGCCGGACAGGACATCGTGAAGCGCGCCTCACTGCTGCGCCGCGACTCCATCCACGGCCAGTTCCAGGGCACGATCACCGTCGACGAGGCGAACAGCAGGATCATCGCCAACGGCAACGAGATCCAGGTGATCTACTCGGACGACCCGACCGCCGTGGACTACACGGCGCACGGCATCAAGGACGCCATCCTCATCGACAACACGGGCCGCTGGCGCGACCGCGAGGGCCTCTCCCGGCACCTCCGCCCCGGCATCGCGAAGGTCGTCCTGACCGCCCCGGGCAAGGGCGACGTCCCCAACATCGTGCACGGCGTCAACCAGGACATGATCAAGCCGGACGAGCAGATCATCTCCTGCGCCTCCTGCACCACCAACGCCATCGTCCCGCCGCTGAAGGCGATGGCCGACGAGTACGGCGTGCTGCGCGGCCACGTCGAGACCGTCCACTCGTTCACCAACGACCAGAACCTGCTGGACAATTACCACAACTCCGACCGTCGCGGCCGGTCCGCGCCGCTCAACATGGTCATCACCGAGACGGGTGCCGCGTCAGCCGTCACCAAGGCGCTGCCCGACCTCGACGCGAAGATCACCGGCAGCTCGATCCGCGTCCCGGTGCCGGACGTCTCGATCGCGATCCTGAACCTGCAGCTGGCACGGGGAACCAACCGCGAGGAGGTCCTCGAGTACCTCCGCAACGTGTCGCTGACCTCACCGCTCAGGCGTCAGATCGACTTCATCACCGCCCCCGACGCGGTGTCGAGCGACTTCATCGGCTCGCGCCACGCGTCGATCGTCGACGCGGGCGCCACGAAGGTCGAGGGCGACAACGCGATCCTCTACCTCTGGTACGACAACGAGTTCGGCTACTCCTCCCAGGTCATCCGGGTGGTTCAGCACGTCTCGGGAGTCGAGTACCCGACCTACCCGGCCCCGGCGGCCTGATTTCTCCGGCCGGCGGCTCCCCCGTGCGGGGAACCGCCGGCCGCGGCCTTTCGAGGCGCTCCGGGCGTCCCACGCACCGTGCCACCCCCCCTCCCCCTGTGCCCTCTTCCGCGCATCCTCTTGTGAGGGCATCACACCACGGTTATGGTCCGTCCCGGTTGAGTCGATTCAAAGGGACGGTCCACGATGCTCGGAACCTCTGGGAAGCAGCACACCAGGACGGTCGTACCGACCAGCCCCACGACGGTCTGTCACTTCGAGGTGGATCCCGGCACGTACGACGTGGAGATCCGGATCGGCGGCGACGCGGCGGGGAGCACCCGCGTCAGTGGTGGGGCACGGCGTTCGCTGCTGCCCGAGACCGTCACCGCTGCGGGCGAGCGGGTGACACTGAGCTTCACGATGAACGTGCGCGTCCCCGAGGGCGAACCCACCCGGCCCGTGGAGGGCCTCACCCGGCCC
This sequence comes from Streptomyces sp. JH34, assembly GCF_029428875.1. Lineage (NCBI taxonomy): Bacteria > Bacillati > Actinomycetota > Actinomycetes > Kitasatosporales > Streptomycetaceae > Streptomyces > Streptomyces sp. JH34. The sequence goes on along the minus strand of NZ_JAJSOO010000001.1, from coordinate 6,790,998 downwards.
GACGCCGCAGCCATCGGGCCCGACAGCGGATCTCCCGGCGCCGGCTCCCCCGGCCTCAACCTCCTCATCGGCGGATCCGACCCCGCACCCGCCGAGATACGCGTCACCCGGGCCGGCGAGACCCTCCAGCTCTTCCTCGTCGGGGACTCCACGGTCTGCGACCAGGCACACGTCCCCTACACCGGCTGGGGTCAGCAGCTGACGCAGTACTTCCGCCGGGGCCTGTCGGTCGCCAACTACGCCTCGTCGGGCGAAAGCACGGTCTCGTACCTCGAGGACCCGCGTCTCTTCGCCACCGTCCTCGGCCTGATGCACGAGGGGGACCTCGTTCTCGTCCAGCTCGCACACAACGACAGGACGACCGACGGAGCGACGTACCGGTGCAACCTGGAGGCCCTGGTGGACGGTGTCCGTGGCGGTGGGGGCCGGCCGGTGCTCCTCACCCCCATGGTCCGGCACGCGTTCGGACCCGACGGCACGCTGGGCAACGACTCCGCCCTCCTGGTGAACGCCCTCGGCGTCGACCACCCCGCGGTGATCCGATCGGTCGCCGCGTCCCGCGGGGTCCCGCTCATCGACCTCACCGCCGCGAGCAGGGCGGTGGTCGAGTCGTCGGGTGCCGAGCGCTCCCGTGCCCTCTACCTGTGCGACGAGGAGCAGGACCACACCCACACGTCCGAGCACGGCGCCGGCGTTTACGCGGATCTGGTCCGTGCGGAGTTGCTCTCCCAGGGTCTGGTGCCCCGGCATCTGTTCAGGTGAGCCACCCGGGGGCGGCGGACGGTCGCCCGCGCGGCGCAACCTCGACATCGGCGGCGCGCGTCGCGGCTCCCCGCACCCGTGCGCACCACCGTGCCCGCCCGGACAGAGCCGGGTGGCGACGGACCCGCCTCCGGACTCAGGCCGGGTCCGTCTCCTCCGGTCCCGGCAGCGGCTGTTCGGCCCAGATGGTCTTGCCCGTGCCGGTGTACCGGGTGCCCCAGCGCCCGGTGAGGCTCGCGACGAGCAGGAGACCGCGTCCGCCCTCGTCGAACATCCGGGCGCGGCGCAGATGCGGGGCGGTGCTGCTGCCGTCGAAGACCTCGCAGATGAGCGCGTTGTCCCTGATGAGGCGGAGCCGGATGGGATCGCCGCCGTAGCGGATGGCGTTGGTGACCAGCTCGCTGACGACCAGTTCGGTGGTGAAGACCGCGTCGTCCAGGCCCCAGGCGGTGAGTTGGGCGGCGGCACGCCTGCGTGCGTCCGACACGACGGACGGGTCGGAGGGAAGGTCCCACGAGGCGTAGTGGTCTGCGTCGAGTCGCCGGGTACGGGCCAGCAGCAGGGCCACGTCGTCGGTCGGCTGCTCGGGAACCAAGGTCTCCATGACGGCGTCGAGGGCCTCTTCGAGGGATTGTGCGGGGCGGCCGACCAGGTCGCGCAGCTCGGCGAGGGCCTGTTGGGTGTCCCTGCCCGCCATCTCGATGAGGCCGTCGGTGTAGAGGGCGACCCGGCTGCCCTCGGGAAGCTCGAACTCGACCGCTTCGTAGGGCGGTCCGCCCACTCCGAGGGGCGGGCCGGGTGGCAGCCGCAGCTGTTCGGCGGAGCCGTCGGGGCGGGTGACGACCGGCTCGGGGTGACCGGCCCGCGCCATCGTGCAGTGTCCGGTGGCCGGGTCGTACACGGCGTACAGGCAGGTCGCCCCTGCGACCTGTCCTCCCTCGGGACCGTCCGCCGGCTGTTCGCGGTCGAGGGTGAGCGCCAGGTCGTCGAGCTGGGTGAGCAACTCGTCGGGTGCGAGGTCGACGTCGGCGAGCGTCCGTACGGCGGTGCGAAGCCTTCCCATGGTGGCCGAGGCGTGGAGACCGTGGCCGACGACGTCACCGACCACCAGGGCGACCCGTGCGCCCGACAGCGGGATGACGTCGAACCAGTCTCCGCCGAGGCCCGCACCGTTGGCTTTCGGGAGATAGCGTGCCGTGACCTCGACGGCCTTCTGACGGGCGGCCCTCCGAGGCAGCAGGCTGCGTTGCAGGGCGAGCGCCGTGGCCCTCTCGCGGGTGTAGCGCCGGGCGTTGTCCACGCATACGGCTGCCCGTGACACGAGCTCGGCCGCGAGCTGCAGGTCCGCGGCACCGAACGCCCCCGGTGTGCGGTGCCGGCAGAACAGGGTGGTGCCGAGTGTGATGCCGCGCGCCCGCAGCGGCACCACCATCACCGAATGGATCCCGTGGTCACGCATGCTCCGCGACCGCACGGGTTCGTCCGTCGACCAGCGTCGCAGTGCGTCGTCGTCGAGGACCAGGCGCGTGGGCTCCCCCTGGATCAGCGTGCGCCCCACCACGGAGTCACGCTCGTAGGCCTGGATGTCACCCACCGTGACGATGGACTCGGGACATCCTTCGAGGACGGAACGCTGGGCCGCCCGGTGGAAGCTGATCGGGTCCCGGTGCAGCACCGAACCCGCCTCGTCGCCCGTCAGCACCTCGGACAGCAGGTCGACGGTGACGAAGTCCGCGAAGTCCTCGACGGCGAGCTCAGCCAGTTCCTCGGCGGTACGGCCCACGTCGAGGGTGCTGCCGATCCGCATGCTGGCCTTGTTCAGCACGGCCAGGCGACGGCGTGCCCAGAACTGGTCGGTGGTGTCGAGTGTCACGACGGCCACTCCCTGGACCTCGCCGGCGGCGTCCCGCACGGGCGACAACGCCGCCTGCCTGATGTGCTCGCTGCCCTCCATCATCAGGTGTGTCTCGTACGGTTCCCCCTGGCCCGTCCGCAGCACACGGTCGATGGCTTCCGCGAGCCCCTCCCCGCCCTCCAGGACCAGTCCGGGCTCGATCTCCCCGGGCAGCAGCCCCAGGAGTGACTCGGCAGGCCTGTCGACCGACGCCGCCGCCGCGCGGTTGGCCAGGGCGATCAGCTGGTCCCGGCCGAAGTAGACCACCGGCACCGGCAGCTGGTCGAGAATCGCGGAACACTCCTCGGCGGGGAGTGCGTGGGCTGTGGGCCCGCATCCCGCGGTCGCCGGTGTGGGCGCACCGCTGTCCTCGGGCGGGTCCGCGTGCTCCGTCCCGTCCGTGCTCATGGGCCCATCACTCGTCCTCCTCGCTCAGGCAGGCCGCCCGCGAACGCACAGGTGCGACCTTGGTTCAAGAATGCCCTCGTGTGTCACGCCTCTCAACCGGCCCCTCCCCTCGCCACAGCCGACCGGCGCCGGTCACCGGCGACGGCGAGCGGGCCGCCCGCGCGGAACGCCAGCCGCGCGAAGCGTTCGCCGATGCGGCGGTGTGTGGCCGCGTCGGGGTGCAGCGCGTCGGGGAGCGGCAGGTCGACGGAGTCCGCCTCGCCGTAGAGCTCACGGCCGTCGAGGAGGTGCAGGTGCGGGTCCTCCGCGGCCCGCTGCGCGACGATGCGGGCGAGTTCGTCCCTGATGGTGCGCAGGGTGAGCTTCCCCGCAGCCGTCTCGGCGGGGTCCCCGGCCGCGCTGAAGCTCAGCCTGCCCTCGCTCAGAGCGCTGTGGTCCGGCGCGCTGGGGCCGGGAGTGGTCTCGTGTATGGGGCACAGGATGGGCGAGACGACCAGCAGCGGTGTGGTCGGGTGGCCCTCGCGGACGGTGTCGAGGAAGCCGTGGACAGCGGGGGTGAAGGCGCGCAGGCGCATCACGTCGGTGTTGACCAGGTTGATGCCGGCCTTGACGCTGATCAGGTCCGCGGGTGTGTCGCGCAGGGCGCGGGCGGTGAAAGGGTCGAGCAGGGCGCTGCCGGCGAACCCGAGATTGACGAGTTCCACCCCGCCCAGGGAGGCGGCGAGAGCGGGCCAGGTGGTGGTGGGGCTCGCGGCGTCGGAGCCCTGGCTGATCGAACTGCCGTGATGCAGCCACACCGCGCGGTCCGCGACGGGGACCGGTTCGACGGGGGCATCGGTGCGCAGGGCGACCAGTTCGGTGGTCTCGTTGTGCGGCAGCCAGATCTCGACGTCCTTCATGTCCGCCGACAGACCGCCGAAGTGGACGGTACCCACTGGTCCCGGCCGGGTCTCGGCGGTCCCGGCGGCCATGTCGATGGTGAGGGTGTTGCCCCCGTTCACGCCGGCCCGGCCCACGAGACGGCCGTCCACCAGCAGGTCGTAGACCCCGTCCGGCCGGGGCGGTGCGCCCACGTACACGCGCTTGGTGGGCAGGGTGTCCAGCTCGACGCGGGTGGCACGGGTGCGGAGGACGACACGGACGCCGGAGGGCTGGGCCTCCGCCATGGCCAGCTGGCCGTCGGTGTTCTGGGCGCGGGCACGGGCGGGCAGCCGGTGCGGCAGCAGACCGTTCGCGGTGCGCTCCAGTTCGAGCGCACCGCGCAGGAGGTCGTCGGTGAGGGGGGTGGTGATCAGCGGGGGTCGGGTGCTCATGGTCGGCCGCCTGTCCGGGGGTGTGTGTCAGATCGGGTCGTGAGGGGCCGCGCCCGGCTCAGGGGCGGGCCAGTTCCGCAGGAGGGCGTCGAGGGCGTCCAGGACCCGGGTCCACGTCTCCTGCGTGCCGGGGGAACTGTGGTCGAAGCCTCCGCCCGACTCCAGGCTGATGTAGCCGTGGAAGACGCTGCCCAGCAGCCGGACCGCGTGCGTCCGGTCCGGTTCCGCCAGGTCGTAGCCGCGCAGGATCGCCCGTGTCATCTGCGCGTGCCGGACGCCCGCGCTGGCGGCGGCCACGTCCGGGTCCAGCCTGAGCTGGGCCGCCGCGTACCGGCCCGGGTGCTCCCTGGCGTAGTCGCGGTAGGCGTTGGCGAAGGCCTCCAGCGCGTCCTTGCCCGCTCGCCCGGCCAGGGCCGACGCGACACGGTCGGCCATCTCCTCCAGGGCCAGCAGGGCGATCCTCGTCCTGAGGTCCTGGGAGTTCTTCAGATGCGAGTAGAGGCTCGCGTCCTTGACGCCGAACTGCCGGGCCAGCGCCGCGACGGTCACCTTGTCGAAGCCGACCTCGTCGGCCAGCTCCGCCCCGGCCCGCGTCAGGCGCTCCGCCGTGAGACCTGCCCTTGCCATGACCACCCCTTTCGACTGATTCGATTATGCGTTTACCTAGGGGCATTAGGCAAATCACCTAGCAGCCTAAGTTTCGTGTCCTTCACCAGGCACGTCGAGAACCCGCACGGACACGGCCCGTCCCGAGGAGGGCCCCAGGTGCCCGCTCGGGTACAGGGCGATCCCGAGCCCGAGGAACAGCTCCCGCCGGGCGGCGTGCGAGTCCGCCAGACCGGGAGGGGGCGGACGGCGGCGACGGCACCGTCCCACCCCTTTCCCGCAGCCGCTCGGCTCTGCCTACGTACGGACCGCGTCAAGAAATTCGAGGTGCCCGTATGGAGCCCGTCAACGGCACACGACGCACGGCCGGCCCCGCGGTTCACTTCTGTGCGGCCACTCAGGCCGATTCCACTCCATTCACTTCACACAGGAGCTCACGATGGCCGATCTGGCCTTCGTCGCCACCACGGTCGCGGTTTTCGCGCTGGTGGCTCTCATTGCGAGGGGGGTGACGAAACTGTGACCGCCGAGAACATGTCCGGCCTGGTCGTGGCCGTCTCCCTCCTGGTCTACCTCGTCCTCGCGCTTGTGTACCCGGAGAGGTTCTGACGCTCGACATGAGCCCCGTAACAGCTGGTGCGCTCCAATTGCTCGCACTGATATCCGCGCTCGCCCTGGTATACCGTCCGCTCGGCGACCACATGGCCCGGGTGTACTCGTCGGAAAAGCATTACAGGCCGGAGAAATGGATTTATCGCGCCGTCGGAGCCGATCCTTCGGCCCAGATGCGCTGGCCCGCCTATCTGCGCGCCGTACTGGCGTTCTCCGCGGTGAGTGTGCTTTTCCTCTACGCGCTCCAGCGCCTCCAGGGAATCCTTCCCGGCTCGCTCGGCTTCGTGTCGATCGACCCGGACCAGGCCTTCAACACCGCGGCGTCCTTCGTGGCGAACACCAACTGGCAGTCGTACTACGGCGAACAGGCCATGGGTCACGTGGTCCAGACCGGCGGCCTGGCGGTCCAGAACTTCGTCTCGGCGGCGGTCGGGATGGCCGTGGCGGTGGCACTCGTACGGGGGTTCTCGCGCTCCCGCACCGGCGAACTAGGTAATTTCTGGGCGGATCTGGTGCGCGGCACCGTGCGCGTCCTGCTGCCGATCTCCGTGGTCGGCGCGGTCGTGCTGGTGGCGTGCGGTGTCATCCAGAACTTCTCCGGCATCCACGAGGTCGGGCAGTTCAAGGGCGGCGCACAGCAGTGGAACGGCGGCGCGGTCGCCTCGCAGGAGGTCATCAAGGAGCTGGGGACGAACGGCGGGGGCTACTTCAACGCCAACTCCGCGCACCCCTTCGAGAATCCGACCCCCTTCTCCAACCTCTTCGAGATTTTCCTGATCCTCCTGATCCCGTTCGCCCTGACCCGGACGTTCGGCCGCATGACCGGGAACCTCCGGCAGGGTTACGCGCTCCTCGCGACGACGGCCACCATCTGGATCGGGTTCACCGCCCTGATGATGTGGACCGAGTTCGCCCACCACGGCCCGGCCCTGGAGCTGGCCGGCGGGGCGATGGAAGGCAAGGAGGCCCGCTTCGGCATCGGAGGTTCGTCGATCTTCGCCGTGGCGACCACCCTGACGTCGACCGGTGCGGTCAACTCCTTCCACTCCTCGTACACGGGCTTCGGCGGCGGCATCACCATGCTGGGCATGCAACTGGGCGAGATCGCGCCCGGTGGTGTCGGTTCGGGCCTCTACGGCATGCTGGTCACGGCGGTCATCGCGGTGTTCATCGCCGGTCTCATGGTCGGCCGCACACCGGAGTACCTCGGCAGGAAGATCGGTGTCCGCCAGATCAAGCTCGCGGCGTGCTACATCCTGGTCACCCCGGCGCTGGTCCTCGGCTTCACCGCGGTGGCGCTCGCACTGCCGACCCCGGCCGACTCCATGACCAACAACGGTGCGCACGGATTCTCCGAGATCCTCTACGCCTACACCTCCGGGGCCAACAACAACGGCTCCGCCTTCGCCGGGCTCGACGCCGACACACAGTGGTTCAACACCACCATCGGCATCGCGATGCTGCTCGGCCGCTTCCTGCCGATCGTGTTCGTCCTGGCACTGGCCGGCTCGCTCGCGGAGCAACGGCCCGTCCCCGACACCGCGGGCACCCTGCGGACCGACAAACCCCTCTTCGCGGGTTTGCTGGTCGGCACGATCCTCGTCCTCACCGGTCTGACCTACTTCCCGGCCCTGGCGCTGGGTCCGCTCGCGGAAGGGCTCGCCTCATGAGCACCCCCACCTCCGTCCGTGCCTCGCACGAGGGCCTGCCCGGCGCCGCCACCGGCAAGTCCGGCCGTGTCGGCGGGGGTCTCTTCGACCCCCAGCAGTTGCTCAGGTCCCTTCCCGACGCGGTGAGGAAGCTCCACCCGCGTGTGATGGTCAAGTCCCCCGTGATGTTCGTGGTGCTGGTCGGCTCGGTGGTCACCACCCTGCTGGCCGTCCAGGACCCGGGCGACTGGTTCGGCTGGGCCATCACGGCCTGGCTGTGGCTGACGACCGTGTTCGCCAATCTCGCCGAGGCTGTCGCCGAGGGCCGCGGCAAGGCCCAGGCCGACACCCTGCGCGAGGCGAGGACGGACACCGTCGCCCGCCGCCTGGAGGGCCGCGACGAGAAGGAGGTGCCCGGCACGGAGCTGCGCGTCGGTGACCTGGTCGTCTGCGAGGCCGGTGACATCGTCCCCGGCGACGGTGACGTCGTCGAGGGGGTCGCGTCCGTCGACGAGTCGGCCGTCACGGGCGAGTCGGCCCCGGTGATCCGGGAGTCCGGCGGCGACCGCAGCGCCGTCACCGGCGGCACGAAGGTGCTCTCCGACCGGATCGTCGTCAGGATCACCACCGAGCCGGGCAAGACCTTCATCGACCGGATGATCGCCCTCGTCGAGGGCGCGGCCCGGCAGAAGACACCCAACGAGATCGCACTCGACATCCTGCTCGCCTCGCTGACGATCGTGTTCCTCCTCGCCGTCGTGACGCTGCAGCCCTTCGCGATCCACGCGGGCGCCGGACAGTCCCTGATCGTGCTCACCGCGTTGCTGGTCTGTCTGATACCGACGACCATCGGGGCGCTCCTCTCCGCGATCGGGATCGCGGGCATGGACCGGCTCGTCCAGCGCAACGTCCTCGCCCTGTCGGGGCGCGCGGTGGAGGCGGCGGGTGACGTCTCGACGCTGCTGCTCGACAAGACCGGCACGATCACGCTGGGGAACCGGCAGGCCGCGGCCTTCGTGCCGGTGCGAGGTGTGACCGAGCAGGAACTGGCGGACGCGGCGCAGTTGTCCTCGCTGGCCGACGGGACCCCGGAGGGCCGCTCGGTCGTGGTGCTCGCGAAGGAGAGGTACGGCCTTCGTGAACGCCACCCGGACGAGCTCGCCCGTGCCGCCTGGGTCACCTTCACGGCTCGGACCCGTATGTCGGGCGTGGACGTGGACGGCCTCAAGGTCCGCAAGGGTGCGGCCGGTTCGGTCGTCGCGTGGGTGCGGGAGCGGGGCGGTCACGTCGCCGAGGACGCCGGCCTCCTCGCCGACCGGATCTCGGAGGCCGGCGGGACTCCGCTCCTGGTCGCCGTCGAGGACCGGGAAGGCGCCCGGGTCCTGGGCGTCGTCCACCTCAAGGACGTCGTCAAGGGCGGGATGCGGGAGCGGTTCGACGAACTGCGCCGCATGGGCATCAGGACCGTCATGGTCACGGGCGACAACCCCCTGACCGCGAGGGCGATCGCCGAGGAGGCGGGGGTCGACGACTTCCTCGCCGAGGCCACCCCCGAGGACAAGATGGCCCTCATCAAGCGGGAGCAGGCGGGCGGCAAGCTCGTCGCGATGACGGGCGACGGCACCAACGACGCCCCCGCGCTCGCGCAGGCGGACGTCGGCGTGGCGATGAACACCGGCACCTCGGCCGCCAAGGAGGCCGGGAACATGGTGGACCTGGACTCCGACCCGACCAAGCTCATCGAGATCGTCTCGATCGGCAAGCAACTCCTCATCACCCGGGGGGCCCTGACCACCTTCTCCATCGCCAACGACGTCGCGAAGTACTTCGCGATCATCCCGGCCATGTTCGCCGTGGTGTATCCGGGGCTGGACAAGCTGAACGTGATGGGCCTCGCGTCGCCGGAATCCGCGATCCTGTCCGCCGTCGTCTTCAACGCCCTGATCATCATCGCCCTCGTACCGCTCGCCCTCAAGGGAGTCCGGTACCGGCCGACCGGCGCGGACACGATGCTCCGCCGCAATCTCGGGATCTACGGACTCGGCGGCCTGGTCGCCCCGTTCGTCGGGATCAAGGCCATCGATCTGCTCATCTCCCTCGTTCCCGGGCTCTCCTGAACCAGAAACGGCTGATCAGCCATGAACACCAGTCTCAAGAACACCGCCCGGCTGCTCGGGGCGGGGCTGCGTGCCCTGCTCGTCCTCAGCGTCGTCTGCGGAGTCCTCTACCCGCTCGCGGTCACCGGCGTCGCCCAGGCGTTCTTCAGCGGCCGGGCCGACGGCTCCGAGATCGGTGACGGAAGCGGGCGCACCGTCGGGTCGTCCCTGATCGGGCAGAGGTACGACCTGCCGAAGCAGGACCCTGACGACCCGGACGAGGTGGCGAAGCCGGACCTCACCTGGTTCCAGCCCCGTCCCTCGAACGGCCTGGGCAGCAACAGCGTCAACCCCAGGTACTCGCTGATCCTCTCCGGTGCCACCAACCGCGCGGCGGACGACGCCGGCCTGGTGACATGGGTGAAGGAGGCGAAGGCGGCGGTCGTGGCGGACAACTCCACCCCCACCCACAGGGTGAGGGCCGAAGACGTGCCTGCCGACGCTGTGACGTCCTCCGGCTCGGGTCTCGACCCGCACATCTCCCCGGCGTACGCGAGGCTCCAGATCCACCGCGTCGCCGAGCGGAACGGCCTCGCCGTCCAGCGGGTCGCGAAGCTCGTGGCCGAGCACACCGAGGGACGCGCCCTCGGCTTCATGGGCGAGCCCCGGGTCAACGTCCTGGAACTCAACATCGCGCTCAGGGAGGCGACCGGAGGCTGACACGGCGCGGGACCGCCGCGACCGAGGCGGGCTTCGGCCGTTGCGCCGCGGGCCGCCTCGGTCGTGACGGGCGGTCTCTCTCACGCCGACCGCACCGGGCCCCGCACAGGCTTCGAAACTTTCGCGAGACTCCGACCGCCACATCAAATCCGTACCCATCGAACACCAGGTGCGTGAATACCCTCAGCGACTCACTACGCCTCCCAACAGGAACAATGCTCTATACGTACTCACCCACTTCGGAGCGACCCTTTCGTAACCAGTGTCGAAACCATTGACATCAGACAGCGGCAGTTCAACACTGTTCGCCGTCGACAGACCTCCATCACTGTCGATCCGGGTCCCCCGACCCGGCACCCCGACCGGTCGCCGGGCAGGACACGGAGACCGGCCGAATCCGGCTGGGACGCACGACACCGACGCGCGGTCGCTGTCAGCACCGGTTCACGGAGCACCCGCCAGGGCGTCCCACCGGCTGACACCGGGCCGCCCACCCAGCGCTCCTCATCCATCCGCCCGGGACGAGAAGGACTCACCCCCATGCGCATGCGAACACGTCTCTCCTTACGGTCCGTGGTCACGGCGCTGGCCGTCGCCGCGACGGCCGCGACCGCCACGGTCACCGTGGACACCGCGCCCTCCCATGCCGCGACTGCCGCGGCCTGCAACGGCTACGTCGGGCTGACCTTCGACGACGGCCCGTCGAGCAGTACCCCGGCCCTGCTCGACGCCCTGAAGCGGAACGGGCTGCGGGCCACCATGTTCAACCAGGGCCAGAACGCCGCCGCCGGCCCGTCCCAGGTGCGGGCGCAGGTAGACGCCGGCATGTGGGTCGGCAACCACAGCTACACCCACCCGCACCTGACCCAGCAGACCCAGATCCAGATAGACTCCGAGATCTCCCGCACCCAGCAGGCCATCGCCTCCGCGGGCGGGGGAACACCGAAACTGTTCCGGCCTCCGTACGGTGAGTCCGACTCGACGGTGCGGGCGTCCGCGGCCAAGTACGGTCTGACGCAGATCATCTGGGACGTCGACTCCCAGGACTGGAACGGCGCGAGCACCGACGCGATCGTGCAGGCCAACGCCCGGCTCACCGACGGTCAGGTCATCCTCATGCACGACTGGCCTGCCAACACGCTCGCGGCCGTACCGCGCATCGCGCAGGGCCTGGCGAGCCGGGGGTTGTGCGCCGGCATGATCTCCCCGCAGACCGGCCGCGCCGTGGCTCCCGACACGGGCGGCGACGGCGGGGACGGTGGCGGTGGCTGCACCGCGACGGTGACCGCGGGCCAGAGATGGGGCGACCGCTACAACCTCGACGTCTCGGTCACCGGCGCCGCCGACTGGACCGTCACCATGAAGATCCCCTCCCCCGCCAAGGTCCTCTCCACCTGGAACACCACCGCGACCTACCCCGACGCGCAGACACTCACCGCCAAACCCAACGGCAACGGCAACACCTGGGGCACCACCGTCCAGGCCAACGGCAACTGGACCTGGCCCACCGTCAGCTGCACCACCGGCTGACCACCGGGCGGCCCACAGCGGTCCTTGGGGGCGGCGGCCCACCCGCCGCCCCCAAGGGCCGGCACGTAGGTGACATCCGGGATGGAGCGCCCGGGCGCTCATGCCCAGTCGGCCTCGGACCGCCACCTCTGGCACACACGTTCCCTATTCTGTCCGCAAGCTGATCGACCACTGCCGCGCACACCAGGAGTACGCCATGTCCCGACCGGAGAACGATGCCTCCACCCTGCGCATCGACACCAGCAGACCGCATCCCGCCCGGATGTACGACTGGTTCCTCGGTGGCAAGGACAACTACCCGGTGGACGAGGCACTGGGCCGGCAGATGCTCGCCGTGGAGCCGGGGGTCCCGGTCATGGCGAGGGTGAACCGCGCCTTCATGCACCGCGCCACCCGGTGGCTGACCGGTCAGGGCATCCGGCAGTTCCTCGACATCGGTACGGGGATCCCCACCGAGCCGAACCTCCACCAGGTGGCCCAGCAGGCGGCACCGACGACGCGGGTCGTCTACTGCGACCACGACCCCATCGTCCTGGCACACGCCGAGGCCCTGCTGAAGGGCACCGAGGAGGGTGCGATCGACTACGTGCAGGCGGACGCCCGTGACGTGGACGCCATCCTCCAGCACGCCGGCAGGACGCTTGACTTCACCCGGCCCGTCGCGCTCTCGCTGATCTCCCTGCTGCACTTCGTGAGCGACGAGGACGGCGCCTACGAGCTGGTGGACCGGCTGACCGAGGTGCTCGCACCGGGCAGCTACGTGGTCATCTCCCACCTCACCGCGGACTTCCACCCGGCGGCGGCTCGCAAGGTGGACGAGATGTACAAGGCGAACACGCTCACCCTGGCACCCCGCACCCGCGACCAGTTCGCCCGTTTCTTCGACGGACTCGACATCACCGAGCCCGGCATCGTGGCGGCCGAGGCGTGGCATCCCGGGCTCGGCGAGCCGGTGGCGGGGCAGGACGACATCATCAGCGCCGGCTATGTGGCGGTCGGCCGCAAGCCGTAGCCTGCCCCGTTCTGGACGGCCGACGGCGCGCCGGCCGTCCCGGGGCGACGGCCCCGGGATGGCCGACAAGGCGCTGTTGACCACGTCGTCGGCGCCGCCTGATGCTCGGATCATCCACCGCGCATCAGGGAGGCCCACACGATGACGGAAGCAGTCGGACGGACGCCCGTGCCCTACCCCTTCAACGAACCGGCCGGCCTGGGGCTGGCGGACGCCTACGAGGAAGCTCTGGTGACGCCCGGGCTCGTGCGGGTGCGGATGACGTACGGGGAACCGGCGTGGCTGGCCACCCGCTACGCGGACGCGCGCCTGGTCCTCGGCGACCGGCGGTTCAGCCGGGCGGAGGCCCTGCGCCACGACGAGCCACGCCAGTCGGAGGGCCGGCGCGACAGCGGCATCCTGAGCATGGACCCTCCCGGACACACACGGCTGCGCACTCTTGTGGCGAAGGCGTTCACCGTGCATCAGGTGGAGAAGTTGCGCCCCTGGGTACGGGAGCTGGCCCACGGTCTCCTGGACGAGCTCGAGGCGATGGGGCAGCCCGCCGACCTGGTGGAGCACTACGCGCTGCCGATCCCCGTCGCGGTGATCTGCCGCATGCTCGGTGTGCCCGAGGAGGACCGTCCGAGGTTCCGGGTGTGGAGCGACGCCGCTCTCTCCACCAGTTCCCTGACCGCCGAGGAGTTCCTGCGCAGCCGCGAGGAGCTGCGCGCCTACATGGGATCGCTGATCGAGGAGCACCGGCGAAGCCCCCGGCCGGACCTGATGACGGGTCTGATCGAAGCGCGGGACACGGGAGACAGGCTGAGCGAACTGGAACTGGTCGACCTCTGCGTCGGCATCCTCGTCGCCGGCCACGAGACCACCGCGACCCAGATCCCGAACTTCGTCCACGTGCTGCTCGACCACCCCGGTCAGCTGAAGCTGCTGCGGGAGCGCCCCGAACTGATCCGTGGGGCGGTGGAGGAGCTTCTGCGTTTCGTGCCCCTCGGCAGCGGCTCCGGATTCCCCCGGTACGCCATGGAGGACGTGGAGGTCGGTGGCACCCTCGTGCGGACCGGTGAGCCCGTACTCGTCGCGGTCGGCGCCGCCAACCGCGACGCCCTGAAGTTCGACGGGCCGGGCCGGCTCGACGTCACCCGGACCGGGGTCCAGCACCTCGGTTTCGGACACGGGGTCCACCACTGCCTGGGTGCACCTCTCGCCAGGCTGGAGCTGCAGGAGGCCCTGGAGGCGCTGCTCGTACGCTTCCCCGGCCTGCGCTCGGCGGGGGACGTGCACTGGAAGAACCAGATGCTCGTGCGGGGCCCGCGCGAGATGCCGGTGGGGTGGTGAGGGCCGTGGCGTGGACGACGGAGGTGGACCGCGGTCTGTGCATGGGTTCGGGTATGTGTGCGGGGATGACGCCCGACCTCTACGCGCTGGACGACGAGGACCGGGCGAGGCCCGTGCGTGACCGGATGGCTCCCGACGACCGGGCGCTCGACGCCGCGGACTCGTGCCCCGCGTCGGCGATCCTGGTGCGTGACGGGGACGCGCTGATCGGGCCGCGCCCCTGACGACGCGGACTGCGGAGTCAGTCCGGCTGTCCTGGGTCACCGGCGTGCCGGAAGCACGAGACGACCACGACGAGCGGCCAGAACGACTGCGCGAACGTCAGGACGCGTTCGGCGGCCCCCGCCGTGTCGAGCGTGTACAGGGCGAGCAGGAACCAGGCCCCGCCGAGCCACATCAGGGCGGCCGCCGTGGCGGAGGGCGCGGGCCGCAGTCCCCACGGTGCCGTCCTGCCGGAGGGCCGGGCCGCCGGGCGCGGCCACGTGTCGCCGGCGGCAGCCACGACACGCCGACGCGAGGCCCGGCGTCGCACGGCCAGGACGGGCCACACCGCGAGCAGCGAGAAACCCACGGCCACGACCACACCGTGGGCGAACGACCCGCCGCTGGTCGGTGCGGGGAACAGGGCGAGCAGCATCGCGGAGAGTCCTCCCCCGGCCAGCGCCGCCCGCCCGGAAGGCGCGGCGGGTCGCAGTCCGGACGCGGTGACCACGTGGCAGGCTCCCAGGGCGAGCAGCGCCGGCGTCATCACCCAGTACCCGGCGGCCCCGTCGGACGCGAGGATGCTGATCGTCGCCGACGCGGGGTCGTAGCCGGGCCCCTGGAGCTCGGCCGAGACCGCCCAGCCGCCGACGAGGAGGACCGGGGCGCACACCGAGGAGAACAGGACCCACCAGGGGACAGATCGCATCGGTGAACGGTAGAACGCCCAGGCCGTGACAGCCCGGTGCACACGCTGGCGCGCCACTGCGTACTCCGCCCGTGAGCGGGTAGGCGCCTGATGCCGGATCACCCGACGGAGTGTGAACCGCACCGCTGTGCCTGCCTGGCCCGGTGCCCCGGCCCCCCGCATCGGACGTGGATCTAACCCGGAGGAGAACCCGCTGTGCTGACACCCAGCCCGCAGGACCTGAGAGTGGCTCTGGCCCGTTACGCCGACGCACGGATCGAGGACGCGCGGCGCTCCACGGACGTCACGGCCCGGGCGGTGGAGGACGCCGCCTACACCCTGTGCGTGATGACCGGCACACAGGCGGTTCCGCAGGCCCTGCACACGGCCGACACCATGCTCGGGGTGCGGCCCGCGGTCTCCCCCGCGCTCCGCCGGGCCGTAGGCACCCGGCGGGACGACAACCTCCAGGCCGTCTGAGACCCGGCCGCACGCGGGCGCCGGTGCCCGGACTCGGCGCCCGGCATGCCCGCCGTCGGCCTAATCCGCCCGGTGCCGACTCGGCACCGGGACGCTGGGCGGGTGGACGACACCCGAGCGGGCGACGGGAAGAACGCGGAACGGCTGACAGCCCTGTCCGACGGGATCTTCGCGATCGCCATGACCCTGTTGGTGCTCGATGTCCGCGTACCACCGGACCTGTCCGCCCAGGGCTTCCGGGACGCCGTCCGCGGTGTGCTGCCCGATCTCGGCGCCTATGCTCTCAGCTTCATGATCCTCGCGGCCTTCTGGCGTGACCACCGCCGGATCGTGGAGCTGGTCCCCCGGTTCGAGGGGCGGTCGCTGAAACTCGCGCTCGTCTGGCTCGGCGCCATCGCGCTCATCCCGTTCCCGACCTCCTTGCTGTCGGAGTACGCCTCCGAGCCCCTGGCGGTCGCCGTCTACGCGGGCGCCGTGTGCCTCACGAATCTGCTCGAACTGGCGGTGCTCCGTACGGGACTGCGCGGGCGATGGCCCTCCGATCCCGCCACGGAGAGGACCGCTCGCTTCGTGGCCACCGATCTGGGGAACACCGCCCTGGTCTTCGGCGCCACCGTGCCGCTCGCCTACGCCCTCTCACCGGTGGCCGCCATGTGGTCCTGGCTGGCGCTCCTGCCGCTCAAGGTGACGCTCGGCCGGCGCTACCGCCGGGCGCAGCCCTCCTGAGACGCGGCCGGGCGTCACCGACCTCCGTCGGTGACGCCCGGCCTCCTGTCATCCCTGGCCGGCAGTCAGCGATTCGTAGTACGCGCCGAGCTGCCGCAGGTAGAAGAGGTCCCCGGTGTCCTGATCGCGCTCGAAGCGCGGGGCGTCCTTGATCTGGTCCTTGGTGCACCCGACCTTGATCACCCGTTCGGCTTCGTCGACGCCGGTCACCATGCCCGCGGGCACGACGACGCTCCTCCCGAACTTCCAGACCCCCGCGTCGATCACCAGATGGTCGAACCCCGGTACCGGCGAGAGCCTGATGACGGTGCCCACGCTTCCGTCCGGCGCCTCCACCTCGTACCCGATGACGCCGTCACCCAGTGCGCCGTCCGTCTGTGCCTGACCCGCCCAGACCGTTTCCACGGTCACCTCCTCCTCCTGGCAGCCGGCCACTTCCGGCTGCCGGACCTTCCGTATGCCCCCGCGAGCGCAGGCGATGCGGTCCGGCCCGGCCTGATACCCGGTCGGACTCACAAAGCCATCTCGTAGGCCCCCGAAAGTGCCTCGACACGGGCCCAGACGCGCGCCGAGCGGGCCTCGTCCACGACGGGACGGCGTACCGCGGCGATGGCCCAGTCCTGCTGCTCCCCGGTCGCGGAGTCCTTGCCGTGCAGTTCGACGGCGTTCGCCGAGAAGTCGCGGACGAGCACGGAGAAGAGCTCGTCGAGCACGTCCTCGTCCAGTCCGGTCAGCCGGGCCTGCTCCAGGATCAGCTGACCGTGGACGACCAGGGCGAAGAGCCGGCCGACGGACAGCAGGAAGTCGAGGTCCCGGCTCTGCCGCTCGTCGGGCGCGACCCGGGCCACGAAGTCGCACAGCGCGTCGGCCTGTTCCCGGAAGCGGGCGACGTTGGGGACGGCGGCGTAGGCGTCGTAGGCCGGGCGCCAGTCGTGGAAGCGCACGGAACCGAGACCGCGGGCCGGTCCCTGCCGGAAGAGGAACGCGTCGTCGGCGGCGTCCAGACGTGTACCCACGGGCGCGTAGCCGGCGGGGTCCAGCAGGTGGTTGCGCATGAACTTGAGGATGAGGGCGAGGTTGACGTGGACCGTGCCCTCCAGCTTCGGCAGGCTGCGGATCTCGACGGCGGCCTGCGCGAAGTAGGTGTCCTTCTCGAAGCCCTTGGCCGCGATGACGTCCCACATCAGGTCGATGACCTTCTCGCCCTCCGTGGTCACCTTCATCTTCGTCATCGGGTTGAACAGCAGGTAGCGGCGGTCGTCGGGTCCGGCCGAGCGGAAGTAGTCGACGGCGCGGTCGCTGAACAGCTTCATGCCGACGAGCCGGACATAGGCGTCGGCGAGCTCCCGGCGCACGTGGGGGAAGGCGGTCACGGGGCGGCCGTAGAGGACCCGGTTGTGCGCGTGGGTGACGGCCTCGTACATCGCGTGCTCGCAGATGCCGATCGAGGCGGTGCAGAGGTTGAACTTGCCCACGTTGACGGTGTTGAGGGCGGCGTCGAAGGCGGCGCGGCCGGTGTGCAGGACGTCGTCGGGACCGACGGGGTAGCCGTCGAGGCGGAACTCGCTGACGTACTTGGAGGAGTCGACGACGTTCTTCACCAGGTGGTAGGCCGGGTGGCGGCTGTCCGCGGCGAAGAAGACGTAGCCGTCCGGGCCCTCGACGTCCGTGCGCCGGCCGAAGACGGAGACGAGGCCGGCGGCGTTGCCGTTGCCTATGTAGTACTTGGAGCCGGTGGCCAGGAAGCCGCCGTCGCCGTCCGGTGCCAGGAGCATGTCGGTGGAGTAGATGTCGGCTCCGTGCGCCTTCTCCGACAGGCCGAAGGCGAACACCTCGCCCTGGGAGAGGAGTTCGGCGGCGCGGTCGCGCGCGGCGGCGTTGTCGCTCTGCCAGACGGGGCCGAGGCCGAGGATGGTCACCTGCCAGGCGTACCAGTAGTCGAGTCCGTAGAACCCGAAGATCTCGTTGAGCGCGGCGATGCGGGCGGTGTCCCAGCGCCCGTCCTCACGGTCCGTGGCGGAGGCGGGGGTGAGGAAGGTGGCGAAGAGGCCCTCCTTCGCGGAGAACTCGAGGAAATCGCCCAGCCAGGCGCGTGACCTGTAGTCCTCGATGATCCGCCGCTTGCCGCGGTCCTCGAACCAGTCGATGGTGGCGCGCAGCAGCCTGCGGGTCTCGGGGTCGAAGTGCGCCGGGTCGTAGGCACGCGGGTTGAACAGCAGGGGGTCGGCCATGGCGGTACGCCTTCCGGGGGTGTGCGGACGGGGATGCGGAACGGTTCAGGTGCGCGGGTCTGCCGCGCCGAGCCTGTGGAGGGTGGCGAGTACGTCGTCGAGCCAGGCGACGGTCATGCGCTCGTACGCGATGCCGCCGCGCAGCACGACGTGCTGGAGCTCCTGACCGGCGTCGAGCGGTGCCGGGGCGTCCGGGCCGGTGAAGTCCCGCAGCTCCCCGGCGAGGTAGTGCGCGAGCCGGTCGCCGTGCACCCGGTGGTGCCGTTCGACCTCGTGGAGGAGCGCGGCCGGGTCGTCGAAGGCCGCGCCCCGGATCTTCACGGCGAGGTCGTGGCGGAGGCTCTCCGGTTCGATGGGCTCGTGCAGCCAGCCGGAGAGGGCGGCACGGCCGGGGCCGGCGACGGAGTACTCCTTCTTGTCGGGCCGGCGCTCCTGCGGGACGTCGCGGACGTCGAGCAGGCCGTCACCCTCCATGCGCTTGAGGACGCGGTAGATCTGCTGGTGGGTGGCGGTCCAGAAGTATCCGATGGACCGCTCGAACCGCCGGGCCAGTTCATAGCCTGAGCCGGGCTGCTCCAGGAGGGAGACGAGGATCGCGTGTTCGAGCGCCATGCCCTGATCGTTCTATGCAACTGGTTGCATAGCAAGCGGCGGCGGCCGGGTGAGACGCTCCTCACCCGGCCGCCGCCGTCCCGGCGTTCGTCAGCGCCCGCCCCACGGCGAGCCGTACGTCTCGGCGAGCGCGCCCGCCTCCTCGGGTGTCAGCAGCCGGGGGGTCCGCTCCCCCAGTGACAGGAGCAGCGCGGACACCTCTTCCAGTTCCACCGCGGCGTCGACGGCGCGGGCCATCGTGGGGCCCGCGAGGACGGGCCCGTGGTTCTGGAGGAGTGCCGCGCGGAGCGGGAAGGGCAGCCGGGCCAGGGCCTCCGCCTGGTCCGGGTCGCCGGGTGGGGCGTAGGGGACGAGGGGGGTCTGCCCGACCCGCATCACGAAGTACGGGGTGAGCGGCGGCAGCGCGCTCCTGGCCGACCACGGCGGGAGGCAGGACACGGCGGTGGCGTTCCGGGCGTGCAGGTGCACGACGGCCCGGGTGGCGGCGTCCCGGCGGTAGAAGGCGCCGTGCAGGGGGAACTCCTTCGACGGACGCGGTCCGTCGAGGTGGGTGCCGTCGAGACCGAGCACGCTGAGCCGGTCGGGGTCGACCTCTGCGAGGTCGGCGCCGGTGGGGGTGATGAGGATGCGGTCGTCGACCCGGACGCTCAGGTTGCCGGAGGAACCCGGGCTGAGCCCCAGGGCCGCCAGCCGGGCGCCGGCGGCGGCGAGTTCGGTGCGGGGGTCGCTCATGCCAGCGCGCTCCAGGCTTCCGTGAAGATGGCGGTGTCGCCGAAGTTGCCCGACTTCAGGGCGAGGTCCACCGTGTGGTCCTGGCCGTGGGCCCGGCCGTCGGCGCGTGCCCAGGTGACGCCGGGGGCGATGGGCGCGCCGATGGACAGGGTGCGGACCCCGAGGGCTGTGACGACGGCGCCTGACGTCTCGCCCCCGGCGACGAGAATGCGCCGGGCGCCTGCGGCGACCAGGGCGGTGGCACATGTGGCGAGGGCGCGTTCGACGAGTTCCGAGGCGGCGGGGCCGTCATCGGGCGCCGTCTGTTCGAGATCGCCGAGGTCGTCGACGGAGTGGATGAGGGGTGGTTTCCCCGGCTCGGCCTCCCAGGACCGGCGCACGAAGCCGACGAGTCCGGCGACCTCACCCGTGAAGTCGGCGCGCAGGGCGGCGATGTCGAGCTTGCGGTGCGGGAGGCGGGCGCGCGCGTGGGCGACCTGGGCCCTGGTCGCCGACGAGGCACTGCCGGAGAGGACGACGCCGGGGTCGCCGGGGCGGGACGCGGGTGTCGCACGGGCGGCTTCGGGGTGCGGGCCGGTGAGCCCGAGGGCGAGGCCCGCAGCGCCGGTGACGAGGGCGAGGTGGGTGGTGGCCGCGCAGACGGTCACCAGGTCCTCGTCGCTCACGGCGTCCACGACGACCAGGGCGTCGGCGAGCTCCGGGGCGTCGAGAGCGGCGCGCAGCGCCTCGGCGCCCTGCCGCACGGTGTCGAGGCCGACGAGGCGGACCGGGTGGCGGGTCTGCGGGGTGAGCAGCCGGCCGACGTGGGAGTCGCGCATCGGTGTGAGCGGGTGGTGCCGCATGGGGCTCTCGTCGAGGAGTTCGTCGTGGACGAAGAGACGGCCCTTGTAGACGGTGCGGCCGGTCGCGGGGAACGAGGGGACCACCACCGTGCGGCGTTCGCCCAGCTCCGCGAGGAATGCGTCGGCGACCGGCCCGATGTTGCCGCGCGGGGTCGAGTCGAAGGTGGAGCAGTACTTGAAGTAGAAGCGCTCGCAGCCGGCGCTGCGCAGGGCGCGCAGGGCCGCGAGCGACGTGCCGACGGCCTCGTCCACCGGCGAGGTACGCGACTTGAGGGCCACCACCACCGCGTCGGCGTCACGCACAGCCGCTCTCCCCGGACCTTCGGAGAGGGACTCCGGACCCACGGTCACCACGGTCCGGTGGCCCCGGGCGACGAGCATGGTGGCGAGATCGGTTGCTCCGGTGAAGTCGTCGGCGATGGCCCCGAGGGTCGGCATCGGACCTCCTTGGGTCGGTGTGCGGTGCCGGGTGGAGATCCCCGGCGTCTGATGTACCTGTGAACTTGTGTGTGAAAAAATGTTAACAGACTTTACGCAGACGATATCTGCTGGTACATCTTGTTAACACGCTCCCGTGTGGCGCTCGTGCCGTGGCCGAGACCGCGTCAGCCGGAGCCGTTGAACCGAGCCGTGCGCCCGTCTAGGAGAGCCAATGAACCTGCATCACCTGTTCGCCGGAACCGGCGACCGGATCGTGCGCTACGCACTGTCCGGAGCCGGCGGCGGCTTCGCCCGGACCCTGCTGGCGCAGACCCCGCGCATCGGCCGCCTGGCCCCCGCCGTCCTGTGCGACCGGGACGTGGAGCGGCTGCGCGACATGCTCGTCGAGCTCGGGTACCCGACGGACCGCATGGCCGTCTGCGCGGACGCCGGCGAGGTCGCGCGCGCCGCGGAGCAGGGGGCCGTCGCCCTGGTGGCGGACGGCGCACTGCTGTCCGCGGCCCCGTGGGACATCCTGGTGGAGGCGACCGGAAGCCCCGCCGACGGCTACGCGATGGCCCGCGAGGCCCTGACCGGCGGACGTCACGTCGCCATGGTCAGCAAGGAGGTCGACTCCGTCGCCGGCCTGCACCTCGCGGATCTGGCCCGCGACAACGGCGTCGTCTACACCACGGCCGACGGCGACCAGCCCGCGAACCTCATCGCACTCGTGACCTGGGCGGAACTGCTCGGCCTGGACATCGTGGCGATCGGCAAGTCCAGCGAGTACGACCTCGTGTTCGACCCCGCCACCGGCTCCGTCACCCAGCTCGACACCACGGTCCCCGCTCCCGGACTGGCCGGGCTGCTCGGCCTCGGCTCCGACGTACGCGCCACGCTCGCCGCCCGCGCGGCCGCGGTGGCCGCCCTGCCGACCGGCGCCACCGCCGACTACTGCGAGATGGCGGTGGTCGCGACCGGCACCGGCTTCCGGCCGGACGTCGAGCGCCTGCACTACCCGGTCGCCCGCATCGCCGAGCTGGCCGACGTCTACTCCCTGCGCGAGGACGGGGGCGTGCTGCACCGCACCGGCGCCGTCGACGTGTTCAGCGCGCTGCGGCTGCCGGACGAGGCCTCGTTCGCCGGTGGCGTCTTCGTCGTCGTACGGACCGGTGACCCGGTCACCTGGGAGACGCTGCGCGGCAAGGGCCACGTGGTCAGCCGGGACGGGCGCTACGCGGCGATCTACCTGCCGTACCACCTGATGGGCGTCGAGACGCCGGTCTCGCTGCTGTCCGCGGTGCTCCACGGCCGGCCCTCCGGCGGCACCGACCCGCGGGCCCACGCCGTGCTCGCCGGACGGACCGAACGCGATCTGCCCGCCGGCACCGTGCTGGACATGGGCGGCCACCACCACGACGTCACCGGCGTCCAGGCCGTCCTCCTGCGTGACGAGGACGCTCCCGCCGACGCGGCTCCGCTGTACCTCGCCGCGCACGCCACGCTCGGACGCGACGTGCGGGCCGGCGCCCTGATCACGCTCGGCGACCTCGCCGACCCGGACGCGGACCTGCTCCACGCCTGGACCTCCGGGCGTGCGTCGCGCGCCACCGGCACCCCCGTCACCCACGCGAGCCGATGATGAGCACCGACCTCCAGAACCTCCTGCTGGGCGCCGCCGCGGTCGTCGTCCTGATCCTGCTGATCACCAAGGCCAAGCTCCACCCGTTCATGGCGCTGGCGCTGTCCGCGCTCGGTCTGGGACTCGCCGCCGGCCTCGGCCCGGGCGACACCGTCGAGCACTTCCAGGACGGCTTCGGCGACGCCCTGAAGAGCACCGGTCCCACGATCGGACTGGGCACCATACTCGGCGGCATCCTGCTGGGCTCCGGCGGAGCGGACCGGATCGCCACCGTCTTCATCGGCGCCCGTCCGGTCAAGTGGATCCCCACGGCGATCACGGCCGCGGCCCTGCTCATCGGGATGCCGCATCTCTTCGACGTGAGCTTCGTGATGCTCGTACCGCTGGTGTACGCCGTCGCCAAGCGCACCGGCACGCACCTGCTGTACGTCGGACTGCCGCTGGCCGCCGGCCTCTACATCTCGCACGGTCTGCTCCCGCCGCACCCCTCCCCGACCCTCGCCGTCTCCGCGTACGGGGCGAACACCGGCCTGACCATCCTCTACGGTCTGATCATCGGCATCCCGATCGCCGTGATCAGCGGACCGCTGCTGACGAGGTTCGCCTCACGGTGGTTCGGTCCGGCCCCGGACCTGGACAAGGGCCCCATACCCGAGTCGAGCCCCGAGCCGGAGAACCGCAAGCGGCCGGCCTCCTTCACCCTGGCCCTGATCACGGTGCTGCTGCCGCCCGTCCTGATGCTGATCGGGACCGTCGGCACCGCGAACACCGCGGAGGGCTCCCTGCCCTACGCGGTCTTCGAGGCGTGCGACTCCTCGGTCATGTCGCTGCTCGCCGCGGTGGTCTTCGCCTTCTTCGCCCTGGGCCTCCGCTCCGGCTTCGGCCTGGGCCAGCTCCAGAAGATGGCGGGCAAGGGACTCGGCCCGGTCGGTGGGATCGTGCTGATCCTGGGCGCCGGCGGCGGCCTCAAGGCGATGCTCACCGCCACCGGCATCGACAAGCTGATCTCCGACTACGCGGTGGACTGGTCGATCCCCCCGCTGCTCCTCGCCTGGCTGGTGGCCGCGCTCCTGCGCATCTGCCTCGGCTCCGCGACGGTGGCCACCGCCGCCGCCACCGGAATCGTGGCTCCCCTGATCGGCGCCTATCCGGGCCTCTCCCCGGAACTGCTGGTGCTGGCGACGGCGTCGGGCGCGGTGATGCTCTCGCACGTCAACGACTCCGGGTTCTGGCTGTTCAAGGAGTACTACCAGCTCTCGGTCGCCCAGACGTTCCGCACCTGGACACTGATGCTGTCCCTGCAGTCGCTGCTCAGCCTCGGCGGAGTACTCCTGCTGAGCACGTTCGTCGGGTCCTGAACGCCGTGCCCTGTTGGGACGGTCCGGGCCCGGACGGCACAATCGAGCAGCGGCCGCGGTGGCCGCGCGAGGAAAGGTGAGAAGCAGTGGCCGACGAAGAGCAGTTGCCCCTGATCCCCGATCAACGGCGCGAGCTCCTGTTGAAGCACCTGCGGCGCGACGGGGTACTCAGCGTGCAGCAGATCACCCAGCTCTTCGGCGTCTCCCACATGACCGTCCGCCGCGACATCGCCGAACTGGAACGCCGGGGGCTCGTGTTCTCCGTGCCCGGCGGGGCCCGGATCGCCAGTCATCTCCGGAGCGAGCCCAGCTTCCAGGCCAAGTCGCTGATAGAGCAGCCGGAGAAGGAGGCCATGGCCGGTGTCGCCGCCGGCCTGGTACAGGAGGGCATGACGGTCTACCTCGACGCGGGCACGACGCTGCTGGCCATGGTGCCGCTGCTCGCACGCCACGAGTCGCTGACGGTCGTCACGAACGACTTCACGACCGTCGACCGTCTGATGGGTTCGTCGCACCTCGACGTCATACACATCGGCGGCCAGGTGGACCCGTCCAACCGTTCGAGCGTGGGCCGGCTCGCTGCCACGACACTGCGTCAGCTCGCGCTCGACATCGCTTTCATCAGCACCAGTTCCTGGGACCTGCTGCGCGGCGTGACCACCCCTTCGGCGGCGAAGGTGGAGGTCAAGCAGGCGGCGATGGAGTGCACGGGGGCGAGCGTGCTGGTCGCGGGCTCGTCGAAGTACGGGACGTTCGGCAAGTTCCGGGTGGCTCCGCTCGGCGCGTTCGACACCATCGTCACCGATGACGCCCTCGCGGAGGCCGCCGCGGAAGGGCTGCGCGCCGGAGGGGCGGACCTGCGGCTGGCAGCCGTCTGAGTGCGCTGCGACCGCCCCCGCCCTCCCACCGGGAGAGCGTGGGCGAAGTCGCGTTCAGACGGCGTCGGCGGCCGTCCCGGTGATGCGCGCCGACTCGTCCCACAGCATCCAGGCCGTGTCCATGTCCTGGCCCCGGACCGTGCCAGGGGCGAGCGCGGTGACGGCGCCTGTCCCGCTGTCGGCCCCCGTGACCACCGCGGTGGTGCCGGAGAGATCGGGCATGTCGTCGAGCGTCCATGAGTGCACACGTCCCGCCTCCCCCGCGCGCGCACCCGCACAGGTCCTTCAGCTCCTCCTGACGAGCAGTCCCGCCGCGACCAGGCCGGCGAGGCCCATGTCCGTGTCGGTGTACTCCCCGCCGAGGAGGTGGTCCGTGAAGGAGTCCGGCGCGAGGGTGAACGGCTCCACGAACTCCTCGGCGTCGGGTGTGGGTTCGGCGACCTTGCGGCAGTCCCTGGCCAACACCGCGTACCTCTCGTGGGTGGCGTAGGACGCCAGGTAGGTCTTGAGGACGACCTCGACCGTCCCCGCGCGGTACCCCGTCTCCTCCAGGAGTTCCCTCGCCGCCGCGTGCAGCACGTCCTCACCGGGCTCGATCATCCCGCCGGGAAGCTCCGCCAGCACCTTGCCGGGGCCGGGCCTGTACTGCCGCACGAGGATGCCCCGTCCCTCCTCGGTGAACGCGACGAGGGCCACCGTCGGCGAGCCCCGCAGGATGTCCCAGTCCGACTCCTTGCCGTCGGGCTGCACGTAGGTGCGGCACCGCACCGTCAGGTACCCGGCGGCCTCCGGCCGCTCGCTCTTCAGCGTCCACGTCATCGCTTCACGACTTTCCGTCACGAAACGGAGCATGTCCAGCCTTCGGTACGGCAAACGGGCGGGGACGGGCGGCGCGCTCCGCCTGTCCGTCAGCCCGGGGAGGCCGTCGGCGCGGTCCCCCCGTCCGAGCCGAGCGGAACGGTCCCGGATCCGGCGGGGGCACGGTGGAGGGCCAGCACGGCCTGGTCGTCCTGGGGCCTTCCGCCGACGTGACGGCGGACGTCGTGGATCAGCACGTCCAGGATCTGCCCCGGCGAGAGACGGCCGCCCCGCGCACGCCGGACGAACACGAGTGGCAGGCGGGCGACCGGATCGTAGAAACGTCCGGTGGCGTCACGGGACTCGGTGATGCCGTCGGTGTAGCAGAGCAGGGTCGAGCCCGCCGGGAAGGGGAAGCTGTCGACCGGGGAGGCCCAGGAACCCAGGTCGCTCATGCCCAGCGGAGGCGCCTCCTCGGACGCCTCGAGGAGCGTGGCACGGCCCAGCGCGTCCATGAGGACCGGAGGCGGATGGCCACGGTTGACCAGCCGTACGGTCTCCAGGTCCTTGGAGAACTCCGCGATCAGAGCCGTCGTGAAGCCTTCCTCCTGCTGCTGGCCGCCGCGCCGTCCGCCCTCACGCAGGAGGGCGCGTTCCAGCCGGGACACCAACTCCGGAAGATCCTCGGACTCGTCGGCCGCGTACCGGAAGGCGCCGAGGTCGGCGCTGACGGCGCTGACCGCCCCGAGGCCCTTCCCTCGCACGTCACCGACCATGACCCGGATCCCGTACGGGGTGCTCTGCACCACGTACAGGTCTCCGCCGATCAGGGCCTCGCTCTCGGCCGGCACGTACCGCGCCTCGATGTGCAGGTCCCCCAGCCGGGACGGAGGCCTCGGCAGTACGGCCCGCTGGGCGACGGCCGCGACGTGCCGGGCGCGCCGGGCGCGGTCGTCCTGGCGGCGCAGGGTGCGGTGGATCAGGACGGCGAGGGCGGTGACGGCCGCCAGGGTGAGCTGGTTGGCCACGCCCGCGCGCCAGCCGAAGGTCCCGTCGATGTGGGCGAGGAACGCGTGGACGATCATCGAGGCGACACCGACCCCGATGATCCCGCGGACGCCGAGGAGCGGTGCCGCGGCGACGGGCGCGGCCATCAGGAGCGGCGCGGATGTCACGTCGTGCGGGGTGACCAGGTCGACCACCACGGCCAGCACGATGAGGCCTACGGGGATCCACCGGGTTCTCAGCAGTTGCGACACTCCCCCAACGCTGCCCGCAAGCGCGGCACTCCGCATCCCCGGGCCACCGCTGTCCGGCGCACATGGCGGGGCTCATGACGGGCACGAGCCTCTTGTGGTCGCGTGACGGGGCGGTCGTCCACCCCAGGTGGTGCTCCCGGCTCGGCACGCCACACCTGCGGAACAATCGCATGTATTGCACATGGAAGTGCTCGTACGGAGCAGCCGGTCCTCATCCCGGGGGAACTCATGCGCCTTCAGAAGACCCGCGTCGTCATCGCCGGTGCCGCGGTGGCCGCCCTGTCGCTCACCGCCTGTACCAGCGGGAACGGCACCGGAACCGACGCGGCGGCGTCCGCGTCCGCGGCTTCCGGATCCGTGGACGCCTCGGCATCGGCGTCGGCGTCGGCGAAGGCACCGACGGGGGCGCCCTCAGGCACCGGCGGCACCGACGGCCCGAGCGCTTCCACCGGGTCCCGGAACGCGGAGGGTCCTGGCGGAGGTGACGCGCAGGCCGCGGCCTCACCCTCAGCCAGGGCGCCGTACGGTGACATCTGCCGGACCGCGGACCTCGCCTTCAGCAGTTCGGGCGGGATGGCGGAGGGCGAGGTGCTGATCAACCTGAAGAACACCGGGTCCTCGTCGTGCTCGATGCACGGCTTCCCCGGCCTCGACCTGAAGGGTGAGGCCGGGACCGTGAGCGCCGGGCGCAGCAGCGGCCGGACGATCCCGACGGTCGAACTGTCCCCCGGGGAGGGCACCAACTTCTCCCTGCACTTCCCGCCGGACACCGGCGGTGGCTCGGGTGTCACCTTCACCTCGGCGATGGTGACACCCCCGGACGAGACCCACTCGCACCGTGTGTCCCTCTCCGTCAGCGTCCCCGTGGACTCCGGCTCCGGCCCCCGCATCACGGTCGACCCGGTCGGGTCGGGCAAGTGACGACGACGGGTTCTCAGGACCGGCTCACAGGCGGCTGCTAGGGTCGGCCCGGACCTTGAATCCTCGATGAGGAGACCGGACATGGTGGGGGACGACGACATCTCCGGGTGACACCCGGATGGATGTGTGACCGGCCGACGGCAGGTGCGAAAGCACCCTGTGCCGCCCGGCCCCCGTGTGTCGTGCCCGTTTCCCGTGCCCGCCCCGGGCGGACGTCCGTCCGCCCGCATTGTCACGCGAGGTCATACCCGTGTCCGACGTACCCACAGCCCTGCTCGCACGCGACGTCGTCCGGTCCTTCGGTACCGGCCGGATCGTCGACGGCCTTTCCCTGACCGCGTCCCCCGGCCACCGCATCGGGCTGATCGGGGAGAACGGAGTCGGCAAGTCGACGGTGCTCCGCCTCCTCGCCGGTGCCGACGAACCGGACGCGGGCAGCATCACCCGACCCGCCGATCTGGGTTTCCTGCACCAGGAGATGCCCTTCGACGCCGCGGACACGGTCGCCGACGTGCTCGACGAGGCGCTGGGCGAGGTACGTGAGGGCCTCGCCGAACTCGAACGGCTCTCGGAGCGGCTGGCCCGTACCGAGGAGGGCTCCCCCGGCCACTCCGCCCTGCTGGACGCCTACGGCCGGCGTCTCGAGCACGCGCAGGAACAGGAGGCGTGGGACGCGGACCGCCGGGCCGCGGTGGTGCTGGAGGGCCTCGGCCTCGGGGGGATCCCGTGGGACCGCACCCTCGGGTCCCTGTCCGGCGGCCTCCGCGGACGGCTGGCCCTGGCCTCCCTGCTGGTCCGGCGGCCTTCGGCACTGCTGCTGGACGAGCCGACCAACCACCTCGACGACGCCGCCGCCGTGTTCCTGGAGGAGCAGGTGTGCGGCCTGCCCGGGGCGATCGTCGTGGCGAGCCACGACCGGGCGTTCCTCGACGCGGTGTGCACGGACGTGATCGACCTCGACCCGGCGGCGGAGGGGCCTGTGCGGTACGGCGGCAACTACACCGCCTATCAGGCCGAGAAGCGCGCGGAACGCGAGCGCTGGGAACGCCGGTACGCCGAGGAGCAGGAGGAGCTGGAGGCGCTGCACCGGTCGATCGGCACGACCACGCACCGGGTCGCTCCGGACCGAGGGCCGCGTGACCACAACAAGATGGGCTACGGGCTCCGGGCCGGCCGGGTGCAGAGCCAGATCTCACGCCGGGTGCGTAACGCCTCCCGGAGGCTGGACGATCTGGAACGGCACCGGATCACGGAACCGCCCCGGCCGCTGCGGTTCCGCCGCACCGCGCTCGCGGGGCCCACGGCGGACGGGACCCTCGTCTCCCTGCGCGACGTACGGGTGCCGGGGCGCCTCACGCTCGACCGCCTCGACGTGACGGCGACCGATCGCCTGCTCGTGACGGGTGACAACGGGGCGGGGAAGTCGACACTGCTGGCCGTGCTCGCCGGACACCTCGCACCGGACGGAGTCGTACGGCGCGAGGGCGGTCTCTCGGTGGGTCTGCTGACCCAGGACACCGTGTTCGAGCGGCCCGACCGCACCGTCCGGGACACCTACTCGCTGGCGCTCGGCGACGAGCGCGCGGACGCGGTGCCGCTGAGTTCGCTGGGTCTGATGGGCGAGGCGGACCTGGGAAGGCCGGTAGGTCACCTGTCCGTCGGTCAGCGCCGCCGTCTCGCGCTGGCCCTCCTGGTGGCGCACCCGCCCGAGTTGCTGCTGCTCGACGAGCCCACGAACCATCTGTCCCCCAGGCTCTGCGACGAGCTGGAGGCCGCCATGGGCGCGGGGCCAGGAGCGATCGTCGTGGCCGGCCACGACCGCTGGCTGCGGAGGCGCTGGCAGGGGCGTGAGCTACGGCTGTGACCGTACGGGAGGACGCTCGGGCAGGGACCTTCGGCGCACGCATACTGGACATCTCGTCCGCATGGCGAGACGCGCTTGCGGAGGCCCTTGCCTGCGGCGTCTCATCGCGCCTGTGCAAACCGAACAGATAACCCCTGATCAACCGGCCTCCGACGACAAGGCGGCGCGCCGCGCCGTCACGGTGTTCCCCGTCCTCGTGCTCGTGGCGGGCGTAGCCGGTCTCGTCACCCCGGGCACGTTCGACGGCTGGACGGAATCGGTTCCGTACCTGCTGGGAATCGTCATGTTCTGCATGGGCCTGACGATGACCCCGCTCGACTTCAGGGGCGTGGCGAAGCGTCCGTGGGCCGTGGCCATCGGCCTGGTCGCGCACTACGTGATCATGCCGGGACTCGGCTGGGCCATCGCCCATCTGCTCGGACTGCCGCCCCAGCTGGCGGCCGGACTCATCCTGGTCGGCTGCGCGCCGAGCGGCACGGCGTCGAACGTGGTGACGTTCCTGGCCCGTGGTGACGTGGCGCTGTCGGTCTCCGTGGCCACCGTCTCGACGCTGGTGGCTCCCCTGGTGACGCCGCCGCTCACCCTGCTGCTGGCGGGCGCGTACCTGCCGGTGGACGCGGGATCGATGATCACGGACATCCTCAAGACCGTGCTGCTTCCGGTCGTCGGCGGTCTGGTCGTACGGCTGGTCGCGGGCAAGCTGGTCGACCGGGTGCTCGGCCTGATGCCCTGGCTGTCGTCGGTGGCCGTCGCCGCCATCGTCTGCGCGGTCGTGGCGGGAAGCGCCGGCGCGATCAAGTCGGCCGCCATGACCGTGCTGATCGCCGTCGTGCTGCACAACGGCCTCGGACTCGCGCTCGGATACGGCGCGGGCAAGGTCTCGGGGCTCGGACGGCCCGCCAGCCGGGCCATGGCCTTCGAGGTCGGTATGCAGAACTCCGGGCTCGCCGCCTCCCTCGCCACCGCGCACTTCAGCCCGCTGGCGGCCCTGCCTGCCGCGGTGTTCTCCGTGTGGCACAACATCTCGGGCGCCCTGGTCGCCGCCTGGATGTCCCATCGGTCACGGCGCGAGGAGTTGGCACCGGCGGTGGCCGGCCCTGCGCCGAAGGCCGCGGTCAGCGAGGAATCCTGACGGGTACGACCCCGCGATCAGCACCCGCCCTCCCGCCCGTCACCACGGGCGGGAGGGCGGGCTCCGTTGCCGTGGCGCGCGGTTTCCGTTGCCGTGGCGCGCGGGTTCCCACGTCTGCGCGGCATCCGTGAACCGGACGGCAAAACACGACACAGGATGTCGCGTTTCGGGTCGAGCATGGTGTCGGAGACCGGCGCCGACGAAGGGCGCCGGCCGTACGCGCGCACAGAACAGGGGAACTCGATGGAACTCATGCCCGGCACATCGGCACCGGACCTCGGCGGAAGGATCGCTCTGGTCGCTGGGGCCACACGGGGAGCCGGGCGCGGCATCGCCGTACAGCTCGGCACGGCGGGTGCCACGGTCTACGTCACCGGCCGCACGACCCGGGAACGACGCTCGGAGTACGACCGGCCCGAGACCATCGAGGAGACGGCCGAGCTCGTGACGGCGGCGGGCGGAACCGGCATCGCCGTGCCGACCGACCACTTGGTGCCGGATCAGGTCCGCGCCCTGGCCGAGCGCATCGACACGGAGCAGGGACGGCTCGACGTGCTGGTCAACGACGTCTGGGGCGGGGAACGGCTGTTCGCGTTCGACAAGCCGGTGTGGGAGCACGACCTCGACGACGGACTGCGGCTGCTCCGGCTGGGCGTGGAGACCCACGCGATCACCAGCCACTTCACTCTCCCGCTGCTGGTGCGCGGGCCGGGCGGGCTCGTGGTCGAGATGACCGACGGGACGTCCGCGTACAACAGCGCGCACTACCGCAACTCGTACTTCTACGACCTGGTCAAGAACAGCGTGCTCCGCACGGCGTTCGTGCTCGCCCACGAGCTGGAACCGCACGGCGGGACGGCGGTGGCGCTCACCCCCGGCTGGATGCGGTCGGAGATGATGCTCGACGCGTTCGGGGTCACCGAGGACAACTGGCGCGACGCGCTGGCCACGGTGCCGCACTTCTGCATCTCGGAGAGCCCGGCGTACGTGGGGCGCGCGGTCGCGGCGCTGGCCGGCGACGCCGACGTCGCGCGCCGGAACGGTCAGTCGCTCTCCAGCGGCGGGCTCGCCCAGGAGTACGGCTTCACGGACCTGGACGGTTCACGCCCCGACTGCTGGCGCTACCTGGTCGAGGTCGAAGGCGCGGGCAGGCCGGCGGACCCCGCCGGATACCGGTGACGTGCCCCACGGGCGGGGGCGTGGGTCGAAGGCGCGGGCAGGCCGGCGGACCCCGCCGGATACCGGTGACGTGCCCCACGGGCGGGGGCGTCGCACCGCGTCCGCGGTGCGACGCCCGCCGCTCAGGCGGAGTCGGCGGCCATGCTCTCGATCAGGCTCTTGGGCCGCAGGTCGGTCCAGTTCCGCTCCACGTGATCGAGGCAGGCCTGGCGCGTGTCCGCCTGATGGGTGACGGTCCAGCCGCCGGGCACCTCGGCGAAGGCGGGCCACAGCGAGTGCTGCCCCTCGTCGTTGACGAGCACCAGGTAGGTGCCGTTCTCGTCCTCGAAGGGATTACTCACCGGTACTCCTCAACTTAGGTAAGGCTATCTTGATTTCCTGATCACCATACCCCGGTCACACCGGGTCGGCGTAGCGAATGCCGGAGTCACGGTCACCAGCGGTGCGCCGGGGCGCCGAGTGCCGAGTGCCGGCGCCCCGCGAGAGGTGACCACGCGTCAGCGGCCGGCGAGGGGCGAAGATCCGGACGGCCGTCCCGCCGTGGAACTGGAACCCCTCTTCCGGCAGGCGGGCGGACCGCCCGAACGCGGCTCCGCGTCCACGCCGGCGTCCGTCCCGCTGACTACTCCGGCCGCCTCCGGTGGGTCTCAGGTATGACCCGGAACCCACAAGGAGGGGGATTCGTGGAACACCCGCTCGCCCCTACCGTCTTGATCAAGGGCGGCAGCCGACAGGCACCGCCCCGGACGGTGTCGAAGACAGGCGAGACAGTGAGCGGGTGGCACGGGTGGATCAGCGCAACCGACCGACGGACAAGGCGTTCGCTCCCGAATACCAGGGAGCCCTCGGCTCGTTGTCGGTGAACTCCTCCCTCACCGACGTACTGGCGAAGGGCGTCGAGGAACTGCGGGCGGCCGAACGTGCCGGGGAACAGCGGGAGATGGCTCGCTGCGGGCTCGCCGTGGCGGAGGCTTGCCGGCGACTGGGGCGGGTGGCGGAGGCCGACGCCGCCTGGAAGTCGAGTTACCGCGCGGCACGTTCGGCCGCCGACGTCGGGGCGATGGCCTGGGCCCTGTGGAGCGGTGGGACACTCGCCCGTCAGCGGGGCTCGCTGGCACTGGCGTACCGGCTGCTGCGCCTCGCGGCCGACCTGGGCGAACGCGGCGGTGATGTGGTGGTGCGCGGCTACTCGCTCGCCGGCCTCGCGGAGACCGGGCGCATCCAGGGCGACTACCAGGCCGTCGGAGAACTGCACGAACAGCTGCTCGCCGAAGCCCGCAGGCGCGGCGAGGCCAGGCACACGGTGTGGGCACTGGAGGGCATAGCCCAGATGCACCGCAACACCGGTTCGTACGACAGGGCGCTCGCCCTCTTCGAGGAGGCGGCCGAGACCGCGGGCCGGGCGGACGACCGGCGGGGCCGGGCCTGGGCACTGCGCGGCATCGCCGATGTGGTGTCCGTGCGCGACGGTGACGTGGAGCGTGCGCTGTCGCTCCTCACGGAGGCGGAATCCCTCTGCAGTGAGATGAAGCTGTCGAGCGCGCTGGCATACAACCACAAGATGCGCGGCAACGTGCACTACCGGGCCGGGCAGTACGCGCAGGCCCGCGACACCTACACGCTGGCACTCGCGGAGTTCCGGGAGATGAACGAGCCGAGGGGAACCGCGCTGTCACGGCTGGGGCTCGCCAAGGCGCTGGCGCGCCTCGGGCGCAATCCGGCGGAGACCGTCGTGGAACTGGCGGAACTGCGCCGGGATCTGGACCGCATCGGCCTGCGGCACGCGCGGGACATGGTCGACAAGGCGACGGCCGAGCTGGGGGTGGGGCCGCTGCCCCATGCCGGGGGCCGCGTGGAGCGGGCAGTGACGCGATGACCTCCCCGACGAGCGTCTGCGCCGGTCCCCCGGCCCCCGGCTCCGCGGCCACGCCCTCGGGCGCCGGGTCGCCGGCGGTCCCGGACGGCGCCCACCGCACCCTCGCCCGCTGCCGTGACCTGGTGCGCCCCTCCCTGTCCGACGCGATCGGGCGTCTGCATCCATGGCAGGGCGAGATGGCCGCGTTCTCCCTGGGCTGGTGCGAGGTCGGCGGTGCGCCCTCCGACGGTTCACGCGAGGGCAAGGGCGTGCGCCAGGCCCTCGCCGTGCTGTGTGCCGAGGCCGCGGGGGCCCCGGGGGAGAGCGCGGTGGCCGCGGCGGTGGCCGTCGAACTGGTCCACACCTTCTCGCTGCTGCACGACGACATCATGGACGGGGACGGCACGCGGAGGCAGCGGGAGACCGTGTGGAAGGCGTACGGCACCGGTCCTGCCGTGCTCGCGGGCGACGCGCTCTTCGCCCTCGCGGTGCAGACCCTCGCCGAGGCACCGGGCCCGCTCACGGCTGCGGCCGTGGGCCGCCTGTCCGAGACGCTGAGCGGCCTCGCACGCGGCCAGGCGGAGGACCTTCTCCTCGCGGCCCGCCCCTGGACGGGGCCCGGCGCGGTGCGGACCGATGAGTACCGGGCCATGGCGGAGCTCAAGACGGGCACACTGCTGGGCTGCGCGGCGGCGCTCGGCGGGCTCCTGGGCGGGGCGCCCAGGCCTGTCGTGGCGGCGCTGGACCGCGCCGGGCGCCACCTCGGGGTGGCCTTCCAGGCCGTCGACGACCTGCTCGGCGTCTGGGGCGACCCGGAGGTCACGGGCAAGCCCGTGCACGGCGATCTGCGGCAGCGGAAGAAGACCTTCCCGGTGCTGGCAGCCCTCGCCGGTGGGGGCCCGCGCTCTGCGGAGCTCGCCGGACTCCTGGACGCGCCGATGCCCCTCGACGATGCCGGCGCCCGTCGCGCGGCCGTACTCGTCGAGGCGTGCGGGGGTCGCGAGGCCACTCTGGACGAAGCCCGTCGTCATCTGGACGGCGCCCGCGCCTGCCTGCGAAGTGTGCCCCTCGCCCCGGAAGCGGCGCGCGAGATCGAGGCCCTGCTCGGGTTCCTGCTCCACCGCCGGATGTGACCGTGCCGGCCGCTCCGCCCGGAGACTCTCCGGACTGGGGCGCGTGACCCGTGGCAGGCGGCGCCGGTGGCCGGTGTGCGCTACCCGAGGAGAGCGGCGACGGTGACCAGGGCCGGGATCGAACCGAGGGTGGACAGCAGGATGGATTCCCGGGCGAGTTGTTCGGCGACGCGGTACTGCGAGGCGTAGGTGTAGAGGTTCTGCGCGGCGGGCAGCGCCGAGGTCACGACGACGTCGAGGAGCGCCGCGCCGTGCAGGTGGAAGACGCCCGCGCCGATGCCCCAGGCGACGAAGGGCTGGACGGTCGTCTTGAGGACGGCGGACAGGACGATCGCGGGGCGGTTGTCCCCGCGGGCGGGTATGCCGCTGCCGCGCAGGGAGATCCCGAAGGCCAGCAGGACCGCGGGGACGGACATGTTGCCGATGAGGGTGAGGGGTTCGAGGGCGGGGGACGGCACGGTCCACCCGGTGGCGGCGACGGCGACGCCCGACAGCGAGCCGACGGCCATCGGATTGCGGAGGGGTGTGGTGAGGCGCTGCAGGAGGGGGCGGGGCTCGCCAGGCCTGCTCAGGTCGAGCACGGTCAGGGCGAGCGGGGTCACGACGATCTGCTGGAACAG
Source organism: Streptomyces sp. JH34 (assembly GCF_029428875.1). NCBI lineage: Bacteria > Bacillati > Actinomycetota > Actinomycetes > Kitasatosporales > Streptomycetaceae > Streptomyces > Streptomyces sp. JH34. The sequence continues at coordinate 6,755,490 of NZ_JAJSOO010000001.1, read as the reverse complement.
CAGGACCGGGGCGACGAGCGAGGCGTCTCCCAGCACGTAGACGGCGATCGGGATCCCGAGGTTGCCGGCGTTGACGTAGCTGGAGCACAGGGCGCCGATGGTGAGTTGTCCCGTGCCCCAGCCGCGGAGGAGCCCCACGGTGACGAAGACGGCGGCCGCGGCGGCCGTCGCGGCCGCGGTGACCAGGAGCCGCTGGGAGAAGACGACCGACAGGTCGGCCTTCGCGAGGGTGGTGAAGAGCAGTGCGGGGGTGGCCACGTTGAAGGCCAGTCGGGTCAGGACCGTCCTGCCGTCCTCTCCCAGGTGCCCGCGGCGTCCGAGGACGTAGCCGATGCCTATGACGACGGCGATCACCGCGAATCCGGTGAGTACTCCCTGCATGGACTTCCTCGCCGATGTACCCGCTCGCTGATGCGCCGACCAGGACTCACCCTACGGTCACCGCGTGTCGGTGCTGCCTCTGGGCCGGGCGGCAGCGGCGGGGGCACGGGCGTCATCCGGACCCGGGGCCCTCCGTGCTCTCACGCAGGACCAGCCGGTGGGAGACCACGCGGTCCTGGGGTGACTGGACGCCGGAGGGCCGGGCGTCGGATGCCTCAGGCCCCTGCGCGGCTTCCTCGATGCGCCGGTGCAGAAGCTCGACGGCGACCCGGGCGACCGCCGCCTTGTCGGGTGCCACGGTGCTCAGCGTCGGCACGCTGAAGCGGCCCCCTTCCACGTCGTCGAAACCGATCACCGCCACGTCCTCGGGGACGCGGAGGCCGGATTCGTACAGGGACCGCAACGCACCCAGGGCGAGCTGGTCGTTGAGGCACAGCAGCGCGTCGGGCCGCTCTCCGGCACGCAGGGCCGCGGCCACCGCCCGGGCGCCGTCGGGCATCCTGAAGTCGTCCACCGGGAGCAGCGCCTCCGGCCGGTGGGCGATACCCGCCCGGGCCAGAGCGGCCAGGTATCCGCGGGTACGCGCCTCCGCGGTCCCGAGACCCGGTGCCTCGACGCCGCCGACCGCGAGGACGGTCCGCCGCCCGAGGCCGATCAGATGCTCCGTGGCCTCGCGCGCCGCCCTCTCGTTGTCGATGGCCACGTGGTCGGCGCCCTCCTCCAGCAGCTCCCCGAGCAGCACGGTCGGAGGCGCCCCGGCCCGGTCGCTGACGTCGTCCGCGGTGAGGGCGAGCGGGCTGAGGATGATCCCGTCGACGAAGTCGGAGCCGAATCCGGCCAGGGCGGCCAGTTCGTGCTCGCGGTCCGCCCCGGTCTGGTGGATGAGCACCGTGAGGGAGAGCCGCTCCGCCTCACGGATGACGTGCCGGGCGAGCTCGGCGAAGTACGGCACGTCCAGCTCGGGTACGACGAGGGCGATGATGCCCGTCCGGCCCTTGCGCAGGTGGCGCCCCGCCAGGTTCACGCGGTAGCCGAGATGGTCGATGGCCTCGCGGACCACACGCCGTGTCCGGTCGGAGACATGGACGTAGTCGTTGATCACGTTGGACACCGTCTTCTCCGACACCCCCGCGTGCCGTGCGACGTCCTTGATCCTGGGCCGTGCCACGCCCAACCTCCCTGGCCTCGAGCGTTGCCGAGTCTATGTCCCGGCCCGACGGAGGCAGACGGAGGCTCCCGGCCGGGATCGTGCCGGCGGTCCAGGTCTCGTCCAGCAGTACCGCCCGAACTCTTTACAGCGAATGTACATCGATGTAAAAAAAGGTGGCCGCACTGTTTCAGCCAGCGCGGCCCACCCACCTGCCGTGTGCGGTGGACCCGTCCGTGCCGGCGGTCCACCGCTGATCCGGCATGAGCGTCCGGCCGTCGAAAGGTCCGCGATGAGTTCTTCGTCCCACCCCCGTGAGGTGCCGGCGGTGCCCGGCCCCGGCCCGGCCCCCGGCATCGGGCGCCGTCGGCTGCTGCGTTACGGAGCGGCCGGTGCGAGCGCGCTGCTCGCCACGGGTCCCCTGACCGGCTGCTCCTCGCGGGCCTCCGCGTCCGACGCCTCGGCACTGAACGTGTGGGACCTGTTCCAGGGCGGTGACGGCATGCTGATGGACGACATGATCCGGGCCGTCTCCAAGGGGTCCGACGGCTTCGAGGTCGACCGCACGATCCTCGACTGGGGGCCGTCGTACTACACCAAGCTCGCCATGTCGGCCGCCGGTGGACGGGCGTCCGACGTGGCGGTCCTGCACCTGTCACGGCTCGCGGGATACGCCCCGGGCGGGCTGCTGGACCCGTTCGACCTCGACCTCCTGGCCGAATTCGGCGTCACCGAGAAGCACTTCACACCGGCCGTCTGGGCACGCACGAAGCACGACGGGGTCGTCTACGCCATCCCCCTGGACGTCCACCCGTTCATCGTGTTCTACAACCGGGACGCCGCGGACCGGGCCGGCCTCCTCGACCCGCAGGGCGAACTCGCCGCCATGGGTTCACCGAAGGCCATGCTGGAAGCGGGCAAGGCGCTGGCGGAGGTGACGGGCAAGTCCGGCATCCTCTTCGGCCACGTCACCGACACCGCACAGAACTGGCGGCAGTTCGCCGCTCTCTACGCGCAGACCGGCGCCGCCTTCACCCTGCCGGACGGTGGGCCCGCCGAGATCGACACCGACGCAGCGATCCAGGTCGTGTCGTTCATGCAGCAGCTCTTCGACGGCCGGACGAATCCCAACAACCTCGACTACAACAGTGCCCTGGCCGGGTTCCTGGGCGGTCGCGGCGGCATGGCCATGCTGGGCGAGTGGGAGCTCCCGACGCTCCGGAAGTCCGGTATCCCGCTCGGAGCCGCGCCCTTCCCCCAGGTGTTCGGCAAGCCCGCCGTCTACACCGACTCCCACAGCTACGTCCTGCCGCACCAGGCCAGTCCCGACCCGGCCCGCCGCAGGGAAGCGCACCGCTACGTCGCGGAGATCCTCAAGCAGAGCCTGACCTGGGCGAGCGCCGGACACATCCCCGCCTACCAGCCCGTGCTCGCCGAACCGGCGTACGCGAAGCTCGATCCGCAGTCCTCCTACGCCGACGCCGGAGAGGTGGCGGTGCTCGACCCGCCGAACTGGTTCGCCGGCGCCGCCTCGAACTTCCAGAACCGCATGTGCCAGCCGCTCCAGTCCGCGCTGCTGGGCAACACCTCCGCCGAGAAGGCGGTGCGGCAGATGGTCCGCGAGGCGAACACGCTGCTGCGGCAGCCCAATCCGGTGGCCTGACCGAGCAGAAGGAGTAACCGACGTGACCACCACCACGCCCATCGGGGCCCCCGCCCCGACCGGCGAGCCGCCCGTCGCCGTGTCCCCGAGGCGCGGCACCGGCCGCCGCGGACCGGGCCCGCTCTTCGTCCTTCCCTTCGCGGTCCCCTTCGCCCTCTTCCTGGTGTGGCCCGTGCTCCAGGGCATCTGGATGAGCTTCACCGACAGTTCCCTCGCGCTGCGCGCCACGTCCTTCGTGGGTCTCGACAACTACGCCGAGGCCTTCGGCGACCCGGACGTGTGGAGCAGTCTCGGCAACACCGTCTTCTTCACCGCCGCCTCCAGCGTCCCCCTGGTGCTGATCGCACTCGCCATGGCACTCCTGGTGCACAGCGGGCTCGCGGGGCAGTGGGCGTGGCGGCTCTCGTTCTTCGTGCCCTACCTGCTGCCGGTGACGGTGGTGACCCTCATCTGGACCTGGCTGTACCAGCCGGACGTCGGCCTCGGCAACGAACTGCTCGGCGCGCTCGGCCTCGAACCCGTCGGCTGGCTGTCCGACGAGTCCGTCGCGATGTGGTCGGTCGCCGCCCTCACGGTCTGGTGGACGGTCGGCTTCAACTTCCTGCTCTACCTCGCCGCCCTGCAGTCCCTGCCCACGGTCTTCGACGAGGCTGCCGCGCTCGACGGCGCGGGTGCCTGGCGGCGTCTGTGGTCCGTGACCCTCCCGCAGCTGCGGAGGACGACGGTCCTCGTCGCCATGCTCCAGATCCTCGCGTCGCTGAAGGTGTTCGACCAGATCTACATCCTCACCAAGGGCGGCCCGAACGGTTCGACCCGTCCGATCCTCGAGTACGTCTACGACGTCGGGTTCACCGGATACCGGCTGGGCTACGCCTCCGCCGTGTCGTACGTCTTCTTCGCCCTCGTCATCGTCGTCTCGCTCGCGCAGCTCCGCCTCTTCCGCCAGGAGGACTGACCGCTGTCCATCACCGCAAGCCCCGTGCGGGCCCGGCGTCTCCCGCCCCGGGAACGGCCCGGCTCCCCCCTGCTCCTCGGCCACGGCAGGCTGCCGCGTGTCCTCGCCGGCACCGCGCTCGTCGTGCTGGCGGCCGTCTGGCTGCTGCCGCTCGTCTGGGCGGTGGCCACCTCCGTCCAGAGTGAGCAGGACGTCGCCGAGCCGGGACTGTCCCCCTTCAAGGGAGCCTTCACCCTGGAGGCCTACCAGCAGATACTCGAGCGCGGGAACGTCACCGTGTGGGCGGCCAACAGCTTCCTCGTGGCCGGACTGGTCACCCTGATCACCGTCGCGGTCTCCACGCTCGCGGCCTACGGCTTCTCACGGGGCACCTTCCGCGGCCGTCGCGTCCTGCTCACCGTCACCGTCGCCGCCGTCATGGTCCCGCCGCAGCTCCTCGTCGTGCCGCTGTTCGAGCAGATGCTGATGTTCAACCTGGTCGACACCTACGCGGCGGTGATCCTGCCCCAGGTGGTGGCGCCCATGATGGTGTTCATCCTCAAGAGGTTCTTCGACGGCGTCCCCCGGGAGCTGGAGGACGCCGCCCGGCTCGACGGCGCGTCCGAGGTCAGGGTCTTCCTGTCCGTCGTGCTGCCGCTGTCCCGGCCGATCGTGGCCGCCGTGTCGATCTTCGTGTTCATCGGCGCGTGGAACAACTTCATGTGGCCGTTCATCGTCACCAACGACCCCGGCCTGATGACGCTCCCCGTGGGGCTCGCCACCGTCAAGGACGCCTTCGGCATCCAGTACGCCCAGGCCATGGCATCGGCTCTGCTGGCGGCGCTGCCGCTGGTCGTGGTGTTCCTCCTCTTCCAGCGCCGCATCGTGAGCTCGGTGGCCACCACCGGCCTCGGCGGCGCCTGACCGTCGCCCTTCCGCCCCTCCGCACCACCCGGGACCGGCCCCTCGCCGCCGGCCCGACGACTCACTGGAGCATGTGTGCCCACTCACTCCGTCCCCCGCCCGGAGTACCCGCGACCGCAGTTCGTCCGTCGCGACTGGCTCAACCTGAACGGCCCCTGGCAGTTCGAGACCGACCGGGGGGACAGCGGCCTCGAACGCGGTCTCCTCACCCGTGACCTGGACGGGCAGATACTCGTCCCCTTCCCTCCCGAGTCCGAGCTGTCCGGAATCGGCGACACCGACTTCCTCGAAGCCGTCTGGTACCGGCGCGTCCTGACGCTGCCGGCCGGCTGGGCCGGGCGCCGGGTCCTGCTGCACTTCGGGGCGGTCGACCACGACACCACGGTCTGGGCGAACGGCACCGAGGTGGCACGCCACCGTGGCGGCTTCACCCCGTTCACCGCCGACCTCGGCGACATCGCGGGCTCGGGGCAGGACGTCGTCGTCACCGTCCGGGCCCGTGATCCCCGCTCGGGTCCGCAGGCCCGTGGCAAGCAGGCGGTCAAGTACGCCAACCACGACTGCAACTACACGCGTGTCACCGGCATCTGGCAGACCGTCTGGCTGGAGCCGGTCCACGAGGCGCACCTGAGGCGTCCCAGGATCACCCCGGATCTGGCCGGCTCCGCCTTCCACCTGGAACTCCCGTTGTCCGGGAACCGTCCGGGCCAGGTGGTGCGCGCGGTACTGAGCGACGACGACGGAGAGGTGAGCAGGGCGGAGGCACGCGCCGACCTGGACCTGGCGCCGCGCCTCCACCTCCCGGTCCCGGCGGACAGGAGGCGCGAGTGGGGTCCGGACGACCCGCACCTCTACGACCTCCGGCTCGAACTCGTCGACGAGCGCGGGGCCGTGCTCGACGCTGTGGACAGCTACGCCGGGCTGCGCGCCGTCGGGCTGCGGGGCAAGGCGGTCACCCTCAACGGGCGCCCGCTCTTCCAGCGGCTCGTCCTCGACCAGGGCTGGTACCCGGACGGGCTGATGACCGCACCCACCGACGAGGCGCTGGTCCGCGACATCGAACTCGCCATGGAAGCCGGCTTCAACGGGGCCCGGCTCCACCAGAAGGTCTTCGAGGAGCGCTTCCTGTACCACGCCGACCGCCTCGGTTATCTGGTCTGGGGCGAGTTCGGCGACTGGGGCTGCGAGACGGGCGGTTCGTCGGGCGACAACCAGCAGCCGGACGCCTCCTTCGTCAGCCAGTGGCTCGAAGCCGTGGAGCGCGACTACTCGCACCCCTCGATCGTCGGCTGGTGCCCGCTCAACGAGACGTACCAGAAGCTGCACGACCGCATCACCGTGCTCGACGACGTCACACGCGCGATGTTCCTGGCCACCAAGGCCTTCGACGCCACACGGCCCGTGATCGACGCGTCCGGCTATGCCCACCGCGTCATGGAGACGGACGTCTACGACTCCCACAGCTACGAGCAGGACCCGGAGGCCTTCCGCCGGCAGATGGCCGGACTGGCCGAGGACGAACCCTTCGTCAACAGCTACGAGAACGGGGCGGCCTACTCACAGCCCTACCGGGGACAGCCGTACTTCGTGAGCGAGTTCGGCGGGATCTGGTGGGACCCGGAGGCCGCCGCCGCCCAGTCCGGTGAGGACCGGACGCTCTCCTGGGGATACGGCGAACGGGTGCGGAACGAGGACGAGTTCCACGCGCGCTTCGAGGGCCTCACCGGTGTGCTGCTCCAGGACCCCGCCATGTTCGGCTACTGCTACACGCAGTTGACGGACGTGTTCCAGGAGCAGAACGGCGTCTACCGCTTCGACCGCGGCACCAAGCTCGACGTGGAACGCATACGGGCCGCCCAGACGCGCCCGGCCGCGATCGAGGAGCAGGACGGCCGCTGACGAGCACCTGACGGAGGCCGCCCCGGACCCGCCGGGGCGGCCTGGACCCGCCGAACCGCCTCCCGCGGGGGCACGTCCATCGCGCGGCGCCGCCCCATGGTGGGGACACGCACCCCGGCGCCCCGAACTGTGGTGTCCCGCCACATACGCCCCCGACCTGCCCCTTCCTACGGTATGGCGACACGGAAACGTCCCCGCCAACTGTCCGGAAGTGGTACCCATGGCCGCCCCAGCAACCGCTCCCCCACCCCCGTCCAACCTTCGCCGCATCGTCGCGGCGAGCCTCGTCGGAACCACGGTGGAGTGGTACGACTTCTTCCTCTACGGCTCCGCTGCCGCGCTGGTCTTCAACAAGCTCTTCTTCCCCGAGTCCGACCCGCTCGTCGGCACCCTCCTTTCCTTCCTCACCTACGCCGTGGGCTTCGCCGCACGCCCCGTCGGGGCCCTGGTGTTCGGTCACTACGGGGACCGGCTCGGACGCAAGAAGCTCCTGGTGCTCAGCCTGCTGATGATGGGAGGCGCGACCTTCGCCATCGGGCTCCTCCCGACGCACGCCACCATCGGTTCCGCCGCACCCGTCCTGCTCACCGTCCTCCGCCTGGTGCAGGGGTTCGCCCTCGGCGGCGAGTGGGGCGGTGCCGTGCTGCTCGTGTCCGAACACGGCGACGCGAAACGGCGCGGGTTCTGGGCGTCGTGGCCCCAGACGGGGGCGCCCGCCGGGCAGTTGCTCGCCACAGCGGTGCTCTCCGCCCTCACCGCGCTCCTGTCCGAGTCCGCCTTCGAGTCATGGGGGTGGCGGATTCCCTTCCTCCTCTCGGGCGTGCTCGTGATCCTCGGGCTGTGGATTCGTCTCTCTGTCGATGAATCGCCTGTCTTCAAGGCGGCACTGGCCCAGGCCGAAGAGCGCAAGGCGGCCGCCGCGCCGGCGGAGAAGATGCCCCTGGTCGCCGTCCTGCGGCATCACTGGCGCGACGTGCTGATCGCCATGGGTGCCCGGATGGCCGAGAACATCAGCTACTACGTGATCACCGCGTTCATCCTCGTGTACGCCACGACCTCCGCGGAGCTGAGCAAGCAGACGGCTCTCAACGCCGTACTCGTCGCGTCCGCCGTGCACTTCGCCGTGATCCCGCTGTGGGGGGCGTTGTCCGACCGGGTGGGGCGCAGGCCCGTCTATCTGGTCGGTGCCATCGGTGTGGCGCTGTGGATGTTCCCGTTCTTCGCGCTGATCGACGGCAGGAGCTTCGGGAGCCTGCTGCTCGCCGTCACGGTCGGACTGGTCTTCCACGGTGCCATGTACGCACCGCAGGCGGCCTTCTTCGCGGAGATGTTCGCGACCAGGATGCGCTACTCGGGCGCGTCCATCGGCGCCCAGTTCTCATCGGTCGCCGCGGGCGCCCCGGCTCCCCTGATCGCGACCGCGCTCCTCGCCGACTTCGGCAGCTCGACGCCGATCTCGCTGTACGTCATCGCCGCCTCGCTGCTCACCGTGCTGGCGATCGTCTGCGCGAAGGAGACCAGGAGCCGGGACCTCACGGAGATCGAGCCGGAGGCCGGGAGGCAGGCCATGGATACCGCGACACCGCCCGCCGACGCCCGGAGCGTCTGAACCGACGCCGCCCCGAAGGGCCCGCCTCCACCGCGTTCCGGGGGAGCCGGGCCCGTCAGGCGTCCGGCGTGCGTGCGAACCAGGTGGGACCGTCGGTGAGGGACTGCTTGATCCGGAAGAGCGAGAACTCGCTCAGCGGCGGTAGGGCGTCGACGTCGAACCAGGCCACTTCCAGCGACTCGTCGTCGTTCACCCGGGCCTCGCCGCCGACGGCCCGGCAGCGGAACGTGATGTCGACGTACTGGCAGCGGTCACCGTTGGCGTACTGCACCGGCTTCAGCGCCTGCGTGAGCACGACCCGCTCGGCGACGCAGCGCACCGCCGTCTCCTCGTACACCTCGCGCTCCGCGGTCGCCGCCGGCTCCTCGCCCGGCTCACCGATGCCGCCGACGACCGACCACTTGCCGGTGTCCGACCGGCGGCCGAGCAGGACCCTTCCCCCGTCGTCGAAGACGACCGCGGTGACTCCCGGCAGCAGGAGCAGCTGGTGGCCGGCGGTGGCCCTGATGTCACGGATGAAGTCCGGTGTACCCATGCGAGGAGCCTACGCCGCGGCCGGCACGTCCCCGGGAGCGGCCTCCACGGCCTTCCGCGCCTTCCGCGTGCGCACCGACAGGGCCGTGGCCCAGCCGAGTCCGCCCAGGGCGAGCAGCACCAGAACGCCTTCCGGCAGAGCCCCCATCCGGGTCGCGGGCGTGAGCGAGGACCGCAGGGGCACCTCGTCGACCAGCGCGTCAGCGGTGAACATCTTCGTCTTCTCCACGATCGTGCCGTCCGGCCGGATCACCGCGCTGACGCCGCTGGTGACGGGCACGACGACGGACCGGCCGTGCTCGACGGCCCGCACCTGGCTCATGGCGAGCTGCTGATAGGTCATCTCGCTGCGTCCGAAGGTCGCGTTGTTGCTCGGTACGGCGATCAGCTGTCCGCCGTCCTTGACGGTGTCGCGCACGGCGTCGTCGAAGGCGGCTTCGTAGCAGGTCACGAGCCCGACCTTGGTGCCCGCGAGGTCGAACACGCCGACCTTGCCGCCCGGGCCGAAGTCCCGCTGCACGCGGTCGACGTCCTTGCTGAAGACGCGTGCGACGGACCGCATCGGCATGTACTCGCCGAACGGCTGGATGTGCCTCTTGTCGTACGTGTCCACGGGGCCGCTCTTCGGGTCCCACTCGATCAGCGTGTTGCGCAGGGGCCCGGTGTCGGGGGTGAGGACGGCGCCGATGACGGTGGGGGCGCCGATGGCCCGCACGGCCCGGTCGATGGCCTCGCGGGCGTCGGCGTTGCGGTACGGGTCGAGGTCCGAGGAGTTCTCCGGCCACAGGACGAAGTCGGGCTGGGGCACCTTCCCCGCCTTCACGTCCCGGGCGAGCTGCTCGGTCCGGTTCGCGTGGTTGTCCAGGACGGCCCGGCGCTGGGAGTTGAAGTCGAGTCCCAGGCGCGGCACGTTGCCCTGGACGGCGGCGACCGTGGCGGTGCCGTCCTCGGGCGAGTCGTCCACGAGCGGGAGGGCCGCCAGTGCCGCGGCGACCGGCGCGGCCACCGTGACGGCGGCGGCAACGACGGCGGAGCGCGGCACCACGCCCGTGGCACGGTGGCGGCGGACCTGCCGGACCGCCTCCAGGAGCCCGAAGCCGCACAGCACGACGGCGAAGGAGAGCAGCGGGGTGCCGCCGAGTGCGGCGAGCGGGAGGAACGCGCTGTCGGCCTGGCCGAAGGCGATCTTGCCCCAGGGGAACCCACCGAAGGGAACGCGGGCACGCACTGCCTCGTCGAGGGTCCAGACGGCAGCCGCCCAGACCGGCCAGTACGGGAGACGGGAGACAGCGGCGACGCCGACGCAGCCGACGGCGATGAACACCGCTTCGGCGAGGGCGAGCGCGAGCCACGGGACGGGGCCGACCTCCTCCCCCGTCCAGTGGAGCAGCGGCAGCATGAAGCCGAGGCCCGCGAGGAGACCCAGGCCCAGTGCCGCGCGCAGCCTACGCGCGGAGAGGACCCAGCCCAGCAGTGCGAAGCCCGGCAGCACCAGCCACCACAGGGGCCGGGGCGGGAAGCTCGCGTAGAGCAGCGCACCGGACAGCACGGCTGCGGCCGGCCGGGCGAGCCGCGGCCACAGCTTCCTGCTGCGGGGCGCGGGGGCGGGCGGCGGTTCGACGGTGGTGACGGTGGCGCTCACCTGCCGGATTCTACGGTGGGCCGCTGTGGGGCCGGCAGCCGCTCCGGCCCGCCGTCTCAGGGGGCCGGGGTCTTACCCGTGGCCGCGAGGTGCAGGCGGTCGCGGATGAAGCGCACGGCTGCCTCCGCGTCGTCCACCGTGACGGTGAAGGTCCTGCCGTCCCCCAGCCGGAGCACCAGTGCCTCCCCGCGGCGCACGACGACGGCCGTGCCCTTCTCGGGCCGCCAGCGGTAGCCCCAGCCTCCCCACTGGCGCGGGGTGACCCTGGGGGCGAACTCCGCGCCCACCACATGGGTGAGCAGGATCCGGCGCCTGGGGAGTCCGGCGTGACCGCAGCGCACCTCGAGGGCGTCCCCGTCGACCTTGACGGCCACGTGCACGAAGGCGAGCGTCCCGAAGAGGATCAGGAGTCCGGCGGCTACACAGCCGATGACGGACATGAGCAGGGGGGCGAATCCGCCACCCCACGCCGAGTCGACGGCCAGTTCGATGCCGAGTGCCAGGAACGCCGCCCCCACGGCCGCGAGCAGCCACTGGAAGCGGTTGGTGGCCCGTCCCGTCCAGACCGTGCTCGGGGCCTGGCTCGAACCGTGCCGCGCGTTACGGGGGTGGTCCGTCATGCCCAGCAGCGTACCCACGTTCCGCGACGCGGGGACGGGGTGCGCGGCCCGGCCAGGTGTGCGCACGGAGTCAGAGCGCGGGGCTGACGGCCCCGAGCAGCAGTCCCTCGGCGTAGGCCAGAGCGGGTACGGGGAGCCCGGCGACATGCCCCGCGAGGAGGACCGTGAGGGTGCCGGTCGGTTCGGCCGACGGAGCGGGAACCGCTCCGACACGGCGCAGCGCCTGCGCGGCGACCGCGTCGGCGGAGCCGTGCAGGACGAGCGGCGGCCGTCCGGCCCGGTCGCGCTCGACGGCGGCGCGAATGCGTTCGGCCACGAGTTCGTAGTGGGTGCAGCCGAGGACGACGTCCGTGACGTGCGACGGGGTGAGTGCCGCGGCTGCGGCCACCGCTCGGTCGATCGCCGTCTCGTCGGCGTGCTCGACGGCGTCGGCGAGACCCGGGCAGGGCACTTCGGTCACGTCCACGGCCCGCGCGAAGTCGTTGATCAGCCCGCGCTGGTAGGGGCTTCCGGTGGTCGCCGGCGTCGCCCAGATGGCGAAGGGGCCCCCGCCCGCGGCGGCCGGCTTGATCGCGGGCACCGTGCCGATGACAGGGAGGGCGGGTTCCAGTTCGGCCCGCAGAGTGGGCAGGGCGTGGACGGAGGCGGTGTTGCAGGCCACGATCAGGGCGTCCGGCCGGTGGGCGGCGGCGGCCTGTGCCACGGCGAGCGCACGCCGGGTCACGTCCTCGGGGGTACGCGGCCCCCAGGGCATCGAACCGGGGTCCGAGGACAGCACCAGATCGGCGTCCGGCCGCAGTCGGCGTACCGCGGCCGCTGCCGCGAGCAGGCCGATTCCCGAGTCCATGAGTGCGATCTTCACCCGGTCACCATAGTCGACAGCCCTTGCGGCACCGCCGGAGTGGGGCACACTTCGACGGATGAGCGCCGTTGCCTGGATCGCCGTTGGTTCGCTGGTCGTGTGGGTGTGGCTGCTGCTGGGCCAGGGGTTCTTCTGGCGGACGGACCAGCGGCTTCCCCGGCGCGGGGATCCGGAGCGCTGGCCCTCGGTGGCGGTGGTCGTCCCCGCGAGGGACGAGGCGGAGGTGCTGCCGGTGAGCCTGCCGTCGCTGCTGGCCCAGGACTATCCGGGAGACGCGGAGATCTTCCTCGTCGACGACTGCAGCGGCGACGGCACGGGGGACCTCGCCCGTGCGCTGTCCGAGCGGTGCGGAGGGCTGCCGCTGACCGTGGTGACGCCCGGTGAACCGGAGCCGGGGTGGACGGGAAAGCTCTGGGCGCTGCGGCACGGAATGGCCCTGGCCCGGCTGCGGAAGCCTGAGTTCCTGCTCCTGACGGACGCCGACATCGCTCACGAGCCGGACAGCCTGCGGGAGCTCGTCGCCGCGGCGGGCGCCGAGGGCGCGGACGGCTTCGACCTGGTCTCCCAGATGGCGAGGCTGCGGGTGACGAGTACCTGGGAGCGGCTGGTCGTGCCCGCCTTCGTCTACTTCTTCGGCCAGCTGTACCCGTTCCGCCGGGTGAACGCGAGGGGGTCGCGGACCGCCGCGGCGGCGGGCGGCTGCGTCCTGCTTCGTGCCGCGGCCGCCGAGCGGGCGCGTGTCCCGGAGTCCATCCGTCAGGCGGTGATCGACGACGTGTCGCTGGCGCGTGCGGTCCGGCGCGGCGGCGGCCGTATCTGGCTGGGTCTCGCCGACCGGGTCGACAGCGTGCGGCCCTATCCGCGGCTGGCCGACCTGTGGGAGATGGTCGCGCGCAGTGCGTACGCGCAGCTGCGGCACAGTCCGGTGCTTCTGGTCGGCACGGTCCTCGGTCTGGGGCTGGTCTATGTCGCGCCGCCCGTCACGTTGGGCGCCGGGCTGCTGACGGGTGATCCGGTGGCCGCGGTGGCGGGCGGGGCGGCCTGGACGGTGATGGCGGGGACCTACGTGCCCATGCTCAGGTACTACCGGCAGTCGCTGTGGCTTGCGCCGCTGCTGCCCTTCACCGCCGTCCTGTACCTCCTGATGACGGTGGATTCCGCCGTGCGGCACCACCGGGGGCTCGGCGCGGCCTGGAAGGGGCGTACGTACTCCCGTCCCGAGGCCGCACCGGAATCGTGAGCCCGGCCGCCGGTGCGGCGGCGGGCCCGGGGATCATTTGCGCCCGGGGGTCCAGTTCATGCCCCAGCCGTAGGCCGCGTCGATGGTCCGCTGGGGGCTCACCCCTCGCTGCGGGACGAGATAGCGGGCCTCGCGCTGCACGGTGAGGTCCCGCCCGTCACTGGTGATCAGTGCGAGCGCGCAGACGGTGGACGGCACGGTGCACTCGTCGAGGGAGAAGTCGATCGCCGCGCCGTTCTGCGGCTGCAGGGTGACCGTGGCGTGCAGATCGGCGAAGCTCCGGGCGCCCTCGTAGATGGTGACGAAGATCAGGACGCGGCGGAGCTGGTCCTTGTGGTCGAGGTTGAGCGTGAGGTTCTCGCCCGTGGAGACCGCACCGGTGCGGTCGTCCCCGTCGAGGTGGATGTAGGGCGGCTGCCGGAGGGAGCCGAAGGCGTTCCCGAGCGCCTGGACGACCCCCTTGCGCCCGTCGGTGAGTTCGTACAGGGCGCAGAGGTCGAGGTCCAGGTCGGCGTGGACGGCGACGGCCCTGCCGAGCTTCGCGCCCCAGCCCTTGAACTGCTTGCGCACCTCCCAGTTGAGATTGACGCGCAGCGCTCCGGACGTGCCGCCCTGTTTCGACAGCGACACCGAAGGGGCGTCCTTCGTCAGCGTGACCTTGGTCAGTCTCACGGCCTGTACGACCGGGGGCGCGGGTGGGGGCGAGGGGGCCGGGCGGGCGGGGGGCTGGGGAGCCATCCGTGCCGGCCGGGGTGGCGGCGCCTGCTGGGGCTCGTCGACGGAGATCCCGAAGTCCGTCGCGAGACCCTCCAGTCCGGTGTCGTACCCCTGCCCCACGGCCCTGAACTTCCAGGCGCCCTGGCGCAGGTAGAGCTCGCCGAGGATGAAGGCGGTCTCGACGGTCGCGTCGGCCGTGTCGAAGCGCGCGAGCTCGGAGCCGTTCGCCCGGTCCACGATCCTCACGTAGAGGCCTGCCACCCGTCCGAAGGTGCCGCCGTCCGCCGAGGCCGCGATCACGACGCGGTCGATCGCCGGCTCGATCCGCGCGAGGTCGACCGCGAGGGTGTCCGTGACGGCTCCCCCGGCCGTCCGCTTGCCCTCGTGGCGCACCGCGCCGGATCCGTGCGACGGCTGGTTGTAGAAGACGAAGTCCGCGTCGCTGCGCACCCTTCCCGCCACGAGGAGGAGCGCCGAGGCGTCCACGTCGGGGGTCCCGGGTGAGGTGTGCCAGCCCAGTTCGACCCGCACGGCCTCAGCCGGCACCCCGACGTTGGTTCCCTTTTGCATCGTCATGCTCGCCCCCATCACGCGTCCGGCCGGCTGGAAAGCCTGCCGCCAACCTAATCCCCGGGACCGCCGGGGCCCACGGCCCCGCGGGGAGCGTCGCCGACGGTCCGCCCGCATCCTCCCCGCGACTCCCCCTTCACACGATCACGGCGCGGTCCGGTTCCGGCCCGTTCCGCCGAGCACCCCCGCGCTCCCCGGAAACACGGTCCACGCCGGCCGCGTACCGGCATCGGCGGCGGGAGCCCGTCGACGGAGGATCAGGATCCGCCCAGGAGGAGCCCCCTGTGTCAACAGAGGCCTCACGCATGTCCAGGCAGGTCGGACCGACAAAAGCAGCGTAAACCGGATAACCCCAAGATTGGGGCTCCCCAACCAGCACATCGTGGGCTTAACTTATGTGTCATGACCTCCCCCCGCTCCACCTACGGCAGCGGCTACTACGCCGCGCCGTCGTTCCCCGACACCCCGATATACGACTCCCTGGTAGCCGAGCGGGGGACCCCGCAGATCGCGCCGATCCGGGTCCCGGCCGCCTACGACACCGGGAACAGTTACCTGCCGGCCCTGCCGTCGGCGCTGCCCGCCCTGCCCGCGGCCCCGTCGCAGCAGACCGGGTCCTACGGCTACCCGCAGCAGTCGGCGCAGCCGCAGTACCAGAGCGCCGGGATGCAGCAGTCGCCGATGATGCAGCCCGCACAGCTGCAGCACGCCCCGGCGCCGTACATCCCGCAGCAGCCGTCGGCGCCCCGCGGCTACCAGCAGCCGCAGCAGCCCCAGCGACCCGGCACCGGTTACGAGGCGATGCGTCCCGCGTCGCCCCGGCCCGCGCCCGCTCCCGTGCAGTCGCCGTACGAGGACCAGTACAACCGGCCGTACCAGAGCCGGGGGTACTGACGGGCGCTGCCGCACACCGTGGGTGACGGCCGGCAGGATGAGGGCATGCCCTCGCCCGAGCTCGGTGCCGTGTACATCCATCCGGTCAAGTCACTGGCCGCCCGTGCGTCCGACGAGGCCGTGGTCGAGCCATGGGGACTCGGCGGCGACCGCCGCTGGATGCTGATCGACGCCGAGAACAGGGTGGTCACCCAGCGTCAGCAGCCCAGCATGGCGATGCTGTCCGCCGAGACCCTGCCCGGTGGCGGGGTGGCCCTGTCCGCGCCCGGGAGTCCGTCGCTGGTGGTGGAGGTACCCGTCGCGGACGGCACCGTCGTCGCTCAGCTGCACCGGAGCAAGGTCGAGGTGGCGGTGGCCGCGGGGGCGGCGCACGCCTGGTTCGGCGCACGCCTCGGTGCGGAGGTCCGGCTCGTCCATCTCGACGCGCCGTCGCACCGCAGGCCCGTCGATCCGGAGTTCGGCCGGCCCGGCGAGACGGTCTCGCTCGCCGACGGCTATCCGCTGCTCCTCACCACGAGCGCCTCGCTGGACGCGCTCAACTCGCTGGTGGCCCTGGGGGACCATCCCGAGGAGGGGCCGCTGCCGATGGACCGGTTCCGTCCGAACGTGGTCGTGGACGGCACGGCGCCCTGGGCCGAGGACGACTGGGAGCGGATCGCGATCGGGGAGGTCGCGTTCCGCGTCGTGAAGCCGTGCGGACGGTGCGTTGTCACGACCACCGACCAGCGGACGGCGAAACGGGGCAGGGAGCCGCTGCGCACACTCGCCGAGCACCGCAGGGACGGCAGGCACCTCCTCTTCGGTCAGAACATGATCCCGGAGGGCACGGGGGCGATCAGGGTCGGGGACCCGGTGCGTGTCCTCGGCTGACCTCCCGGACCGTCCGGTGCCGGAACTCCGGCGGGCGTGGGGGGCGTTGCCGGCGTGAGGTTGCTCTCTCTTCGCCCGTCCGAGGAGGTGTTCGCCGCCCTGTCGGGTTATCACGGAAGGGAAGGGGGTGCATGACTGTGCGAGCGGTTCTGGGAATCCGGCGGTGGCGGCGCAATCCCGTGTGCCGGGCCACCGACCGTCACGAGGCCTGGGTGGCGCTCGCCGCGCTGCTGCTGATGCTGCTCGCGGCACCTGTGCTCGGCTGGAAGGCCGGTTCACTCACGGACGATTCCCTCCGGCGGACCGTGCGGGCCCAGCACGAGCAGCGCCGTCTGACACCGGCCGTCGTGGTCCGCGTGGCCCCCGGCACGTCCCGCTCCGCCCAGGACCCCGAGACGGCCGTCACGGAGGACTCCATGCGGCGTTCGGTGGTCGCCGACTGGCTCGCCCCGGACGGTACGGCACGGACGGGCACCGTGTCGACGGCCTCCACGAAAACGGCCCCCGGCACCCCGATCCAGGTCTGGACGGATCACCGGGGAGACCCGGCGATGCGTCCCATGGACATCTCCGCGGCCCACACGCACGCGGTGCTCGCCGGTATCGGCGTCGCTCTGCTCGCGGGCGGTGCGACGGAAGCGGCCCGCAGACTCGTCGTATGGCGCATGATGCAACGGCGGTACGCCCGGCTGGACCGTGCCTGGGCCGAAGTCGGCCCCGACTGGGGCAGAACGGGTACGGGCAGCTGATCTCCGGGACGCGGGTTTCCCCCTCGCACGCCTGAGGAGGCCTTTCCGTCAGCCGCCCCGTCAACTCACACCCGTCACGCGCGCTACGGTGGACCGGCCCGCCCGACTCCTCGGCAGGCGGGCCGGAGGGCTGCCGGTGGACCGGCGCCACGCGGACAGGTACGAGGCAGCGCACACGGCACGAGGTGGGGGCACAGCAGCACCATGGCACAGGGCACGGTCCAGGTGACGCACACCGGCACATCGCGATGGCGCCGCCGCACGGGCGAATACGCTTCCCTCACCGCCGCCCTGGAGGCCGCAGCGGACGGTGACGTCCTCACCATCGCCCCCGGTACCTACCGGGAGAATCTCGTCCTCCACCGCGCGGTGACGCTGCGCGGGCCCGAGGGGTCCGCCGGGTCCGTACGCATCGCCCCGGCCGACGGCGTCCCCCTGACCGTCCGCGCCTCCGCCGTGGTCCAGGACCTGCACGTGGAGGGCCAGGACTCGGCCGCCCCCGCGCTGCTGGTCGAGGAGGGCGCCCCCGAGCTCTCGGACCTGCGCATCGTGACCAGGTCCGCTGCCGGCATGGAGGTGCGGGGCTCGGCACGGCCCACCGTGCGCCGCTGCACGGTCGACAACCCTGCGGGCGTGGGCATCGCCGTACTCGACGGCGCCGGCGGGGTGTTCGAGGAGTGCGAGGTCGTCGCCGCCGGACAGTCCGGCATCGCGGTGCGCGACGGCGCCCACCCGCGGCTCGAGCGCTGCCGTGTGCACCACTCCTCGGGGGCGGGGCTGAGCGTGACCGGGGAGGGCAGCGGCCTGGAGGCGGTCGGCTGCGAGGTGTACGAGATCAAGGGCAGCGGGGTCCAGGTCACCTCCCGCGGCACCGCGCACCTCACGGACTGCACCGTGCACCGCACGTCGGCCGACGGGGTCACCCTGGACACCGACGCGGTCCTCACGCTGGCCGACTGCGACATCCACGACATCCCGGAGAACGCGGTCGACCTGCGGTCCCGTTCGGTGCTCACGCTGACCCGGTCCACCGTCCGCAGGTTCGGCCGCAACGGGCTCTCCGTCTGGGACCCGGGGACCCGTGTCGACGCCAACCAGTGCGAGATCCACGACAGTACGGGCGACTATCCGGCGGTATGGGTCAGCGACGGTGCCACGGTGATACTCGACTCGTGCCGTGTCCATGACGTGCCCGACGCCCTCTTCGTCCTCGACCGGGGCTCGCGTGCGGACGTCGTGGACAGCGATCTCTCCCAGATCCGCAACACGGCGGTCTCGGTCAGCGACGGTGCCACCGCCCAGCTCGACGACTGCAGGATCCGGGAGGCGTCCACCGGTGCGTGGTTCCGTGACCACGGCAGCGGCGGCACGCTGAACAACTGCACCATCGACTCGGCGCAGACCGGGGTCATCGTGACCAAGGGCGCCGACCCGACCATCGAGAGGTGCACGGTCACCTCGCCCGCGGAGGCCGGTTTCTACGTCTCGGCCGAGGGCCGTGGCACCTTCGACAGCTGCCGGGTCACGGGGAGCGAGGGCTACGGCTTCCACGTGATGGACGGCTGCCGGTCCACCCTGACCCGCTGCCGGACGGAGCGCTGCGCGCGCGGCGGTTACGAGTTCCCCGACGCCTCCGGCGGTGACGGCCACACGGTGGGTCCGGTCGCACAGGACTGCACCAGCGACGAGAGCGGGCTGCGCGGCGCCACTCCCCCGGCCCCGGCGGTCCTCACCGCGACGCAGACCACACCCGGGCTGCTCGGCGCCATGCCGGGTCAGCGAACCTCGGAGCCCGCCGCCGTCGCCCCCGCACCGCCCGCCGAACCGGTACGCGACGCGGGCGCCGTGCTGGGTGAACTGGACGCGCTGGTGGGCCTGGACAGCGTCAAGCGCGAGGTGCGGGCGCTGACCGACATGATCGAGGTGGGCCGCCGCCGCCGGCTGGCCGGCCTGAAGGCGGCCTCGGTGCGCCGGCACCTGGTCTTCACCGGCTCCCCCGGCACCGGCAAGACCACGGTGGCCCGGCTGTACGGGGAGATCCTGGCCTCGCTCGGCGTCCTGGAGCACGGCCACCTCGTGGAGGTGTCCCGTGTCGACCTGGTCGGCGAGCACATCGGGTCCACGGCCATCCGGACCCAGGAGGCGTTCGACCGGGCACGCGGCGGGGTGCTGTTCGTCGACGAGGCGTACGCCCTGTCGCCCGAGGACTCCGGCCGTGACTTCGGCCGGGAGGCCATCGACACGCTGGTGAAGCTGATGGAGGACCACCGCGACGCCGTGGTGGTGATCGTCGCCGGGTACACGCACGAGATGGAACGCTTCCTCACCGTCAACCCCGGTGTGGCGTCCCGTTTCTCACGGACCATCACCTTCAGCGACTACGAGCCCGAGGAGTTGCTGCGCATCGTCGGGCAGCAGAGCGACGAGCACGAGTACAGCCTGGCGGAGGGCACCGGTGAAGCACTGCTGAAGTACTTCACCGCGCTTCCCAAGGGCCCCGCCTTCGGTAACGGACGGACGGCGCGTCAGACGTTCGAGTCGATGGTGGAGCGCCATGCGGGCCGGGTCGCCCAGCTCGCCGAGCCGAGCACGGACGACCTGACCATGCTCTACCCGGAGGATCTCCCCGCGCTGCCCTGAGGGACGCCGCCCGCCTGCTGGGGCACGACGGGCGAGAGCCGTTCCAGGAGGGCGGCGCGTTCGACGGCGAACACCGGGTCGGCCTGGTAGTCCGAATGCCCGAGGATCGGTTCCGGCAGCGGGTGTTCGACGGTGCGTCCGTAGACCAGCGGGTCCTTCAGCGGGCCCCGGTCCACCTCGTGGCCGCCCGGTCCCTCGTCGGTCAGGACCGGGCCGCCGATCGGGTCCGTCGCGCGCCAGAGGTTGCGCCAGCAGTGCACGGACCTCTGGAGCCCTTCGAGGGGGACCCGGCCGAAGTAGGCCGGGAACCACCGTCCGTAGAGCCGCTCGATCGGGGAACCGTAGGTGAGCAGCGCGACCCGGCGCCGCGCGGGGTCGGGGAGCTGCCACACCGCCGCCGCGGCCAGCACGCTGCCCTGGGAGTGCCCGGAGATGACCAGCCTGCCCCGGGTGCTGCCCGTCCACGCGCACATCCGGGAGGAGAGGTCCGGGACGGCCCGCTCGGCGTAGCAGGGCGGCGCGAAGGGGTGTGCGGCGCGCGGCCAGAACGTCCCCACGTCCCAGAGGATGCCGATGGTGCGTCGGGCGGAGACGTCACGATAGGCACGGCGGCCCCAGGTGACGAACAGTATGACCCCGAATCCGGTCAGCCAGGATCCGGTCGACTGAGCGGTCTCGGCGAGCGATTCGACGATGGGCGCGGTGCCGTCCGCGGCCAGACCGGGGACCTCGCCGGTGAGCCAGGAACCGGTCACCGCCGCGATGCCGAGCAGCAGGGTGGCGGCGGAGAGCAGTCCGAGGATCCCGGGGGCGGCATCGGTGAGTGCGGCGGTGGCACGCGCGCGGGCGATCCGCCGGGTGCGTCCGGGCTGGGGGTGCTCCTCCTCGTACTCCGCCTCGATGCGGGGTCCCGTCCGGCGGGCGCGACGCAGGGTACGGACCGCCAGCCAGCCGACCGGCGGGATCAGGAGCAGCAGGAGGACCGGGATGACCGAGGCCTGCCAGCTGAGCAGGACGGGTGGTCCTCCTATGTCGGCTCCCGCACCCATTCCGGGGGTTCCTGGGCCGTCGAGCCAGTCGGCCACCCGCTGGGCGATCCCACCGGTCATCACGCCTCCGAGGGCGCAGGCGAGCATGGCCACCGCAGGGCCGCCGAGGCCCTTCAGGGTGGTGCGCGGCTCCGGGGCACGCCGGTACAGGCTCAGGGCCACCCCGGCGAGCGCCACGACGAGCAGGCCCTGGCCGAGGGCCAGGGCGCGGAACACGGCCTCTCCGGGGAGGGTGCCCGTGGACACCCAGTCGGGACGCGACCAGGCGGAGTGGACGACCGCGCAGAGCAGCAGGACGAGTGCGGTTCCCGGCAGGAAGGTGGTGACGGCCCGGTCGACCCGGTTGTCGAGGCGCCGCTCGCTGCGCCCGCGGTGGCAGACGACCGCGACGACGACGAGGCCGCACAGGACGAGGCCGACCTCGACCAGGTACCCGGTCACCGGCGGTACGGGGCTGCCGGCGGACCGGTCGTGCCGGGCTGCCGTGACCCCGACCGCCGCCGCGACCGTGAGGAATCCGGCCGCGGTGTGCGCCGCGCGCAGCCGGGCCACCAGCCTGCGTCCGTACCAGAAACCCGGCCTGCCGAGGGCCGGGCGGACCAGCGGGGCGCCGGGCCGGACGGCCGTCCCGGTGTCCTCGTCCGTGTCGGCGTCGGCGGCCGTCTCCGTGTCGGCCGGTTCCTCCCAGGTGAGGGGGCGCTGCGACTCGTAGGCGCTCCAGGTGCGGTTGGACAGGTACCAGAGCAGTCCCACCAGCGCGGTGGGCACGAGCGCGGCGACGGCCAGGCGGCGGCCGGGCTGGGAGAACCAGCCGTCCTGCCGGGCGGACAGGAAGCCGATCCAGGAACGCTGCACCGAGCACTCGGGGGTCCCGGCGCACTGCCAGGCCACCAGGTCGAGGGCGACCTCGCAGGCGGCGGCGGTCAGCAGCACGGTGAGGCTGAGGGCGAGGAGCCGCACCAGGACCCCGTAGAGCCGGACGGCCCGGGTGTGCCCCAGGGTTGCGGGCCTCATCCAATGGGCGAGGTTGACCACCATGAAGGGGAGCAGGAGCAGCCACAGGGCCCGGGAGCCGTTGCCCGAGGTGAGGTTGGACCAGCAGTAGGCCTCGGCGACGGGTCCGTCGCGGTGGCGTTCGGGGTGCTGTTCGGCTCCGACGTCCTCGGTACGGCGGTACACGGCGGCCGTGGCGTCACCGGTGATCCTGGTCGTGCGCGGGTCCCCGAGCATCTCCTGCGGGGTGGCTCCGCCGACGCCGTGGACGAGCAGTTCCAGTGCGGGGCCGCCGCTCTGCGCGGCCTCGGCCCGGGGTGCAGGGGGCAATGTCGGTGACTCGCTCTCTGGTCCGTCCGGCTCTCGGCCGGTGGGAAGGGCGCACGGGGTCTGACGTGATGCGCAGTCACCACCATCGCGGACGGGAGGGGCCCTCCGCAGCGGCCCTCACCGAATCTCCCCAGTGGGACGGCCCGTGGGGGTGCGTGGGAGGATGAGGGCGTCCCGCAGGACCGCTGCCGGACCGCGCGGACAAGGGGAAGGGCCGGGGCCCGGCGTTGAGCGACAATCAGAACCTGCTCGCGGAGCAGCGGCGCGCGCTCATCCTCGACGATGTGCGCAGGCGCGGCGGGGTCAGGGTCAACGAGCTGACCCGCAAGCTGAGCGTCTCCGACATGACCATCCGCAGGGATCTGGACGCGCTGGCACGTCTGGGCGTCATCGAGAAGGTGCACGGCGGGGCCGTGCCGGTCGTCGAGGCGAGCACGCACGAGCCCGGTTTCGAGGCCAAGTCGACACTGGAACTCAGCGCCAAGGAGGACATCGCGCGGGCCGCGGCCGCGATGGCGGTGCCCGGCAGCGCGATCGCGCTCTCCGGCGGTACGACGACGTTCGCGCTGGCCCGCCACCTCCTGGACGTTCCGGGGCTGACGGTGGTGACGAATTCGGTGCGGGTGGCCGATGTGTTCCACGGTGCGCAGCGTCCGGCGGCGACCGGCGGGACGCGGGCCGGAGCGGCCACGGTGGTCCTGACCGGCGGGGTCCGGACGCCGTCGGACTCGCTCGTGGGGCCGGTGGCGGACCGCGCGATCGGCTCGCTCCACTTCGACGTCCTGTTCCTCGGTGTGCACGGCATCTCGGTCGAGGCCGGGCTGTCCACGCCGAATCTCGCGGAGGCCGAGACGAACCGTCGCTTCGTGCGGGCGGCCAGGCGCGTCGTCGTGGTGGCCGACCACACCAAGTGGGGCACGGTGGGGCTGAGTTCGTTCGCCGCACTCGACGAGGTGGACGCGTTCGTCACGGACGCGGGTGTGCCTGACGCCGCCCGTCAGGAGATCGAGGAGCACCTTCCCGGCCTGGTGGTGGCGGGTGGGCCGCCGGACGAGTGAGTCCGCCGCCACGAGGCGCGCGCGAGTCCGCTCCGCGCACGGCGGGTGCCGGACGTCCTAGGATCGGACCGTGGCCGTATTCCGTATCGAGCGCTTCACTCCCCTCCCCGCCGCCGAGGCCTGGCGGCGGGTGACCGACTGGGAGCGGCACGGCGGGACCGTTCCGTTCACGTCGGTCACCGTCCCGGTGGGCGGGCCCACCCGTGCCGGAACGGTCTTCGTGGCCCGTACCGGCGTGGGGGCGCTGGGTTTCGACGATCCGATGGAAGTGGTGCGCTGGACCCCGCCCGCCGCCGGCCGGGCCGGGGTGTGCCATCTGGAGAAGCGGGGTTCCGTGGTGCGCGGGCGCGCGTCGATCGACGTCTGCCCGACCGGTTCGGGCTCGCACGTGATCTGGGTCGAGGAGCTGCGTGTGCGGCTGATTCCCCGCTGGGCCGATCCGTTGCTGGCGACGGCAGGCCGGCGGGTCTTCTCCCGGGAGCTCGGCGTCCTCCTGGAGGACTGACGACGGCGCTGCCGGGAGAGGACCGCGGGCCGGGTCAGGACGGCCAGGTGCCGGTGGCCAGGAAGTGGTCGATCGTCCCGGTGTACGGCCGGATGTCCAGGCCCTGCTCGCGCAGCCAGTCGTCCGAGTAGTACTTGTCGAGGTAGCGGTCGCCGGGGTCGCAGAAGAGCGTCACGACGCTTCCCGTGCTCCCCCTCTCCACCATCTCGGCCACGAGTCTGAAGGCGCTCCACAGACCGGTGCCGGTCGAGCCGCCGGCTTTGCGGCCGATGGCGCGCTCGAGCACGCGGACCGCGGCGACGCTGGCCGAGTCGGGCACCTTCATCATCCGGTCGATGGCTCCCGGTACGAAGCTGGGCTCCATCCGCGGCCTGCCGATGCCTTCGATGCGCGAGCCGCAGTCGGCGGTCGCCAACTGGTCGTTGCTGGTCCATCCGTCGAAGAAGCAGGAGTTCTCCGGGTCGGGTACGCAGATCCGCGTGTCGTACTGCATGTAGCGGACGTAGCGACCGATGGTCGCCGAGGTGCCGCCGGTGCCGGCAGTGGCGACGATCCAGGCCGGCTCGGGGTAACGCTCCAGGCGCAGTTGCTGGTAGATGGACTCGGCGATGTTGTTGTTTCCCCGCCAGTCGGTGGCGCGTTCCGCGTAGGTGAACTGGTCCATGTAGTGCCCACCGGTCTCGGCCGCGAGGGCCGCCGACTCCTCGTACAGCCGGCGGGAGTCGTCGACGAAGTGGCACTGGCCGCCGTGGAATTCGATCAGGCGGCACTTCTCGGGGCTGGTGGTCCGGGGCATCACCGCGACGAACGGCACTCCGATGAGCTTCGCGAAGTACGCCTCCGAGACTGCGGTCGAGCCGCTGGAGGCCTCGATGACCGGCTTGCCGCGCCGGATCCAGCCGTTGCAGAGCCCGTAGAGGAACAACGAGCGGGCCAGGCGGTGCTTGAGGCTCCCCGTCGGGTGCGTCGACTCGTCCTTGAGGTAGAGGTCGATGCCCCAGTGTTCGGGCAGCGGGAAGCGCAGGAGATGGGTGTCGGCCGAACGGTTGGCGTCCGCCTGGACCTTGCGCACCGCCTCCTTGAGCCAGGCCCGGTAGTCCGGGTCGCTCCGGTCGACGTCCACGGTGTCCATGACGGCACCGCCGGGTGTGTGTTCACCGATGTCCATCAGTGGTCTCCTTCGGGTGACGGCAGTCCTGCGTGGGGTACTCACGATATTCCCCCCACCTGCACAAACGTTCACTTTGACAGTCCATAGCCCTCCCTTGGCCCTGGTGTTCGAGCTTCCGGGCCCGGAGTGCGGGAACGGATCCCTGTCCCCGCCGAAATCGGTGATGAGGCCTGGTGCACGGGCCCTGTCCGCGGGCAGACTTGCAGAAGCCGGCACAAGGGGGGCGAAGTGGCCGAGACAGAGTTCAGTGCTGCGGATTTCGGTGCGCCGGAGTTCGGTGCGGCAGAGTTCCGTGCGAGCGACGTCAGGATCCAGCGGTGGGCGCGGTCGTTGACCAGAGCGGGCCAAGTCATCGTCAAGGACGGCCGGATCGCGCTGCTGACGAGCAACGGTCGGGAGATCGCCAGCGCCCCGGTGACGGCGGTGAGCGCCGGGAAGCCGTGGTTCCCGGCACCGGACTCGGCGATCGCCCGCATCGACGGGGTGCGGTACCGGCTGACCATGGGCCAGCGCGACCGCAGGCCCGGCGGCGCCGCGCCGGTCCGCAGATTCCTGGAGGCGCTGAGAAGTGCCGCGGGGCGGCGCATCTGACGCTGCGGTCCGGCACGGGCACCGCGAGTTGCGGAGCTCAACCCCCTGGGTCACGCTGGTCACACGTCACTGATGGTGTACCGGCGGTGACAGCGGAAGCCGCCCCCGCCGGGAGCCTCGCAGGGCGGACCACGCATGACCAGAAACAGCAGTCAGCCATCTGCTGGATCCGTTCCTTCGTCTTCTTCCGGACCTATTTCGGGGAGTCGCAGCCGTGATCAGCGAGCCAAGCAGGCACTGCACGGTGGAGCTCCAGGCCCTGCCGTCGCGGATCGGTCAGGTCCGCAGAATCATTTCGGCGCAACTGCGCTACTGGCATCTCGATCCTCTGATCGACCATGCGGCGCTCGGCGTCACCGAACTGCTGACCAATGTCCACCGGCATGCACAGCCGGACAAATCGTGCACCGTCGAGATCGAGCTGCTGCTCGACAGACTGACGGTCTCCGTCCACGACCACGACCCCCGGCTGCCGACCATGGGCATCGCCGATTCGTCCGCCACCTCCGGGCGCGGGCTGGCGATGATCGCCGCGGTCAGCGAGAGCTGGGGCGTACGGCCGAGTCCTGGCGCGGGGAAGGTCATCTGGTTCACCCTGCCCGCACCCTCCTTCACCACCGCCGCGCTGCACCCCCTCCCGGTGTACGGGTCGACGACCGACGGCCCGTTCGGATCGGACGCCGCCGGACCGCTGGAGCCGTCGGGGACACGGACGCGCGCCAGGTCTGCCGTCGTCGGCTGACGGGATCCGGGCCGCCCACCGCACAGGGCGCACCCGGAGCGTGAATGGGCCTACGCAAAGCCCTACCGCTCAGAGCAGGAACGACGCGACGCCTTCCCCCCTCACTGGCTGCACTCCTACAATCACCACCGCGGACACACCGCACTCGCAGGCAAACCACCCGCCAGCCGCGTCCCCCACCTCACAGGGCAATACACCTGGCGCTCGGCCATTGGGCGCTCGTGGGTCGGGCGAGGGTTGTCGGGCGCGTGCTACCGGAAGCCTGCCTCCACGTCCATCAGTGCCTTGACCAGTGGCGCGTAGCGGGAGGTCTGGCCGTTCCCGTACTCGACGACCCACACGTGAGGAGCGTGTTGATCACCCGTGCTCCGGTTCGCATCCGTGGAGTACCCCGCCACGGGACGTTCTTCCACGCAACACGAAGCCCCCTGCGCAGGGTATTCAGGTGATCGACGCAACCCGATCGGTCGTCCACACGGACGAGCGTGCGGCGGAAAGTGGGCCCCACACCGAACGGGGCCTCCGATCGCCGTCCACCTGGAACTGGGCACGGCCGCGACGGACGTGCTGGATCTGCTGTGCGGCGAGCTGGGGGTGGAACCGCGACGGGTGATCCTCGGGCACCTGGGGCGGTTCCCCGACGGCTCGCGCAGTTCGATGTGGCGCGGACGGGCGCGTTCCTGGCGTTCGACGGCCCCTCCCGCGCGCACCACGCCACGGACTGGCGGCTGCCCGAGCAGCTGGCCTCACTCATGGAGGCCGGGTTCGGCGGGCAGTTGCCGCTCGGCGGCGACACCACGGTGCCGGAGACGCCGGGTATGCCGTACCTGTTGCGTCGCCTGCGCCCGCGACTGGCGCGGTCGCTCGGTGACGATGTGCTGGACGCGGTACTCGTCGCCAATCCGGCGCGGGCCTTCGCCCTGGCCGCCGCCTGAGCGGGCCCGCACGGCGGTCGGCGGCGCACTCTCCGGCCGCCGGTCAGGCCAGCGCGGCCAGCGGGTCGTCGAGTACGGGCTGCCAGGCCATCTCGGCGGCGCCCACCAGGCTGTTGTGGTCCAGCGTGCAGGAGAGGATCGGCACGCTGCCGCTGCGGCCCCACAGGCTGCGGTCGGCGACGACGGCCCGGAGCCGCTCGGGGGCGGCCTGCAGGAGGTCGCGGTGCAGCCCGCCCAGGATGATGCGGTCCGGATTGAGGATGTTGACCAGTCCGGCGAGGCCGAGGCCGAGCCGGTCGATCAGCTCCTCCGCTGCGGCACGCACAGCGCGGTCCCCGTACTCCGTGCGCAGCAGGTCACCGGACTGCTTGAGCAGGGACTCCTCGGGGCCCGGCTCCCGGCGGGCCGCGGTCAGGAAGGCGAGGGGGTCGGTCTCGACGTCGAGGCAGCCCCGTCCGCCGCAGTGGCAGGGGCGGCCCTCGGGGTTCACCGTCAGGTGCCCCACTTCCAGGGCGAGTCCCGAACTGCCGCTGTGGAGACGGCCGTCCAGGACCAGGGCACCGCCCACCCCCCGGTGGCCGGTGGCGACACACAGCAGGTGCTGGGCGCCACGGCCGGCACCGTGCCGGTGCTCGGCCAGGGCGGCGAGGTTGACGTCGTTGCCGGTGAACGCGGGGCCGTCGATCCCCGCCGCGCGTACGCAGGCGGAGAAGATCTCCCGGACCGGCGCCCCGGCCGGCCAGGCGATGTGCAGCGGATTGAGCGCCGTCCCCTCGGGTTCGGCCACGGCGGAGGGCACCGCGAGACCGGCGCCGACACAGCGCAGCCCGCTGTCGCGCAGGAGTTGGGCCCCGGCCTCGACAACCTCGCCGAGGACCTGGGCGGGGTCGGCCATGACGGCGACGCAGCCGGGCGCGGTGGCCACGATCCGGCCGCCGAGCCCCACCAGGGCGGCCCGGAAGCCGTCGGAGTGCACCTGGGCCGCGAGAGCGACGGGCCCGCCGTCCTGTACGGACAGACGGTGGGACGGACGGCCCTGCGAACCGGCGGCGGAGCCCGGGCTGGAGTCGACCTCGATGAGCCCGAGGGCCTCCAGCTCCGCGGCCACCGCACCCGCCGTGGCACGGGTGACGCCGAGTTCGGAGGTCAGTACGGCACGGGTGGGGGCGCGTCCCGTGTGCACGAGCTCCAGGGCGGGCCCGAGCGCGCTGCGGCCCCTCTCCAACTTCGTCCGCGTGCTGGTCGGCTTGCCGTTCATGGGGGCGAGTCTCCCATGATCCGGGGGTGTTGCCGACGCTCCGGCACCCCGCACCGTTCACCTGCCCGTCACCGTGACAGCGGCCTTGCGCGCGGTGTCGGGGCCATCCTATGCTCACTTTGTGCCGCGCGTAAACAAACTGCGGACGGCCCCGTCGGGGGGACTTGGCGGAGCCACCGCCCCACTTCCGCCGGCCTGCCTCCGCACCGCCCTGACCGTGTTCTTCGCCCTCGACGGCTTCCTCTTCGCCGGCTGGGTGGTCCGCATCCCGGCCATCAAGCACCGGACGGGAGCCACCGCCTCCACCCTCGGACTCGCCCTGCTCGGCGTCTCCGCGGGCGCGGTGATCACCATGATGCTCACCGGGCGGCTCTGCCGGCGCTTCGGAAGCCATGCGGTCACCGTGGTCTGCGGCGTACTGCTGTCACTGAGCATCGCTCTTCCCGCACGGACGGGTTCGGCTCTCTCGCTCGGCCTGGTGCTGCTGCTCTTCGGCGCCGCGTACGGCGGGATGAACGTGGCGATGAACAGCGCGGCCGTCGATCTGGTGGCGGAGCTGCGCCGCCCGGTGATGCCCAGCTTCCACGCAGCGTTCAGCTTCGGTGGTATGGCCGGCGCGGGGCTGGGCGGCCTGGTCGCGGGCGGCCTCTCGCCCGCGACGCACCTCGCCGCCCTGACGTGCGTCGGCCTCGTCGTCACCGCGGTCACCGGGCCCGCACTCCTGCGCGGTGGGACCGTCACGTCTTCCTCGGGGCAGCCGGCGGCGAACGCCCCGGAGCCGCGGAAGGGGACGAGCGCCCGGGCACGCCGGATCGTGATCCTCTTCGGCGTCATCGCCCTCTGCACGGCCTACGGCGAGGGGGCACTGGCCGAGTGGGGCGCACTGCACCTCAGCCAGGACCTGGGGGCGTCCCCCGGCCCCGCCGCCGCCGGATACTCCCTGTTCGCACTGACGATGGCCGTCGGCAGACTCACCGGCACCACGCTCCTCGAACGGTTCGGACAGACCCGCACCCTCGTGGCGGGCGGGGCGACGGCCGCGGCGGGGATGCTGCTCGGCGCACTGGCCCCGGCCCTCTGGCTCGCGCTGCTCGGCTTCGCGGTGGCCGGTCTGGGCCTGGCCAACATATTTCCCGTCGCGGTCGGCAGGGCGGGCGCACTGGCCGGGCCCAGCGGGGTGGCCGCCGCGTCGACACTGGGGTACGGCGGGATGCTCCTGGGACCGCCGGTGATCGGCTTCCTCGCCGACTGGATCTCCCTTCCGGTGGCCCTCACCACCGTGACACTGCTCGCCGCCACGGCGGCGGTCCTGGGTTACTCGGCCCGCCACGCGACGAACAGCTGAGCGATTGAGTAGGCGTACTCAGGCGCCTCCGGATGCTCCGGAGCACGATGGGAGCATCAGCCATCGACGGGGAGCGGCCATGAAGCACCATCTTTCGATCTCGCGGCACCTGCGCACGCCGGCACGACTGACCTTCGGCAACACGGCTTCGCGGATCTACCTCGGCCTCGTCCTGGCGGTCGCGGTGTTCGTCGCGGTGGACACTCTGTTCGTGTCCCACGACGACGCCTCGTTCGCGGGCGTCTGGCTGTTCTTCCTCGCCGCGCCGACCGTGTTCGTCTTCCTCCTCGGCAGCGCGATGGCCGGGGCCGACGCGGGAGGCCCCGCATGGTTCGTCTATCTCGCCCTGGTGGTCTCCGTACTCGTCCAGGCCTGCGCACTCGGCTGGTTCTCCCGGCTGGTGCAGGGCCCCCGCCGGGGCCACTCGGCGCATCCTCAGGGCGCCTGACGCGGCTCCGGCACGACAGCGACGTGGAGGCCCCCGAGCGTCTCGACCGTGAAGGCGTCCTTGCCTAGGACCCTGCTCGCTGTGAAACTCCGGACATGTCACGACGCACGCAGGCTGAGCGGGACGCGATGACCGTCGAGATCGGCTACGCCTTCTTCAGCGGAGCCCTCGTGGCCGCGGCGACGTTCGCCGGGGTCTTTCTCCCTGCCATGCTCCTCGATCTGCCGAACGGGGCCGAAGGAGTCCTGCTCCGCGTCGGGGCCGTACTCGGAGCACTGGCCTTCGCCGTCCGGGTCGCCCATGTGCTGTGGCGGTTTCCCCGCACGGCAGAAGAGCGACGCCTGCCGTCCGTCCAGCCGAGCCGGCCGGGGCGGACCGGCCCCGGCTCGTAAGCCGGCACGACGAGTGGGGCCCCGCTCCTGGCTCCCGGCTCCCGGCTCCCGGCTCCCGGCTCCCGGCTCCCGGCTCCCGGCTCCCGGCTCCCGGCTCCCGGCTCGAACATCGCGCGGCTGACGTGGCGCCCTGACGGTGAGCGGGCTGACGGTGAGCCGGCGGGCGATCTCCGCGTCGGAGACCCCATGCCGACCAAGGCCATGACCTCCCGCTCCCGTCGGTCAGTTCGTCCGAGGCCGTCGTCGGCTCCGGCTCCTCGGAACGGGCCGCGAACTCGGCGCCCAGCCGACGGGTCATGACCACATTCATCAGCCGCCCGTGCGGCCGGCGGGTCGACCCAGGTCAGCGTGCGGGGCGGCCGTCGAGCAGGCCCACCGAGCGCCCGAGCTCGTGAACGGCGTGCCGGAAGAACTGTTCACGCGCCTCCACCACCCGCTCGAACTGGCCGAAGAGTTCGAAGGAGATCAGCCCGAAGAGCTGCGCCCACGCGGAGACCAGGGCCGTCACGACGGCGGGCGGAAGGCCGGGGGCAAGATCGGCTGCCATACGCACGGCCTCGGGACGCAGTTCGGCGCTCAGCGGAGGGACGGCGAGACCTTCGGCGAGGTGGGCGTCGCGCACGAGACCGATGAAGACCTGGCCCACACGGGAGGCAGGGCCGACGGTGTCCAGCGGAGCGGTGTATCCGGGGACGGGCGAGCCGTAGATCAGCGCGTACTCGTGAGGGTGAGCGAGGGCCCAGTCCCGGACCGCGCAGGCGACCGCCGTCCAGCGGGCGGGGTGGGGGCCCGTCGAACCGCCGGATGCCGTACGGGCCGACTCCGCGGCTTCGCCCACCGCGTCGTAGGCGTCGACGATGAGGGCCGTCAGCAGGTCGTCCCGGCTGGGGAAGTAGCGGTAGAGCGCGGAGGACACCATGCCGAGAGCCCGGGCCACGGCGCGCAGGGAGAGCTTCGCGGCACCCTCGGCCGCGAGCTGCTTCCTGGCCTCGTCCTTGATCGCCGCGGTGACTTCGACGCGGGCGCGTTCCCTGGCTCCTCGAATGGTGCTCATGGCCTCAGTCTGCCACGGGGCGGATCACCGCACACGAACGAGAGCACTGCTCTTGCTTTCGAGCACCGCACTCGTGCACACTGCTCTCAAGCGAGAGCAGTGCTCTCACAACGGCGGGAGCCACCCATGTCGCAGCAGCCCTACTACCTCCAGGCCGGCGCCCTCGCACAGCGTCTGAACGGCGTCATCGGCTGGCTCGCACGCCACGGCGTCAGCCTCCTCGGCTCCGCCGAGATGTCGGTGCGGGGCCGCAGAAGCGGCCGGATGCAGCGCGTCCCCGTGAACCCCCACCACCACGGCGGCGCGCAGTACCTGGTCTCCGCCCGCGGCCACTCCCAGTGGGTGCGCAACATGCGCGTGGCCGGAGGCGGAGAGCTCAAGGTGGGCCGGAAGGTCCACGCCTTCACCGCCACGGAGATCGCGGACGACGAGCAGAAGGCGCGGATCCTGCGCGCCTATCTGAAGCGCTGGGGCTGGGAGGTCAACCAGTACTTCCAGGGCGTCACGGTGAAGTCGACCGACGCCGAGCTCCTGGCCGCCTGCCCCGACCACCCGGTCTTCCGGATCACGGCCGGGAGCTGACCCGGTCCGCCCCCTGACGGTCCATCGCGTGCAGCGCGCGCTGGGCCAGCGGATGCGAGCGGACCAGCTCGGCCAGCGACGTCGTCCCCCGGGTGATTCCGGCGAAGGCGTTCCAGGCGGGGCGGAAGCCCGTCAGCACCGCGTGCAGGAGTCCGGGGCGCCGCTCGAAGAGCTTGAGCATGCGGCGTCCGACGCTCATCTCCACGCCCAGCCCTGCCTTGATCGCGAACGCGTAGTTGAGTGCCTGCCGCCGGGCGTCGACCGCGTCGTGCGACTCCGCGATCCGCACCGCCCACTCACCCGCGAGCCGCCCGGACCGCAGGGCGAAGGAGATCCCCTCCCTGGTCCAGGGCTCCAGCAGCCCGGCGGCGTCGCCGCAGACCACGACCCTTCCGCGGGAGAGCGGCGAGTCCTCACTGCGGCAGCGGGTCAGATGACCGGAGGAGATCGTCGGCTCGAAGCCCGCAAGGCCCAGCCGGCCGACGAAGTCCTCCAGGTACCGCTTGGTGCCCGCCCCGTCGCCGCGCGCCGAGATCACTCCGACGGTCAGTGTGTCGCCCTTGGGGAAGACCCAGCCGTAACTCCCGGGCATCGGACCCCAGTCGATGAGCACCCGGCCCGCCCAGTCCTCGGCGACCGTCTCGGGAACAGGGATCTCCGCCTCGAGTCCGAGGTCCACCTGGTCGAGCTTCACACCCACATGGGCCCCTATCCGGCCCGCGCTCCCGTCCGCGCCGACGACGGCGCGTGCGAGCACCGTCTCACCGCCGGCCAGCACCACGGCGACCGTGCGCCGGTCGGGCACCGCGGTGCCGTGCTGCTCGACCCGCGTCACCGCCACGCCCGTGCGCAGCTCGGCGCCCGCCTTCTGTGCCTCCTCCACCAGACCGGCGTCGAACTCCGGCCGGTTGATCAGCCCGAAGAGCATCCGCTTGGACTTGCGGGTGCGCGCCAGCTTCCCGTTGAGCGAGAAGGTGACCGCGTGGATCCGGTCCTTCAGGGGCAGTTCGAACCCGGGGGGCAGGGAATCCCGCGAGAACCCGATGATTCCGCCGCCGCATGTCTTGTAGCGCGGGATCTCCGCCTTCTCCAGCAACAGCACCCGGCGGCCTGCGACGGCCGCCGCATACGCCGCGGAAGCCCCGGCCGGACCCGCGCCGACCACGACGACGTCCCATACCGAGGACTCCTGCGGTACCGACGACGACTCATCCGGCTCACGTCCGGCGTCTGCGTTCTCGCTGCTCACGATGTGCTTCTGCTCCCGATCCGACCAGTGGCCCCAACTGCTCACGGCATCCTACGGCGCGCCGCGGCCGAACTCCGCTGTGGGAGGATCAGCCATGAATTCGTCGTACACGCAACGCCGCGACCACGGCGTCGCCCCCGGCCGCGTGCACAGCGCGCCATAGTCCTAACGTCGCACCCACGAGGAGCGTGCCCATGACCGCCCGTCCGATTTCCGAGACCGTCGCCTCGCTGATGCCCCGCGCGAAGACGGAGCTCGCCGAGCTGGTGGCCTTCCGGTCGGTGGCGGACCCCGCGCAGTTCCCCAGGAGCGAGTGCGAGGCGGCGGCCGGCTGGGTCGCCGACGCGCTGCGCGCCGAGGACTTCCAGGACGTCGCCCTGCTCGACACCCCCGACGGAACGCAGTCGGTGTACGGCTACCTGCCCGGTCCGGCCGGAGCTCCCACGGTCCTGCTCTACGCGCACTACGACGTGCAGCCTCCGCTGGACGAGTCCGCCTGGCTCTCCCCGCCGTTCGAGCTGACCGAGCGGGACGGCCGCTGGTTCGGCCGGGGTGCCGCGGACTGCAAGGGCGGCTTCATCATGCACCTGCTCGCGCTGCGCGCCCTCAAGGCGAACGGCGGCGTCCCGGTCTCCGTCAAGGTGATCGCGGAGGGCTCCGAGGAGCAGGGCACGGGCGGCCTCGAACGCTACGCCGAGGCACACCCGGAGCTGCTCGCCGCCGACACGATCGTCATCGGTGACACCGGCAACTTCCGTGTCGGGCTGCCCACCGTCACCGCCACGCTTCGGGGCATGACCATGCTGCGGGTGCGGCTGGACACCCTCGAGGGGAACCTGCACTCGGGGCAGTTCGGCGGCGCGGCCCCGGACGCGCTGGCCGCGATGATCCAGCTGCTGGCCTCCCTTCGCGCGGAGGACGGTACGACGACGGTCGACGGGCTCACGACCGACGCGGCGTGGGACGGGCTGCAGTACCCGGAGGGCGAGTTCCGCACGGACGCCAAGGTGCTCGACGGTGTGGAGCTGATCGGCACGGGGACGGTCGCCGACCGCGTCTGGGCGCGGCCCGCGGTCACCGTCATCGGCATCGACTGCCCGCCGGTCGTCGGAGCCACCCCGTCGCTGCAGGCGAGTGCCCGGGCCCAGATCAGCCTGCGCGTGCCGCCGGGCCAGGACGCGGCCGACGCCACGAAGTTGCTGACCGCCCACCTGGAGTCCCACACCCCCTGGGGAGCGCGGGTCTCCGTCGAACAGGTCGGCCAGGGGCAGCCCTTCCGCGCCGACATCACCAGTCCCGCCTACACCTCGATGGCCGAGGCCATGCGGCTGGCGTACCCGGGTGAGGAGATGCAGTCCTCCGGCATGGGCGGCTCCATCCCGCTGTGCAACACCCTGGCCGCCCTGTATCCGGAGGCGGAGATCCTGCTCATCGGGCTGAGCGAGCCCGAGGCGCAGATCCACGCCGTGAACGAGAGCGTCTC
Organism: Streptomyces sp. JH34; assembly: GCF_029428875.1. Lineage (NCBI taxonomy): Bacteria > Bacillati > Actinomycetota > Actinomycetes > Kitasatosporales > Streptomycetaceae > Streptomyces > Streptomyces sp. JH34. The sequence goes on along the minus strand of NZ_JAJSOO010000001.1, from coordinate 6,720,410 downwards.
CCCCGCGGAGCTCGAGCGGCTCTCGGTCGCCGAGGCGCTGTTCCTGCGGAACTACGCGGAGTCCAAGACGGGCTGACACCTGCCGCGGACTCCGGCGTACGCGCTGAGCGAAGTCGCCCGGAGCAGATTTCCGGGCGACGGGCGGCGTGCCGTCCGTACGTTCACCGCATGGACAGCATCGAGGTACTCCCGCGGTTGCACATGTTCCGTTTCCCGATCGGCCAGGCCTACCTGTGGCGTGACGGCGCGGACCTGACCCTGGTCGACGCGGGGGATGTGAACGCGGCGGCAGCCGTCGAGGGCGGCATACGCGCTCTGGGGCTGGACCCGGCCGGGATCCGGCGGATCGTCCTCACCCACGGCCACCGCGACCACTACGGCGCCGCGCAGGAGCTCGCGGACAGGCACGGCGCCGACATCATGGTCCACCGCCTGGACGCACCCGTCGTCCGGGGCGAGGAACGCATGCCCGACCCCGTCCTGCACGACTGGGAACGGCCCCTGTACGACCACGCGCTGACGGTTCCCGAGGCGCCGCCCACCCGGGTCGACCGCGAACTGGCGGACGGCGACGAGCTTCCGTTCGGGGGCGGCGCCCGGGTGGTGCACACTCCGGGGCACACCCCGGGCTCCATCGGCGTTCATCTGCCACGCCACGACGTGCTGTTCACCGGGGACGCCGCCGCCGGGGTCGGCGGGGTGACGCCGGGGGTGTTCAACACCGACCACGCGCAGGCCGAGGAGTCCTTCCACCGCCTGACCGCACTGCGCCCCGCGGTGCTCTGCTTCGGCCACGGCGATCCACGCCGACGGAGACGCCACTCCTCCCCCGGGCTGAGCACGGCGTGACCCTGCCACGGCGCCCGGGACATGAGCGGCCGGCGGAAGTCCCTTCGGCCGGCATGCGCCAAGGCTGGTTTCCGGCCGGGTTCGACAGGCCTGGCCGGCATGTCGACGGCCGGAGTCGGCGCGGGGTGCAACCGCGAGCCCGGGGGCACCCTGCATTCCATGACCCGTGAGGGAAAGGCCTACTGCCACCTGACCGTGGAGGAGAACCCCTGCCTCTACGGCGATGCGGGCCCGGGGACTGCTCGCCTGGCCCAGGGGCGGCACCAAAGCCCTTCGGGGGATGTGGCCGGCGCAGTGGCAGATGGTTTCGCCGGAGCGTCGGGCGGAGCGGCAGCAGCTACCGCCGACCCGCTCCCGGAGGCACCCACGAAGCGTCGGCGGGGTTCTACGCCCTTTCCCGGAGTGCGGAACAGATGACGTCGGACGCTGTCAGCGGCTGAGGGCGGAAGAGGGCTGTCCCCTTCTCGCTCGCAGCAAAGGAAGGAAGTCGACATGCCTCATGTGGGATGGTTCGTGGAGCAACGGGCGGCCGTCAAGCGGTATCTCCAGTTCGGTGCCGTCTTCGCCGTCCGGATCCCGGCGTGTGCCCTCGTGATCTCCGAGTAGCACCTGCGGCCCGCCCGGGCCGTACTCGTAAGATGCGGTGCCCATGAGGTGCGCGGGAACCGCGTCGATCACCCGCGGGGGGACGTCTTGGAGGAGTTGGCCTGCGTCGCGCCGGAGATCAGGGACCGGCTCGTGGTTCGATTCGGCACCGATGTACTCGGCTGGTGTGACGGGTTGCCGGCTCTCGTCCGTGAACTCGCCGCTCGCTGGGATCTGGATCCTGTCGCGGCGGGTGGCGGAGGCACCTCGAGGGTGTTCCGCTGCGTGCGGCGGAACACCCTCGCCCCGGTCTGGCTGAAGCTCACACCGGAGCCCTTGATCGCCCGCGAGGAGGCCGAAGCCCTGCGAGTCTGGGCGGACAGACCGTCGGTCGTCACGCTACTGGCAGCGGATTTCGCCGCCGGGGCCCTGTTGCTGGAGAGCGTGGAACCTGGAGTGCCGGTGGGGCAGCTCGCCTGGGAACTGCCCGAAGTGGCGGCCCTGCTGCGAGACCTGCGGGTCTCGGCGCCTGGGCCGGGGAAGCATTCGGTACTGCGGCCGCTCTCGCACCGGATCAACTTCCTGTTCGACTTGACCGAGCGCAGGCTGGCGGCGGCCCGCGCGAACGGAGTGGTTGCTCCGACAGGACTCGGCCGGGCCCGGGCGGCGGCCCTCGGACTCGCGGCCACCGGGACCGCGGGGCTCGTGCACGGTGATCTCCATCCGGCCAACGTGCTGTCCGGACCGGGCGCCCGCATGGTGGCGATCGACCCGAGGCCGGCGTGGGGCGACCCGGACTTCGACGCTGTGGACTGGGTGCTTGAGGGGGCTTCAGGCCCAGCCGTGCTGGAGCAGAGGATCGAGGAGCTGGCGGCGCTGGTGCCTGGGCTGTCCCCTCGCCGTGTGCTGGACTGGTGCCGGGCCCTGGCCGCCCTCAACGCGGTTCCAGGACTGTGCGCGGGGCGGGACGACGCACAGACACGGTTCCTCATGACCCTGGCCGGCGGCTGACCCACTCGGTGGCCGTGGACGGATGGGCTCAGCCGTTGCCCGTGACAGGTGAGGACCGTGCCGGACCGGCCGGCGCGAGTCGGAGGTCCCGGTGCACCCCGAGCGCTACCGGCCGCCCACGGGCACCCCGGCCTCGAGGTTCAGCACGGTGGACCGCTCACGGGCCCGCAGCGCCCAGCGCAGCCGCTCGAAGCGCGTCGGCGGGAGCATCCCCGCCGCCTCCTCCTCGGTGACGAACCGCCAGCCGCGCAGCTCCGAACCCGGGAGCAGCAGCGTCGCGGCCTCGTCGCCGCGCAGACGTCCGCCGTCGAACAGGAAGCGAAGACCTCCGTACGCAGGTGGCTTCGGTGCCTCCCAGTCGACCACCAGGAGCTTGGGCACCGTGTCCAGGTGCAGCCCGATCTCCTCGGCGACCTCCCGTATCCCTGCCTGCGCCGGGGCCTCGCCGGGTTCCACCACGCCGCCGGGGAACTCCCAGCCGGGCTTGTAGGTGGGATCGACGAGGAGCACCCGGTCCTGTTCGTCGAAGAGCAGCACCCCCGACGCGACGGTCTCCGCCCGCGGTTCGGGAGTCTGCACGATGCCGCACTCCCTGGCCTCGCCGGTGCGCAGCGCCTCGGCGATCCGCTCGGCCGTCCCGTACGGGGTGAGGCCGCTGGTGTCGATCGTGTGGGCGTCCTGGGACATCCACCCGAGCGCCGCCCGGTAGGGCTCGATGTGCTCATAGGCCCACTGCCGGATCCGCTCGCTGTGCTCGGGATCGTCGGCGCGATCCTCACGTTCGGCGATCCGTCTGCGCAGGATCGTTTCCTCAGGTGAGAGCAGTACATGGCGCACCGGTATGCGCCGCGAGGCGAGTCCGCCGAATATCTCGTCGCGGTAGTCCTGTCTCAGCAGCGTCATCGGGACGACCAGCACCCCGGGGAGTTCGGCGAGAAGCGCCGCGGCGGTGTCGACCACGAGGCGCCGCCACATGGGCAGGTCCTGGAAGTCGGTCACTTCGGCGAGCTTCTTCTGGGGCAGCAGCCGGCGTAGTTCCCCGCCTGTCAGCCCGGGGTCGTACAAGGTGCTGTTCGGGATCAGATCGATCAGTTCGCACGCGGCGTCGGTCTTGCCCGCACTGAACGCACCGTTGATCCAGACGATCACGGTTCCCCCTCTTCCGTAGCCCCCTGTGGCTTGCCCGCAACACCCCGCTCCGGAAACCCGCAGGGGTCATGCGGTTGCGCCGGCGTGTCCGCCGGGGCGCTGATCGAGGAAGGGGGCGGTCGGGTGCGCTGCCGTGACGAGGGGGCGGGACCGCCCTACGGGGCGGCCACGGCTCGCACGCCGTTCGGGGCACCGGGACGGACCGTCGAGGCCGCGGCCGCCGCCCCGACCAGGCCCGCGTCGGCGCCCATCACCGCCGAGGTCACGGTGAGGCCCTGGACGAAGGAGAGCGTGGCGTAGTCGCGCAAGGACGCGCGCAGGGGTGCGAAGAGCACCTCGCCGGCGCCTGCGACTCCCCCGCCGATCACGGCGATGTCGATGTCGGCCAGGGTCGCGGTGGCTGCGATCCCGGCGGCGAGCGCCTGGGCGGCGCGCTCGAACGAGGCGGCTGCCACCGGGTCTCCCGCCCGCGCGGCGGCGGCCACCGCGGCTGCCGTGGTGTCGCCGTCCGGGCCGGGGCGCCAGCCGTTCTCCAGGGCCCGGCGTGCGATGTTGGGCCCGCTGGCGATCCGTTCGACACAGCCGCGCGCACCGCAGGGGCACGGGTCGCCGTCCAGGTCGACACTGATGTGACCGATGTGCCCGGCGTTGCCCGAGGGACCGGGGTGCAGCTTTCCGCCGAGCACGAGGCCTCCGCCGACACCGGTGGAGACGACCATGCACAGCGCGTTGTCGTAGCCGCGCGCGGCGCCGAGCCAGTGTTCGGCCGCGGTCATCGCGACCCCGTCACCGACGAGCGTGACCGGCAGGCCGCCGGTCGCCGAGGCCACTCGCGCCACCAGCGGGAAGCCGCGCCAGCCGGGGACGTTGACCGGGCTCACCGTGCCGGCCGAGGCGTCCACGGGCCCCGCGCTGCCGATGCCGACCGCACGCGCGCGATGCCACAGCGGCGAGGCGGTCAGCTCCGCCAGGACGTCGGCCACCGCGCTCATCACGGCCTCCGCGCCCTCACGTGCCGGCGTCGGCCGTTGCGCCCGCACGAGGAGGGAACCGCCGCCGTCCACCAACGCCCCGGCGATCTTGGTACCGCCGATGTCGAGCGCGGCGACGAGGTCGGTATGCATCGGCTTGGACACTCCGGAGGGGTGAGGCGCAGGACCTGCGACTTCAATCAGATGGCCCTCCTAGTCTCCATTCTCTTGACAACGTTGTCCAGGGCCTATGCTCGACGCCACAGCTACCGACCCCTCCCCGGCACCGACGGTGAGGGAGCGGAACAACCCGTTCCCGACGACAGGACAGCGCACCGTGGCCGAGACCGCCCGCCCTTCCGAGTCCCGCTACGGCAACAGGCCGACCATGAAGGACGTGGCGGCCCGCGCCGGAGTAGGCCTCAAGACGGTCTCACGCGTGGTGAACAGCGAGCCCGGCGTCACCCCCGACACCGAGCGCCGCGTCCAGGAGGCCATCGAGGCACTCGGCTTCCGCCGCAACGACAGCGCACGCGTCCTGCGCAAGGGCCGCACCGCGTCCATCGGCCTGGTACTGGAGGACCTCGCGGACCCCTTCTACGGCCCGTTGAGCCGAGCCGTGGAAGAGGTGGCGCGCGCCCACGGCGCGCTGCTCATCAACGGTTCCAGCGCCGAGGACCCGGAGCGCGAGCAGGAGCTCGTCCTCGCGCTCTGCGCCCGGCGGGTGGACGGCCTCATCGTCATCCCGGCCGGCGACGACCACCGCTATCTGGAGCCCGAGATGAAGGCGGGCATCGCCACCGTGTTCGTCGACCGTCCGGCGGGCCGGGTCGACGCGGACATGGTCCTCTCGGACAGCTACGGCGGAGCGCGCGCCGGCGTCGCTCACCTGGTCGCGCACGGCCACCGCAGGATCGGATTCATCGGGGACCAGCCGCGCATCCACACCGCCACGGAACGCCTGCGCGGGTACCACGCGGCCCTGACCGACGCCGGAATCACGGTCGAGGACCCCTGGGTATCCCTCGGCCCGACCGACCCGGCCCGGGTCAGGGCCGCCGCCGAAGCCATGCTGGCCGGCCCCGAGCCGGTGACGGCGCTCTTCGCGGGCAACAACCGGGTGACGGTGACCGCCGTCCGCGTGCTCGCCGAGTGCGACCGCCGGATCGCCCTGGTCGGGTTCGACGACATCGAGCTGGCCGACCTTCTCGGCATCACGGTCATCTCGCAGGACGCGGCCGCGGTCGGCCGCACCGCGGCGGAACACCTGTTCCGCCGCCTCGACGGCGCAGCTCACGCCCCCGCGAGGGTGGAGCTCCCGACCCGGCTCATCGCACGCGGATCCGGGGAGCTCCCGCCCGCGTGAGCGTCTACGGAGCCGTCACGGTCAGCCCGCCGCGGCGGGGGGAGGCGAAGCCGTCCAGGTCCGCGCGGGTCAGACCGGTGAGCGCCTCGACCTCCGCACCGTCCAGGGCACCGCAGTCGATGCCCCGGAGCAGATAGCCGCTGAGCGCCTTGGCGGTGGCGGGCTCGTCCATGACGTCCCCGCCGGCCCTGGCCACGTAGGCGGCGAGCCGGGACGCGGCCTGGCCGAGCCCCTCGCGGTAGAAGCAGTAGACGGCGGCGTAGCGGGTGGGCAGATGCCCCGGGTGCATGTCCCAGCCCTGGTAGTAGGCGCGGGCCAGGGCTCGGCGGGTGAGCCCGTGGTGCAGGCGCCAGGCGTCGTGGACCTGCTGGGTCGGGCCGACCGGGAGCACGTTCGTGGAGCCGTCGCAGACCCGCACGCCGGTGCCCGCGGCGGCCACCTGCATGACCGCCTTGGCATGGTCGGCCGCGGGGTGGTCACTGGCCTGGTAGGCGGGGCTGACGCCGACGCAGGCGCTGTAGTCGAAGGTCCCGTAGTGCAGGCCCGTCGCCCGGCCCCGGGCGGCGTCGATCATGCGGGCGACCGCCGCGGTGCCGTCCGCCGCCAGGATGGACTGGCTGGTCTCGATCTGGATCTCGAAGCCGAGCCGCCCGGAGGGGAGGCCGTGCGTGTCCTCGAAGGCTTCGAGCAGCCGCACGAAGGCGGTGACCTGTTCGGGGTATGTCACCTTGGGCAGCGTCAGGACGAGGCCCTCGGGCAGCCCGCCTGCCCGCATCAGCCCCGTGAGGAAGATGTCCGTGGTGCGGATGCCCCGGTCGCGCACGGCGACTTCCATGCACTTCATCCGGATGCCCATGTACGGAGCGGCGGTCCCGTCGGCGTACGCCTCGGCGACCAGCCGTGCGGCCCGGGCGGCCGCCTCGTCCTCCTCGGCGTCGGGGCGCGGCCCGTAGCCGTCCTCGAAGTCGATGCGCAGGTCCTCCACCGGCTCGCGCTCCAGCTTGGCGCGTACGCGGTCATGGACGGGCTCCGCCAGTTCCCGCGGGATCCCGAGCACGCCCGCGAGCGCGGAGGCGTCGGGTGCGTGTTCGTCGAGCGCCGCGAGCGCCTGGTCGCCCCAGGCGCGGAGAGTGGCCGGGGTGAAGGCGTCGGCGGGCACGTAGACGGTGTGGACGGGCTGGCGCGTCCCCGGGTCGCCCGGGTAGCGGCGGGCGAGTTCGGCGTCCACCGGCGCGAGGGAGGCACCGATCTCCGCACCGACCGTGCCGGCGAGGCTCGTTGCCACCTTCTCCTGCTGCCCCATGTCCATACCCTCCACGTCTTCAGCAATTCCACTTACCGGAATTTTTAATCCGCATGGTGAAGCTATAAGTCGCGCGGCTCCCGCGTCAATGGTGATCGGAAACAGCCCGGGGCCGCGCGGTGGGATCACCGCGCGGCCCCGGGCCGTCGTTCGGGCAGAGCTCCTGCCGGGTCAGCCCTTGCGGGACTTGACCTCGTCGGTGAGCTGCGGGACGACGGCGAAGAGGTCGCCGACGACGCCGTAGTCGACGAGGTCGAAGATCGGCGCCTCGGCGTCCTTGTTCACCGCGACGATGGTCTTCGAGGTCTGCATGCCGGCCCGGTGCTGGATCGCGCCCGAGATGCCCGAGGCGATGTACAGCTGCGGCGAGACCGACTTGCCGGTCTGACCGACCTGGTTGGTGTGCGGGTACCAGCCGGCGTCGACGGCGGCACGCGAGGCACCGACGGCCGCACCGAGCGAGTCGGCGAGCGCCTCGATGATCGCGAAGTTCTCCGCACCGTTCACGCCGCGGCCGCCGGAGACGACGATCGCGGCCTCGGTCAGCTCCGGACGCCCGGTCGACTCGCGCGGGGTGCGCGAGAGGACCTTGGTGCCGGTGGCCGTGGCGGAGAAGGAGACCGTGAGGGCCTCGACGGCTCCCGCGGCGGGCGCGGCCTCGACGGCGGCCGAGTTCGGCTTGACCGTGATGACCGGAGTGCCCTTGGAGACACGGGACTTGGTGGTGTACGAGGCGGCGAACGCGGACTGCGTGGCGACCGGACCCTGGTCACCGGCCTCCAGGTCCACGGCGTCGGTGATGATGCCGGAACCGATGCGGAGCGCGAGGCGGGACGCGATCTCCTTGGCCTCGGCCGAGGAGGGCAGCAGCACCGCGGACGGGGACACCGCGTCGTAGGCGGCCTGGAGCGCGTCGACCTTCGGCACGACGAGGTAGTCGGCGAACTCCGGGGCGTCGGCGGTCAGTACCTTGACCGCGCCGTGCTCGGCGAGCGCGGCGGCGGTGTCGGCGGCACCGTTGCCGAGAGCGACGGCGACCGGCTCGCCGATGCGGCGGGCGAGCGTCAGCAGCTCCAGGGTGGGCTTGCGGACGGCACCGTCCACGTGGTCGACATAGACGAGAACTTCAGCCATGGGACTTCAATCTCCTGCGTGCGAGGGAGTGCGGGGCGGTGGAGGGAACAGCCGGGGCTCAGATGAACTTCTGGCCCGCAAGGAACTCGGCCAGCTGCTTGCCGCCCTCGCCCTCGTCCTTGACGATCGTGCCCGCGGTACGGGCGGGACGCTCGGCCGCGGAGTCGACCGCGGTCCAGGATCCGCCCAGGCCGACCTCGTCCGCCTCGATCTCCAGGTCCTCGAGGTCCAGGGACTCGACCGGCTTCTTCTTGGCCGCCATGATGCCCTTGAACGACGGGTAACGGGCCTCGCCCGACTGGTCGGTCACGGAGACAACGGCCGGCAGGGACGCCTCGAGCTGCTCGCTCGCGGTGTCGCCGTCGCGACGGCCCTTGACCGTGCCGTCCTCGACCGAGACCTCGGAGAGCAGCGTGACCTGCGGGACGCCGAGACGCTCCGCGAGCAGCGCCGGGAGCACGCCCATGGTGCCGTCCGTCGACGCCATGCCACAGATGACCAGGTCGTAACCGGTCTTCTCGACGGCCTTGGCCAGCACCAGGGAGGTGCCGATGACGTCGGTGCCGTGCAGGTCGTCGTCCTCGACGTGGACGGCCTTGTCGGCACCCATCGACAGCGCCTTGCGCAGCGCGTCCTTGGCATCCTCGGGGCCCACCGTGAGCACGGTGATCTCCGCGTCGTCCGCCTCGTCGGCGATCTGCAGCGCCTGCTCGACCGCGTACTCGTCGAGCTCCGACAGCAGACCGTCGACGTCGTCACGGTCCAGGGTCAGGTCATCGGCGAAGTGCCGGTCGCCGGTGGCGTCGGGCACGTACTTCACACAGACAACGATCCTCAAGCTCACGCCGGCTCTCCTACTGCATCGTCATTTCTGGGCTGCCTTGTTGCACGCAGCATAGGCGCCTCATCGGGCGTTCTCCGGTCGGGACGACCGAGCTCCCGGTCGAATATTACTCGCCAGTACACCCAGTACGTTACCCATAAGCAAGCGCTTGGAACTGTGACGTAGCCAACGGGTCCGGTCCCGCTGCCGACTTGCTCGCCCTCAGTCTCGCAGAGCGGTGAAACGGCCTTGGTGGTAGACCAGCGGCCGGCCGCCCTCCAACGGATCACCGGTCACCACCTCGGCGATCACGATGCGGTGGTCCCCCGCCGGAATCCGGGCCACCACCCGGCAGACCAGCCACGCCACCACTCCACCGAGCAACGGCACACCCTCGGGACCGCTGCGCCAGTCGGTGGACGGTCCGAACCGGTCGGCGCCGCTGCGGGCGAACCTGGCGGCGAGCTCCTCCTGGTCCTCGCCGAGTATGTGCACGCCCACGTGCTCCGCCTCCTCGACCACGGGCCAGCTGGAGGACGAGGTGCCCACGCCGAAGGAGATGAGGGGCGGCTCGGCGGCGACGGAGTTGAGGGAGGTCGCGGTGAAACCGGCCGGACGCGCGCCCGCCGCGGTGATCACGGCGACACCGGCGGCGTGCTGCCTGAAGACGGAGCGGAGGAGATCGGGCGCAGCCGTCCGGGCGGTGCGGAGATCAGGTGAGACCGTCATCGAAAGGTCCTTCTGCGAGAGGCGTACGGGGTCCGCGGTTTCTTCAGACACCCGGACAGCGCGCACTCGCGTGGCGCACGAGGTCGACGTGCACCCGGCCGAAGAGAAGGAGTTCTGGCGGCATAACGTCAGACTGACGATGCGTGGCGTACACAGTCAAGCGCGTCCCGTCATGTGGGAGATGCGTCACGGTCCGTCACATCGCCTGCCCCAGTGCGGCGACGACATCCACCGTACGCGGCTGCCCCACCGCCCTGCGGACGATGCGGCCCTCCGCGTCGAGCACCAGGACCGTGGGGGTCCGGCTGACCCCGAGGCGGCGCACGAGCGTGAGATGCGCCTCGGCGTCGATCTCGATGTGGGCGACACCCTCCACCATCCCGGCCACCTCCGCGAGAGTGCGCCTGGTGGCGCGGCACGGCTGGCAGAACGCGCTGGAGAACTGCACCAGAGTGGCCCGATCCCCCAACTCCGCGCCGAGTTGGGCCGCGCTCAGCGTGCCACCGGTCGTCCGCCCGTCCATCCCGTCCTCCCTCTCGGAGCCCTGCGCAAGGGGTCAGCGTCCTGCGGCCTCATTACATTCCCGGAGGATTCACGTGACGAGAATCTCTCGCCCCGGGCCCTTTGGGGCTGGCCACGGCGTCGCACATGGGGCACGATCGCCACAATGCCGAAAACCTACGGCTGCGTAACTTCCGCCGGGAGAACCCTCCCCAGGCATTGAAGAAGGGTCTTCATCCAGATGGCAGAACTCGTCTATCGGCCGGTCATCGGCGCCGCTCGCACGCTGTTCAAGGCGCTCGACCTGAAGATCGACACCCAGGGTTCGGAGCACATCCCGAAGACCGGTGGCGCGGTTCTGGTCAGCAACCACATCAGCTATCTGGACTTCATCTTCACCGGGCTCGGCGCCCTGCCCCAGAAGCGGCTCGTCCGCTTCATGGCGAAGGAGTCGGTCTTCCGTCACAAGGTCTCCGGGCCGCTGATGCGCGGGATGAAGCACATCCCCGTCGACCGCGGCCAGGGTGAGGACGCCTACGCACACGCGCTGGCCTCGCTGCGCGCGGGAGAGATCGTCGGCGTGTTCCCCGAGGCGACCATCTCGCAGTCCTTCACCCTGAAGAGCTTCAAGTCGGGCGCCGCGCGGCTGGCCCAGGAGGCCGGCGTACCGCTGATCCCGATGGCACTGTGGGGCACCCAGCGACTGTGGACCAAGGGGCGTCCGCGCAATTTCCGGCGCAGCCACACCCCGATCACGATCCGCGTGGGCGAGGCCTTGGAGGCACCCGCCGATCAGTACGCGGGGGCGATCACCCGCCGCCTGCGTGAGCGTGTGCAGGAGCTCCTCGAGGCCGCGCAGCGGGCCTACCCCGTGCGCCCCAAGGACGCGTCGGACACCTGGTGGGTGCCGGCCCACCTCGGGGGTACGGCTCCGACGCCCGCCGAGGCGCGTGAGCGCGGCTGAGCACGCCGCGCCGCGGACGGACGGCTGATACGTCACACCCCGGTCCCGGCCGGCCTCGTCGCCGGCCGGGAGCGCGCCAGATCCCGCGGCGGCGTGCACGGAGGTGAGGGCGGCACGACGATGCGGCCGACCGGGAGCAACGCGTTCCCGGTCGACCGCACAGACATTCGGCTGCTACTGCCGCGCCATCTCCTCCTTGAGCGCCAGCACGAAGGCGTCGACGTCGTCCTCGCGGGTGTCGAACGCGCACATCCAGCGGACGTCGCCGGCCGTCTCGTCCCAGAAGTAGAACCGGAACCGCTTCTGCAGCCGTTCGGTCACCTCGTGCGGCAGCCGCGCGAAGACGGCGTTGGCCTGGACGGGATGGAGGATCTCCACCCCGTCCACCGTCCGTACCCCTTCGGCGAGCCGCTGGGCCATCGCGTTGGAGTGGCGTGCGTTGCGCAGCCAGAGGTCGCCCGCGAGCAGCGCCTCGAGCTGGACCGAGACGAAGCGCATCTTGGACGCGAGCTGCATCGAGAGCTTCCGCAGATGCTTCATCGCCCGCACGGCGTCCGGGTTCAGCACGACGACGGCTTCTCCGAAGAGCGCACCGTTCTTGGTGCCGCCGAAGGACAGGACGTCGACCCCGACCGTGTTGGTGAAGGTGCGCATCGGCACGTCCAGCGACGCGGCGGCGTTCGCTATCCGGGCACCGTCGAGGTGCACCTTCATGCCCCGCTCGTGGGCGTGGTCGCAGACGGCACGGATCTCGTCGGGCGTGTAGACGGTCCCGAGCTCGGTGTTCTGCGTGATCGAGACGACCTGCGGCATCGCCCGGTGTTCGTCGTCCCAGCCGTACGCCTGGCGGTCGATGAGCTCCGGAGTGAGCTTGCCGTCCGGGGTCGGCACGGTGAGCAGCTTGAGACCGCCCACACGCTCCGGCGCTCCGCCCTCGTCCACGTTGATGTGCGCGGACTCGGCGCAGATCACCGCGCCCCAGCGGTCCGTCAGCGCCTGGAGGGCGACCACGTTGGCTCCGGTGCCGTTGAAGACCGGGAAGGCCTCGGCGGTGGGGCCGAAGTGGCTGTGCATGACGCGCTGGAGGTGACCGGTGTAGTCGTCCTCCCCGTAGGCGACCTGGTGGCCGCCGTTGGCGAGGGCGATGGCCGCGAGGACCTCCGGGTGCACGCCCGCGTAGTTGTCACTCGCGAAGCCGCGTACCTGCGGATCGTGATGACGTCGCGCGTCGGTCCTTACGGTTGCGGGGTCAGCCACAGACGTTTTCCGTTCACTTCTCCGGCGGGCCGGTCCCAGACTCCGGCGATGGCCTCGGCCAGCTCCGTGACGTCCGTGAAGCCCGCGAACTTGGCGTTCGGGCGCTCGGCGCGCATCGCATCGTGCACCAGAGCCTTGACCACCAGGATCGCAGCAGCCGATGTCGGGCCCGCGTCGCCCCCCGCCTTACGGAACGCGTCCGCGAGGGCGAGTGTCCATGCCTCGGCGGCCGCCTTGGCCGCGGCGTAGGCGGCGTTGCCGGCGGTGGGGTTGCTGGCCCCTGCCGCGCTGATCAGCACGTACCGGCCCCGGTCGCTGCGCTGGAGGACCTCCTGGAAGGCCAGCGAGGTGGACTGGACGGTGCGGATCAGCAGCTTCTCCAGGAAGTCCCAGTCGGCGAGGCTGGTGTCGGCGAAGCCGGAGCCCCCGCGCCAGCCGCCGACGAGGTGGACCAGGCCGTCGACGCGGCCGAACTCCTTCTCCGTCTTGAGCGCCCATTCCCGCGCGGCCCCGGGATCCAGGAGGTCGACCGTGTCGCCCGTCACGGTCGCTCCACCGTGTGCGTACCGCGCGGCGTCGACCGCCTCCACCAGCCGCTCGGGGTTGGCGTCGGAGGCGACCACGGTCGCACCCGCCTCGGCGAGCCTCAGCAGTGTGGCGCGGCCCGCCGGCCCCGCCGCCCCGGCCACCGCGATCACAGCACCCTCGAGCACGCCGCTGTCGCTCCTGTCCGTTCCGTTCATCGCCACCGCCTCCTCAGAACCCGCGCTCACGCAGCTGCCCGCCCGGCGTCCGCCGCGGTGATCCCCTTGGTCGAGGCGATCACGTGCTTCAGCTTCTTCGAAAGCGCCTCATAGAACATGCTCAGGGGAAACTCGTCCGGAAGCACGTCGTCGACGAGCTTGCGCGGCGGCTGGGTCAGGTCCAGGGCGTCCGGGCCCTTGGCCCAGCGTGATCCCGGGTGGGGTGCGAGGTAGCTCGCGACCAGGTCGTACGCCGCGAACCAGTGCACGAGCTTCGGACGGTCGATGCCGTCGCGGTAGAGCTTCTCGATCTCTCCGCACAGCTGGTTGGTGACCTGCGGGGCGCGGGCCCAGTCGATCTTGAGGGTGTTGTCGGTCCAGCGGACCACATCGTGCTTGTGGAGGTACGCGAAGAGCAGCTGGCCGCCGAGGCCGTCGTAGTTGCGCACGCGCTCGCCGGTCACGGGGAAGCGGAACATCCGGTCGAAGAGCACGGCGAACTGGACGTCCCGGCCCTGACCGAAGCCGTCGGCCTCCAGCTTCACGGCCTCCTTGAAGGCGGTGAGGTCGCAGCGCAGCTCCTCGAGCCCATACATCCAGAACGGCTGGCGCTGCTTGATCATGAAGGGGTCGAACGGAAGGTCGCCGTGGCTGTGGGTGCGGTCGTGCACCATGTCCCAGAGCACGAAGGCCTGCTCGCAGCGCTTCTGGTCGCCGAGCATGTCGCGGATGTCGTCGGGCAGGTCGAGGCCGAGGAGGTCGACGGACGCCTCGGTCACGCGGCGGAAGCGTGCGGCCTCCCGGTCGCAGAAGATGCCGCCCCAGCTGAAGCGCTCGGGTGCCTCGCGTACGGCGATGGTCTCGGGGAAGAGCACCGCGGAGTTGGTGTCGTATCCCGAGGTGAAGTCCTCGAAGGTGATCCCGCAGAACAGCGGGTTGTCGTAACGCGTGGCCTCGAGATCGGCGAGCCACTCGGGCCAGACCATCCGCAGCACGACGGCCTCGAGGTTGCGGTCCGGGTTGCCGTTCTGCGTGTACATCGCGAAGACGACGAGGTGCTGGAGTCCGTCCGCGCGGTCGGCGGCGGGCTGGAAGGCGAGGAGCGAGTCGAGGAAGTCCGGTACGCCGAAGCCGTCCGCGGCCCAGCGGCGCAGGTCGCTGACGAGCGCACGGTGGTAGGCGTCGTCGTGCGGGAGCAGCGGGGAGAGCCGCTCGACCGCGGCGACGACGCGTTCGACGACCTCTGCGGCCGCCGTGACGGAAGGCGCGCCCTCCGCGTCGAAATCGATGGAGCCGTCCGCGGACTGCCAGGGGCGGAACTCTTCCACGGCACTCTTGAGCGCGGGCCATGCCGGGTGCTCCACGACCCTCTGGGCAGCAGCTGTCGCGCCGGTGGCGTTGGCATGCTCAAGAATTTCCGTCATAGCACTTCCTTCACAGGAGAACCTCGCGTCAAGTAACCGTATCCGCGCTCGGCTCCTTCGGACAAGTGGAGGGCAGAAAATTATCCTGCCGCTCCTCATCATCACCGTTATTTTTCCTGCCACACCTTGATGCGACCCCTTGTTCCGCCGGAATGGCAGGGCGGAGCCCGTCCTGCGCGCGCGAACTGGTTCCCTGGGGGTAGGAGCCGCAGGCGAGGCGGACACGTCGGACGGAAGCGGGAGTGCCTTGACTTTTCTCACCATCGGTCATCGCGGGGTCATGGGTGTCGAGCCGGAGAACACGCTGCGTTCGTTCGCGCACGCGGAGCGGGCGGGCATGGACGCCGTGGAACTGGATCTCCATCTGAGCAAGGACGGCGCGCTGGCCGTGATGCACGACGCCGCCGTGGACCGTACGACGGACGGGCGGGGGCTGATCGCCGAGAAGACGATGGCGGAGCTCCGCGAGCTCGACGCCGGGCAGGGCGAGCGGGTGCCCGTCTTCGAGGAGGTGCTGGACGCGATCGGTTCGCCCGTCCAGGCCGAGATCAAGGACGTGGCGGCCGCACGTGCACTCGCCGAGGTGATGCTGCGGCGCGACCTGGCCGGCCGGGTCGAGGTGTCCTCGTTCCACGACGAGGCCGTGGCCGAGATCGCTCAGCTGGTCCCAGGCGTGCGGACGGTGCTCATCGCCAGCCGCTGGGAAGGCGACGTGGTCGACCGGGCGAAGGCGGCCGGGGCGGCGACGCTCGCCCTGAACATCCGCAGGATCACCCTCGAAGTGGTCGAGCGGGCGCACGCGGAGGGCCTGAAGGTGATCGGCTGGGTCGTCAACACCCAGGACCATCTGCGCCTCGTGCGCGCGCTGGGTCTGGACGGTGCGACGACCGACTACCCGGAGATCCGGCGCGCCGGGCGCTTCACCGCCTGATCCGCCCCGGGGGAACCGGCCCGCGCCGCCGCCCCGCCCTCTACAGCTCCTTGACCAGCAGCTCGAACGCGAGGTCGTCGCGCTGCGGGACCCCGAAGCGCTCGTCGCCGTACGGGAAGGGTGTGAGCTCCCCCGTGCGGCGGTAGCCGCGCCGCTCGTACCAGGCGATCAGCTCCTCGCGGACCGAGATCACCGTCATGTGCATCTCGTTCACGCCCCAGCCCTCGCGCGCCGTGCGCTCCGCCTCGGCGATGATCACCTTGCCGAGACCGGCGCCCTGCAGCTCGGGCCTGACCGCGAACATGCCGAAGTACGCTGCCGTCCCCCGGTGTTCGAGCTGGCAGCAGGCGACCGGCCCGCCGTCCCGCTCGGCGACGAGGACCCTGCCCGAGGGGGCCGCGAGCACCTCACGCACCCCCTCCGCGTCGGTGCGCTGCCCCTGGAGGATGTCGGCCTCGGTGGTCCATCCGGCCCGGCTCGCGTCACCCCGGTAGGCGGACTCGACGAGGCGCACCAGGGCCGGCACGTCGTCCTCGGTCGCGTCGCGGAAGGTCAGTTCTGCCCGTGCCGTGGCCGGTGCGATGTCCATGGGGCTCTTCTCCGGTGGTGTGCTGTCGATGGTGCCTTCCCGAGATTAACCCGCCCCTCGACCGCCCCCGCAGGCTCTGGCGCGCTCCCCCAGTACCCCAATGCGCCCCGGTAGGGACTGCCGCCGCGGGGCATCGATCACCTCGGCATGATCGGCCGTAGGGGAGGTGCACCGTGCACGGACCGGCGCTGTCCGGCTGGCTGCTCATGGTGCTGTGCGGGGCCACGGGGGCGTACTGCCTGCTGCGGACCCGCGACGGCACGCCACGGGAACGCGGATCGGCGCGCGCCGAGGCGCTGATGGGGTTCGGGATGGCCGCGATGGCGGTGCCCCCGGCCCTGTTCACGCTTCCGGAATGGATGTGGGTGGTCTACGCGGTGCTGTTCGGCGCCGCCGCCCTGCACGCGGTGGTGCACGCCGGGGGCGGTGGCCACCTGCACCATGTGGTCGGCTCCCTCGCGATGGTCTACATGGCCGTGGTCATGGCGCCCGGCGCTTCCCACGTGGCGCCGGGGGGCCACCTGGGACACGGGGCGGAGGCCGCCGGAGGCGTACCCGCGCTGACGGGAGCACTCCTCGTCTACTACGCGCTCTACGTCCTGCGTTCGGCGGGACGGCTGATCCCCGCGCCGGCACCGGCCGGTGTGCCGGCCGGTGCCGGCGGGGTGCCGGGCCCGTCGTGGGACGCGCGGCCGGAGCTCGCGCTGGCGTGCAGGCTGGCCATGGGGACCGCCATGTTCGCCATGCTTCTCACCCTGTGAGACGGACGGCTCCCTGCCCCGTGTCCTGCGTCACTTGGCGCGCGTGGCCATACCCGTGGCCACCGCCGCCCTCATAGGCTGACGCCCATGTTGGTCTCCCTCGTGCTGCTGCTGCTCGGTGCACTGGCTGCCGTCGTGGCCCCGGGCCTGATGGCGAGGGCCCGATGGCCCGAGCGTGAGCCGGTCGTGGCCCTGTGGGTGTGGCAGTGCGTGGTCGCGGGCGTCCTGCTGTCCTTCGGGCTGTCCATGACCTTCAGCGCGGCTGCCGCGTGGCAGGCGGTGCGCGGTCATGTCTTCGCTCCCGCGCCGCACGCCGTGGTCGAGGCGTACGCCCTCGGGGCGTACGGACCGTGGTCGGCCGTCATCGCGGTCCTGCTCGCGCTCGGCGGAGTATGGACGGCCGCCATGCTCGTACGCGAGATCCACCGGGCCCGGGCCCGCCGCAGGCAGCGGCGCACCGAACTGCTGGTCCGTTCCCCGCTGATGCCGGGCGAGGAGGCCGGCGGCGGGCGTCTCGTGGTGCTGGAGGGCGAACGGCCCGACGCGTGGTGGCTGCCGGGCGCCGCTCCCCAACTGGTCGTCACGACCGCGGCACTCGGTCGGCTGAAGGGCCGTCAGCTCGATGCCGTACTGGCCCACGAGCAGGGGCACGCACGGGCTCGCCACGACTGGCTCCTGCACTGCTCGGACGCGCTCGCGACGGGCTTCCCCCAGGTGCCGGTGTTCGCCGCGTTCCGCGACGAGATGCACCATCTCGTCGAACTGGCCGCCGACGACGTGGCGTCACGGCGCTTCGGTCGACTGACGATCGCGCTCGCCTTGGTCGAACTCAACGAGGACCGCGGTGTGTTCGGCCCCGCGCCCGCCTCCGGTGCCGGGATGCCGCTCAGGGTGAACCGCCTGCTCGGTCCGGTGGAGCGGCTCACCGCCGGCCGCCGTCTGCGGCTGACCGCCGCGGCGGCACTGGTACCCGTGGTGCCGCTGCTGGTCGCATTCGTGCCGGGACTCAGCGCTCTGGGATAGCCTCACGCGCCGCTCGTGGACGAGGATCATCCCCATGCACTCCCCTCCCCTCCCTCCGCGCCCCCGGGCCCGTCTGCTGATCACGGGCCTCGTCTGCTCCTCGCTGTCCCTCGTCCTGCTCGTGCTGGTCGCTGTCCGCTGGTCGCCCCTCATGTCGCTGGACACCACGGTGGCCGAGTCCCTGCACCGCGACGCGGTGACCGAACCGGGACTGGTCCACGTCAACCGGGTGCTGACGGACTGGGTGTGGGACCCCTGGACGATGCGCGTCCTGACGGCTGTCGTCGTGATCGCCCTGTGGTGGCGCGGGTCACGGCTGCTCGCCGGGTGGGTCGCCGCGACCAGCCTGCTGGCCACGCTGGTCCAGCAAGGGCTGAAGGCCGCGGTGGGGCGGGAACGCCCCCGGTGGCTCGACCCGGTGGACTCGGCGCACTACGCGGCCTTTCCCTCGGGGCACGTCATGACCGCCGTGGTGACCTGCGGGCTCCTGATGTGGCTGCTTCGCCTGCACGGCGCGCAGCAGGCCCTGTGGTGGGGTGCGCTGGTGCTCGCCGTGATCTCGGTGGCGGGAGTGGCCTTCACACGCGTCTACCTGGGCGTGCACTGGCTGAGCGACGTGGTGGGCGGGGTGCTGCTGGGAGGGGCGGTGGTCGCGCTCTCCGCGGCCGTATACGCCCAGCGCACCCGGTGGCCGGCCGGTACCGGGGAGAGCCCCTTGTAGCTTCCCCCCGGGGCAGCGAGGATCGGCCCATGCGGATCAAAGGTGTGCTTTTCGACTTCTCAGGGACGCTCTTCCGGATCGAGCCCGTCGACGCGTGGCTGCGCGCCGTCCTGGACGCCCGGGGCACGGTCGTGGAACAGGCCGACTTCTCGCAGTACGCACGTCGACTGACCGCCGCCGGAGCGCTGCCCGGGGGCCCGGCCCCCGAGAGGGTCCCGCCGTCGCTGGCAGACGTGTGGGCCGAGCGCGACAGCGGCGCCGGGCAGCACAGGGCGGCCTACACCGGTCTGGCCCGTGAGGTGGCCCTCCCGGATCCGGGCCTGTACGACGCGCTGTACGAGCGCCACATGAGCCCCGCCGCCTGGCAGCCGTACCCCGACGCGGCGGAGGTCCTGCGCTCGCTGCGCCGCGACGGCGTCGCGGTCGGTGTACTGAGCAATATCGGGTGGGACCTGCGCCCCGTCTTCCGCGCGCACGGCCTGGACGAGCTGATCGACACGTACGTCCTGTCTTACGAACACGGCGTCCAGAAGCCCGATCCGCGCCTGTTCCGCACGGCGTGCTCGCTGCTGGGGTGCGAACCCGCGGATGTGGTCATGGTCGGTGACGACCGCCACGCGGACGCGGGTGCGGCGGCCGTGGGCTGTGACGTGCGCTTCGTCGACCACCTGCCCGTGGCGGAGCGGCCGGACGGACTCCGGGCTCTCGGGCTTCCGGGGCCAGCGGGGTGAGGGCGGGACCCGCGCCGTGCGTGAAGGATTCCGGGAGATGGTGTGAGGGATATCCCTGTCCTCGTAGGGGTCCGACGGCCCGGCAGGGGTTTAGCTTGGTGGCATGTCCCCGTACCCGAACCCGTCCCCCGTCGTCCGCACCGTCTCCGAGGTCAACGAGGAGATCCGCACGCTGTGGCAGCGTTCGGGCGGTCCGCTGTCCCCGGACGACGAGACGGAGTACCAGCGCCTGCTGGTGGAGTGGGCGGCTGTCGCGGGTACGAGTGTGCGGCCGGCCGCCTGAGCCACCGGGCTCCGCGTCCGATTCCGGCGATCCCCCGCATCGCCGGAATCGGGGCTACAGCTTCCCCCCGGGCCGTCCACGGGTCAATGAGACGGACGTGCCCCGCCGGGCGGAGATCTCCCGGCGGGGCACTCGCTCCCACCTGCGCGACGGACCCCGGGACGATCCACGGGGCGACCGCGCGACGGGCCGGTGGATCAGCGGTCGAAGTAGTCCGGCTGCGTCTGCACGTTGAGCTCCTGCAGCCGCACCTTCTTCGCCGGGTCGGTCCGCCGGTCGTCGAGCTTCAGCACGTCGAAGCCCTTGGCGATGTCGTTGGAGTAGATGTAGCCGTTGTAGTAGTACGCCGACCACGGGCCGGCCGTGGTGACCGCGTCCGTGGAGACCGGACCGCGCTCGAAGTACGCGATCTCCTTGGGCTCGGCGGAGTCGGTGAAGTCCCACACGGAGACCCCGCCCTGGTACCAGGCCTGCACCATGATGTCGCGGCCCTTGACCGGGATGATCGAGCCGTTGTGCGCGACACAGACCTCGGTGTCCGCCTGCGGGCGGTCGATCTTGAAGTAGCTGCGGAAGACCAGCTTGCGGTGGTCGCCCCGGCCCTCGATGTCGTAGACGCCGTCGGCCCCGCGGTTCGGGCCGATCTCGTCGTTGCAGGTGGCCGCGCCGCCGCCGCCGAGCTCATCGGTGAACACGACCTTGTCGGCGCCCTGGTTGAAGGTCGCCGAGTGCCAGAACGCGAAGTTCACGTTGTCCTGGACCCGGTCGATGATCTTCGGGTTCTCCGGGTCCTTGATGGAGAACAGCAGACCGTCGCCCATGCACGCCCCGGCCGCCAGGTCCTTCGAGGGCAGAACGGTGATGTCGTGGCATCCGGTGGTCTTCGAGACACCGGGGTTGGTCGGTGCGCCCGGGTTGCCACCGTCCGGGAAGAGGACCGGGAAGTTGACGATCCGGGAGTCCTCGGGGGCGCTGCGCGGCACCTTGATGACGGAGATCCCGTCGTGCGGCGGCCGGCAGTCCGGGAACGTCTCGTTCGGCGAGTACGACGAGACGTACACGTAGACGTTCTTGCGCTCCGGAATGATCGTGTGGGTGTGTGAACCACACGCGGTCTCGACGGCCGCGACGTACTTCGGGTTGCGCTTGTCGCTGATGTCGAAGACCTTCATGCCCTCCCAGGAGGACTTCTCCGTGGCCGGCTGGGTGGTGCTGGCACACGAGTTGTCACTGCGCGAGGAGTCGGTCGACAGGAAGAGCAGGTTCCCGGAGACCGAGATGTCGTTCTGCGAGCCGGGACACAGGACCTGGGCGACGGTCCTCGGCTTCTTCGGGTTGCGGATGTCGAAGATCCGGAAACCGTCGTAGTTTCCCGCGTAGGCGTAGTCGCCCTGGAACGCCAGGTCCGTGTTGAGCCCCTGGAGCGCGTCCTTGGGGACGTTCGTGAGGTGCTCGATGTTCGCGCTGTGGACGATCTCGTCCACACCGGGTATCTCGCCGCTCTCGATGGCGGCCCTGGCCTCCGCCTGTTCACTCACGGAAACACCGCTGCGTGTGGTGGCGGTGTCGCCCGGGTCAGGTGTCGCGGCCGCGGGTCCGGCCGTGAACAGCGTGGCGATGAGCCCGGCCGCGGCTGCCGCCACACCCAGACGTCTGCGCCGCACGCTGGTGGTGTGCAACGAGGTCACTGCGTCCTCCCTTGTGTCCGTTCGTCGAAGAACGGTTATCGGACCCCGGCAGTATCGTCCCTCTCATGTACACACCAACAGATGGCAACAGAGACGTAATGAAAGTTTTTGATCTTTGGCCGGTGGTAGGTGTTAGGACGGTCTGCAACACACTCATGTGCCCATGGAGGTCGCCGTGTTGATGCCCCGTCGGACCGCGCAGGTGCGCTCGGCCGCCCTCGCGGCCACGCTCGTGGCCGCTGTTGTCGCGCTGAGCGGCTGCGACGGAGGCGGCGGCGGGACGAAGGCCGGGGCGGACGAGGGTCCTTCGATCGTGGCGCCCGGGAAGCCCGGCGAGCCGGCCAGGACGCTGTCGGCCGAGGAAGCGGTGAAGGCGGCCGGGGACGACACCCCCAACTCCGCCGACTTCCGCTACGCGCGCATGATGATCGAACATCACGAACAGGCCCTTGTCCTCACCGGTCTCGTCCCCGGACGGGCGGCCTCCTCGTCGGTCGAACGGCTCGCCGAGCGCATATCGGCGTCCCAGAAGCCGGAGATCGGCGCGATGGAGGGCTGGCTGAAGAACAACGGCGGCGACGGGCGAGAGGAGACGCACGACCACTCCGCGATGCCGGGTATGGCCACCGACGAGCAGATCGAGCAGCTGCGCGCCGCCCACGGGAAGGCGTTCGACCGGATGTTCCTCGAGTTGATGATCACCCATCACCAGGGTGCGGTCACCATGGCGACCGAGGCCCTGGCGGACGGAAACAACGTCCTGGTGGAGGAGATGGCCAACGACGTCGTCGCCCAGCAGACCGTGGAGATCGACCGGATGCGCGGGCTGATGACCTGACCGGCACTCCACGGAGTCCCGGACCCGCGCGCCTCTCCCCGCCCCGCCCCGGCGGTGCCATGCTGGAGGGAGCCTGCGGGAGGAGGTGCGCCGTGCTCCGTGTCGCCGTCGTCGGTTCGGGTCCCAGCGGGGTCTACACGGCCCAGGAGCTGCTGCGGCAGTCACGGGTGCCCGATGTGCGGGTGCACGTGCTGGACCGGCTTCCCACGCCGTACGGGCTGGTCCGCTACGGCGTGGCGCCCGACCACGAGAAGATCAAGTCGCTGCAGGGCAGTCTCCGGACGGTCCTGGAGGACGACCGGATCACCTTCGCCGGCCATGTCGAGGTGGGCGGCACCGGCGGGGTGTCACCCGCCCGGCTGAGGGAGCTCTACCACGCGGTGGTCTACTGCGTCGGCGCGGCGGCCGACCGGCCGCTCTCCGTACCCGGTGAGGGGCTGCCGGGGAGTTTCTCCGCCACCGAGTTCGTCTCCTGGTACAGCGCCCACCCGGACGCGGCCGCCGGGGGCTTCGCGCTCCGGGCCCGTTCCGCCGTGGTGATCGGGGTCGGCAACGTGGCGGTCGACGTGGCCCGGATACTCGCCCGCGGCGCGGCGGAACTGCGGGGCACGGACGTGCCGCGGGCCGCTCTCGACATGCTCGGGGCGAGCCGGGTGCGTGAGGTGCACATCGTCGGCAGGCGCGGCCCCTCGGCCGCCAGGTTCACCACCAAGGAGCTGCGCGAGCTCGGTGCGCTTCCCAGGGCCCGGATGGTCGTCGACGGGACGGAACTGGCGCTCGACACGGCGTACGCCGCCGCGGCGGAGGGTCCCGGGGAGCCGCTGCCCGCCGTCGTCCGGCGCAATCTGGACGTGCTGCGCGGGTGGGCGGGTGACCCACCGCCCGCGGCGCCGGACGAGGGGCGCCGCATCCGGCTGCGGTTCTTCCTGCGCCCGGTCGAACTGCTGGAACGGGAGGGCAGGGTGGCGGGGGTACGGTTCGCGCGGACGGTGCCGGACGGCTCCGGCGGCGTGCGGGACACGGGGGCGTACGAGGACATCGAGGCGCAGCTGGTCCTGCGCGCCGTGGGCTACCGGGGGACGCCCCTGCCGGGCCTGCCGTTCGACCCGGCGCGGGGCACGGTGCCCCATGTGGCGGGCCGGGTGGTCAGGGACGGCAGGACGTCACCCGGGGAGTACGTCGCCGGATGGATCAAGCGGGGCCCCACCGGCGTCATCGGTTCGAACAGGTCGTGCGCCAAGGAGACGGTCGCCTCGCTGGTCGAGGACGCGCCGCTCCTCGTCGGCCGGGAGGTCCCCTCCGACCCACTGGGCGCTCTCCGGGAGCAGGGACTGCGGCCGGTGGAGTGGGACGGATGGCTCTCCATCGAACGCGCCGAGTCGGCGCTGGGCCGCTCGCTCGGACGCGGGCGGGTGAAGATTCCCGACTGGTCAGGGCTGCTCGACGCGGCCCGGGGCGGCCCCTGACAGCACCGCCGAGGACGCGTCGGCGCTGCCGCCGAGGCGCTCAGCCTGCAGGTCCGCTCCGCGCAGCACGCTGTCGAGCAGGCCCGGGAAGAGCGCGTCCAGGTCCTCGGTCCGTACGCAGCTCAGTTTGGCCGTGCCGCGGTAGAACTGAGTGATGACGCCGTTCTCCCGGAGCACCCTGAAGTGGTGTGTGGTGGTGGACTTGGACACCGGGAGATCGAAGCGGGAGCAGGCCTGCTCGTCGGCCGCTCCGGCCAGCTGGCGCACGATCCGCAGTCTGATCGGGTCGGCCAGCGCGTGGAGCACGCCTTCGACGCGGATCTCGTCGCGCGAGGGGTGGGCGAGCACGCGAGCGGCGTTCGTCGTCACGGTGGCTCCACTTCGGACGGGGGACTCCATTGTACGAGAGTCGTCGTAGTTTTATCCACGGGCCGCCACCACGAGCCGGACACGGGGGCTGCCGTCGGGCCTCCGGCCGAACTCCTCCAGGGGCAGCAACCGCACCGTGAATCCGGTACCCACGAGGTCGTCCACCACACCGGCGAGCGGGAACGTGCGGTAGTACATCACGAAGGGCGGCCGCCACAGCGCGTTGCGCGCCCGCATGGCCAGGTCGAAGCCGAGCAGCGACCAGTACGCCCGGGAGCCCACCGCGGGCGGGGCGCCGACCGGGAAGACGAACAGACCGCCCGGCCTCAGCGCGGCGTACACCTGGTCGAACAGCACGGGGCGTTCCCCGGGCAGGAAATGACCGAACGCCCCGAAGCTCAGGGCCAGGTCGAAGGCGTGGGCGAACGGCAGCGCCAGGGCGTCCGCCCGGACCCAGTCCACCACCGGGCCGCCGGCGGTCGCGGTGTGCGCGGCCCTGGCGACGCCGAGCATGCCGGCACTGAAGTCGACGCCGGTGACCCGCTCCCGGCAGAGCCCGCGCAGCACGCCCACGCCCGCTCCCGTGCCGCAGCAGACGTCGAGGCCCCGGCCGAACGGCCCGAGGGGCCGCACCGCGTCGGCGACGGCTTCGAGTATCCGGTCCGGAGTCCGGTAGGGCGTCAGGTCGAACTTCGGTGCGAGCAGGTCGTATCCGCGCATCGTCGAGGAGAACGCCTGCACGGCCAGTTCGCGCAACGTGGGGCCCTGGGGAGTGAACATCGCCGCTCAGCGTACCCGCGGACGCGGCATCACACCGCGTAGCCGTACGCCTCGGGCGCCCTGACCTCGCCGCCGAGCGCACGCGCGGCGTTGCGGGCGAAGTAGGGGTCCCGCAGCAGTTCGCGGCCGAGCAGGACGGCGTCGGCGCTGCCGTCGGCGAGGATCTTCTCGGCCTGCACGGGGTCGGTGATCAGCCCCACGGCCCCGACCGGGAGGCCGGTCTCCTTACGCACACGCTCGGCGAACGGCACCTGGTAGCCGGGCTCCACGGGGATCCGCGCCTTCGGCGCCAGTCCCCCGGTCGAGACGTCCAGCAGGTCGACGCCGTGCGCGAGCAGTTCGCGGGCGAAGCGGACGGTGTCGTCGGCGGTCCAGCCCTCGCGGGGATCGTCCACGTTCTCGGTGAGCCAGTCGGTGGCGGAGACGCGGAAGAACAGCGGCAGTTCCTCGGGCCAGACCGCGCGCACGGCGTCCACGACCTCCAGCGCGAAGCGCGTGCGGTTCTCGAAGGAGCCGCCGTAGGCGTCGGTGCGGTGGTTGCTGTGCGGGGACAGGAACTCACCGATCAGGTAACCGTGCGCGCCGTGGATCTCGGCGACCCGGAATCCCGCGTCGAGCGCCCGGCGCGCGGCGTCGGCGAACTGGCGCACGACCTGCTGGATGTCCTCGGTGCTGAGCTCGGCGGGCACCGTGTGGCCCTCGTCGTACGCGACGGGGCTCGGGCCGACGGGCTGCCAGCCCTCGGGGGCGTCGGCGGGGACGGGGCCGCCGCCCTGCCACGGGCGGCCGGTCGACGCCTTGCGCCCGGCATGGGCGAGCTGGATCCCCGGCACGGTCCCCTGGCCGTCGAGGAACGCGGTGATACGGCGGAACGCGTCCACCTGGCGGTCGTTCCAGATGCCCAGGTCGGCGGCGCTGATCCGGCCCTCGGGGCTGACGGCGGTGGCCTCGACGAGCACGAGACCGGTTCCGCCGGCGGCGCGCGACGCGTAGTGGGCGAAGTGCCAGTCGTTGGCCGTCCCCGCGTCGGGGCCGGAAGCCTGGGCGCTGTACTGGCACATCGGTGCCATCCAGACGCGGTTGGGGATGGTCAGCGACCTCAGGGCGTAGGGCTCGAACAGTGCACTCACTAGGGGCTCCGATTCCTCGGTAAGCGACGGGGCGAAGGGGCGGGCCCGGGCGCGCGGGGCCCGGCTCTTGGTACGAGATTCACCGTACTACGAAAATCACCGTACTACGAGATCGACCGTACTACGGCTCGCGTCGAACCATGAATCGGCCGACGGGACGCCCCTCAGTCCTCCGGTCGCAGCCGGCGCCGGAGCCGGATGGCGGCGTCGGCGTCGTACATCTGGCTCCAGCTGCGTCCGGCGCCGGAGGTCCACGTCACCTGGACGTTCGTTCCGTCCGCCCTGACGGCTTCCACCGTCATGAACCGGTCCCCGTCCCGTACGTCGCCCCGCAGCAGGTCACGCGCCTCGACGGTGACGGGCTCCGACTCCCGGGCGCTCTCCGCCTCGCCGGCCGCGGCGACGAGGGCCGCGGCGAGTGCCCTGGCGGCGGCCGGAGTGCAGGACCAGGCGGCGGGTGCCGAGGGGCCGCCGATCACGAGTGACACCTGAAGAGGCCCTTCCGCGGGTCCGGGGGTCACCTCCAGCGTCGCGCCGCGCCCCTGGGGGTCCTTGATCTCGATGCCCATTCCTGTCGCCTCCTCGTCCTGCTCCGGTCAGCTCGGCCGGAGAGTCTCCGGCCGGCCCGGACAGCCGGGGCCGATGCCGCCGTTGCCCATCACCAGGTTCTGGAGTACCACGCTCGGGTCGGCCGCCCCCGAGGCGGGTGTGTCCGAAAGTTTCGGATCCGCCCCGGCGCATCCTTCGAGGGGCACGCCGGGGCGGTCCTGCGGGGGCCCACGGCCCCGACATTCACTTCCGCGCGGCCGGCACACCGACGGACGTGGCGCAGACCATGTGGCGCCGGTGGTCGACGGTGCGCTCGGGCCCGGTGAGACGCAGCCGTACGACGTGCTTGACGTCCGCGATGTCGCTGGACGCGGCGAAGCGCAGCTCCAGGTCGCCGGGTTCGACGATCCGGCGCCCGCCGGCCCCGGTGAACGAGACCAGGTCCGGGTGGAAGCGGAAGCTGACCCTGCGGGACTCCCCCGCCGCGAGCGGCACCCGGGCGTATCCGATCAGCCGGGCCTCGGGGCGCGTGGTCTGGGCGACCGGGTCGTGGACGTAGAGCTGCACCACTTCGGCGCCGTCGCGGTCGCCGGTGTTGCGGACCGTGACCGCGAGATCGGTCTCCCCGTCGGTGGGCAGCTCGGCCGGCGCGTCCGCACCGGCCTCCCAGGCGAACGAGGTGTACGAGAGCCCGTGGCCGAAGGGGTAGAGCGGGGTCGGGTCCAGGTTGCTGACCCCGTTGGCCCGGCCGAGCGGCGGCTGCAGATACGTCCACGGCTGGCCGCCGGGACCGCGGGGGACACCCAGGGGCAGATGTCCGGAGGGGTTGACCCGCCCCGAGAGCACACCGGCGAGCGCCGGCCCGCCCTCCTCCCCGGGGAAGAACGCCTGCACACAGCCGGCCAGCCGGTCCGCCCGCCCGCCGAGCGCGTACGTACGCCCCGTCAGCAGCACCAGGACCACCGGGGTCCCGGTCGCCAGCAGCGCGTCCAGCAGCTCACCCTGGAGACCCGGCAGCGCCAGGTCGGCGGCGTCGCAGCCCTCGCCCGAGGTTCCGCGGCCGAACAGCCCGGCCCGGTCCCCGAGGACGGCCACACACACGTCGGCCCCGGCCGCCAGTGCGGCGGCGCCTTCGATCCCGGAGGTGTCCGTGCCGTCCACCTCGCAGCCCTGCGCGTGGTCGATGTCCGCGCCGGGGAATTCGTCGCGGAGCGCTTCCAGCACCGTCGGTACGACGATGCCCATGGGCGCGTCGGGGTGCTGGACCCCGACGTGGCTGGGGAACGAGTAGCAGCCCAGCATGGCCAGCGGATCGTCGGCGCGGGGCCCCACGACGGCGATCCGTCCGGTGCCGGCCAGCGGGAGGGCGCCACCGGGATTGGCCAGCAGGACGCAGGACCGTTCGGCGAGCAGCCGGGCCAGGGCGCGGTTGCCCGGAGGGTCGAGGTCCACCGTGCCGCGCGCCCGCTCCGGGTCCACCCCGTCGAGCGCGGCGGGCAGGACCTCCCGGTCCGGGTCGAGCAGCCCGAGCTCGCACTTCTGCAGCAGGACCCTGCGCAGGGCCCGGTCCACCAGTTCCTCGGCCACGAGTCCGTCGCGCACGGCGGCCACCAGCTCGTCCCCGTAACTGCGTACGGTGGGCAGCTCGACGTCCACGCCTGCCGTCAGCGCGAGGCGGGCGGCGTCGCCGCGGCCCTCGGCCACCCGGTGCAGGGTCTCGAGGAAGCCGATGCCGAAGTAGTCGGCGACGACCGTCCCGGTGAAACCCCAGGTGTCCCTGAGGAGGCCGGTGAGCAGGGCCGGGTCGGCGGCGGCCGGCACCCCGTCGATCTCGGCGTACGAGTGCATCACCGAGCGGGGGCCGCCCTCACGGACCGCCATCTCGAACGGCGGGAGGATCACGTCGGCCATCTCGCGGACTCCGGCCCGGACCGGGGACAGGTTGCGGGCCCCGGCCGACGCGGAGTAGCCCGCGAAGTGCTTGAGCGTGGCGACGATCCCGGAGGACTCCAGCCCCTGGACGTACGCCGTACCGATGGTCGCGACCAGATAGGGGTCCTCGCCGATGGTCTCCTCGACACGACCCCAGCGCAGGTCCCTCACCACGTCCAGGACAGGGGCGAGGCCCTGGTGGACACCGACCGACCGCATGTCGCTGCCGATGCGGTGCGCCATCTCGGCGACCAGCTCGGGGTCCCAGGCCGCACCCCAGGCGAGCGGCACCGGATAGGCGGTGGCGCCCCAGGCGGTGAAGCCGGCCAGGCACTCCTCGTGGGCGAGCGCGGGGACACCGAAGCGGCCCGACTCCACGATCCTGGCCTGGGCGCGGGCCAAGGAGACGGCGCCGACGCCCGGATCGACCGGGGCGGTGCCGAACGGACGGGTGAGCTGGCCGAGTCCGCGGGTGGTGATGTCCTCGAAGTCGACGGGGTCGACCATGTCGTTCTGGTGGGGTGCGACGCCGCCGCCCTCGGCGTCGGCACCCACCCAGATTCCGTACAGCTGGGCGGCCTTCTCCTCGAGCGTCATCCGGGCCGCCAGGTCGGCCACCCTCACCTCGGGATCGAGCGAGGGGTCGCGCCACGGTCCGTCGGCGGCGGGGGACGGATCGGCCTGACGGGCCTGCGGGGCAGGGTGGATTGCCATGACGGCAGGGGTTCCTCTCATGAGTGCTGTGGTCCGGGGCGGCCTCGGTGTGCTACTTGCCGCCCACCCCCATCAGTCCGTTGATCAGCGCCCGCCGGGCCACGAGGTACACGGCGAAGATGGGTATGACGGAGAGGACGATCGCTGCCAGTACCGCGGGGATGTTCACTCCGAACTGGCTCATGAAGTTGAACAACCCGAGTGTCAGCACGCGCTGCTCCTCCGACTGCGTGAGGATCAGCGGGAACAGGAACCCGTTCCACGCCTGCAGGGCCGAGAAGATCGCGACCGTGCTGATCCCCGCCCTGGAGAGCGGAACCGCCAGCTGCCACAGCATGCGTACGGGGGAGGCGCCGTCGAGGGCCATCGCCTCGTACATCTCCTCGGAGACGTCGCGCATGGTGCCGCTGAGCACGAGGACCGCGACGGGCATCGCGAAGGCCGCGGTGGGCAGGATGATCGCCCACAGGGTGTCGTACAGCCCCATTTCGCCGATCATCAGGTAGAGCGGGACGATCACCGCCTGGGCCGGGATCGCCACGCCGAGCAGGAAGGTGCGGAAGGCGAGCGAGGAGAGGCGGCTGCGGGTGCGCACCGCCACGTAGGCCACCGGGACCGAGAGCACCAGCACGATGGCCACCGTGGCCACGGCCACGATCGCGGTGTTCCCGATCAGTGTGAGGAAGCCGCTGTCCAGCACGGTGCCGTAGTTCTCGAACGTCGGATCCGTCGGGATCGCCAGCGGATCGCCGTTCAGGGCCTCGTCCTGGCGCATCAGCGACGCGGAGACCAGCGTGTAGAGCGGTACCAGGACGACGAGGAGCCAGATCAGCGAGCCGAAGCCGGCCACGGGGTTGCCGCGGGGCCCGCGCCGGCGGGCCGGGCGGCCACGACGCGGCGTGGCGGGTGTCGTGCGGTGCTGCGGCACGGCGGGGCGGGTGTCGGTCGACATCTCGTCACATACCTTCCCTGGTGGACCGCATGGATCCGAAGCCGCTGAGTCGGACCATGAGCAGCGAGACACCGGTGGCCACGACGACCAGTGCGGTGGCGATGGCCGCCGCGTAGCCGAGGTCGTAGGTCTGGAAGCCGGTCCGGTACATCAGGTAGGGCAGGATCGTCGTGTCCGTGCCGGGGCCGCCCTTGGTCATGATGAGGACGGTGTCGAAGTAGGTCAGCGAGCCGACGATCATCAGGACCGACGAGGTCGTCGCCGTGTGGCGCAGCTGCGGCAGCGTGATGTGGAAGAACTGCCGGACCATGCCCGCGCCGTCGATGGAGGCGGCCTGGTAGAGGACTTCCGGGATCTGCCGGGCGCCGCCCTGGTAGATCAGTGTGTGGAAGGGCATGAACTGCCAGCCGCCGACGAACGCCACCACGAGCAGGGCGCCGGTGGACGACCCCATGACGTCGGGATCGATGCCGAGCCAGGGGCCGATCGTCCGGATCACACCGAAGTTCGGGTCCAGCAGGGCGTGGAACAGCATCGCTATCGCGGTGGTGGAGAGCAGCAGCGGGATGAAGAAGATCGCCGACAGGAAGGCGCGGCCGCGCTGACGGCCCGCCGCCCAGACGCCCAGCAACAGGGCGACCGGGGTCTGGAAGACCCAGCTGACCGTGGTGAGCACGAGGCTCAGCCAGGCGGCCTGGCCGAACTCGGAGTCGTTGAACAGCCGGGTCCAGTTGTCCAGCCCGGTCAGGGTCGGGGAGTCGAGCCCGTCCCAGGTGCAGAAGGAGAGGTAGACGGCGATCGCCAGGGGGACGATCGCGAAGACGGCGAAGAAGAGGATGCCCGGGACGGCCCATGCGACCGGCGGGCGGCCGACGTCACCGACGGCCGCCTTCCTGTCCCCGTGCCTCTTCGCGACCGGAGTGTGGTGCGGCATCGTTACCTGGCGGCCTTCATCGCTGCGACGAACTGCTCGGGGGTCGTCTTGCCCGCGAACAGCTTGCTGATCTCCGTGAGAAGTGGCGTGGCGTACTGGGCTTCGAGTGCCTGGTCCCACGAGAGGGTGAAGTTCGGGGCCTTCTGCACCATCTCGTACTGGTCGGAGGCGAACTGCGGGTTGGGTGAGCCGCTCAGCATCGAGGCCGCGCCGGACGTGGTGGGAACGTCACCGTTGTCGACGAGGGCCTGCGCGTAGGTCTGCGACGCCATCGTCTTCAGGAACGCGACGGCGGTGTCCTTGTGCTTGGTCCGGGCGTTGACCGACCAGTAGTTGGTCGGGTTGCCCACCACGTTCGCGGGGTCCCCCACTCCGCCGGCCACCGTCGGGAAGGCGGTCCAGCCGAGGTCCTTCTTCGCGAACTCGGGGGCCTTGCCCAGCTGGGTCGAGTACTCCCACGAACCCATGAGGTGCATCGCGGCCTTGCCCTTGTTGAGCAGGGTGGGTGCTCCGCCGTTGCCGTAGTCGACGGAGTTGAAGTTCTTGCCGAAGGCGCCGTCGTCGACCAGCTCCTCGACGGTCCGTGCCGTCTCGAGCACCGCCGGGTCCCCCCACCCCTGGGTGTCACCGTCCTGGATCTTGCGGAAGACCTCGGGGCCGCCGATCCGGTCGAGCAGGTACTCCATCCACATCAGTTCGGGCCACTTGTCGGAGCCGCCGAGCGCGAACGGGGTGATCCCGGCGGTCTTGAAGGTCTTGATGGCCGCCTGGAGGTCTTCCCACGTCTTGGGCGGCTCGATCTCGTGCTCGGCGAAGAGGGCCTTGTTGTAGAAGAGCATCACGGGCTGCATGCCGCGCATGGGTACCCCGTAGATCTTTCCCTCGAGACCGCCGGCGGTCATGACCGCCGGGAGGAAGCCGTCCTTGAGGGTGGCGTCGTTCTTGATCGTCGACGTCAGGTCCACCAGGTCGTCGGAGTCGACGTACGGCTTGATGGAGCCGCCGCCCCAGTTGAAGAAGACGTCCGGAGCGCTGGGTGATCCCATGGCGCTGCGCAGCTTGTTCACGTAGTCGGTGCCGGGGACCGACACCAGCTTCACCTTGACCTTCGAGGTCTTGTTGAAGGTGTCGACCGCGGCCTGCTGAACCTTGACGGCGTCGTCCCCGTAGACGTAGGCGGTGATGGTTCCGCTGTCGCTCCCGCCGCCTCCCGAGCCGCAGCCGGCCAGCACTCCGGCCATGACCATCGCCGCACCCGCCGCTGCCCATCTCGTCGTACGTGTGCCCTGAGTGAAAATCCCCGACCGCATGACCGCACCCTCTATCGAATGTTTCGGCGTGCATCTCGAATGTTGCCGGAACCGTACGGTCGTGTTTCGGACCAGTCAAGAGGGCGGGAGCAAGGATTTACGAACCCTGTCCGCTCGCGGTCCCGGGGCGAGGGGGAAGCTACGATTCATGCATGAGCCCTGCAAAGGTCCAGCCCCAACAGGAGAAGACGTCCGTCGACGAGTCGTCGGAGAGCACCGCCACGCTGGCAGAGATCGCCCGCGCGGCCGGAGTCTCGGCTCCGACAGTTTCGAAAGTGCTGAACGGCCGCGCCGATGTCGCCCCCGGTACGCGCACGAGGGTGGAGGAACTGTTGCTGCGGCACGGCTACCGCCGCAGGCGTGGTGCCTCCCAGCAGTCCCAGCTCATCGACCTGGTCTTCCACGAGCTGGACAGCGCCTGGGCCATGGAGGTCGTCCGGGGCGTCGAGAACGTCGCCAGGGAGGAGGGCCTCAGCCTGGTCCTCTCGGAGAGCGCGGGCCGGCTCACCCCCGGACAGACATGGGTGGACGGTGTGCTGGCCCGCCGCCCGGCCGGGGTAATCCTGGTGCTCTCGGACCTCGACGCGGCACAGCGCGCCCAGTTGACCAGTCGTTCCATCCCCTTCGTCGTCGTCGATCCGGCGGGCGACCCGGGAGACGACATCCCGTCGGTGGGGGCGGCGAACTGGCAGGGCGGGCTCGCGGCAACCCGGCATCTGACGGGCCTGGGGCACCGGCGTGTCGCAATCATCGGCGGGCCGGCCCGCATGATGTGCAGTCGCGCCCGGCTGGACGGCTACCGCGCCGCGCTGGAGACCTCCGGAGTGCCGATCGACCCCGAGCTGGTCCGGGAGGGCGAGTTCAACCACGAGGACGGCTACACCGCGGCCCTGGAACTGTTGCGGCTGCCCGAACCTCCCACGGCGATCTTCGCCGGGAACGACCTGCAGGCGCTCGGCGTCTACGAGGCGGCGCGCGAGCTGGGGCTGCGGATCCCGGAGGACCTCAGCGTGGTCGGCTTCGACGACCTGCCTCTCACCCGCTGGATCGGCCCGCCCCTCACCACGGTGCGCCAGCCGCTCATAGAGATGGCCGAGACCGCGGCCCGGCTGGTCCTGGACCTCGGCCGCGGCAGGCAGCCGGCGACCACCCGGGTCGACCTGGCGACGAGCCTGGTGGTCCGCAGCAGCACGGCTCCCCCGGCACGCCGGTAGGACACGTGCGACTCCCCGCCCGCTGACCCGGACGCACGGTGGGGCCGGCTCGGAACGGGGCCCGGACCGGTGGGGCGGCCCCGCCCGACGGGCCGGGACACCCGCCCGGCCCGGTGACAAGACCCTCCACGAGCGCTGCGGGCTGCGCCGGTGTCGTCGCTACGGGCCGTTGTCAGTGGCGGGGTGCAGACTGACCCGTATCCGGCACAACGGCGTCTCGGGAGGTCCTGTCATGACCGACGTACTGCTCACCGTGGGCACCCGCAAGGGGCTCTTCCTCGGCCGCAGACGCGGCGGGGCATGGGAGTTCGGTGATCCGCACTTCAACGCCCAGGCGATCTACTCGATCGCGATCGACACCCGCGGAGAGACACCCCGGCTCCTGGTGGGCGGGGACAGCGCGCACTGGGGCCCTTCGGTCTTCCACTCCGACGACCTGGGTGCGAGCTGGGTGGAGCCGAGGCAACCCGCGGTCAGGTTCCCGCAGTTCACCGACGCCTCGCTGGAGCGGGTGTGGCAGTTGCATCCCGCCGGTCCGGAGGCACCCGACGTCGTCTACGCGGGCACCGAACCGGCCGCGCTGTTCCGTTCGGACGACCGCGGGGAGTCCTTCGAGCTGGTCCGGCCGCTCTGGGAGCACCCGACCCGGTCCAAGTGGGTGCCGGGCGGGGGCGGCGAGGGCCTGCACACCATCCTGACCGATCCGAGGGACGCCCGGGCGGTGACCGTCGCCGTGTCCACCGCGGGCGTGTTCCGCACCGAGGACGGCGGTGAGCGCTGGGATCCCTCCAACAAGGGCGTCTCCGCCGTCTTCCTGCCGGATCCCGACCCCGAGTTCGGCCAGTGCGTGCACAAGGTCACCCGTGACGCCGCCGATCCCGACCGCCTCTACCTGCAGAACCACTGGGGCGTGTTCCGCAGCGACGACGGCGGAAAGCGCTGGAGGGACATCGGCACCGGCCTGCCGTCGGACTTCGGCTTCGCCGCCGCCGCACACCCGCACCACGCGAACACGTTCTACGTCTTCCCGATCAACGCCGACGCCGACCGGGTCCCGGCCGGCCATCGCTGCCGCGTGTACCGCACACGGGACGCGGGTGAGACATGGGAGCCTCTGGCCCGTGGCCTTCCGGACGGCGACCACTACGGCACGGTGCTGCGCGACGGGCTCTGCACGGACGACGCCGACCCGGCCGGCGTCTACTTCGGCAACCGCAACGGCGAGGTGTACGCGAGTGCGGACGACGGCGACAGCTGGCAGCAGCTCGTCTCGCACCTGCCGGACGTCCTGTGCGTGCGGGCGGCGGTGATCGGCTGACGAACGGCGGACGGCGGACCGGGCGGCGGACCGGGGGCGGGCCGGGCGGTGGAGTGGGGACGGTGACAGACACGCTGCCCGGCGGGGCGACCTGTCGGGGCGGTGTCCCGCGTCCGGGCTGTTCCGCGCCCGGGAGCGCCACGAGCGCCACCCGGACGGACTCCCGTCACCCGCACGGGGCCTCCCGGATCACGGTTGCGGCGGCTTCCGCCTGTCCCGTCGGCACGGCCGGAAAAGGGTCCGGCCCCACCGGCGGGGGGGGGGTGCCGGTGGGGCCGGATGCTCGCGAAGGCACGGGAGGGGGGTGTGCCGTCAGGAGCTCGGGTCGAAGGGTCTCCTGCCCGCGAAGCGGGAACCTATGCGAGGCGCCGGACCAGGAGCCCGGTGAGTGCGCCGGTCCGTCCGGCGGCGCTCACGGCAGACGCCAGTCCACCGGCTTCTCCCCCGCGCGCTCCAGGAAGTCGTTGGTGCGGCTGAAGGGGCGCGACCCGAAGAAGCCCCGGTCCGCCGACATCGGCGAAGGGTGGGCGGACTCGACCGCGGGCAGGTCACCGAGGAGCGGCCGCACGTTGCGTGCGTCCCGTCCCCACAGCACGGACACCATCGGCTTGCCCCGGGCGGCCAGGGCTCGGATCGCCTGTTCGGTCACTTCCTCCCAGCCCTTGCCGCGGTGGGCGGCGGGTTTCCCCGGGGCCGTGGTCAGCGCCCTGTTGAGCAGGAGCACCCCCTGCTGCGTCCAGGGCGTCAGGTCCCCGTTGGACGGCCGGGGAAGACCGAGGTCGGAGTGGAGTTCCCTGAAGATGTTCTCCAGGCTGCCCGGCAGGCGCCGGACGTCGGGCGCCACCGCGAAACTGAGCCCGATGGCCATTCCCGGTGTGGGGTAGGGGTCCTGACCCACGATCAGGACGCGTACGTCGTCGAAGGGCTGCTGGAAGGCGCGCAGCACGTTCTTCCCCGCCGGGAGATAGGTGCGGCCCGCTCCGATCTCCGCACGGAGGAAGTTGCCCATCTCGGCGATGCGGCCCGCCACGGGCTCCAACGCCTTCGCCCAGCCGGGCTCCACAAGTTCGTTCAACGGTCGCGCTGCCACAGGCGTCACTCTACCGGCCCACACGGCTCCGAGTGATCATGCCGTCCCTCCAGGGTGGCACCGAGCGGTAGGGTGCCGGTCGTCGTCAGTCCTCCACTCCCCCGGAGAGCATGCATGAGGCGCGCAGGCGTTCGTCGGCCGACAGCGGTGTCCGAGACGTGCGGTGACCGAGCCTGGCGGCGGCTTCCGTGAGCGCCGGCAGGTTCGTCCTCGGCGTCGACTCGGGTGGCTCCGGGCTGCGCGTGGCCCTCGCACCGGCGGACACGGGACACGCGGCTTTCACCGCCGTCTGCGCCGAGCCGGTACGGACGGGTGCGGCCGGCATCGACGCCGGACATCTGCTGGAGCAGGTGCTGCCGGCCGTCGGCAGGCTGCTGGAACAGGCGGGCCCCGGGGCGGCCGTCGCCGCCGCGGCCGTCGGAGCGGCCGGAATGGCGACCCTCGGCGGCCAGTTGCGGGCCGTGCTGCCGCAGGCCCTCGCCGACTCCCTGGGTGTACACCGGGTGGCTCTGGCCGCCGACGCGGTGACCGCGTACGCCGGCGCCCTGGGCGGACGGCCCGGAGCGGTCGTCGCGGGCGGCACGGGCATGATCGCGCTCGGCACCGACCTGACGTCGTGGCGCAGGGCCGACGGCTGGGGGCATCTTCTGGGCGACAGCGGAGGCGGCGCCTGGATCGGCCGGGCGGGGCTCGATGCCGCGATGCGGGCCCACGACGGACGGCGCGGCGGTTCGCCGGCGTTGCTGGCCCGGCTCGAGGAAACCTTCGGCCCGGCCACCGGTCTGCCGGGCCTCCTCTATCCGCGTACGGACCGCCCCGCGCTGCTGGCCTCCTTCGCCCCGGAGGTCGGGGCCTGCGCCGCCGACGACGAGGTCGCGGCGCGGATCCTGCGGGAGGCCGCCGGGCATGTCGCCGAGGCGGCGGCCGCGGTGTGCCCCCGCCCCACCGGCTCCCGTCCCGGCGGCTACGACATCGCTCTGACCGGTGGGCTGTTCCGCATGGGCGCGCCTCTTCTCGAGCCGTTGCACAGGGAGCTGGCCCGGCAGGTCCCGCAGGCGCGTGTGGTCCCCGCGGAGGGCGACCCGCTGCACGGGGCCCTGGAGATCGCCCGGAGCCTCGCCGGCCCGGGGCTGCGGCTGCCGTCCCACCCGCAGCTGCTGTTCGTACCGGGAGTAACCTAGGCGATTCGACCGATCGGCTGTCGGGACAGAGCAGGTCAGTCACCCGCTATGCCGCTCAACAGACATATACGGACAGATAACGCCTGACCGCCCCCTCCCCGAACAGAGGGACACCCAAAACCAGTAGCATGCGGCGCCATGAGCACCCCCACTGGGCCCGCTTCCGGCCTGCCTGTACGAATGCCGCGACCTCGCCAGTCCGGACGGCACCGCCGCCCGGAGCCCGTGGTCGCACCTGAGGGCGCTGCCGCGCTCGTTCTCGCCCTTCCCGGTACCCCTTCCCCGGCCTCGCGCAGCCTGGCCGAGGAAGTGATCAGCATCGCCCGTTCCGAGCTGCCCGGTCTGAATGCGCAGATCGGCTACCTCGACGGCGACGACGCCGAATATCCCACCCTTTCCTCCGTACTGACCCACGCCGCCGCCGAGCGCACCGCGCGCTACGAGCAGGCCACCGCCGCGGGCCGCGAGGTCGCCGAGCCCTCGGGCCCGTCCGCCGTCGTGGTGCCGCTGCTCGCCGGCCCGGACAGCGCCATGGTCCGGCGCATACGGCAGGCGGTCATGGACAGCGGCACCCAGGCCGAGCTGACCGATGTGCTGGGTCCGCACCCGCTGCTCGCCGAAGCGCTGCACGTACGCCTCTCGGAGGCCGGTCTGGCCCGCGCCGACCGCGCGAGGCTCTTCACCGTGGCGACCGCGGCCGACGGCATCGTGCTGGCCACGGTGGGCGGCGAGGAGGCCGTGCAGGCCGCCGGGATCACGGGAATGCTGCTGGCCGCCCGTCTCGCCGTGCCGGTCATGGCCGCGGCCCTGGACGTGGAGGGCTCGGTCGCCTCGATCGCTGCACAGCTCCAGAACTCCGGCTCCGTGCAGCTCGCGCTCGCGCCGTACCTGGTGGGCCCGGAGATCGACCCGGGGCTGCTGGACGCCGCGGCCAAGGAGGCCGGCTGCGCGACCGCCGAGCCGCTCGGCGCCTACCCGGCCATCGGCAAGCTCGTCCTCTCGCTGTACGCGACGACTCTGGGGATCACCCCGGCGACGCCGCAGGGCGCCCAGGCGCACTGACGCGCGCCGCACATCCGCCCGGACGGCGACGGGGCGCGGACAGGCAGAACCTGTCCGCGCCCCGTCGGCGTACCGGCACCCGGTCGCGCGGGGGAGGCCGTCAGGCGAAGACCACGCAGGAGGCGGCCGGGACCTCGACGGATCCCGTGTGGGCCGGGATGCCCGTCTCCGCGTCCACGGCGAACCAGCTGACGTTCCCGGAGTGCTCGTTGGCGGCGTACAGCCACTGTCCGGTGGGGTCGAGCGTGAGGTCGCGGGGCCGGCGTCCACCGCAGCCCACGGCCGCCGCCAGGACGGGCCTCTCGGCCGTCTCGTCGAGGGTCAGGACCGAGATGCTGTCGTGCCCGCGATTGGCGGTCCACAGGAACCGGCCGTCGTGCGAGACCACGACCTCCGACGGGTACGTGCGCACGGCGCCGCCCTCGTCGTGGTCGTGCGGCAGCACCGGTGTCTCGCCGAGCGGTTCGAGTACCCCGGCGGCGGCGTCCCAGCGGCACACGGTGAGGGTCGGTTCCAGCTCGTTCAGGACGTACAGGTGTCCCCCGGCCGGGTGAAACGCGAGATGGCGCGGTCCGGTGCCCGGCCGCAGAGCCGTCTCGGCGTGCAGCCGCAGGGAGCCGTCGGCGGGGTCGAGGGCGCAGACACGTACGGAGTCCGTGCCGAGGTCCACGCTCAGCACCCACCTCCCCGAGGGGTCGGCCAGGACCTGGTGCGCGTGCGGACCCGACTGGCGCCCCTCGTCGGGGCCGCTGCCCTCGTGTGTGAGCGGACCGGCGGCAGGACCGGGTGCTCCGTCGTCCTGTACGGGCAGCACGCTGACGCTGCCGGAACCGTAGTTGGCCGTGAGCAGGTGCCCCGCGACGAGGGACAGATGCGTGGGGCTGCTCCCGCCGACCGGCCGTACCTCGCCGATCAGCCGCGGAGTGCCGTCGTCGTCCACGCCGAACGCCGCGGCGGCACCGTCCGAGGTCTCACTGACCGTGTAGAGCACGATGTCGTCCGTTCCCGGGGCGCGGCCGACCGCGAGGAAGGACGGATCGGCCACGGCGTCCGTGGAGGCGAGGAGGGTGAGCGCGCCCGTGTCACGGTCCACGGCGGCGACGGTGATGCCGCGGCCGCCCGCCGAGGTGAACGATCCTATGAATGCCCGCTGTGCGTGGTCGGCGCTCATCGCGCTACCCCTCTTCACGTCCGTCCCGATCTTCCCGGCCGACGGTAGCAGGCAGCGGTTCCCGGCCCTGACCGGAAAGGACGGCCGGGGTCAGGCGCCGATGAGCGGAGCGCGCGGGGAGCTGTGGAGGGGTGCGGCGAGCTCCGCGAGTGCCCTTTCCAGGCTGTGGAGATGGGCCAGCGCGGGTTCGGCTACATGCACGTGCGGAAGGACCGTGTCGACGGCCGCCGCCGCACGGTACCTCCGCACCCGCGACGTCAGCGCCTCCACCGACGCTTCCACGCGCCAGCAGGCAGCGGCCAGACGGGCGTCGTGCGACGCCTCAGGGTCCGCCGCGACGGAGGCGAGCCCGCGTACCTCCCGTACGCAGACGTCGAGCAGCGCGAGCACCTGCCCTGCCCGGGCCCTGCGGGCGCGGAACGGGCTCAGCGGATGCACGAGCGGACCGAGCGACAGCCGTACCCGGCCGAGGAGCGCCTCCAGTTCGGCGACACGCGGAGCGGGGTCCGCGGTCGCCGAGCCGGCGAGCCGCGCGGCGGCCTCGGCGGTGCAGGTGTGCACGCAGCGAAGGGCGCGCTGGATCCAGGCGTCGGTCGTGGCGTGGGTGGTGACCGGCAGGACGAGGAGCACGGCCACCGTCGCGCCGAGCGCGCCGACGCCGGTCTCCACGAGGCGCAGCGCGAGCAACGCGGGGTCGAGGACGCCGAGCAGTCCGTAGAGCGTCCCCGCCAGGACCGTCACCGAGAACATCATCCAGGTGTACGAGACGGCCGCGGTGTAGAAG
Organism: Streptomyces sp. JH34; assembly: GCF_029428875.1. Classification (NCBI taxonomy): domain Bacteria; kingdom Bacillati; phylum Actinomycetota; class Actinomycetes; order Kitasatosporales; family Streptomycetaceae; genus Streptomyces; species Streptomyces sp. JH34. The sequence continues at coordinate 6,680,080 of NZ_JAJSOO010000001.1, read as the reverse complement.
ATCCCGAAGACACCGAGCGCCACGAGCACCGCGGAGGGCAGGGCCGAGCCGTGCAGCGGAGCGATGACGAGCAGCCCGACGGGGATGCCCGCCAGAGTCCCCAGCACGCGGCGGAATCCGCGGACCAGGGTCTCGCCGCGCGACGTGGTGTTGACGAAGACCCACCAGGTGGCACCCACGGCCCAGTACCAGCGCTCCCCGGAGAGGAACTGGCCGGCGAGCAGCGCGAGGGCCCCTCCGACCGCCGCCTGGACCGCCTGCCTGGTGGTCGCCCGGGCCAGTCCCCGCGCGGCCACCGGCGCGAGGGCCGGGGCGGCGGGCAGCCGCCGCTCGTAGCACCAGAGCCCGAAGCGAACGGCGGACGCGGTGAGCAGCGAGAGCAGGACGGCGGCGTACAACTCGGGCAGCTGGCCCGGCAGGGTGTGGAGGAACTGCGTGATGAAGAACGCCATGAAGGCGAACACTCCGAGCGAGTGACCGCGCGGCCCCCAGCGCCTGGCGTAGACACCCGCCCCCATGACCGCGAGGAAGGCCAGATCGCGCGCGACGGGAAGGTCGTGCAGTACGGCGGCCAGAGCGAGGACGGGGAGCCCCACCACGGGCAGCAGGGCTGTCGTGACCGCCTGCCCGCGCACAGTGGGGTCGGTCACCGTGAAGAGGGCCAGCAGCGCCGCGAGGCCGCCGGTGACGGCACCGACGAGCGTGTGCCCGGCCAGGCCGCACGCGGCCACGGCCAGTCCGATACCGAGGACGGCCCTGGTCGCGTGGCGCAGCCGCAGCCGTCCCGGATCCGGTGCCACGAACGCCCTCTTCAGCACAGCTTCCCGCCCCTTCACATGAAAAAGGGCGCCACGGAATCCGCGGCGCCATCGACAGTGCCATCACACCATGGCACCGGCGTCTGGCTCAACAGACGACTGATGCACTGAGCCATTGGTACATCCGATTACTGTTTTCATGGGCCAGAACGCTGCCAATGGCCACCTCGGGCGCCAGGCGTCGCGCCGCGCGAGAGCCACCCGGGACGCGAGGTGCCCCACCGCCCGGGGCAGCCCTGCGCTCCGTCAGCGGCCGTACGTGGTCCGGCACAGGTCGACGACCTCGGCGGACGCGACCCCCCGGCCCGTCGCGCAGACGCTGCGCATGTCGTAGGTGTGCCGCGGCCGGGGCGGGCGGGGCACGTGCGCGCGGCGCGGCGGCTGGGGGCGAACGGGCATCGCGCGTCGTGGCTGGTTCCGTGCCTCGGCGCGGGGCGGCGGCGCCACGACGGCCGCCGGCCCGGCAGGACCACCCGCACCCGCCCCCTTCCTCCGCTTCTTCCCACCGGTGCGCTCCGCCGCCTCCTCCGCCTTCCCCAGCGCGTCATGGACGGCCGGGGGCGCCGCGGGCGGCGTGGACGCCTGCACGGCAGGGGTGTTCCCCGGATGCCCGGAGACCGCGGGTTCGGGCTTCCGCGCCTCGGACCGGACGGAGACACAGCCGGCCGTACTCAGCAGGACGACGAGCGCGAGGGACACGGTCCGCAGGTTCATGCCCTGGTCAACGACGGGCGGCGCGACCGGACACGTCGGGAGCCCCGGGTCCCGTGCGGGCTCCACCGCTCAGTCGGACAGCCCCGACCGGGCGATGTCGAGCGCCCGGTGGATCGTGCGGGTCAGGGGAACGGGGTGCGGGGCCGCACTCCACGCCCATTGCTCGACCCCGACGCGGAGCGCGCCGTTGAGGAGGGTCGCCTGCACCCGTGGTTCGAGATCATCCGGCCCGTGTCCGGTCCGCTCGGCGAAGACCTCGGCGAAGACCATCTCCGCGTCATGGTGCACCTGGAGCCACACGGCGCGCAGGCCGGGCTCCGTGCGGGTGAGCCGGACCAGGTCGCGCAGGGCCTCCGCGTCGGTGTCCGCCGAGGTGTCGGTGAGCGACGACGGCGTTCCGGCGACGGCCTCCGCCAGTGGCCGGTCGCGCGGCCACGACCGCATCAGAGCGGTGACGAAGTCGAGCGCGTGGGTCAGCAGCGGTCGGACGCAGAGCTCCTTGGAGGAGGTGTAGCGCCACAGGGTCCGCTGGGAGATCCCCGCGGCGGCCGCGATCTCGTCGGCGGTCGTCGCGGCCACACCACGGTCGGCGAACAGACGTACGGCCTCCCGGGCGATCTCGAGCCGGGTCGCGGCCTTACGGCGTTCGGTCAGCGGAGGACGCCCGGGGCGGGATCCCTCGCCGGCTGCGGCTCCGTCGGCGGCCGAGGCCCCCACGGCGCCCGGGGCGGGCTCCCGCACCCCTCCGGCCTGCATGGCTTCCACGACTTTCAGCCACCTTCCTTCCGGCTGCGCCCATCGTAGCCATTTCTTTTACGGCTCCCTCCGCCTCTTTGGCACGGCACGCCATTAAAGGTAGCGTGCTGCCCTGCCACCGAACACGAGGAGCATCACGTGAGCGTCACCGTCAGCGGCCCGGGCCGCAGCGTCATCGTCACCGGCGCGGGGTCGGGCATCGGCCGGGCCACCGCCCTCCTGTTCGCCAGGGAGGGCGCGCGCGTGGTGATCGCGGACGTCGCCGCCGCGGCCGCCCGAGCCGTCGCGGAGGAGGTGGAGCAGGCCGGCGGGACGGCCGTTACCGTGATCGGCGACCTCAGGGACCAGGCCGTGGTCGACCGGGTCGCGGAGACGGCCGTCGAGGAGTTCGGCGGGATAGACGTCCTCGTCAACAACGCCGGGATCATGGACAGCATGTCGGCGGCGGCCGACACGGGCGACGACGAGTGGGAACGCGTCATCGGCATCAACCTCACGGCCCCGTTCCGCCTGACGCGGGCCGTACTGCCCCACATGCTCGCCGCCGGGAAGGGCGCCGTCGTCTTCACCGCTTCGGAGGCCTCGCTACGGGGCAGCGCGGCCGGCGCCGCGTACACGGCGTCCAAGCACGGCATCGCCGGCCTGACCAAGTCACTGGCGGTCATGTACCGCGACAAGGGCATCCGCTCCAACGCCATCGCACCCGGCGGCACCATCACCAACATCCGGGTCGACGCCGACCGGGAGGCGCACGGCCCGGGCGCCCTCGCCCCCTACATGGGCAACGTCGGCTCGCCGGCGCGGGCGGAGGAGCAGGCGTCGGCGATCGTCTTCCTCGCCTCCGACGCGGCGAGCAACATCAACGGGGCGGTCCTTCCCGTCGACAACGGCTGGTCCGCCGTCTGACCACCCCCGTCCGCGCTTCCGGTCACATCCAGCCATGACCTCCGCGGCTGCAATATGCATTAACCACATGATGTGTACTATGCACGTCTAGGTTCGAGGGTGCCTCGCAAGTCCCCGGTGGATCGCGGTGAGTCGGTCACGCAGACCCTCGTGGCCTGCGAGACGGCCAGGTGCGCCGCCGCACCCCCGGACCGCTCCACACCCTCGGCCGGCACCGGCCGGCCGAACGGTGCCCCGCACGACGCGATGCCCCGGTCGACGCCGCACCGCCCGCGTGCCGGCGGCCCGACGACGACACCAGCCCTGATCCCGCCCCAAGAGGAATGAGGCCCTGCATGTCCACCCCCCACGCGTCACCCACGCCCGCCGGCCCGGGCCCCGTACCCGGCGCCGGACCCGGCGAACTGCACTTCGACCCGGAGGAGTTGCGCCGGAAGTACCGCGCGGAACGCGACCGGCGGATCCGGCCGGACGGCAGCGCCCAGTACCGTCGCGCCGCCGGTGAGTTCGGCTACTACGACGCCGATCCGCACGCCGACCCGGACTTCTCGCGCGAGCCCCTGCTGGACGCGGTGGACGTGGTGGTCGTCGGCGGCGGGTTCGGCGGTCTCCTCGCCGCGGCACGCCTGCGCCAGGCCGGCGTCGAGTCGATCAGGGTGATCGAGAAGGGCGGGGACTTCGGCGGCACCTGGTACTGGAACCGCTATCCCGGAATCCACTGCGACATCGACTCCTACACCTACATGCCCCTGCTCGAGGAGGTCGGCTACGTCCCGAGGTGGAAGTACGCGCCGGGTGAGGAGATCCGCGAACACTCACGCGCGATCGCGCGGCACTTCGACCTGTACGCCGACGCCTGCTTCCAGACGGAGGCCACCGAACTCCGCTGGGACGACGGCGCGTCGGAGTGGACGGTGGCCACGGACCGGGGTGACCGGATCAGGGCCCGCCACGTGGTGGTGTCCAGCGGGACGCTCAGCCAGGCGAAGCTGCCCGGCATTCCCGGGATAGAGACGTTCGAGGGCCACACCTTCCACACCAGCCGCTGGGACTACGGGTACACCGGCGGCGACCAGGACGGCGGCCTGACGGGGCTCGCCGACAAGCGCGTGGCGCTGATCGGCACGGGCGCCACGGCCATCCAGGTCGTACCCCACCTCGGAGCCGACGCCCGGCACGTGTACGTGTTCCAGCGGACGCCCTCCTCCGTGGACGTCCGCGACAACCGGCCCACCGACCCGGACTGGGCGAAGTCGCTCCGGCCCGGCTGGCAGCGGAGGCGGATGGAGAACTTCCTCCAGGTGGTCACCGGCAAGGCGGTCGACGAGGACCTGGTGAACGACGCCTGGACCAGTACGGCCCGTCTGCAGGAGAAGCTCATCCCGACCGACGCCTACGCGGACGTACCGGCCGAGGAACGCGAGAAGGCCTACGAGATCGCGGACTTCCAGAAGATGAACGAGATCCGCGCACGCGTCGACGCCGTCGTCGAGGACAGCGCGACCGCCGAGAAGCTCAAGCCCTGGTACCGCTACATGTGCAAGCGCCCGACGTTCAGCGACCACTACCTCCAGACCTTCAACCGCCCCAACGTCACGCTCGTCGACACCGCGGACAGTCACGGGGTGGAACGCATCACCCGGAACGCCGTGGTGGTCGGCGGGGCCGAGTACGAGGTCGACTGCATCATCTTCGCGACGGGATTCGAGGTCGGCGTCTCCGGGGTGATGTCGGGGAAGCTCCCCGTGTTCGGGCGGGACGGTGTCCCCCTGCTGAAGTCCTGGGCCGAGGGCCCGAAGACACTGCACGGTTTCTACAGCCACGGCTACCCGAACTTCTTCCAGCTGGGCCCGCTGCAGAACGCCAGCGCGGTCAACTACGTCCACATCCTCGACGAGCAGGCCACACACGTCGCCGAGGTCGTCGCCGAGTCGTACCGCCGCAAGGCCCTGCGCGTCGAGCCGACCGTCGAGGCGCAGGACGCCTGGGTGTCGACGATCCGCCGGAAGGCACCGAGTCTGCACGCGTTCCAGGCGGAGTGCACCCCCGGGTACTACAACAACGAGGGCAGGCCCCGGGCCCGCAGCGAGTCCTACGGCGACGGGCCGGTCGCCTTCCACGAACTGCTCAGGAAGTGGCGCGAGGGCGACGGCATGGACGACGTCCTGGTCGGGGCGGAGTGACCGTGCGCCATACGGACGAGCAGGCAGCCGCATACCCGAGCAGGTTCGACGGGACGCCGGGACGCGGGGGCCGCTACCCGGCCCCGGAGCGACTGAACCCGGCCAACCCCCTGTGGGGTTCCAACGGCATCGCGTTCGGACCGGACGGACGCCTCTACGTCGCCGAGTTCCTGGGGGGCCGGATCAGCGCCGTCGATCTCGCCGGGGGCGACCTCGACGTCGTCGTGCCGGCGGGCGGACCGGTCCGGTCGCCGGACGACCTCGCCTTCGGGGCGGACGGCTCGATGTACATCGCCGACCTGGTCCCGGGCCGCGTGTGGAGGCGCGGCCCCGGAGGCGAGTACTCGCTGGTGAGCGACGAGGTGAAGAACCCCAACGGCATCACCTGTATCGGCGACCGGCTGTTCGTCAACGAGATGAGGCCCGGCGGCCGCCTGCTGGAACTCTTCCCGGACGGCGGTGACCCGGTCGTGCTCACCGAGGGGCTCGCCATGGGCAACGCCATGCAGCGCGGGCCGGACGGATGTCTCTACTACCCGCACATGATCAGCGAGCAGGTCTGGCGCATCTCTCCGGACGGCGGTGTGCCCGAGCTGGTCGCCGATCAGGTGGACCGGCCGGTCGCGGTGCGCTTCGACCGGGGCGGCGTGCTGCACGTCCTGTCACTCGGGCCGGAGGGCAGGGTGACCCGCATCGACCTCCACGGCACCGGGTCCAGGACCGTGCTCACCAGTGGTGTGGAGGGGCTGGACAACGCGGCGTTCGACGCGGAGAACCGGATGTTCGTCTCCAGCTACGCCAGCGGGGGCATCACCGAGATGCGTCCCGACGGCCGGACCCGGGTGATCGTGCCGCGGGGCTTCGACGGCCCCTACGGCGTCACGGTCGGCGCGGCCGGCACCGTCTACGCGGCGGACCACTACCGGGTGGCGAGCCCTCCTCCTCCCGGCGGGCCTGCAACCGGGAGGTCCGGCGACGGCACCCGGGCGGAGTCCGGGGAACCCCGCAGCCACGTCCTGGCGCCCTTCGTCCACGGCATCGCCGCGGACGGCCCGTTCCTGCACCTCACCTCGCAGTTCGGGGACGTCAGGACCTACGACACCGCGCTCGGTTCGATGCGGACACGCGTGGGAGGACTGGACCGGCCGATGGGCGTCGCGGTGGGCCCGGACGGTTCGCTCGTCGTCGCGGAGACCGGCGGCGGCCGGGTGCTCTCCGTCGCCGAGGACGACGAGGTCACCGTGCTCGCGGAGGGGCTCGGCCGTCCGGTCGACGTGGCCTTCGACGCGGCGGGCCGGTGTTACGTCAGCGACGAGCGGGCGGGTGCCCTGCTCAGGCTGGAGCAGGACGCGCCGGCGACCGTGGTGGCCGACGGGCTCGGTGCGCCGCAGGGGCTGACCGTGCTCGGTGACGAGCTGTACACGGTGGAGACGGGCCGTCGCAGGGTGCGCGCGGTCTCCCTCACCACCGCGGAGAGCTGGACCGAGGCGGAGGACCTGCCGGTCGGCGGCCCGCCTGTCGACGCCCGCGAAGGGGCCGGCACCGAGGCGGAGTTGTTCGCCAACGGTCTGCCGGGGCTCGCCCGCCGCTTCGCCGGCATCGCCGCCGCACCGGACGGTTCACTCGTCCTCTCGGCAGACGGCGAGGGCACCCTGCTGCGCCTGACCCCGTCCGGGCCCCGCTGACGGCATCCTGGGCGGGCGGTCCGCGTACGGCATCCGGGGCGGGCGCGCACTCCGCCCCGGGTGCCGTACACCGCCGTCCCGCCCCGGCTACAGTCGGGCGACCGATCACCGAGCCGGGAGGAGCACAGCCGGACATGGCGGTGGACGCCCTCGACACCCGTATCCTCCGGCTGCTCATCGAGCAGCCGCGTACCAGCGTGCGCGAGTACGCACGTCTCCTCGGCGTGGCACGTGGCACCCTTCAGGCCCGGCTGGACCGTCTGGAGCGGGACGGGGTGATCACGGGAACGGGGCCCGCCCTCTCCCCCGCCGCCCTCGGTCATCCGGTGCTCGCCTTCGTGCACCTGGAGGTCACCCAGGGGCACCTGGACGAGGTGGGTGACGCGCTCGCGGCGGTCCCGGAGATCATCGAGGCGTTCTCGACCACTGGGGGCGGCGATCTCCTGACGCGTGTGGTGGCCCGTGACAACGGGCACCTGGAGGACGTGATCCAGCGGCTCATCCAGCTCCCGGGGGTGGTCAGGACCCGGACCGATGTGGCGCTGCGCGAGCGTGTCGCCCACCGGGTCCTGCCGCTGGTCGAGGCGGTGGGGCGAGCGGCGGGCCCTCCCTGACCGCCGTCGGGCATGCTGGGTGCCATGAACACCCCGCGTATCCCGGTACCGCCGGTCCTCTTCGACCTCGACGGCACCCTCGTCGACAGCGAGCCGAACTACTACGAGGCGGGACGCCGGCTCCTGGCCCGGTACGGCGTGCGGGACTTCAGCTGGGAGGACCACACCCGGTTCATCGGGATCGGTACCCGGGAGACCCTCACCGTCCTGCGCGAGGAACACCGCATCGAGGCACCGGTCGACGAGCTGCTGGCCGGTAAGAACGCCCTCTACCTGGAGCTCGCCGGGGCCTCCACCGCGGCCTTCCCGCAGATGCGCGCCCTCGTCGAGCGGCTGCACGGGGACGGGGTGCCGATGGCGGTGGCGTCGGGGTCGTCCAGGGCCGCGATCGCGGCCACACTCGCGGTCACGGGACTGGACGCGTACCTGCCCCTGTACGTGTCCGCCGAGGAGGTGGCGCACGGCAAGCCGGAACCCGACGTGTTCCTGGAGGCGGCCCGTCGGCTCGGCGTGGCTCCGGATGGGTGTGTCGTCCTGGAGGACGCCGTCCCGGGAGTCCTGGCTGCCCACGCGGCGGGAATGCGCTGTGTCGCGATTCCGGAGCCCGAAGCGACGGCGGACGCGGCGGTGTTCGGGAAGGCTGAGCTGCTGTTCCCGGGCGGGCAGGCGGAATTCACCGCCGCCGCGGTGCTCGACTGGCTCGCCGCCGGGTGAGAACAGGCCGGTCCGACGGGCCGATTGGCCGGATCAGGCGCTCCTGGCTCCGGCCGGGCGAGCGGCGCTCCGGGGGACGGATATCCTGATCATGCCGCGCACCCTGACGCTACCCACCCGAGGCGATGAGCCCGACGAGGTCGCCGCCGCGGCAGTCGGAGAGGGCCACAATTCGAGATTGGTGTGCACAGGTGCTGGTTGCTGGGCGGTACCGGCTGATATCCCCCATCGGCCGTGGCGGTATGGGTGAGGTGTGGCGCGCCACGGACGAAGTCCTGGGGCGGGCCGTGGCGGTGAAGCTGCTGCTGGGCGATCAGGCCGATGCCTCGTCGACCGCGCGCTTCCGCCTGGAGGCGCAGACGGCCGCGCGTCTGAGCCACCCCCACCTGGTGGCCGTGTTCGACTTCGGTTCCTGGGAGGACCGCTTCTACCTGGTGATGGAGCTGGTCGAGGGCAAGAGCCTCGGGGACCTGCTGGAGGCCCAGGAGTCGGTCCACCCCGAGCAGGTCGCGCACATCGCGGGCCAGGCCGCCGCCGGTCTGGCCGCCGCGCACCGGCAGGGCATCGTCCACCGTGACATCAAGCCCGGCAACCTGATGCTGGACGCCGACGGGTCCGTGAAGATCGGGGACTTCGGGATCGCCCAGTTCGTGGACGACCCCTCGACGGCGCTGACCACGGCCGGCCACATCGTGGGGACGAGCCTGTACCTGGCTCCCGAGCGGGCGCTCGGCCGTACGGCCGACTCCGCGTCGGACATGTACTCCCTCGGCTGTGTCATCTACCAACTGCTGGCCGGGCAGCCGCCGTTCCGCTCGGACACGGCCACCGCGACGCTGTACCAGCACGTGGACACGCCCCCGGTGCCCGTGAGACAGCGCGGGGTGGACATCTCCCCCGCCTTCGACTCGTATCTGATGGGCCTCCTCGCGAAGAAGCCGGAGGACCGGCCGAGCGCGCAGCAGGTCTCCGACTGGTTCCGTACGGACGCCTGGCGCGGGCGGCCCGAGCCGCTTCCACAGCACGCGCCCGCCGCCCCTCGGTCCGCCGCGCCGCGGTCCGCCGCGCCGGCCGGCCCGTCGCCGGCCCCGGCTCCCGGGGCTCCGGCCGGCGGGGGCCCGTCGACGTACCGGCTGCCGCAGGCCACGGGTCGCAGACGGGCGGCGCCCGCGCCCCGTACGTCCAGATCCGCGCCCCGGACGGGTACCACGCGCCGGATCAGCACGGGTGAGGCCATCCGGCGCCGCCCGCGCGTGGCGAGCGCCGTGGCCGGAACGGTCGCCTTCCTGGCGGCGGTCTATCTGGGCACGATCCTCTTCGCGCCGGACACCGGTGCCGCGGACACCCCGGATCCGGGCTCCACGCCGACGGCCGGGCTCGAGTCGCCCGCGGCGACCGACCCGGCGGTGGCTCCCGCCGGGGACGGCGACGACGAGGACGACTGAGCCGCGGCTCACCAGCGGGGGTGGACCTCGGCGCGGATCCGGCGGTCGTACAGGTCGCTCACCGCGTCCAGGGTGCGCCGAGGAAGCGGCGGGAGCGCGGCGGCGGACGCGTTGGCGCGGGCCTGCTCGACGGAACGCGCGCCGGGGATGACGCTGGTGACACCGGGCTGCTGGATGATCCAGCGCAGCGCGGTCCCGGCCGGGGTGGCGCCTTCGGGGGCGAGCCGGGCGAACTCCGCGGCGGCTGCCACGCCGGTCGCGTAGTCGATGCCGGAGAACGTCTCGCCCTGGTCGAAGGCCTCGCCGTGGCGGTTGTACGCGCGGTGGTCCTCCGGAGCGAAGACCGTGTCCGCGGTGTACCTGCCGGAGAGCAGGCCAGAGGCGAGCGGAACGCGCGCGATGATGCCGACCCCCGCCTCGACGGCGGCCGGGAGGACCTCTTCGAGGGGCTTCAGGCGGAACGGGTTCAGGATGATCTGGACACTCGCCACGCCGGGCCTGGCGATGGCCGTGAGTGCCTCGGCGCACGTCTCGACGCTCACGGCGTAGGCGGCGACGCGCTGTTCGGCGACGAGCGTGTCGAGGGCGTCGTACACGGCGTCCGACGAGTAGACGGCCGTGGGCGGGCAGTGCAGCTGCACGAGGTCGAGGGTGTCGACGCCGAGGTTGGCGCGCGAGCGGTCGTTCCAGGTGCGGAAGTTGTCCAGGACGTAGTTCTCGGGCACTTGGTCGGCGCGGCGGCCCATCTTCGTCGCCACGAAGACGTCCGCGTCGGGCCTGTCCTTCAGATAGCGGCCGATGAGCTGCTCGCTGCGGCCGTCGCCGTACACGTCGGCGGTGTCGAAGAAGGTGACCCCCGACTCGACGGCGGCGTCGAGGACACCGAAGGCGTCGGCCTCCCGCACCTCACCCCAGTCGCCACCCAGCTGCCAGGTGCCCTGTCCTACGACCGATACGTCACGGCCGGTCCTGCCGAGTGTGCGCTGCTCCATGCGCATCATGCTACGTCGGCCGGCCGGGCCGGCGGTGGTGGCCGCCGGCCCGGCCCGTAGCGGGTCGCCCGTACTCAGTCGCTCGTGGTCACGCGGACGTAGTCCACGACGAGTTCTTGCGGGAAGGCCGTGCTGCCGTCCGGGTCGCCCGGCCAGTAGCCTCCGACGGCGAGGTTGAGGATCAGGAAGAACGGCTTGTCGAACACCCAGGCGTTGCCGTTGAGGTCCGCGGGTGTCCTCCGCTGGTAGACGGTTCCGTCGACGGACCAGGTGATCGAGTCGGGGGCCCAGTCCACGGCGAAGGTGTGGAAGTCGTCGGCGAAGGCAGCACCGCCCGGGAGGGTGTAGCCGGCCCCGATGCCCCCCGAGCCGGAGTAGCCGGGCCCGTGCAGGGTGCCGTGGACGGTGCCCGGTTCGAATCCGACGTTCTCCATGATGTCGATCTCACCGCTGTTGGGCCAGCCGACGCTGCCGATGTCGGCCCCGAGCATCCAGAAGGCGGGCCATATGCCCTGCCCGCGCGGGATCTTCATCCTGCTCTCGACGTGCCCGTACGTCGCGGTGAACTTGCCCGAGGTGTTGAGGCGGGACGAGGTGTACTCGCATGTCCCGTACCAGCACTGGTAGTTGCCAGGGTTCTCCTTGCGGGCGGTGATGACGAGGTTGCCCTGGCCGTCGAGGGCGGCGTTGTCGTTGCCCCCCGTGTAGTACTGCCGTTCGTGGTTGTCGACGTTGTCGCCGGTCTCGGTCAGCCACTTGCCGCCGTCGACGGCGGACCCCGCGGGTCCGTCGAACTCGTCGGCGAAGGCCACGGCCTGCGCCGCCCGGGAAGCCGTGGAGGACGCAGCCGTGTGGGGGTCGGGTGCGGCCGAGGCTCCGGCGGGGAGCGCGGTCAATGCCACGGAGCAGCAGAGCAGCGAGAGGGCGGTGTACAGCGTCCTGCGGCGCCTGCGTGAAGGACGGCGCACGTGATGGTGAGGGGAAGCCACGGTCATCACATCATTTCGGGGTGGGGGGATGACACTCCTGTGGGGGGCGCCGGTTCCGCGAAGGAACCGACGGTCATGCACATGACAGATACGCGCCGAGAGGTGAACACGGGACGCGTTCACCCCACGCGAATCTTTCAACACTTGATTTAAGGCAGCGGTTCGAGGCCCCGTCAAGGATCTGGCCCGGACCGGGCCGGTACGGATGGAAGTCCTCACGCCGGGGAACGGACAACCCATGCGCATCCGTACCGAAGCAGCCCGTCCCGTCGCTTTGGTCCTGGCCCTGGCGAGCTGGACGGTCCCGCCCTGCCGGTGCCCGAAGCCGCAAGCCGTTCCCGCCTCGTGCCGGCGGGGGGAGCCGCACACGCCGCGGTACGCACCCTGGACCCGGCGGCCACGGAGCTGCGGGTGGTGGACCGGCCGACCCGTCTCCCGGCGTGGGCCCGTGCCGTCGTCGTGCGGTCCGCCCCCGACGGCGGCACAGTGGAGGCAGGGGCTGTGCGGGACTCGCGCGGACTCGGCCCGGCGGGCACGCACCGTCCGACCGCACCGGCGGAAGGACCAGTCGTGGACAGCGAGAGCACACGGCGTTTCGTGGTGCAGATCCACGACGCCCGGCGCATGCATTTCGACTTCCGGCTCGAGGTGGACGGCGTTCTGAAGTCCTGGGCGGTTCCACGCGGTCCGTCGGACAATCCCAGCGACAAACGCCTGGCCGTGCCGACGGACGACCACCCGCTGGAGTACCGCGAGTTCGAGGGCGTCATCCCGCAGGACGAGCAGGGCAGCGGCACAGTGATCGTGTGGGACCAGGGCGTCTACCGTCCGACCAGCCACGACCTGGCGGGCGCCCCCGTCCCGTTCGCCGAGTCCCTGGAGAACGGGCACGCGACCTTCTGGCTCGACGGGGCCAAACTGCACGGCGAGTTCGCGCTCACCCGCTTCCACATCGACGACGAGGACGGGACCCGGGGTCCGGAGGCCTGGCTGCTGATCAAGGCGAACGACCGGCAGGCCGTGCACGATCGCCCGGGCACCCCCGATCCGTACCACGCCCGCTCGGCCCGTACCGGCCGCACGTTGCACCAGGTCGCCGTGGCGGACCGGGAGGGCGCGGGCTGAGGGATCACGGCGCCTGCCGCCCGGCGTCGGACGCGGTGAGCCGGTCGAGGAGACCGGTGTAGCGGGAGCGCCTGTCGGGCCGGGCCCGGGCGGCGGCGTGCCTCAGTGCGGGAACCGCGGCTGGGCCCATGAGCAGCAGCCCCTCGGCCGCCTCTTCGCGGACCGTCGGGTGCGTGTGGTCGAGCAGGGCGACCAGCGCGGGGACGGCGGGTTCCCAGGCTGCGCGGCAGAGCGTTCTGATCGCCATGCGGCTGATGTCGGGCTGCGGGTCGTCGAGCAGGACGGCGGTGTGGAGCAGATGGGCCGGCCGGTCCAGCATGGTGCGCGAGATCCTGTGCGCGTGCAGGCGCACCCTGGGACGGGGATGGACCAGCAGTTCACCGATGACCTCCCTGAGAGCGGGGTCGCTGTCCGGGCCCCGCCCGCCGTGCTCCTCCGCGAGGCGCGCGAGGGCCCTGCGGATCTGCTCCGGGCCTCCCGTACGGGCGAGGCGGAGCAGCTCCGGCCGCCCGGGGCGGTGGACCGCACCGGCAGGAGGAGCGGCCCGGGGCGCGGGATCCGGCCCTGTGTCCAGGAGGAGTCCGTCGGCGAGGTCGTCACGCCCCTCCGCACGCAGCCGCTCCCGGACGCGCCTCATGTCCGTGGAGCCCAGGATCCGCAGGCCGGCCAGCAGGTCCAGGAAGCCCCACGCGCCCGCGTCGAGCCGGGGGCGCAGACGGTCCGCCAGCACATCCGCGGGCGCCGTGCGCAGAGTCCGGGCGGCTTCGGTCCGAAGGTCCGCGGGCCCGTGCTCCCACCATCCGAGCAGCAACGGGATCAGGGGCACGACGTCCCAGGGCCCGAGGCGCCCGGCCAGACGGACGACCCTGTCCGGGATGATCTGCCCGCTGTCCAGCTCCGCCGGATCGACCGTGGCCAGTGTCCGGGCCAGGCGTGCTCCTGACGGCAGGGGGATACGGCCCCGCAGGTACGCGTCGAGGACCGCGCGGGCCGGCTCCGGCTCCGGCCAGTCCAGGAGCCGGCGGGCGGCTCCCGCTCTCCGGCCGGCCTCGGGCGCGTCCAGCATGCCCAGCAGCCGGACGTACTGAGCGGCGGAGCGTGGCTGGTCGAGATCGCCGTCGCGGACGGCTTCCGGAGCGGGGCCCGCCTTCTCCGCGAGGGTCCACGGTGGCACGTCGAGGGGCTGGAGGTCCGTCATCCGGTCGAGGAGCAGGGAACGCACGCCGTCGTCGCCGGCTTCGGGGAAGACGGCCATGAGGGCCGCGAGCCCCTGCCGCGAGTCCGGCGGACACGGGTGGCCGTCGAGCCGGAACTTCTCCAGCGCGTCGCGCGTACGGAGGGCCGCGCGCAGCGCGGACCTCCAGGTCTCGGCTTCCGGCGAGTGCGGGACCGGCGTACCGAACGCCTCGTGCAGGACGGCCGTCCCGGCGTCCGGGGCGTCGGCTCCGAGGCGGGCCGCCGCCAGGGCCCGGTCCAGATCGGCTCTGACCGGGACGGCGTCGCAGGCGCGGAGCAGCCGCAGCGCCCACACGTGCTGCGGGGGTGGCAGGGCCCGTACGGCATCGGCGACCGCCATGCGTTCCGGGCCGGGCAGCCCGGGCACCACGGCCTGGATCAGGGAGAGGAGGCGCGCCCGGCGCACCGTCTCGTGCGCGAGCCCCTCCACCAGGACCTGGGCCGAACGCGCGAAGAGGGCCAGCTCGCCGGCCGTCCACGGTGCGGGGCACATCCGCAGGACGAAGCCCAGGACCCTGTCCCGGTCGCACTGTGGCAGGGACCGGGCCAGATGGAGCCAGTCCGCCAGCATCGGGCGCAGCTTCCCCAGGAGGGATTCCGGCACATCGCCCGGGGCGTCCGTCACGGACAGGGCGGCCCTGTCGTCCCAGCCGTGGCCGACCAGCGTGGCGGCACGGGATTCAGCGTCGGACGGGAGGGCCTGTGTCGCGATCCCGTGCGCGGCCGACAGCTCCGCGAGATCGGCGGCGGACCCCTCCCCGAGACGGATCCTCTGGTCAGCGACCGCGGCGATCAGGCCGGGCACGACCGGGGAGTCCTGGTCGGCCAGAGCGAGGACCGTGCGGGAGGCGAGGGTTCCGGAGAGGCCCCGCAGCAGCAGCGTGCGCTCACCCGGGTCCTGGGAGTGTTCGGCGGCGGCGAGGACCGTCGCCGTGCAGGCGTCACCCAGCACCGCCCGGAGCGCGGCGACGAGCCCGGTGCGCTGCCCCGGGTTGTCGGTGCGGCCGAGTGCCCGCAGGAGGGCGGGCACCGCGGCGGGCGTCCCGGCGCGCAGCAGGGCCGAGGCGGCGGTCTTCCTGATGTTCATGGTGGGGTGGCCGAGCAGAGCGGTGATCGCCGGCCACGCCCAGCGGGCCTCGGCGTGGCCGAGGGCCAGCAGCGCCTGCCGGACGGTCTGGATGTCGTCGGCCCTGGTCAACGCGATGAGCGTCGCCGACAGCGCCTGGGCGTCCTCGCCCGCCGTGCCGTGCGCCAGAAGCGCGATCACCTGTTTGCGTACGTGGGGGTCACGGTGGCGCAGCAGCCGGTGGACACGCGGGCGGGCGTCCGCGGACGGTGCGCGCCGGAGGACTTCGAGGAGGATCGACTGCTGACGGGCCGGCAGATCCGGCCGGTCCAGCAGGTCCAGTACGGTCCCGGCCAGCAGCGCGTCCCCCGCCTCCTGCGCGTCCCGGGCTCCGAGCAGGTGGACGGGCCTGATCCTGCGCCGCCCGTGCAGCCGGCCGCCCAGAGCGCGTACGGCGTCCACGATCTCCTGGGGGACCACGGGTTCCTCGGCCCGGACCGCTTCCGGGTCCGTCTCCACCGCCTCCCAGGACGCCGCCAGTTCGCTCACGACCCGCAGCAGCAGTCCGGTGACGGCGGGCAGCACGGCTGTGCTGCCGTGGGCCGCGAGCGCGCACAGCGCGGCGACCGGGTCACCGGGCTCCGGACCCGCCGTCAGCAGGGCGAGTTCCCGCTCGTCCGGAGCTCCGAGGTCGGCGGCCACGGCCGGAGGCAGCGCGGCGGGGTCGACCCGGGCGAGGAGGTGGCGCCGGAGGTCCGGGTCGGTGTCGAGCTGCCAGAGGAGTTCCAGCGCCCGGTGGCGTACGGGGCGGAGATAGGGGGCGACGCCTCGGCCGTCGGTGTCGGGGCCGAGCGCCTCGGTGAGCACTGCGACCGTGCGGGGTCCGCCGATGGCTTCGAGCGTGCCGAGGGCTGCCGCCGGGGCTTCGGGCAGCAGGGCGAGCACGGCCTCCTCGGCATCCGCGTGCCGTAGTTCCCGGACGGCGTCGAGGAACGGCGCGGGCCGGAGCGCGGTGGGGAGCAGGCGGGTGACGGCCTCCCCGACGGGGAGGTCCCCTGTTCCCTGCCCGGCCAGGGCGACGAGCAGGGCGAGCCGTCGCGGCCAGTCCGGGGCGTCGGCGGGGGCGTCGACGAGCAGCTCCAGCATGGGACGGCGGCAGGTGTAGAGGACGGTGGCGACCGTACGGGGGTCGATCGTGTGATCGGCCAGCGCCAGGCCGACGACGTCCGGCGTCCGGGCCGCCTCGGGGAAGTGACCGCGCCGGTGGAGTCCCCGCAGGCAGCTGACCGTGGGCCCGCCGAGCAGCAGCGGGTCCTGGGACGCGATGTCCAGCAGCGCGCCGATGTCGTCGCGTTCCGCCAGGTCACCGAGGAGTTCCATGGCCCGGCGTCGCAGGGCCGGAGGCATGCCGGGGTCCGCCGCGGTCCGCGACAGCAGGTCGCCGTGTCCGTGCCGGGCCGCTGCGACGAGAGCCGCGGTCGCTGTCGGCCCGGCTTGGGCGGAGTCGAGGAGCGGTGCGAACCAGGCCGCGGGCAGCGGGTCCACGGCCGCCCAGGGCTCAGCCAGTTCCTCCAGGACGGTGGCCGTGACGGCCGGATGCGCCGGGCGCGTGCCGAGGAGCCCCGCCAGACGGCCCCTGGCGGGACCGGGAGCGAGCAGACCTGCGTGCAGGCCCTGCCGTACCAGCCGGACCGCTTCCGTGAGGAGGGCGGGTACTCCGGTACCCACGAGTTCGGCCACCAGCAGGTCCGGGCGGGGGGCGTCCAGGGCGTCGATCGCGCGTACGGCCTGGAAGAGGGGCTCCCCGGGCTGTTCGTCCCGCAGCACCGAAGGGTTCGTGAGGAGTTCGGCGCGCAGCCAGGCGACCCGCACCCGTTGCTCCAGCGGGGCCGTACGCCAGGCGGGCAGCCGCCGGCCCGGGAGGTGGATACCGAGCCGTCCGTGGAGTCGGGCCAGGAGCAGCGACTCGTCCGGGGACCGGGGAACGTCCCGCGGCAGCAGCCGCGCCAGATCGGCCGCCTCACCGGCCGCCGCCGGGAGCCCTGCCACCCGCTCCGACAGCAGGGTGAGCCCCCGATACCTCGTACCGGCGTCCTCGTGTCCGACGAGCGGTCCGAGCTCGGAGGCCGCGCGGGGGTCCGGGGTCCTGCCGTGCCCCGGACCGCCCGTGTGTCGCTGTGATGTCCGCGCGTCGGCGGAGGTCGTGGTCACAGCCGGATGGTAGGTGCGTGCGCATCGGCTCGACCAGCGAATACCCGGTTCGCGAGCGGGCCTGCAGGCCGGACGGGGTCTGTCCGGCGGCCGTGCCGGGACAGGGCTTGCCACCGTCGGTCAGGGGCGGGCTCCGAGTGCGCCCTCAGGAGTTCTTGGCCGAGGCCAGATGGGCGAACACCACCACGTTGTCCTCGTAGTCCTTCTTCTTCTTGTCGTAGACGCCGCCGCAGGTGATCAGCCTCAGCTGGGCGGTGCCTTTGTCGGCGTACACGCGATCATCCGGGAAGTCCGCCTTGCTGAACGTCTCGACCGAGTCGACCTCGAAGGTGGCGACGACACCGTCCTCACGGGTGATGTCCACCGTGTTGCCCGCCTTGAGGGTGCTGAGCAGCAGGAACACGGCGGGGCCGGTCTTGGTGTCGACGTGGCCCGCGACCACCGAGGTACCGCGCTCGCCGGGCGTGGCACCGTCCTTGAACCAGCCCGCCAGGTTGGGGTCGCTCGCCGGCGGCGCGTCGAGCTGGCCGGAGGGGCCGACCGACAGCGGTGTGAACGGGGCGTCGACCGCGATCGACTTGATCGAGATCCGCTCGGGTTCGGACCGGGGCAGGCCGGAGGGCGCGGCGGACGTGGAGGCCGACGGGGAGGGCGCGGCAGGAGCGGAGGCCGCGGGGAGGGACACCACGGAGGGGGCCGGCGGGACCCCGGCCGACGCGTCGAAGGAGTTGTAGACGAGGAGGAAGCCCAGCCCTACCGCGATGAGGGGCCACAGGAGGGAGCGGCCGATGGCCGGGGAGGCGGAGTCTGGGGTGGACGGCTGCGGGGCGGCCATGCTCATGCTGCCTTTCGCGTGCGGGCGGGGTCTGTACGGGAAAACCGGCGAGGCCGCCGCCCGGGGAGGACGGCGGCCACGCCACGGTTCATTCAGCGGTGCGGGACGCCTGTCAGGCGGCAGTGGCACCCGAGGCGTTGCGACGGCGCAGCTTGTACGCGGCGGCACCGAGCCCGCCGAGCATCAGGACCGAACCGGCGGCCAGGCCGCTGCCGGAGAGCGCCATCGCGCCACCGCCGGTGTGGACACCGCCCTCGGGCTTCTCGTGCTTCCAGGTCTTCTCGCCGTCCGTGTCACTGCCGGAACCGGACTCCTTGTCCTTCTGCCAGTCGTCGGCCGACAGACCCGCGAGCGCGCCACCACCCGTGTGGACACCGCCCTCGGGCTTCTCGTGCTTCCACGAGTCCGGCTTCTCACGGTCGTCGTTGCTGCCGGACTCCTTGTCCTCAGCCTTGTCCTCGTCCTTGTCCTTGTCCTTCTGCCAGTCGTCGGCCGACAGACCCGCGAGCGCACCGCCACCCGTGTGGACACCGCCCTCGGGCTTGTCGTGCTTCCACGAGTCCGGCTTCTCACGGTCGTCGTTGCTGCCGGACTCCTTGTCCTCAGCCTTGTCCTCGTCCTTGTCCTTGTCCTTCTGCCAGTCGTCGGCCGACAGACCCGCGAGCGCGCCGCCACCCGTGTGGACACCGCCCTCGGGCTTGTCGTGCTTCCACGAGTCCGGCTTCTCACGGTCGTCGTTGCTGCCGGACTCCTTGTCCTCAGCCTTGTCCTCGTCCTTGTCCTTGTCCTTGTCCTTCTGCCAGTCGTCGGCCGACACACGGGCGAGCGCACCGCCACCCGTGTGGACACCGCCCTCGGGCTTGTCGTGCTTCCACGAGTCCGGCTTCTCACGGTCGTCGTTGCTGCTGGCGGAGGAGCCGCTGTCCTTGTTCCAGTCGTCCGCCGAGGTCACGGCGTATGCGGCGGGAACGGTGACCGCGAGGACGGCCGTGACGGCGGCCGATGCGAACAGGGTGCGGGCAGAGCGCATGGGTACACAGTCCTTTCGCCACGCCCGCGCTGGCCGGCTGGTTGTCGGCTCATCGGATCACGGGTGCGACGTGATCCACCGTCAGCTGAAATCCGGCGGCGCACCACTCGGGAGGGCCGCATTCGAGCGACGTCGTGGGCCCATCGTGTGACAGGGGGCCAGACGTCACCCGTTGGAAGGCACGCCACGCCGGGTGGAGGTTTGGGCAGAGATGATCTTCGGTGTAGGGGGCTCCGTGATGCTCGTAGGATCGCGGCATGAACGAGATCGCGCCCGAAAGCTGCTGCTCCCCCGGTCGCGGGGGGGCTGACGCCCCGTCCGGGACCGCTGCGACCGGCCCGGTGGCCACGGCGGGACGCGCAGGGCGGGTGGCGGGACCGGTCCCCTCCCCGCCCGCTCCGGGCGGAGCGGCCGGGGACGGCATGGTGCTGCTGCCGGGCGGGTCGTTCCTCATGGGCACCGAGGACCCCGAGGGGTTCCCCGCCGACGGGGAGGGCCCGGTCCGCGAGGTGCGGGTCCCGGCCTTCCGTATCGACGCCCACGCGGTGAGCAACCGGCGCTTCGCCGAGTTCGTCTCGGCCACCGGCCACGTGACGGAGGCCGAGCGCTTCGGCTGGTCGTACGTCTTCGCCGGGTTCCTGCCGGCCGCGCTCCGGCGCGGCGCGGGCCGTCCGGAGGGCACCCCGTGGTGGTGCGGTGTGGAGGGCGCCCGCTGGGACACGCCCGAGGGGCCCGGCAGCGGGATCGAGGACCGCGGGGACCATCCGGTGGTGCACGTCTCCTGGAACGACGCGCGCGCGTACAGCCGTTGGGCCGGAGCACGGCTGCCGACCGAGGCCGAATGGGAGTACGCGGCCCGGGGCGGCCTCGAGCAGGCACGCTATCCGTGGGGCGACGACCTGACCCCGGGAGGTGAGCACCGCTGCAACATCTGGCAAGGGCACTTCCCCACGAAGAACACCGCCGAGGACGGCTATGCGGGCACCGCTCCGGTCGACGCCTACCAGCCGAACGGCTTCGGCCTGTACAACATGGCGGGAAACGTCTGGGAGTGGTGCCAGGACTGGTGGGGCACCACACACCCGGCCGGGCGCCGGAGCGATCCGCGCGGTCCGGGCGCGGGAGACGCAAAGGTGATGCGGGGCGGCTCCTACCTGTGCCACCGCTCGTACTGCAACCGCTACCGGGTGGCCGCCCGCACCCGCAACACCTCTGACAGCACCACGGGGAATCTCGGCTTCCGCTGCGTCCGCACGGCCTGATCCCGCCGTCATTGCGGCAACATGAATATTTTTCCGGGTCATTGACTAAAAAATCGCGCGGTCATCATGCTGGGCGCCATGCACTCACACGGTGGACCTCTCTCGCGACTGAGGCGCGGGCACGAGGAACGCGTACTCGGTCTGCTGCGCCGGCACGGACCCCAGAGCCGGGCCGAGCTCGGACGCCAGGCCGGACTGTCGCGCACCACGCTGTACGACATAGTCGGGACCCTGGTCGCGAGCGGAGCCGTCGTGGCGGCGGCCGCGGAGCCCGGGCCGCGCCGGCGCGGCCGTCCGGTGGAGCACCTCACGCTCAACCCCGCCGCCGGCCAGGCCGTCGGCATCGATTTCGCCCGGCGGGCCGTTCATGTCGCCGCCGCCAACGTGGCACACGAAGTGATCGGTTCGGCGAGCCGTGCCCATCCGCCGGGGCTCTCCTGGGAGCGGCGGGTGGAACTGGCCGAGCGGCTGGTCGCCTCGCTGGCCGGGGGCACCCTCCGGTTGTCCTCGCTCGGCACCACCGGCGCGGTCGGCGTCGGCGTCGTCGGACCGGTGCGGACGGCAGGGGGCGCGCCCGAGGTGCCCTTGGCGGCCCTGGCCGGACTGCTGGGGAAGCGGTTCGGGGCCCCGGTCCTGCTGGACAACAACACCCGGCTCGCGGCCCTCGCGGAATCCACCTGGGGGGCGGCGGCGGGCAGCCAGGACGTGCTGTACCTGCGGCTTTCACACGGGGTGGGCGGCGGTCTCGTCGTGAACGGTTCGCTGCACCGGGGGGCCGACGGACTGGCCGGCGAACTCGGTCACATCACCGCCGACCCCGAGGGCGACCCGTGCGAGTGCGGGGGCAGGGGGTGCCTGGAGACGATCGCGTCGATCGGGTCCGTCCTCGCTTCCTACCGCGCGCGGGGCGGCCGGGCGGACGATGTCCCGACGCTGCTGAGGGCCGTCGAGAACGGCAGCCCGGCGGCGCACGAGGTGCTGCGGGCCGCTGGGACACGGACCGGCGTGGTGCTCGCGGGTGTCACCAACGCGGTCGGTCCGGGCGTGATCGTGCTGGGCGGTGAACTGGCCAAGGCCAAGGACGCGCTGCTGACCCCCGTACGGGAGGCACTCGACGCACACGTCCTGCCGCTGGCCCGTGGGCGCGTGACGCTGCTGCCCGCCGGGCTCGGCGAGGCGGGCGGCGCCCTCGGCGGGGTCGCCCTCGCACTCCACGAATCCCCCCTGCTCGCCCGCTACCCGGAACCGGGCAGCGAAGACCTTCCCGAGGACGCCGCATGAGTTCCACGGAGACTCCCCTGAAGCGGGCCGAACCCGTACGGGGCGGCGCGGGCGACGCCCGCGCGCCCGGGCGCAAGGGCGTCCGCGTCCCCCCGTTCGCACTGAACCTGATCGCTCTGGTGGCCGGCATCGGCCTGTGGGCGTGGCTGGCCTCGCTGGGGGTGCAGGCGCTTCCCGGACCGGTCGCGGTGGCGGGCAGGGCGGGCGAGCTGATCGAGGACGGCACGCTGGCCGACGACGCGCTGGCCAGCCTGCGGCGTGTGCTGACCGGCTTCGCGCTGGGCACCCTGCTGGCCGTTCCCGTGGGCTTCCTGATGGGCTGGTACCCGGTGGCGCGCGGGCTGCTGGAGCCGTACGTCCAGTTCTTCCGCACGGTGCCGCCGCTGGCGATGATTCCGCTGGCCATCGTGCTGCTGGGCATCGGCGAGGTGCCCAAGGTGTTCGTGATCTTCCTGGCGGCGTTCCTGTCGAGCGTCGTGGCCGCGTTCCAGGGCGTCGTGGGAGTCAACAGGACGCTCATCGACGCGGCACGGGTCCTGGGGGCCCGGGACGGGACGATCTTCCTCAAGGTGGTGGTCCCCGCCTCGGCGCCGTTCATCCTCGTCGGGATGCGGATCGGGCTGGGCTCCGCCTGGGGGACCCTCGTCGCCGCGGAGCTGATCGCCGCGCAGGAAGGCCTCGGCTTCCGGATGCAGTCGGCCCAGCTCTACTACGACCTCCCCACCATCTTCGTCGGTCTCATCACCATCGGTCTGCTCGGCCTGCTGATGGACCGGCTGCTGCTGCTCGCCGAACGCCGCCTCACCCGTTGGCAGGAGACCCGTTGAACGCCAAGATCTCCTTCCGGAAAGTCTCCCGGACCTTTCCGCTGAAGAAGTCCACCTTCACCGCTCTGGACGAGGTGTCCCTGGACATCGGTGACGAGGAGTTCGTCACCGTCGTCGGACCGTCCGGGTGCGGCAAGAGCACCCTGCTCAACCTGGCCGCCGGGCTCGCCACCCCGACCTCGGGCGAGGTCCTCGTCGACGGGCGGCCCGTCACCGGCCCCGGACCCGACCGCGGGGTGATCTTCCAGCAGTACGCGCTCTTCCCCTGGCTGACCGTACGCGGCAACGTCGAGTTCGGGCTCAAGCTGTCGTCCGTGCCCTCCGCGGAACGGAGACTGCGGGCGGAGCGCGCCATCGACCTGGTCGGCCTCACCGACTTCGCCGACGCGCTGCCCAAGACCCTGTCGGGCGGGATGAAACAGCGCTGCGCGATCGCCCGCGCCTACGCGGTCGATCCGCAGGTGCTCCTGATGGACGAGCCCTTCGGCGCGCTGGACGCGCTGACCCGGGTCCAGCTGCAGGACCAGCTGCTGGAGACCTGGAGCCGGGACCGGCGCACCGTCCTGTTCATCACGCACGACGTCGACGAGGCCGTGTACCTCGCCCGCCGTGTCGTGGTGATGGCGGCGCGGCCCGGCCGGATCCATTCGGTCGTCGACGTCGACCTGCCGTACCCCCGCACGGAGGCCATCCGCCTCTCGCCCGAGTTCGCACGGATCCGCAACGCCGTGTGGACCTCCGTGTACCACCGGACCCCGGCCGCCCAGGCCGCCTGAGCACCACCCGTCACCCGCTCCCCCAACCTCCCTAAGGAACCCAGCGTCATGCGTCTACCTCAGCGCGCCCTGACGGCGGCCGTCGCCGTGTCGGCCCTGGCACTCTCCGTCACCGGGTGCTCCGGTGACTCGTCCGCCGACGGCGGATCCACCGTCCGCTTCGGCTACATCAGCGACTTCAACGGCGCGAGCCTGCTGGCCATCGCGGACAAGCAGGGGCTGTGGAAGGAGCAAGGGCTGACCCCCGAGTACTCGACGTTCACCAACGGGCCGCTCCAGATCCAGGCGCTCGGGTCGCACGACCTCGACTTCGGATACATCGGCCCCGGCGCCATGTGGCTGCCCGCGTCCGGCAAGGCGAAGGTCGTGGCGATCAACACGCTCGCCCGTGCCGACCGGGTCATAGCCCAGCCCGGCATCACCTCCGTCGAGGACCTCAAGGGCAAGAAGGTCGGTGTGCCCGAGGGCACCTCCGGCGCGATGGCGCTCGATCTCGCTCTGCAGAAGGCGGGGATGTCGGAGAAGGACATCGAGAAGGTGCCGATGGACCCGTCCACGATCGTCTCCGCGTTCGTGTCCGGACAGATCGACGGAGCGGGCCTCTGGTATCCGCTGATCGACACCATCAAGGCGAAGGAGCCGAAGCTCAACGAGGTCGCCAGCACAGCGGACTTCAAGGACCGGGCGTTCCCCACGGCGTTCGTGGCCCCCGCGAGGAGCGACGCGAAGCTGAACGCCAAGGTCGTCGCGGTCCTCCAGAAGGCCAACGACTGGCGCGCCGCACACCCCGACGAGGCCATCGACGCGGCCGCCTCGCTCCTGAAGATCGACCGCGCCAAGGTGGCGGCGGACGCGGCCAACGTGGAGACGCTGTCCACGGCGGACCTGGTGGCCAGGACCGAGGACGGGACCGTGGACGGCTGGCTGGACGGGCTGGGCGAGTTCTTCGTGGACACGGGCCGGCTCAAGAAGGCTCCGGCGGCGGACACGTACTACGAGGGCGACCTCTACACGAAGGCGTACAAGAAGTGAACCTGCTGTTCCTGATGACCGATCAGCACCGGGTGGACACCCTGGGCTGCTACGGCAATCCGCACGTCGCCACACCGAACCTGGACCGGCTGGCGGCCACCGGCACGCGCTTCGACCGCTTCTACACGCCCACCGCGATCTGCACCCCGGCGCGGGCGAGTCTGCTCACCGGACAGGCACCCTTCCGGCACCGGCTGCTCGCCAACTACGAGCGCAACGTGGGCTATCTGGAGGACCTGCGCGAGGACGCCTTCACCTTCCCGGAGGCACTCGCCGCGCGGGACTACCGGTTGGGACTCATCGGCAAGTGGCACGGCGGGACCCGGCGCAACGCCGCCTCGTACGGTTTCGAGGGCCCCGACCTGCCGGGCTGGCACAACCCCGTCGACCATCCGGACTACCTGGCGTATCTGGAGGAGCGCGGGCTGCCCCCGTACCGCATCTCCGAACCGATCCGGGGCACGGCTCCGGGTGGGAACCCGGGCAATCTCCTGGCCGCCCGGCTGCACCAGCCGGTGGAGGCGACGTTCGAGCACTACCTCGCCACCCGCGCCATCGAGCACCTGGAGCGGTACGCGGCCGGCGAGGAGCCGTTCTTCCTGGCCACGCACTTCTTCGGTCCGCATCTGCCCTATCTGCTGCCGGACGCCTACTACGACCTCTACGACCCGGAGCTGGTCGAACTGCCGCCGTCCGTCGCCGAGACCTTCGAGGGAAAACCGCCTGTGCAGCGCAACTACAGCGCGCACTGGGCCTTCGACACCATCCCCATCGAGACGACCCGCAAGCTGATAGCGGTCTACTGGGGCTACGTCACCCTGATCGACGAGCAGATCGGGCGCATCCTCACCCGTCTCGACGAGCTGGGTCTCAGCGAGGACACCTCGGTGTTCTTCACTGCGGACCACGGCGAGTTCACGGGCGCACACCGGCTGCACGACAAGGGCCCGGCGATGTACGAGGACATCTACCGCATCCCCGGAATCATCCGGATCCCCGGGGCCGCCCCGCAGGTCAGGGACGAGCTGGTCAGCTTGACCGACTGCACCGCGACGATCCTGGAACTCGCCGGCTGCGACCCGACCCCGGCGGTGGACAGCCGGAGCCTGGTGCCCCTGGTGAAGGGTGAGGTCCCGGACTGGCCGGACGAGTTGGTCGCCGAGTTCCACGGCCACCACTTCCCGTATCCCCAGCGGATGATCCGCGACGACCGCTACAAGCTCGTCGTCAACCCCGAGTCGGTCAACGAGCTGTACGACCTGCTGGCGGACCCGCACGAGCTCGCCAACCGCTACACGCACCCCGAGTTCAGAAAGGTGCGCACCCGGTTGATGCGGCGGCTGTACGAGCTGCTGCGGGACCGGGGCGACAACTTCTACCACTGGATGACGTCCATGTACGACATCGGCGTCTCCGACTACGACCCGAGCCTCAGCGCCTTCGAGAACGACGGAGAGAACGCCGACACGACCTGGACCGCGACCGCGGGTCCGGGCGGGACACTCACGGAGACCCCATGAGACGCACGCGAAGGACCGTCCGCCCCCGCCTCCTCCCCCGGTGGGCGGCGGGGGCGGCAGCCCTGGTCTGGATGCTCACCCTCGCCTCGGCCCCCTCGCACGGCGCGCAGGCCCGGCCGGCGGCCGCGGCGACGTACACCAACCCGGTCTCCACCGGGGCCGTCGACACGTTCCCCGATCCCGCGATGCTCCGTGGCAAGGACGGCCTCTGGTACGCGTACGGCACCCAGAACCCGGTCATGCAGAGCAAGGGCGAGGACGGGGAGCGCATGCTGCCGATCCTGCGCTCGGCCGACATGGTGACGTGGGAGTACGCGGGCGAGGTGTTCACCCCGGCGGACAAGCCGGCCTGGCACGAGGGATCGCGGCTCTGGGCGCCCGAGGTGCGCTACGCCTACGGCCTCTACCACCTCTACTACTCCGTACCCGGGCGGAACACCGTCGGCCTCGTCACGTCGCCGTCGCCGACGGGCCCGTGGACCGACAAGGGTGCCGTGCTGCCCTCACCGAGCGGCTGCCCGGCGGGCAACATCGACCAGGCGCAGTTCACCGACACGGACGGCACCCCCTATCTGTACTGGGGCAGTTACGACACGATCTGCGTCGCGAGGCTGAACGCCGACCTGACCCGGACCGAGGGTGAGGTCACCCAGGTGGCCCGTGGCCGCCGGGTCGAGGGGGGCTTCGTCGTGCGGCGGGACGACTTCTACTACCTCTTCTACTCCGACGCGGGCTGCTGCGACGGCGCCTACAGCGGCTACCGGGTGAAGGTGGGGCGGTCCGCGAGCCCCACCGGTCCGTTCACCGACGACGAGGGCACCGACCTGATGGCCCTCACGAGCAAGGCGGGCGTGGTCGCCGGGGCGAACGGCAACCGCTGGATCGGCCCCGGCCACAACGCGATCCAGACCGACCTCGCGGGCCAGGACTGGCTGGTCTACCACGGCATACCCGCGGAGTCGCCGGACCTCGCACCGGCATCGAACGGCACCCTGAGGCTGACCCGTCGCCCGATGCTCATCGACCGGCTCGACTGGATCGACGGCTGGCCCGTCGTACGGGCCGGTGCGGGACCGTCGGACGGGCCGACCGCCGCGCCGGTCACCTCATGGGAGGCCGGCGGCACCTTCAACGACGGCGGTCTGAAGGGCTGGCGCGCGGAGGGCGCCCGCACCTCCGGATGGTCCACCGCGTCCGACCCCGCCGCACACGGCTACGCGCGGCACACCCCCGGAGCGTCCGGAACGGGCACCGCGTACCTCCTCGCCGGCGGGCGCGCCCCCGCCGGCCTGCGGGCCGAGGCGGACCTGAAGGTGACGTCGGAGGGCGGCGCGGCGGGGCTCACCGTCGCCTACCGGGACCCCGGCAACAGGATCGTGGCCTGGCTCGACCGGGCTCGGGGCGCTCTCGTCACCGACGTACGCGTGGGCGGCAGAAGCCGTGGTGAACAGGTCACCCCGCTGCCGTCCGGATTCTCGTGGAACACCTGGAACAACGTGTCCGTGGAGATACGCGGGAGGAGGCTGACCGCCGAGGTCACCGGTGACCGGCTGCGGGACCCGGTGGCTCTGCAGTCACGTGTCGTGCCGGCGGGGGCGGTACGCAAGGGTGCGGTCGGCGCGGCGGCGAAGGGCACCGGTGCCGCGGCGGACAACGTGGGTGCGGCAGCCCTGTACCGGCCGGTGACGAAGCGGGTGGCCGTCGCTCCGCCGGGGCGGCTGCTCCCGGACCACAGCGACGAGTTCGACACCGCCACGGTCCCGGGCACGAGTGCCCCTTCCCCCTGGCAGTGGGTACGCGGGCCGGCCGCGGGGGTCTCCATGACGGGCGGCGCACTCTCCTGGCCGACGCAGAACGCCGAGCTGTACCTGGGCGACAACACCGCCTCCGTGCTGCTGCGGGACGCGCCCGAAGGTGACTTCACGGTGGAGACGAAGCTGCGGTTCGCCCCCGACCGGGCGGCCCAGCAGGCCGGTCTCGTCCTGTACGAGAACGACGACCGGTGGTTCAAGCTCGTCCATTCCGTGCTGCCGCTCACCAACGGCAACGGGGCCGTGCTCCACGTCAGCGAGTTCGGGAAGGAGGGCGAGCGCCCCACGACGACTCCGCCGACGGCGGTGGCCAACGCCCCGATGTTCGGGGGCCCCACGGCCGACACCATGTGGCTGCGGATGGCCTACCACCGCGACGCCGCGCACGGGGAACACGAGGTACGCGCGTCCACCAGCCGTGACGGCGTCCACTGGTCCCCGGGCGGCACCTGGACCCTCCCGGTGCGTGGTGCGCTGAGGATCGGCCTGGTGTCCCACAACCGGTCCGGCGCGACGGCGGAGTTCGATTACGTACGGACGTACGCCGCCCCGTGAACCCTCCGCCAATTCCTGAACCCACGCACCGGCGCACCTCACGGACCGCCACCGAGGAGGACGATCAAGAGGGGCGGTCCCCTGGCGCAGTCATCAGTTCTTGTCGGCAACAGGCCCTGAAGCAGCTGTTGTCGCACATCTCTTGACGCGTTCGCAACAAGGGTGGAGTATCTCGCACAGCCGGAGAGAGCGCTCTCCGGCTGTGCGCGTCGTGTACCCGCCCCACGACAGAGGAGACTCCCGTGTACGCACCCCCGAACCTCCACAGACCCTTCGCGCCGACCGGAAGGCGACTCGGTGTGCTTGCCGTCGTCGCCGGCCTCGTCCTCTCGCTGCTGGCCCTGATCCCCCAGTCCCCCGCGAGCGCCGCGGCCTCACTGCTCTCCCAGGGCAAGGCAGTCACCTCGTCCAGCCAGGAGAACGACGGCACCCCCGCATCGGCGGCCGTGGACGGCAGCACCGGAACGCGCTGGTCGAGTACCTTCTCCGATCCTCAGTGGATCAAGGTCGACCTCGGGGTCTCCGCCTCGGTGAGCCAGATCGTGCTGCGGTGGGAGGCCGCCTACTCCACCGCGTACCGGATCGAGTTCTCCTCGGACAACAACAGCTGGAGCACCGCCTACTCCACCACCACCGGCCCCGGCGGCACGGAGACCCTCAACGTCTCCGGCACCGCACGCTACGTCCGGCTGACGGGCACCGCGCGTGCCACCGTCTACGGCCACTCGCTCTGGGAGTTCCAGGTGTTCGGCACGGCCGGCGGCGGCGACCCGCAGATCCCCGGCGGCGGTGACCTCGGCCCCAACGTGCTGGTCTTCGACCCGTCGACGCCCGACATCCAGGGCAAGGTCGACGAGATCTTCAAGAAGCAGGAGTCCGCGCAGTTCGGCACGGGCCGCTACGCCCTGATGTTCAAGCCCGGTACCTACAACAACATCAACGCGCAGATCGGCTTCTACACCTCCATCGCGGGCCTCGGCCTCAAGCCGGACGACACCACCTTCAACGGCGACGTCACCGTCGACGCCGGCTGGTTCAACGGCAACGCCACCCAGAACTTCTGGCGTTCGGCCGAGAACCTCGCCCTCAACCCGGTCAACGGCACGAACCGCTGGGCCGTCTCCCAGGCCGCCCCGTTCCGGCGCATGCACGTCAAGGGCGGGCTCAACCTCGCGCCGAACGGCTACGGATGGGCGAGCGGCGGCTACATCGCGGACAGCAAGATCGACGGCCAGGTCGGCCCCTACTCCCAGCAGCAGTGGTACACCCGCGACAGCTCCGTCGGCGGCTGGGGCAACGGCGTCTGGAACATGACCTTCTCCGGCGTCGAGGGCGCCCCCGCCCAGAGCTTCCCCGAACCGCCGTACACGACACTGGACACCACCCCGGTCTCCCGCGAGAAGCCCTTCCTCTACCTCGACGGAACCGACTACAAGGTGTTCGTCCCCGCCAAGCGCACCAACGCGCGGGGCGTCTCCTGGAACGGCACCCCCCAGGGTGAGTCCATCCCGCTGAGCCAGTTCTACGTGGTGAAGCCCGGCGCCACCGCGCAGACCATCAACGCCGCGGTCCGGCAGGGCCTGCACCTGCTGTTCACCCCGGGCGTCTACCACGTGAACGAGCCCATCGAGATCAACCGGGCGAACACCGTCGCGCTCGGTCTCGGCCTGGCCACGGTCATCCCGGACAACGGGGTGACCGCGATCAAGGTCGGTGACGTCGACGGCGTCAAGCTCGCCGGACTCCTCGTGGACGCCGGTACGCAGAACTCCTCCGTGCTCGTCCAGGTGGGTCCCGAGGGCGCGTCGGCCGACCACTCGGCCAACCCGACCAGCCTCCAGGACGTCTTCGTCCGGGTCGGTGGCGCGGGAGCCGGCAAGGCGACCACCGGCATGGTGGTCAACAGCGACGACACGATCATCGACCACACCTGGCTGTGGCGCGCGGACCACGGGGACGGGGTGGGCTGGGAGACCAACCGGTCCGACTACGGGCTCCGGGTGAACGGTGACGACGTCCTGGCCACGGGGCTGTTCGTCGAGCACTTCAACAAGTACGACGTCCAGTGGTACGGCGAGAACGGGAAGACGATCTTCTTCCAGAACGAGAAGGCGTACGACGCCCCCAACCAGGCCGCCATCCAGAACGGCGACATCAAGGGCTACGCCGCCTACAAGGTGGGTGACTCGGTCACGACCCACGAGGGCTGGGGCATGGGCAGCTACTGCTACTTCAACGTCGACCCGACCATCCGCCAGCAGCACGGGTTCCAGGCCCCCGTGAAGCCCGGAGTGAAGTTCCACGACCTGCTCGTCGTGTCCCTGGGCGGCCAGGGTCAGTACGACCACGTCATCAACAACACCGGGTCCCCCACATCCGGTACGTCGACCATCCCGTCCCAGGTGGTGTCCTTCCCCTGAGGCGGGGTGAGATGAGCCGGTCCGGCTCATCGGGCGGCGTGGGGCCCGGCAGGAGGACTCCTGCCGGGCCCCACGTCATGTCACCGGTCGTGCCCCAGGCTGCCGGAGGCCGCCCGGCGGCGGACGGCGTAGAGGATCCCACCGCCCGCGATCAGCGCCGCCGCCGCTCCCAGCGCGGGAAGGGCGGAGCCGGAGCCGGTCGCCGCCAGGGCGCCGGCCGTCGTCTGTGTGTCGGCCCGCCCGTGGCGGAACCACCGGACGCCGATGAGGACGCAGACCCGCCCGGGGCCGTGTCCGAGCCGCCCGACGTGGAACCGCCGGAGGCCGCCGCACCGCCGGTGGACGTGGAGCCCCCTTCCGGGGAACCGCCCGACGAGGAGCCGCCGGTCGTGCCGTCACCGGCGTCCGCCACGCGCGGGCCCGTCAGACGCCGAAGAGCCGCGCCAGGTGGGCGACGGGCACCGGCCCGCCCGCCGGAGTGGTACGCAGCCCGAGGTGGCCGTCGGGACGTACGAGGAAGACCTCGCCACCCCGCGCGCCGTACACGCGCCGGAACTCGTCGCGCGTGTCGTGGACGACGGGCAACCGCGGGGCGGGGGATCGCAGCCCGGGGGCGAGTACCGCGTAAGCGTTCAGCCGGCCGGGCGCGGTTCGCTCGGCGGAGGCCGCCACCGCGTCGAACGCCATCACCTGGTCCTCGTCGTCGGCGTAGAGCAGCAGGGTGTGCTCGCGTTCCCGGAGCAGGGTGAACAGCCGGACGGGGAAGGCCGCCAGGGCGTACGCGAGTCCGCCGCAGTCGGGCGCACGGTCGCCGGGGGCGGGGCCGTCGGGGGCGGAGCCGTCCGGTTCCACGATGGGGCTGCCCCGGTAGCCGACGAGGAGCTGGGCCTCGCGCAGCAGCGTCGTCGTGGGGTCGTCCGGATCGGTCCGGATACCGCTCCGCGCGTGGCGCAGGGTGCGCGCCACCACTTCCTCGCCGACCGGGCGGCGTTCGGCGTCGTAGCTCTCCAGCAGGCCGGCACCCGCGCGGCCACGCACCGCGGCGGCGAGCTTCCAGGCCAGGTTGAACGCGTCCTGGACGCCGGTGTTCATCCCCTGGGCGCCCGTGGGCGGGTGGATGTGCGCGGCGTCCCCGGCCACGAAGACCCGTCCGCGGCCGTACCTGTCGACGATGCGGTGGCTGATCCGGAACACCGATGACCAGCGCAGCGAGGAGGCGGTCGTGGGGCGGGGGGAGAGCCGGTCGAGCACCGCCTGGATGTGTTCGACTCCGGGTACCGGGCCGTGTTCACCGCTGAGGCCGTGCGCGACGCCGTCCGTGTCGTGCCGTGCGGCCAGGGAGAGTTCGGGCGGCGTCGCCATCGACATCCGGTAACGGCGGTCGCCGGGCAGCGGGATGCACACCAGGAGGTCGTCCGGTTGCCCGTCGACGGCGCGCGAGGCACGGATCGCGTATCCGGCCGGCAGGTCCCAGTCGACCTCGACATCCCCCAGCATGTACTCCTGGGGCAGGGCCGCACCTTCGAAGGACAGGCCGAGCCCCTTGCGTACGACGCTGTGGGCGCCGTCGCAGCCCACCAGGTAGCGGGCCGTCAGTTCCTCGGTGCCGCCCGCGGACAGGGAGAGGACCGCTCCCACCTCCCCGGAGTCCTGCTCGAAGGAGACGAGTTCGGTGCCGCGTTCGACGTGTCCTCCCCGGCGCCGGAGGAGGTCCTCGAGGAGCCGCTCGGTCTCGTACTGCGGGAGGGCGGCGAAGCCGTAGGGCACCTCGGGCGGGAGCTCCAGATCGATCCGCGGGCCTTCCCGGCCGTTGACGTAGAGGAGCTGCCCCTTGAGCGGGACTGCGCTCTCCAGTGCCTCACGGACCATCCCCATCCGGTCCCAGACCTCCAGGGTCCGGGGCTGGACGCCCACGGCTCGCGCGTAGGGAAGCCGTGCGGGGAGACGGTCGACGACGCGGCACGTCACCCCGCGCCGGCACAGTTCGGACGCGGCCGTCAGACCGACCGGCCCCGCCCCCGCGATCAGCACATCGACATCGACCACGGGTACCTCCCAGGCGCGGTGCGTTCAGTCCAAATGCACCACACGAGGGTCGGTATGTCCATTTCATGATGCTCGTGGGCCGGTGCCGGGCGAACCCTCCCGGCACCGGCCCACGAGCCCTCAGGAGACGGTGCAGGCCTCACCGCCCAGCGTGAACGCACCGGGCGCGGCGGCGGCGCCCGTCGACGTGCCGGTGAAGCCGAAGCCCGCCGATGATCCGGGCGCGACCTTGCCGTTCCAGCCGACGTCGGTCGCCGTGACCTTCGCCCCGGTCTGCTGGTGGGAGGCGTTCCACATCTGGGTGACCTTCTGGTCTCCCGGGAAGGACCAGGCCAGCTGCCATCCGTCGTAGGCCGCGCCGGCGGTGTTGGTGAGCGTCACCTCGGCCTGGAATCCGCCGGACCACTGGTTGGTGACCTTGTACGTGACCTCGCAGTCGGCGTCCGCCGGTTCCTCCGGTTCGGGATCGGTGCCGGGGTCCGTGCCACCGCCGCCGGTGTCGGAGGACTCGCCGACCTGGATGCCCCGGCCGTTGGTGGAGACGTAGACCCTGCCGTACACCCGCGGGTCCCCGGTGATCGCCGCGCCGGTCCAGGCCCACTGGTGGGCGTCGTCGTTGATCCGGGTCCAGGTGGCGCCCGCGTCCGTGGACCGGAAGATGCCGCGCACCCCGCCGATCTTCGCGCTGACGAAGACGGTCCGGTAGGCGGCCCCGGTGGCCGCCTTGCCGAAGCCGACGCTGTCGGCCTGCTGCACACCGGTGAACTTGGTGAAGCTCGTGCCGGAGTCGGTGGAGCGCCAGAGGCCGTAGGCGCCGGTGGAGGCGCCACCCGCGAGCCAGATGTCGCCCTCGGAGCCGGGCAGCGCCTTGAAGCGGACGTTGCCCTCGGCCGGGAGGCCGGTCGCCTTCGCGGTGAAGGTGGCCCCGCCGTCGGTCGACACGTAGAAGGTGCCGGCCTTGAACCCGTAGAACTTCTTCGGGTTCTTCCGGTCCGACTCGACCGTCGCCCCCGCGGGGATTCCGGTGGAGGCGGTCCAGGAGTTGCCGTAGCCGGTGGTGCGGTGGACCGCGGCGCCCTCGGGGCTCCAGACGAAGCTGCTGCCGTCCGCCGCGGCGGCGACCGTGCCCCCGCCGGTGACCCCGGAGGGTTCGGAGCCCTGGAACCAGTTGGCGCCGTTGTCGGTGGAGAACCCGATGTGCGGGGCGGCGTCGGCGTTGCCGACCCGTACGACCGTTCCGGGGGACGCCTCCGCGAAGTCCAGGCTGGTGGTGGAGTCCAGGTTCGGCGAGGTGAACATCATCGCGGGCACCGCGTCGAGGTCCGTGTGCCGGAAGCCTCCGATGTCGCCGAGGGCGCTCAGCAGCGGCGCGCCGGAGGGCGGGCTCGCCAGGTCGTTGACGGCCGTCTCCTCCAGGCCCTTGACCATGGGTGTGATCCTGAACTGGCCTCCGGAGTCCCAGGAGGTGAGGTTCTCGGTTCCGTAGACCGTCGCGCCCGTGCCGTACATCATCCGGTTCGAGTCGAACGGGTCGATCTCCAGGGCCTCCGTCATCCAGCCCAGTTTGGGCGCGGTCTCGGGCGGGGAGGGGTTCGCGCCCCAGCTCAGCCATGGCACGGAGGAGACGTCCAGGGTGTAGCGGTCGGCCCGGTTCGGATAGCTCGTGAAGTCCCAGGCCTTCGTCCAGGTGGCGCCGCTGTCCGTGGAGCGGAAGATCTGGGTGTCCGGCCACCATGAGCTGTACGCGGTCGCCATCAGGGTGCCGGGCTTCTGCCGGTCCACGGAGAGGCCGCTGAAGCCGTAGTAGGTGTCGGCCTCGGCGACGGGGCTGACGTCCGTCCACGCGCCGGTCCTGGTGTCGTACCGCCAGACCTGCCCCTTGGCGCCGTCGTACGGGCCGCCCGTGTCGCTGAGCGTCAGATAGAGGTAGCCGGTCCCGGAGTCGAGTACGCCCTTGTGGGCGAGGTATCCGGTCGGCTGGCCGGCGATCCTGGACCAGGTGCCGCCGCCGTCCGTGGAGCGGTAGACGGTGTTCTGCTTGTCGGCGACACCGACGTAGATGTCCTGGGTGGCGCTGCCGGAGCTGCCGGAGCGCTCGTCGAAGGTCACCCAGACGATGCCCTGGTTGTCGTTGCCGTATCCGCTGGTGTCGGTCGGGTCCTGCGCGTAGTCGCCGGGGTTCGGGAAGGCGGTCACCTCGGACCAGGTGACCCCCGAGTCGGTGGACCTCCACAGGCCGTTGCCGCTGGGAGCTCCGAGGAACAGCACGGAGTTCTTGTTGGGGTCCACCGCGAGCCGCTCCCCCATCCCGCGTCCCGGCATGTTGCCGCCGAGCTTGAAGGGCAGCGTGGCCGCCTTCCAGGAGGCGCCGCGGTCCGAGGAGCGCAGGACCGCTCCGTTCGTCGGGTCCCAGCTGTTGGTGTACGTCCCGACGGCGGCGTACACGTTGTCGGGGTCGGCGGTGTCGGAGGCGAGGCTCACCACCCCGGACCATCCCCACCGGTCCCAGTCCACCCAGTCCAGCAGCGGTTTCCACTGCTTGCCCGCCTGGTCCCAGCGGTAGGCGCCGCCGATGTCGGTGCGGGCGTAGGCGAGGTTCTTCTCGGCTCGGTTGAAGACGATGCCCGGCACGAAGCCGCCGCCGTCGATCCGGGCGTTCTTCCAGGTGTAGGTGTCCGCGGCGAGGGACACATCCGATGCTTCGGCCGCGGCGGGGCCCTCGTCCGAGCGTGCGACGGCCGGGGGCGCGGTGACCGCCAACCCGGCGGTGAGGGCAAATGCCGCCAGTAGGGCGGCGATCGGTCTGGCGCTCAAGCGCACGGAAACGTCCTCTCCGAGCTTGTCCGCCGCTCAGCGGCGGTACAGGACTGACACAGAGATGGGAGCGCTCCCATAGAGCATCACGATGGTAGCGCCGCGTGTCGCCCGAGAGAAGGGCGGTGCAGTCGTTTCATCGGATGAATCAACCCACCACCTCTTCGCACGGTGGCGCGGTCGCCCTCCACGACTCCTCACGGAGCACCTGCCGCCACCGGGTCCGCCGCGACCACGAAGCACACCTCCTCCACATATCCGAAGGGTCGGTGACGCGCCGGACACGCGAACCCGGAAAGTGCTTCATAAATACTCCGCCCATTCACCGGAAACACCCACAGGGAATAGAGAACCGCTCATCTTTCACGACGCCGTGAATACCGATACCTCCCGACCCTCTCCGGCATCACTTCTCACTGCGGCCCGAAGTCACGAGGCGGCCGAATCGGGGAAACCTGCACACGGCGTGCGCACACCGATCACTCCTATCGATACAGAACCCCAGGTCCGGATGGGGTACGGGGTCGATTGAGGCAGGAGTGCCCTACTTAGGGGGAGCGAAGTTGCGACGACGTCGAATTCCTCCGGTGAAGCTCGTGAAGGATCTGCCTCCATCGAGCGACCACTTCTGCACGTACATCGATTCCGGCGGGCCGATAACCGCAGATCCGCCTCACCTCGATTGGCTGTACGAGGCGAAGGCATGCTTTGATCCTGGGCCATACGGAGGCCGCGGTACGGGTTTCCGTATATAAGCAATTTCCACACGAAGGGCAGCGCTCATCATGAACTACACCCCCCAGGTCGAGACCGCCGAGATCTCCGACAGCGACCTCGACAACGTCTCGGGCGGCCTCGTGGGCGGCCTCGTGGGCAACGTCACGGGCACCGTCGAGGGCATCGTCCCGGTCTCCGGCGTCGTCGGCTCGGTCACGGGTCTCGTCGAGGGTGCCACCGGCGTGAACACGGGCGCGGTCACCGGTCTGGCCTCCGGCCTGACCGCCGGTCTCTGAGACACGCAGTACCCCGCCGAGCCCCGGAACCCATCGGTTCCGGGGCTCGGTGCCGATCGCTGACAGTGAGGGAAGTTCCGTGCAGTTCCGCCAGCAGGCCCTTTCCAAGCTGCAGTCGCCCGAACAGCTCGACCTTCCGGTGCGGTTCGCCCGCCCGCAGGGCATGCTCGTCCTCTGCGTCACCGTCCTCGTGATGGCCGCGGCCTGCTTCTGGGCCGTGACGGGCTCCGTCGCCAGCACCCTCGACGCACCCGGAATCCTCACGCACACCCGCGGCAGCTACCTCCTGCAGAGCCCGGTCGCCGGACAGATCACCGAGGTCCTCGCCGACGAGGGCGAGACCCTGCCCCGCGACTCCCCCCTGCTGAAGGTCCGCACGGACCGGGGTGAGCGCGTCGTCCGCACGATCGACGCCGGCCGGCTCACGTCCGTGACGGCCACGATCGGCGCGGTGGTCACCACCGGCGCGGACGTGGCGAGTGTCGAGCGGATCGACGGTGCCGACGACCCCCTGGTCGTCCTGCTGTACGTGTCCGGCAGCAGTGCCGCCTCGGTCCCGGTGGGCGCGTCCGTCGACCTGACCGTCCAGTCCGTGCCCGCCCAGCAGTACGGCGTGCTGCGCGGCAGGGTGGCCGCGGTCGGCAGGGCGGCGCAGACGCAGCAGCAGATCACCCGCTTCCTCGGCGACGCCCAGCTCGGCGAGCAGTTCTCCCGGCACGGCCGGCCGTTGGCGGTCCTGGTGAAGCTGGAGCGCTCCGACTCCACGAAGTCCGGCTACCGGTGGTCCTCGGCCGATGGTCCTCCGTACGCGATCGGCTCCATGACCCTGGCCACCGGCTCCGTCCGGCTCGCCGACCAGCGCCCGATCGATTGGCTGCTCCCGTGACCGCACCTCACCCGTCCCCCACCGCACAGCAGCTGCCGCCCCCGGGCCGCGGGAAGCACCGGCCGGAAGGCGGCCGGTCCGGCCGACGGCGTGCGGGCACCGCGCCGAAGTCAGGCCGGGCGAAGACGGTGCACACCCCCACGGTGCTCCAGATGGAGGCACTGGAGTGCGGGGCCGCCTCACTGGCGATGGTGCTGGGTCACTACGGCCGCCACGTGCCGCTGGAGGAACTGCGTATCGCCTGCGGGGTCTCGCGAGACGGCTCCCGCGCCAGCAACGTGCTCAAGGCCGCGCGAAGTTACGGCCTCACGGCCAAGGGCATGCAGATGGAGCCGGCTGCCCTCGCGGAGGTCCGGGCCCCCGCGATCCTGTTCTGGGAGTTCAACCACTACGTCGTCTACGACGGCATGGGACGCCGCCTCGGACGGCGGGGCGTGCACATCAACGACCCCGACAAGGGGCGCCGGTTCGTGCCCACCGAGGACTTCGACACCAGCTTCACCGGCGTCGTCCTCGTCCTCGAACCGGGGGAGGACTTCCGGCGCGGCGGGCGCAAGCCCGGTGTCATGGCCGCGCTGCCGGGCCGGCTGCGCGGCACCACGGGCACGATGCTGGCCGCCCTGCTCGCCAGCCTGCTGCTGGTGGCCGTCGGCGCCACGCTGCCGGCCCTGAGCCGCACCTACATCGACATGTTCATGATTGGTGAACAGACGTCGCTGCTGGGCGTGCTGTTCGCCGCGATGGGCTCCATGGTCGCCCTGACCGTCGTCCTGACTTGGCTGCAGCAGGCGAATCTGCTGCGCGGGCGCATCATCTCGTCCACGCTCGGCAGCGCGCGCTTCTTCCGGCACCTGCTCCGGCTGCCCGTCACCTTCTTCTCCCAGCGCAGTCCGGCCGACCTCGTCCAGCGCCTGCAGTCGAACGACGCCGTCGCCGAGACCCTCGCCCGGGACCTCACCGCGGCGGGCGTGGACGGCATCGTCGTCCTCCTCTACGCCTTCCTGCTGTGGACCTACGATCCGCAGCTGACCGTCATCGGGGTGGGGATCGCCCTGCTCAACGTGGTCGCGATGCGCATCGTCGTGCGGCTGCGGGCCACCGGGACCCAGAAGCTGCGGGCCGACAGCGCACGACTGACCAACACCTCGTACACCGGTCTCCAGCTGATCGAGACGATGAAGGCCACCGGCGGGGAGAACGGGTACTTCCGCAAGTGGGCCGGACAGCACGCGACGACGCTGGAGGAGCAGCAGCGCCTCGGGGTGCCGAGCGCCTGGCTGGGCGTCGTCGCCCCCGCCCTCGCGACGCTCAACAGTGCGCTGATCCTGTGGATCGGGGGCCTGCGGGCCGTCGAGGGGCACATCTCGATCGGTCTGCTCGTCGCCTTCCAGGCCCTGGTGACCCGCTTCACCGCCCCGGTCACCCGGCTCAACGGGGTGGCGGGCCGGGTCCAGGACTTCGCGGCGGACGTGGCCCGGCTCAAGGACGTGGAGAACTTCCCGGTCGACCCGCTGTACTCCCGCCGTGAGCCGGCCGCGAGCACCCGCCGGCTCAAGGGCCATGTGACGCTGGAGGACATCACCTTCGGCTACAGCCCGCTCGACAAGCCGCTGCTCAGCGGCTTCTCCCTCTCCGTGGGTCCGGGGCAGCAGGTGGCGCTCGTCGGGGGCTCCGGCAGCGGCAAGTCGACGGTCTCGCGGCTGATCTCGGGGCTGTACAGCCCGTGGGAGGGCACGATCCGCATCGACGGTCAGCGGCTGGAGGACATACCCCGGGGCGCTCTGGCGGCGTCGGTGTCCTTCGTCGACCAGGACGTCTTCCTCTTCGAGGGGACGGTCCGGGACAACGTGGCGCTGTGGGACCCCTCGGTCCCGGACGAGGCCGTGACCGAGGCCCTGCGGGACGCCGCCCTGTACGACGTCGTCGCCCGCCGCCCCCGGGGCATCCACAGCCGGGTCGAGCAGGACGGCCGGAACTTCTCGGGCGGGCAGCGCCAGCGCCTGGAGATCGCCCGGGCGCTCGTGCGCCGCCCCAGCATCCTGGTCCTGGACGAGGTGACCAGCGCACTCGACGCCGAGACGGAGCGGATCATCATCGACAACCTCCGGCGGCGGGGCTGCGCCTGCGTCGTGATCGCCCACCGGCTGAGCACCGTGCGCGACAGCGACGAGATCGTGGTGCTGGACCACGGGACCGTCGTGGAACGAGGCCGGCACGAGCACCTGGTGGCCGCCGGCGGCCCGTACGCCGATCTGGTCAGGGAGCACTGACATGGCATCCGTTCATCCGCTCGTGGGCGCGGAGGCCCCCGGGCAGGACCCGGTCATCGGTGCGCTGGGAGCCCTCGGCGAGCCGGTCGACTGCACCGGGCTGCGGAACCTTCCGCTGGAAGGTCCCCAGGTGCTGTGGCTCGTCGTGGGTGGTGCCCTCGACCTGTTCGCGGTGGACGCGGCGGAGCAGGGACACTGGCACTTCCTGGGCCGGCTGGAGCCGGGAACCCTCGTGCTGGGCCCGGTCGAGGGCCCGCGGCACACCCTGGTCGGGCGGCCCCTCCAGGAGTGCGTGCTGCGCCGGATCCCGCTGCGCGAGCTGTACCGGCCCGAGTACGACCAGGGGGCGTACGAGAACCAGTACCGCAGCCACTACGACACCGGGGACGCCACGCTCAGCCTGCTGGAGCACGCCTTCTCGCTCGGGGTGGGCCGCAGTCAGCGGGTGCTGTTCGAGGCGCCGCTGGACGGGCGGACCACCGTCGACGGTTCGGTGGGCGACGACGACGTCCTGTGGCTGCCCGTGTCGCCCGGCTGCGTGCAGTACGGTGCCGCGTTCAGCGCCGAGGCCGCGGGCGACCTGCTCGTCGATCCGGCGATGTGGCAGGGGATGGTCAACCAGCAGTACCGCCTGCTGTCGGCGCTGGACCGCTGGATCGAGCAGCTGGAGCGCGCCCACGAGGACAGGACCGCCGCCGGCCTGAAGGCGGGTGAAGCCGTCCGCAAGGAGGCCGACCACGCGCTGCTGACCTCGATCAGCCGTTCCGGGCGTGGCGCCCCTCCCTCGAAGGGTGCGTCGGACGATGCCGTCTACGCGGCCTGCCGACTGGTGGCGCGCGATTCCGGGATCGTCCTCTCGGAACCCGCGACGGGCGGGGCGGTGAGCGACCGGATCGACCCGGTCGAGCGGGTCGCGGTCTCCTCCCGCGTCCGCACCCGGGCGGTGCGGCTGGACGGGCGCTGGTGGCGGGAGAACTCCGGCCCGCTGGTGGGCAGCCGTGCTGCCTCCGGAGCGCCGGTCGCGCTGCTCTGGCGGCGTGGCCGCTACGAGGCGGTGAACCCGCTGACGGGCCGGCGTGCCCGTGTCGACAGCTCCTGTGCCGAGGATTTCGACGAACGCGCCGTGATGTTCTACCGGCCGCTTCCGGAGCAGCCGTTGAACAGGAGGCAGTTGCTGCGCTTCGGTCTGTTCGGCACCAGGGGCGACCTGCGGAAGCTGGTGCCGGCCGGGCTCGTGACGGTCGCGCTGGGATCGCTGGTGCCGATCGCGACCGGCCGGGTGCTCGGTGTGTACGTGCCCCAGGCGCAGAACGCGCTCATCGTGCAGGTGTCGCTGGCCGTCATCATCTCCGGTGTCGTCTCGGCGGCTTTCATGCTGTTGCAGAACCTCACGATCCTGCGGATGGAGGGGCGGATCGAGAGCACGCTCCAGCCCGCGGTCTGGGACCGGCTGCTGCGGCTGCCGACGAAGTTCTTCACCTCGCGCTCCACCGGAGAGCTGGCGAGCGCGGCGATGGGAGTGAGCGCGATCCGCCGGGTGCTCTCCGGCACCGGTCCCGTCGTGGTGCAGGCGGGCACGCTGGGGGTGATGAACCTGGGGCTGCTCCTCTGGTTCAGCGTCCCGCTGGCTCTCACCGCCGTCGCGATGCTGGTGGTCATCGCGGGGGTGTTCCTGACCATGGGCATGTGGGAGCTCCGCTGGCAGCGCCGTCTGGTCGAGCTCGGGAACAAGCTGAACAACCAGGCGTTCCAGACCCTGCGCGGGCTGCCCAAGCTGCGCGTCGCCGCGGCGGAGAGCTTCGCGTACGGGGCGTGGGCCTCGGAGTTCGCCCGCAGCCGTGAACTGCAGAAGCGGGCGGGCCGGATCAAGAACATGACGACGGTCCTCAACGCCGTCTATCTGCCGCTCTGTTCGCTGGTCGTCTTCGTCCTGCTCGCCGGTCCGGCACGGGGTTCCCTCACGGCCAGTGAGTTCCTGACCTTCAACACGTCCGTGACGATGCTGCTGACCGCTGTCACCCAGCTCACCGGGGCGTTCGTGTCCGCCGCCGCCGTACTGCCGATGTTCGAGCAGATCAAGCCGGTGCTCGACGAGGCGCCCGAGGTCCGCGGCACCAGCACACAGCCGGGGACGCTGTCCGGGGAGATCGAGGCCAGAGGAGTGTCCTTCCGTTACTCCGAAGACGGCCCCGTCGTCCTCGACGAGGTGTCGCTGAGTGTCCGTCCGGGCGAGTTCGTCGCGATCGTGGGCCCCAGCGGATGCGGGAAGTCGACGCTGCTGAGGCTGCTCATCGGCTTCGACAAGCCGGCCTCCGGCAGTGTCCTGTACGACGGTCAGGACCTGACGGCGCTCGACCCGGCGGCAGTGCGCCGCCAGTGCGGGGTCGTCCTGCAGAACGCCCAGCCGCTGTCCGGATCGATCCTCGACTGCATCTGCGGCGCCGAGGTCTTCACCCAGGAGGAGGCTTGGGAGGCCGCCGCCATGGCGGGGCTGGCCGAGGACATCAAACGGATGCCGATGGGGCTGCACACGATGATCGCCGGCGGCGGATCGATCTCCGGGGGCCAGCGCCAGCGGCTGATGATCGCCCAGGCGCTCGTCCGGCGCCCCCGCATCCTGTTCTTCGACGAGGCCACCAGTGCGCTCGACAACGAGACCCAGCGCACGGTGATCGAGAGCACCCGGTCCCTGCGGGCCACCCGCGTCGTGATCGCGCACCGGCTGTCCACGGTCCTGGACGCCGACCG
Organism: Streptomyces sp. JH34; assembly: GCF_029428875.1. Taxonomy (NCBI): domain Bacteria; kingdom Bacillati; phylum Actinomycetota; class Actinomycetes; order Kitasatosporales; family Streptomycetaceae; genus Streptomyces; species Streptomyces sp. JH34. The sequence goes on along the minus strand of NZ_JAJSOO010000001.1, from coordinate 6,637,500 downwards.
TGTGATCGTCATGGCGGACGGCCGCGTCGTCCAGGAGGGCCCGCCGGCCGATCTCCTCGCGGACACGGGCGGGCAGCTCCACGAACTGGTGCGGCGTCAGATGAGTTAGGGCTCGGGCTCCCGCCCTGGTCACGGGCCGTCGGGGACCGGCGTGGCCGACGGCGGGAGCGGCGGGTACGGCGGCCGCGGCGGAAGCCGTGGCCGGGCCGGCGCCACCGTGTGGGGCGGCGGCGGGGGCCCCGAGGGCGGCCGGCTCGGCTGCCGGGGCGGACGTGGTGCCGGGGCCGGAGGTGGCGGGCCCGGCGGCGGGGGCGCAGGGGGTTCCATCACCGGCAGCAGCGGTCCCCCCGCGCGCAGCCGGGCGACGGTCAGTTCGGCGCGGCGCCGGGCGAGCGGGCCGTCGTCGCGCTCGTAGACGAGCCGGACGCCGCGGGGGCCGAGCCCCTGGGTGTCGAGCAGCCGGTAGCCGAGCGCGTGGCCCATCTCCTCGATCCGGCGCTGCCTCTGTGCTGTGACATGACCGGGCAGCAGATCGACGCGGCTACGGCCGTCGAAGCGCGCACGGATCTCGTCGTCCTCCACTTGACCCCACTCCCCCTGAGCCCGGCAGCCCTCCACCGGTGCGGTTCGATCGTCGCACAGCCGGCGGAGGCGCGGGCCGCCTACGGCCGTCGACCGCCCGGCCTGGGGGGCTCCACCGCGTCGCGGATACTGGCGCGTGCTGCCGCGGCGACGGCCTCGGGGGTGATGCCGAACTCCTCGTACAGCCGCTCGTAGTCGGCGGACGCTCCGTAGTGCTCCAGGCTGACGATGCGGCCGGCGTCACCGACCACCTCTCGCCAGCCCTGGCCGACGGCGGCCTCGACACTGACGCGGGCGCGTACTTCGGGCGGCAGCACCTCGTCCTGGTAGGACGGCGGCTGCTCGGCGAACCATTCGCGGCAGGGCATCGAGACCACCCGCACGGCCAGCCCCTCGTCGGCCAGCAGCTTGCGGGCCGCGAGGGCGATGTGGACCTCGGACCCCGTCGCCACGAGGATGACGTCGAGGGTGGTTCCGGAGGCGTCGACCAGGACGTAGGCACCGCGCGCCGCTCCGTCGGCGGACGCGTGGACGCCGTCGGTGCGGTCCAGCACCGGGAGGTTCTGCCTGGTCAGGACGAGGCCGGCGGGGCGGTCCGTGTGCTCCAGGATCGTCCGCCAGCACGTGGTGGTCTCGTTGGCGTCACCGGGACGCACGACGTCGAGTCCGGGGATCGCGCGCAGCGCGGCGAGGTGTTCGACGGGCTGGTGGGTGGGGCCGTCCTCGCCCAGTCCGATCGAGTCGTGGGTCCACACGTAGGTGGCGGGGAGCTTCATCAGGGCGGCGAGGCGGACGGCGGGGCGCATGTAGTCGCTGAACGTGAGGAACGTACCGCCGTAGGGGCGGGTGAGGCTCTGCAGGGCGATGCCGTTGAGTACGGCGCCCATCGCGTGCTCACGGATACCGAAGTGCAGGGTCCGCCCGTAGGGGCCTCCCCCGAACTCGGACGTCTGCCGGTCGGCGGGGACGAAGGAGGGCTCACCGTCCATGGTGGTGTTGTTGCTCCCCGCGAGGTCCGCGGAGCCGCCCCACAGTTCGGGCAGGACCGGCGCGAGGGCGGTGAGCACCTGGCCGGACGCCTTGCGGGTGGCCATGCCCTTCGCGTCGGCCGGGAAGTCCGGCAGGGCGTCGGTCCAGCCGTCGGGCAGTTCCTGCTCCCGCAGCCGGTCCAGCAGAGCCGCCCGGCCCGGGTTATCGGTGCGCCATTCCTCGTAGGTCCGCTGCCAGCGCTCCCGGGCGTCCCTGCCCCGCTGCCCGACCGCCCGGGTGTGGGCGAGGACCTCGTCCTCGACGGGGAAGTACGCCTCGGGGTCGAAGCCCAGGAGCCTCTTGGTGCCGGCGACCTCCTCGTCCCCCAGGGCAGCCCCGTGCGCCTTGCCGGTGTTCTTCTTCGTGGGGGCGGGCCAGCCGATGATCGTGCGCAGCGTGATCAGCGAGGGCCGGGACTGTTCCGCCTTCGCCGCCTCGATCGCGGCGAGGAGCGCGTCGACGTCCTCGACGTAGTCGCCGGTGCGGGTCCAGTCCACGGTCTGCACGTGCCATCCGTACGCGGCGAAGCGGGCCGGTACGTCCTCGCTGAACGAGATGTCGGTGTCGTCCTCGATGGAGATGTGGTTGGAGTCGTAGAACGCCACGAGATTGCCCAACTGCTGGTGCCCGGCCAGCGACGCGGCCTCGGACGCGACTCCCTCCATCATGTCGCCGTCGGAGGCCAGCACGTACACCCGGTGGTCGAAGGGGCTCGTCCCCGGTGCGGCGTCCGGGTCGAGCAGGCCCCTCTCACGGCGGGCGGCCATCGCCATCCCGACGGCAGCGCCCATCCCCTGGCCCAGCGGACCGGTGGTGATCTCGACGCCGCGGGTGTGCCGGTACTCCGGGTGGCCCGGGGTGGCGGAGTCCCAGGTGCGCAGTGCCTTGAGGTCGTCCATCTCCAGGCCGTAGCCGGCCAGGTAGAGCTGGATGTACAGGGTGAGGCTGCTGTGGCCGCACGAGAGGACGAAGCGGTCCCTGCCCAGCCACTGGTCGTCGGCGGGGTCGTGCCGCATGACCTGCTGGAACAGCAGGTAGGCGAGCGGTGCCAGGCTCATCGCCGTGCCGGGGTGGCCGTTGCCGGTCTTCTGGACCGCGTCGGCGGCGAGCACTCGTACGGTGTCCACCGCGCGCAGGTCCACGTCGTTCCACCCGGCCCGGCCGGCCACGGGCAGCGCGAGCCCGGGGTCGCGGGATGCGGTGCTGCCGGAAGAGGATCGCTCGGGCGCCATGGTGTTGTCTCCCTCGGATGTCGCTTCTCGGTACGACGGGGCCGGTCCGTGCGGCTCGCCACCCCTCGCATCCTCTGTTCCCCCGTCGCCGTCCGCACCCGGAGCGGGCCCGACGGTGCGGTGGGTTCGGCGCCGTCGGGCGCGGATGACGCCCGCGTACGCCCTGCCGTCCGGTCGCCTACCCCGGCTGGGCGGGGGCAGCACCTTCGGCCCGCTCGTCGACATGTCCTCCTCCGCGGCGTAGGGGGACACGCGCCGGAAGCCGGACCGGCTCACATCACGGCGACGCGGGAGAAGCGTGCCGCGGTGTGCAGTTCGGACTCGATGTTCCCTGCGGTGAGCCGGAGTTGGGGCAGCACCCGCTCCAGGCATTCCTCGATCGTGCGGCTGCTGCTGTGCATCGCGATGTTGATGGACGCGACCGCGCCGCCGGCCCGGTCGCGCACGGGTACGGCGATCGAGCGGAGGCCGGCTTCGAGCTCCTCGTCGACCAGCGCGTACCCGTCGGCGCGTACACCCCTGAGCACGTCCTCGAGTTCGGTCCGGCGGGTGAGGGTGTGGGGGGCCAGCGGGCGGAGCTCCGCGTGGTCGAGGAGGGATCCGAGCGCGGCGGGGGGCAGATCGGCCAGCAGGACCCGGCCCAGCGAGGTGGCGTAGGCGGGGAAGCGGGTGCCGACGGTGATGTTGACGTTCATGATGCGGCGGGTGGCGGCACGTGCCACGTACTGCACGGCGTCGTCGACGAGGACGGCCAGCGACGCGGAGTCCTGGATCCGCCCCGCCAGCGCGGCGAGGTGCGGCTCGGCGATCCGCGACAGGGTGGTGCGGGACAGCGGCGGATATCCGAGTGCGAGGACGCGCGGTGTCAGCCGGTGGTCCCGGCCGTCCACCGTGACGTAGCCGAGGTGTTCCAGGGTGATGAGGGCGCGGCGCGCGGAGGCGCGCGAGAGACCTGTCGCGTGGGCCACGGCACTCAGCGTCAGAGCCGCGCCGCGGTCGCCGAAAGCGGTGATGACGGTCAGCCCCCGGGCGAGGGACTCGACGAACTCCCGGCCCAGCTCCTGCTTCGAGGCCGCGGTCGACGACGCGAGGGCCCCGGGGGCGGCCGCGACGGCGCCCCCGGGGGGCGCGTCGCGCAGGCGTCGCTCCATCGCCGAAGCGGCGTCGCGCAGTCGGGGCAGGAGGCTTACGCGGAGGTCCTGCGCGGTGTGCCTGCTGGTGTGGCTGACCACGCTGAGCACGCACGCGATGCCTCCGGCGGGGTCGCGCAGGGGCACGGCCAGGGCGAGGAGGCCGGGCTCGATCAGCTGGTCGTCCAGGGCGCAGCCCTCGGTCCGCGCCACGTCCACGCGTTCCCGGAAGTCGCCGTCCGCCGGGCAGGGGGCCGGCGGCAGGGACGGAAAGCCGGAGCCCTCCGGGTCGGAGAGCCGCCTCTCCTCCCACACCTGCCACTCGGCGGGTCCCCAGCCGGTGGCGAAGAGTGCGCCCGGGGCGGTGCGTTCGGCGGGCAGCAGGTCCCCGATGCGAAAGCTCAGGGACATCGCGCGCCGCCGGGTCGCCTGGTGCACGAAACGGACGTCCCCGCGGTCGGGCACCGCGAGGGACACCGACTCGTCGAGTTCGTCCGCGAGGGCGTCGACCCCGTCGCCGAGCAGGCCGGGGATGCGGATCGACGACAGGTAGGCGTTGCCCAGCTCCATCAGTCGCGGGGCCAAGGTGACGGCCTTGCCGTCGACGCGGACGTAACCCGTGCGGGCCAGCGTGAGGGTGACCCGGTCGACGGTCGAGCGGGCCAGTCCGGTGGCGCGCTCGAGTTCGCTGAGGCTCAGGGTGCCGTCCGCGTCGGTCAGCCGGCGCAGGACGGCGATGCCGCGCATGAGCGGGGCGACGGCCTCCGCAGGCACCTGCGTGCCGGGCTGGGCGGTCCGGGTCGGTGACATCTCGTTCTCCGTCGAGTGGGTCCGTGCAGGAGAGACACGGTACGGCGGTGGGCGGCGTCCGACCGCCGCGGGGCGATCTCCGGCCTCCTCCCGCACCGCCGGGCCGTTGACAGGGATCCGGTCCGGGCGGCAAACTCCCGACATCCTAGTGAAGGAAACTTCACTATGCGAACACTAAGGGATGGACGGTTCCATGGACAAGGTGGTCGCGTCAGCGGCGCAGGCCGTCGCCGACGTGCCGGACGGCGCATCGGTGGCGGTGGGGGGCTTCGGTCTCAGTGGTGTGCCGAACGTGTTGATCGACGCCCTGTACACGCGCGGCGTCAGCGGACTCGCGGTCGTGTCCAACAACTGCGGAGCGATGGACACCGGCCTCGCGGTGCTGCTCTCCGCCGGCCGGATCAGCCGGGTCACCGGCTCGTACATCGGCGGGAACAAGGAGTTCGCCCGGCAGTACCTCGGGGGTGAGCTGGAGCTCGAACTCATCCCGCAGGGCACCCTGGCCGAGCGGCTCCGGGCAGGCGGGGCGGGCATCCCCGCGTTCTACACCCCCGTCGGCGTGGGCACGCAGGTGGCCGACGGCGGAATCCCCTGGCGGTACGACGGCGAGGGCGGTGTGTCCGTGGCCTCCCCCGCCAAGGAAGTACGTGCCTTCGACGGTAGCGAGTACGTCCTGGAGCAGGGCATCCGCACCGACTTCGCCCTGGTCAGGGCGGCGAAGGGCGACCGGCACGGCAACCTCGTCTTCAACAGGTCCGCGCGCAACTTCAACCCGCTCGCCGCCATGGCGGGCCGCGTCACCGTCGCCGAGGTCGAGGAACTCGTCGAGCCGGGCGACATCGACCCCGACCATGTGCACCTGCCGGGCATCTTCGTCCAGCGGGTGGTCGCGCTGACCCCGGGGCAGGTCGCGGACAAGAAGATCGAGAAGCGGACGATCACCGAGCGGGAGGCACGGCACTGATGGCCTGGAACCGGAACGAGATGGCCGCGAGGGCGGCGGCGGAGCTGCACGACGGCGAGTACGTCAACCTCGGCATCGGGCTGCCGACGCTGATCCCGAACCATCTGCCCGCGGGTGTGCACGTCGTCCTGGAGTCCGAGAACGGCATCCTGGGCACCGGCTCCTTCCCGTACGACGAGGACGTCGACCCCGACCTCATCAACGCGGGGAAGGAGACGGTGACCGTCCGGCCGGGCGCCTCGTTCTTCGACTCCGCGCTCTCCTTCGGCATGATCCGCGGCGGTCACATCGACACGGCCGTGCTCGGGGCCATGGAGGTGTCGGCCCGGGGGGACCTCGCCAACTGGGCGGTGCCCGGCAAGATGGTGACCGGCATCGGCGGGGCCATGGACCTCGTGCACGGCGCCCGCCGCGTCATCGTGACCATGACGCACACCGCGAAGGACGGCAGCCCGAAGATCGTCGAGGAGTGCACCCTGCCTCTGACCGGCAAGGCGTGCGTCCAGCGCGTCATCACGGACCTCGCCGTGCTCGACGTGACCGAAGACGGGCTGGTCCTGGTGGAGACCGCCCCCGGGGTGAGCGCCTCCGACGTCCTGGAAAGGACGGCCGCCCCGGTCCGTACGGCCGAAAGGGTCGCGTCATGAGCTTCCGCCCCCGCGACGTGTACGTCGTCGACGCCGTCCGCACCCCGATCGGCAGGTAGAACGGGGCGCTCGCCCAGTTGCGGCCGAGTGGCCCGACCTCGACGCCTCCGTACTCAATCCGCGGGGCGGGGCGATCGCGCTCGGCCACCCCCTGGGGGCCTCGGGAGCCCGTCTCGCGGGTGCAGTCGCCCACCAGTTGCGGGCCGCCGGATCCGGGGTCGGTGTGGCGACGCCGTGCATCGGCGTGGGCCAGGGCTCCGCGCTGGTACTGGAGAGGTAGCCCCCGGCCGAGGGCGCGGGCTACCTCTCTGCGAGGCGACGACGGCGAGGTACGGCGGCGGGCGGGTCCGTCCCGAGCGGCGGAACAGGCGTGCCGGATGAATGATGAACAGATGCTGTGGTGCTGCGGGAGCCCTCCGGACCTCTTCGCCGTGCGGAGCGGGGCCCGGCTCCGATCAAGAGGCGGGAGACGCGGGCGCACGACCTACCGCACCGCGTTCCCGGCGGCGGGCCGGGCGCCGCACGCCCGGTTCGCGCCGCCCGTCGGTCCTCAGTACGTGACGGCGTCGCACCAGGCCCGAGGGGTCCGGCGCCCGCGAACAGCGAGGGCCGGCCAATGAGGTCCGAGGACGGGCTGCTGGAGATCGGCTTCATGCGCACGGTGTTCGACAGCCTGGGTGCGGGGGTGTTCGTCACCGATACGAACGGCCGGCTGACCGCGTGCAATCCACGCGCCGGGCAGCTCCTCGGCCGTCCCCAGGACGGCATGCTCGGTCACGACATGCACGACCTGCTCCACCGGGGGCGGGACGGCGGCACGGTCCCACGGAGCGAGTGCGGTCTGCTGGCCGTGCTGGAGAGCGGCCGTCCGGCCGAAGACGCCGGAGGGACCGAGGAACTGTTCCTCCGGGGGGACGGCAGCCTGGTCCCGGTCATCTGGGCCGCCACTCCGCTACGGCACGAGGGGCGCTCGGAAGGCTGTGTGGTGGTCTTCCACGATTTCAGCCTGCACCGTGACGCCGCCGAGCAGACCGCTGCCTATCTCGCCGCCCTGGAGGGCCTCACCGCCAGGCTGACGATGGTGGCGGAGGTCTCGACCGTCCTCATCTCCGCGTCGGACACACCGGAGATGCTGCGCAGACTGGCCGGGCTGCTCGTACCCGACATGGGTGACTGGGCGGCGGTCGACCTGCGCACGTCGGAGCAGACGGGCGAGATGCGGCGCGTCGTCGTGCGTACCTCCGGCGACCAGGACGCGGCCGACGAGCTCACGGGCCTGCTGCCGCCGCTGCCCGAATCCACCCGGTCGGCAGCGGTCCAGGCACTGCGGAGCGCTGAACCCGTCGTGCTGGACACCGCGACCCTCGTGGAGCCACCGGACAGCCCTCTCGCCGGCGCCCACCGCGAGCTGTTCGACCGGCTGGGCGGTGTCTGCGGCGTCGTGGTGCCCCTGCACACCCGTCGGCAGGTCCTCGGCGCGCTGACGGTGGCCCGTGTGGCCCCGGACTCCTCCTACACGGAGGCCGAGGTCTTCGTGCTCGCCGACATCGCACGCCGCGCCGGTCTCGTCATGGAGGCCGCCGAACTCTTCGAGCAGCAGCGTCACGTGGCCGAGACCATGCAGCGCCAACTCCTCACTCCCCTGCCGCAGGTGGACCACCTCACGTTGGCGGCCCGTTACCGGCCCGCCGAGAGCGCCGCCGAGATCGGCGGGGACTGGTACGACTCCTTCCTCCTCAGCGACGGTGTGCTGACGATGGTCATCGGGGACGTCGTCGGCCACGACCTCAAGGCCGCCGCCCACATGGCGGAGGTCCGCAACATGCTGCGCGCCCTGGCGTGGGACCGGACGGAACCGCCCAGCCTGATCATCCGCCGTCTGGACGAGGCCATGACCCATACCAGCGACGCCCCCATGGCCACGTGCGTCTTCGCGCGTATCGAGGGCCCGGAGGGCGGGCCGTGGCAGCTCCATTGGGTCAATGCCGGCCATCCACCGCCCCTCCTGGTCACGGCCGACGGGCAGACCCGGTTCCTCGAAGCCGGTCACGGCCCTCTCCTCGGTCTCAGCTCGGCCCTGCACCTGGGGCTCCGATGGCCGGACGCCCGCGCGGACCTCCCGCCCGAGTCGACGCTGCTCCTCTACACCGACGGGCTCGTCGAGAGCCGCACGCGTGACATCGAGGCCGGGCTGGACTCCCTGCGCAGACACGCCTCGGCCCTGGTCGAACATGACATCGAGGACTTCCTCGACGAACTCCTGGAGCGCATCGATCCCAGCGGAGACGACGTCGCCCTGCTGGTCCTGCGCGTCCCACCGGCCGGCGTCGGGGCCGGTGACGACGAGGCGCCCCCGCAGCACGCGCACAACCCGGCCGCCCCCGGCCGCGGCGCCCCGGGCTCGCGTGTGGAGGACACACCCGTCAGAGACACCTCGGCATCCTGTTGAGGCACACGACGGGCCGTCCGGCAAGGGAGGGCTGGGAACACCTGCGATGCGGGGCCGGGCCTTTCTGATTCCGCACCCCGCCCCTGGAAAGGTCGTCGGTGAGTGCCCGACCGGCCCGCGGGATGCGGGCCACGACTCAGGGGGAAGTCCCATGCACCGGAGGCGCCTCGCCGCAGTCCTGCTCGCCGCCGCACTGACCGGGGCTCTCGCTCCCGTGGCGGTGGCCCGTCCCTCGGACCCGGTGCAACGGCAGCTGGATCCGCTGGTGCGGCGGGACGGCGTGCCCGGCGCTCTCGCGTACGACGGCGGGGCGACCCGCACGGCCGGGGTGGCGGATCATGTGACGGGCCGTCACATACCCCGGGAGCGCGGTCGTTTCCGCCTGGCGAGCAACACCGCGGCACGGCGACCGCCGTCATGCGACTGGTGGCGGCCGGGAGGATCGGCCTCGACGACCGCGCCGGTACCTACGTGCCACAGCTGGCCGGACGGACACACCGTCACCATAAGGCAGTTGCTCAAGCAGACCAGTGGACTGCCTGAGTACACGGCACTGGTCGACTGGTCCGCGGCCGGAGGCCGCCTCCGATCCCCCGTACCTGCGGCGGCGTCTGCTGGGGACACGGCGGCGACCTGCCCGGCAACTCCGTGGGCGGCGGCCGCGCCACGGGCGGACGGGGCACCGTGACCGTCTACACCACGACCTGGGTGGCCGAGGGCGAGAGCCTGAGCCATCTCCAGGGCGCGGTGGACTCGGCACTGTGCGGACGGAGCCGCGGGTGACCTGACGGACGAACGGGCGTGTGGGCGGCTCCGGCCACACCACCGGGCTCGCCCACGCGTTCGCGCACCGGCCGTTACCTGTCGCCGCGGCCCTTGTCCTGCAGTCGGCGCCCCTCGTCCCGCAGGCGCGGGTTCTGCAGGACCTTGCCGTCGGCTTCCATGATCCGTCCGCGCAGCGACCTGAGCGCGGAAGTCATCCTGCCCATGAAGATCTCCTCGGCATTTCGTGCGGGCCCGGTGGGGCCTGAAAGGGCACCCACCGCCCTTCAGGACACAATTTTTCCCGCCCCGCGAGGCCGCTCGCAAGTGCGGGCCGTCACGTGGCCGCCGGCCCGGTGGCCGACGCAGATTGTCCGGTGGTGACCGATCAGTCCGGGAACAGGCGTCCGCCCGCCTGAATGTTCGACCACTGCGATATTGAACATCCAGGAGACATTCACCGAGTGAATGAAACGTATCAATGCGAGGTTCGCATGGATGGTCCCCGGGCATGGCGCCCTTCCGGAAGGGCCGAGGACCGCCGCAGAGCAGGCGTGAAAGTGCCTGCGGGACGCGATGTTCACTGTGGTAGAAACGGACGATGTCAGAGGAGAACCCTGCCGAGGGAGACCACCGGAGATCGTCGATCATCACGGCGCTCCGGGAGGGAGTGCGTCGCGTCGACGACCTGGCGCGCGCCTGCGGTGTCAGCACGATGACCATCCGGCGCGACCTCCAACTGCTGGAGCAGCGGAACGAGATCCGCCGGGTCCGTGGCGGGGCTGTTCCCGTGGACGCCTGGACGTTCGATCATCGCCGCGGGCGTTCCGCCGCGGCCAAGGATGCGATCGCCGCGAAGCTGCGGCCTTTCCTGCCGGACAGGGGCGGCATCGGCTTCGACGGTTCGACGACCGCGCACAGCCTCGCCCGGCTGCTGAAGGAACGACCGGTCCACGACCTGACGGCGGTGACGACCGGCTTCGAGACCTTCCATGAGCTGTCTCGAACTCCTGGCTGCAGGGCCTACGCCACCGGCGGGACGGCTGATCCGCACACCGGGAGTCTGGTGGGCCCGCTGGCGCAGATGACGCTCCAGCAGTTCGCCCTGCACACCTGCTTCCTGTCCGCGACCTGTCTGGACGACTCCATCGGTTCGACCGAGTTCACCGCCGACGAGGCGGCGGTGAAACGCGCGATGACCGCCGTCTCGCAACGTACCGTCCTGGCGGTCGACTCCTCGAAGCTGGGCCGCCGCGCCGTGGCCAAGTGTCTGCCGCTGGAGGAGATCGACATCCTGGTGACGGACATGGATCCGCTGGACGAGCGGCTCGAACCCTACCGGGGCGTGGTCGAGCTCGTGTGAGGTCCGTCGCACGGTGGCGTCGCCCTGCCGGGCCTGGCGGACGGCCCCGGCCCCCGGCCCGCACGCTCCGGCGGCGTGCCGGCCAGGAGGCCGGGCCCTCCTCACTCCTTCCGGGCGGACGCCTTGCCTGCGCCGTCGTTGATGACGGACTGCGATCCGGGTTCGACGTCACCGTCAGCCGAACCGGTGATGGTGACCCCGGCCGGCGTCGCACTGCCCCGGGCACCTCCACGGGCAGGATTCCGGGCCCGTTGACGGAGTCGTCGATGCGCGCGTCGGAGGTCCGCGCTCCCGGCACGGAGCCGCCGCCCGATTTGAACTGGACCCGTCGTAGGTCGAGTCATGGATGCAGGTGTCGCGGATCGTGACGCCGGGGACGTCCTGGCGGGCGGCGAACAGCGTGATCGCGCCGAACTCCCGGACCTCACCCCAGAAGGCTCCGACCGGTGCGGTGGAGGGCGTTGTCGGCGATGAGCGTCTGCCCCGAGAAGGGCAGCGGGCCGTGGCCCGTCGCCGACATGATGCCCGGGTAGTTCATCGTGTCGAGAGGGCGAGGTGCGGCAGCCGGACGTCACGCGCCGCCGCCCAGAACCCGGCCGTCACCAGCTCGACTTGGTCTCTCCCGGCAGAAGGCCGGCGTGCGCCTGCTCGCGCATCCGGATCCGGGACGGCCCGAACTTCCGCGGATGCCCCCGGAGCCGTCCGTCCACGGCGTCCCCGTCGCGGGCACGCGTGGCACCGGCATCACGCGGCTGGCGCCGCAGTTCGCCGACGGCCGTCCGCCGGACCTGCTCCGCCGTCCCGGGGCTGCGGTCGTCCTCCTTCAGCTCGGCGCGCCTGGCCGCGTGGCGCGCGACCGTCGCCCTGCGCTTCCCGTTCTGCGCGATCTTGCTCTTCCTCGCCGTCAGACCTTCCCCCCGCGAGCCCTGATGCGCGCCACCGCCGCCTCGATGCCGATGGCATCGATGGTCTTGATCGCCTTGGCGCCGAGCGTCAGCCGCGCGTACCTGCCCTCGCTCGGCAGCCAGTAGCGCTTGCGCTGCACGTTCGGGTCGAACCTGCGCGGGGTGCGCCGGTGCGAGTGGGAGATCTTGTTGCCGAAGCCCGGCCGGGCGCCAGTCAGTTGGCAATGGGCGGACATGGAAGTTCCTGCCTTTCATCGACATCGGCCTCCTTATTAAAAATGGAAACCATTGCCATATAGTAGCGCCATGGCCCGCAACGAACTACGCCCGATCATCAAGCTCCGCTCCACCGCAGGAACGGGCTACACCTACGTCACCCGCAAGAACCGGCGGAACGACCCGGACCGCCTGGTGCTGCGCAAGTTCGACCCGCTCGTACGCCGCCACGTCGACTTCCGCGAGGAGCGCTGAGCCCCGGCCCCCTCCACGTCGCCCCGATCCGCAGGAACGAAGGAACTCACCATGAAGCCAGGCATGCACCCCGCGTACGGCCCCGTCGTGTTCCGCGACAAGGCCGCCGACTACGCCTTCCTCACGCGCTCCACCCTCAGCAGCGAGCGCACCGTCGAGTGGGAGGACGGCCGCACCTACCCGGTGGTGGACGTCGAGATCTCCTCGGCGAGCCACCCCTTCTACACCGGCACCGCGCGCGTCCTGGACACGGCGGGACGCGTGGAACGGTTCGAACGCCGCTACGGCCACCGCGGGGGCCAGTGATGGAGCACAGCGGGATGCCGCCCGCGATGCTCGCGACGGGCTCCACTCGGACGCCCGTCGCGAGGTGACGGAAGGGCCACTCCGCCAGGTGCCCCGAAGTGTCGCGCCGCACCACGACCTGAGCACCGCGGGCAGCGGCACTGTCCTGCGGACGGTCCGTCGGTCCCTCGCCGACAGCCACGACGCCGGCGCCACAAAAAACACGGATCCGCCGCGGAAGTTCACCTCGGACCGCGGGAAGATCCGCAGCCGCCAGGTCACCCGGATCACGGCACAGCGGCAGCGCCCGGCCGCCACCGCCGTCAAGAACGCGCGGGAGATGGCGCTGCTCCCGCGTTCCGGTCTCCCGCACGTGAACGGCGCCGGCCCGGCTCACCGGCTCAGCACGAAGCACCCACGTCCGCATCGCCTCGAACATGCGTCGGGCGGAGTGCCGCACTACCCGAACCACCAGCCATGGGTTAGGTTAGGCATGCCTAAGTAGCTGCCGATATTGTCTCCCCGCCCGCTCCTCTGGAGAACTTGGATGCGTCCTTCCAACTCCCGCGTCACACAGCCCACCCCCGCCGAACGCGTGCTGGCGATCCTGACCGCGGCCCATTCGATGACGGTGGTGAGCGACGGGCTCGACCCCGTCGAGGTGCACCGGCTCGACGGCACGGCCGCGATGGGCCACATCCATCTGCACGAACCGTCGGAGGACGGCGCCACCCCGCCGGGGGCACGCGTCCCGGTCCGGCTGGAGTTCACCGACATCGCGCCCACCCCCGTACGCGACCGCACGCGCGCCCGAGTCACGGTGACGGGCCTGCTGTCGGCGCCGTACAGCACGGAGGCGACCGAGAGCACCTGCATGGAGTTCGGCCAGGCGGTGTTCGAGGACCACAGGGGCCGCACCTTCGTCACGCTGGACGCGCTGCAGGAGACGGCGCCCGACCCGATCGCCACGAACGAGGCGGCGATGCTGACCCATCTCGTGGACGAACACGGCGAACTCGTCCCCCTGCTCCTGCGCCTCGTGCAACCACAGCCGGACAAGGGTGTGACGCGCGTCCTCCCGCTGGCGATGGACCGTTACGGCGTGACCCTGCGACTGGAGTACCCCGGCACGCACCGTGATGTGCGCCTGTCCTTCGCGAAGCCCGTGGCCCGACTCGACCAGGCCGGTCCCCAGATCCACGCCCTGCTGGCCGCCGCCCGCCGCGCCTCCCACCGCAACCAACTGCTCACCTGAGACGGGCCGGAGCACCGCAGCCGCTTGCCCCGCGCCCCGCGCCCTATGGAGCAGACCTGGCCGCGGGGTGCCGGGCTTCCAGGACGACCGCTGTCCCCACCGCGGCGGATCCAGCGGGGCAGGTCGCACAGGCGAGAGGCGGCGGAGGGGCGTCACCGACTTCTTCCAGCACCCCGAGAGCGAGCTCCCACTCGTCCTGGACGAGGTGGCCCCAGACCTCGTCCAGCGTCATGTCGTCCTCGGTGGCCAACCCTCGGGAACCAGCAGGAAGGCCGCTTCCAGCAGTTCGACGACGTCCATGCCCCCGAGATTCTGCGTCTTGCCCCCGCGAGCCACCACGAGGGGAGGGGGCCGCCGCCCGTGCGACTGCTTCCGGGGAGCGACTCGCCCACCGGCCCGGGCCGCATGCCGGCGTCCGCCTGCGACGGAGAAACGCGTCCGGGGGGTGGCTCATGCCACCCCCCGGATCCGTCGGCACGTCCTCAGGACTGGGGACGGCTGCCGTGGTTCGCGCCGTTCTTGCGGCGGGCCCTCTTCTTACGACGTCGTTTCGAGGACATCGAACCTCCTCATTCGGTAGCTTCCGCACACTGTCCACCGGATTGTCGTCTCCGGCGATCATTGAGCCCCTTACCCACCGGCGCGGCGGCAAACACCCGGCGCGAATGCAGCCGGGTGGCGTACGTCACGGCAGGCGACCGTCCGTTCACTCCGCGCGCCGGCGCCTCCGCACCCCGCCCGGATCGACCCTCCAGCTCCATGGACAGCCGCCGACCTGCTGTGATGTGATCCCTGCGGCGGAACGGCCCTGTCCGGCGCCGCCCATCGGGCGATCCCCGGGGGCGCCGCGCGAGACGAGCCACCTCCTCGTCAGCTCCCGCCACGCCGATCACCCGTGGGTCCACGCGTCGCCACGGCGAGCGCCCGGGTCCGTCCCCCATGCTCGAAAGTTCCGAACACATGCAGAAGACCAAAGCCGCCCTCTGGGAGTTCCTCCAGGGCCTCGGCAAGACGTTCATGCTCCCGGTGGCCCTGCTCGCGTTCTGCGGCATCATGCTGGGCATCGGCTCCTCACTCTCCAGTGAGGCCGTCACCGACAACCTGCCCTTCCTGAAGGCCGAGGGCTTCCACCTCGTCTTCACCTGGATGGCGAACACGGGCCTGGTCGCCTTCACCTTCCTTCCGGTGCTCTTCGCCATGGCGATCCCGCTCGGTCTCGCCCGGGAGGACAAGGGGGTGGCCGCCTTCTCGGGTTTCGTCGGCTTCGCCGCGATGAACCTCGCGGTGAACTTCTACCTCACGGCCAAGGGCGTCGACTTCGAGGACGAGCAAGCCGTCAAGCACTACGGCATCGCCGATGTGCTCGGGGTCCAGTCCATCGATACGGGACTCCTCGGAGCCGTGGCCGTTGGCATCGTTGTCAGCCTTCTCCACCAGCGCTTTCGTACGCAGCGCATGCCTGACGCCCTGGCCTTCTTCGGCGGACTGCGCTTCGTCCCGATCATCTCCGCCCTCGTCCTCAGTGTGCTGGGTCTGCTCATCCCCCTGGTGTGGCCGGCGTTCAACGGCTGGATCACCGCTGTGGGACGGGGCATCGGGCACACCGGTGTCTTCGGGCCGTTCTTCTTCGGCATGGGAGAGGTGCTGCTGCGGCCGATCGGGCTGCACCACATCCTCGTGGCCATGTTCCGCTTCACCGATGTCGGCGGTTCCGGGGCCGTGTGCGGGGACAACGTCTCCGGCGCCCTGAACATGTTCTACGCGCAGCTCGACTGCGCGGGCGCGCCGAACGCCGCCGTGACCGACGCGACGCACTTCCTGTCCCAGGGCAAGATGGCGTCCTACCTGGGCGGTCTTCCCGGCGCGGCGCTCGCGATGTACCACTGCGCGAACAGGAGGATGCGCCCGGAGATCAAGGCCCTGCTCGTGTCCGGCGTGGTGGCCTGCGTGGTCGGCGGCATCACGGAGCCGCTCGAGTTCCTGTTCCTGTTCGTCGCGCCGTGGCTGTACGCCATCCACGCGGTCCTGGTGGGGCTCGGCTTCCTCACGGCGGCCGTGCTGGGCGTCTTCATCGGGAACACCGACGGCAACGTCATCGACTGGGTGGTCTTCGGCGTGCTCCAGGGCTCGGCGACCAAGTGGTACCTGGTGCCGGTGATCGCGGCCGTGTGGTTCGCCGTGTACTACTTCCTGTTCCGCTGGGCCATCACCCGCTTCGACCTCAGGACTCCCGGGCGTGACGAGGAACCGGAGGAGGACGGCGAGGACGGCGAGAGCCCCGCTGAGGACACCGCTGAGGCACCCGTCCGCGAGCTGGTCGCGGGGAAGTACGACGCCGTGGCGATCCTCGACGCGATCGGGGGCGCAGGCAACATACGGTCCCTGGACAACTGCATCACGCGTCTGCGCATGACCGTCGAGGACGCCGCACGGGTGGACGAGGCGCGGTTGAAGAAGCTGGGCGCGGTGGGCGTGATCAAGCTCGACGGCCACACCGTGCAGGTCGTCATCGGGCCGCAGGTCCAGTCGGTGAAGGACGCCATCGCCACGATGATCCCGGTGGGCTGACCATGTCCTCCCCCTCTCCCGCCGGAACCGCTCCGGACGACCCCTACGGCTTCGGCACCCCGGTGGACCGGCACGGCACCTGGTGCACGCAGTGGGACTACGTCGAGGACCGCTTCGGGGTACCGGACCTGCTGCCGTTCACGATCTCCGACATGGACTTCGAGACCGCCCCGGAGGTCCTGGCCGCGCTCCGGGGCCGGCTGGACCACGGTGTGCTGGGCTACTCGCGGTGGCGCCAGGACGACTTCCTCTCGGCGGTCGTCCACTGGTACGCGACGCGGCACGCGACGGCCGTCGATCCCGCGTCGGTCGTCTACGCGCCCTCCGTCGTCTACCAGTTGTCGCAGCTGCTGCGGCTGTGGTCGGAGCCTGGCGACGGCGTGGTGGCCCATACCCCCATGTACGACGCGTTCCCCGCGACCGTGGCGGCCCACGGACGCCGGCTCCGGCCGTGTCCGCTCGACGACTGGGCGGAGCTGGAGCGGCTCCTGGCGCTTCCCGACACGGCCGTGCTGCTGCTGTGCTCTCCGCACAACCCGACGGGCCGGGTCTGGTCGGCGGACGAGCTGGACCGGATGGCGCGGCTGTGCGCGCGGCACGGCGTCGCCGTCATCAGCGACGAGATCCACTCGGACCTGGCGCACGCGCCGCACGTCCACCGTCCGTGGGCCCTCCATGGGGGCGACGGACGGTGGGCGGTGATCACTTCGGCGTCCAAGTCCTTCAACATCCCTGCCTTGACAGGCAGTTACGGGATCATCGGCGACCCGGCCTCGCGCGACGCCTATCTGAGGCAGCTCAAGGAGGCGGACGGGCTCTCCTCCCCCGCGGTGCTGTCGCTGGTCGGTCACATCGCCGCCTACCGGGAGGGGGCGGCGTGGCTGGACGCCTTGCGCACGTACCTCGCGGGCAACCTCGCGACGGTCGCCGAACGCCTGGAGCGGGCGTTCCCGCAGCTCGGCTGGGAACCGCCCCAGGCGGGGTACCTCGCCTGGATCGACCTGCGGCCGCTCGGTGCCGACGACGACGCGTTGCAGCGTGAGCTCGTCGAGGTGGAGAAGGTGGCCATCATGCCGGGAGCGGCCTACGGCGCCCCTGGACGGGTCCGGCTCAATGTCGGCTGCCCCCGGTCCAAGGCGGAGCGGGGGGTCGAGGCGCTGGTGCGCGCGCTGTCCCGGCTCGTCCGATCGCCTACCGGGCTGCCCCCTGCCCGCTTGGAGGCGCCTGATCCGGCCCCCGGCGGTCGTCGCGCCACGACGGGCTGAATCCCGTGTGTTGCTTATCGGCCTGAAACGTGTGTGGGCGGGTAGACGGCCCGGTGTACGAGCTGCGCGGTGCGGCTGATGTGACGGGGGATGGTCATGGGACTGCTGGCGACAACACACGGGACCGAACAGGGCAGGCCGGGGTCCGGCCCGGCTGTCGTGGCGGACAGCGCCGCGTTCGACATGGACTCGGAGCAGATCTGCCGTGCCCGTGACTTCGTCAGGCAGTTCCTCTCCGACGCGCGTTCGCGGGGCGGCCTGGACGTACCGGCGCGAGCCTCGGACATCGCCCAGCTGGTGGTGAGCGAGCTGGCCACGAATGTCTGCAAGTACGCGCCGGGCCCGTGCCTGCTGGATCTCGAGGTGGACGGCGGCATGCTGGGCATCACGATGTGGGACTCCGGCGCCGTACTGCCCGCGGCGGTCGGGGCCGACCCCGCTCGTGCGGGGCAGCACGGTCTGGAGATCGTTCTCGCGGTCTGCCAGAGCTTCGAGGTGCGCCGCGAGCCCGTGGGCAAGCGCGTCCGTGTGCGCATCTCGCTGCTCGAAGGACAGGACGCCGAACCGGCCGGCCCTACACCCTGGTGACGTCCGGCGGCAGCTCGCCGCTCGTCCGTCCGCCGGGTGACGTGCCGCGAGCACCCGGCACTCCTGGGATCGCCTCGCCCGCCTCGGTCTCCGAGACACCGAATCGGGCGTGCACGCGGCGCAGGGACCGCGGGCACCACCAGTTCGCCCTGCCCGCCAACTTCATGATCGCGGGAACCAGGAGCATTCTCACCAGGGTCGCGTCGAGAACGACCGCGAGGGTGAGCCCCACTCCCAGGAGCTTCAGCGGAGTGAGGGGGGAGGTCGCCATCGCCGCCATCGCGATGGCGAGCACGAGCGCGGCGGCCGTGAACAGCCGGCCGGTCTGCTCCAGTCCGTACGCCACGGCGGAGCCGGTGTCACCCGTCCGGCGGTGCTCCTCCATGATCCGGGACAGCAGGAACATCTCGTAGTCCATCGAGACACCGAAGGCGATGCAGAACATCAGCACGGGCAGCAGCGTGTCCGTGGTGCCGGTGACCAGGAAGTCCCCCACCAGCCACTGCAGGTGGCCGTCCTGGAAGACGTGGACGATCGCCCCGAACGTCGCGGTGAGGCTGAGCAGGTTGAGCAGCACGGCCTTGACCGGCACGAGGATGCTGCCGGTGAAGAGGAACAGCAGCGTGAAGATGACGAACACGATGATCGCGGCGGCTGATCCGAGCCGGTCGCCGACCACGGCCCTGGTGTCCGCGAGGGCCGCGGCGTCACCTCCCACGAGCGCGGGACCCGGGGCCGGCACCGCCCTTAGTGCGCGGACGAGTTCGCCGCCTTCCACGGAGAACGGCTCGGCGTCGGTGACGACCGAGAGCCATCCGCCCGCATGCCCCGAGAAGCGTGCGGACGCCGCTGCCGGAGGGGCCGACTGCCGCCCTCCGGCGTAGGAACCCGTCGCGGTGTCCACCCTGAGCACGTGGGAGGCCCGGGAGACCTGGCGGGCGTAGTCGTCGAGGCTCCTCGACGGCGTACCCGTGAGCCCGGGCAGCACGATGTTCGCCATGGACGTCGCCTGGGTGCCGAAGTCGTCGCGCATCACGTCGGTGGCCCGGTGCACGGGTGAGGCGGCACCGAGCGCGCGGTCGTCCGAGAGACCGAACTCGACGCGCTGGAAGGGAATCGCCAGGCACAGCAGCACCGGAACCACCAGGACGACGGTGAGGACCGGCCGGCGCATCACCGTCCGGGCGGTGCGGTGGAAGAGTCCTCGTCCGCCGTCCACACCGGCGGACGGTGACGGGCCACGCCTTCCGACGACCCGGTCACCGGCGACGAGCAGGCACACCGGCAGCACGAGCACGGCGGTCAGCCCTGCCAGGGCCGCGACACTCATGCCCGCGTAGGCCAGGGAGCGCAGGAAGTGGAGCGGGAAGACCAGTAGCGCCGCCATCGACAGCGTGACGGTCAGGGCGGAGAAGAACACGGTCCGGCCCGCCGTGCGCACGCTGACCAGGACCGCCTGTCGGACCTCGCGGCCCGCGGCCAGTTCCTCCCGGTGCCGGGTGATGATGAACAGGCCGTAGTCGATGGCCAGACCGAAGCCCAGCGCCGTGGTCAGGTTGACCGCGAAGACCGACACCTGGGTGAAGCCGGTCAGTGCGTGCAGCAGCGCCAGGGTGCCCACGACTGCGATGCCGCCGACGGACAGTGCGAGCAGGGCACTCAGCATGTTGCCGAAGATCCACACGAGGATGAGCAGGACGAGAGGTGCCGCGATCAGCTCCGCGCGTACGAGGTCGTGCCGGCTCTGTCTCTCCAGGTCGCGCTTCGCCACCGCCCGCCCGGCGGCCGACGCCTTCAGCGGTGCCGCACCGGTGGCGGTCTCCCGGCGGATGTCCTCGGCGGCCGCTGTGGTCGCGTGTTCACCGCCGCGCAGTCGCAGGCTGATGAGCGCGGTGCGCCGGTCGCGGGAGACCAGCGCCGGGTCGCCTTCCGGCCAGTACGAGTCGAGGTGCCGCACGCGTGTGTCGTGACGGAGCCGCTCGGTCAGCCGTCGGCCGGCGGCGGCGGCCTGCGGCTCGTCGACGGAGCCCGGCGCGCCGACGAGCAGGACCAGGTCGGGGCTCCCCGACCGGAAGTGCTCGCGCAGCAGCGAGTCCGCACGCGCGGAATCGGAGTCGTCGGGCGTCCATCCGCCACCGGAGAGCTTCCCGAACACGCCCACCCCGACGACTCCGAGACAGATCGTCACCAGCACGGTCAGCGCGAGGAACGCGTACCGCCACCTCGACAGCAGGTGCACCAGGCGTTCGGGGCGTGTCGTCGGCGGGACGGCCGGAGCGGCGGTGTCGTGCGGTGTTCCGGTCATCGCTCACCGCCGGAGCGGACGGTGACCTCGTCGCCGCTGCGGACGACCAGGACGTGGTGGAGCTGCCCGGACGCGGTGCGTGCGGACCGCAGGTCCTCGCTCACGTCCACGGTGCACGGGTGGACGCCGGCCAGGCGGCCGACGTGGTCCTTGACCGCGATGACCTCCAGATGGTCCCTTCCCCTGGAGCCCGGCGGCAGGCCCATGGCCGCGGCGACCGAGCCCCTGAGCCAGTCCACCTCGTCGATCTCGTCGGCGAGGATCACCGTGACGCCGTCGGTGCGCCTGCACAGGCCCACTCCCGCCCCGGCGCCACGACGGGTCAGGAAGTCCCGGCGTTCGACGAGCGAGGCGCCCGCGAAGGGACCGACCGGCAGCAGGATGTTCACCAGCCGCAGTGCGGCGGCGACCCGGCCGTCCACGCACATCTGGATGTCGACCGCCGACATGGGCCGGGGACTCACCCCGTCGGAGACGAAACCGGCGAACCTCGCCTCGATCTCGACCCGGCCCGTTTCCGGAGGCTCCTCGAACAGCTCCAGTCCGACCAGCCTCAGGGGGTAGCCGACGACGTCCTTACCGATCTCCGGCGACCACCGCCACAGGCCGGCGGACGGAATCACCTGGAGGAGGGCGTCCATCAGCCCCTGGTTCAGGCATCCCCTCGGCACCGCGCCACGGGAGAGGTCGGCGACTCCGGAGGATCCCGCCGTCCCGACGGCCAGCGACGTCAGGTACTGGAACACCGGTCCGTGGAACAGCTCGGCCGAGGCGTACGGATCCGGCTGCACGACGGCGTCGTGCAGCGAAGCGAAACGCTCGGGACGGTGATCCGGCCGGTCACCCGTCGGCACGGTGCCGGTGGCCACCTCCTCGAAGCGGGACAACGCCGGCGTGGCCGCCTCCCGCCACGTCAGCAGCTTCACCTCCAGCCCTGCCGCCGTGTCGGCCACCTCCGTCCGCAGCCGGACCGGGCCGGCGAGCGGGATCCAGCGCCGGAGCCGGACGTCGCGTACGGCGGCCACGGGGCGGCCGGTGTGATCGGCCGCGGCCTGCGCGAGCCGGTCGACGACGGACATCATCGGCAGCGCGGGGACCGTGAAGGTCGGACAGTGGTCGCGGGTCCAGGTGTCGACGTCGGGATCGATAGTCCACTCCGTCACCCCTGGCGGAGTCACCCCTGGCGAAGTGCCCCCCGGCGGAGTGACCCCTGACGAAGTCACCCCTGACGAGTGGCCGCCGACCGGGTTTTTCCCTGATGCGCCGTCAGTGATCGCACGGCCGAAGGGCGTTCCGACCCCGTCCGGTCCGGCGTCGAGCGCCCCCCGGACGTCCTGCGCGGACACGACACGGACACCGAGTCCGCGGGCGTGGTAGAGGCAGACGTCGTCCCCCCAGAGCCGGGCCTCGGCGACCGCGTACGGGCCACGTGCGTCCTCCGCGATCTCGGTGATCTCCAGATCGATCCTGATGAGGGCGTTGCCCGGCGTGATCTGCCCGCGGTACTTCCAGGTCACCTCGCGGTCCGGCAGGACCGGTTCGAACCGGGGACGGGGGACGCCGGCCGTGAGACCCCGCTCGATCAGACAGAACTGGAGCAGCTGGCACATGGCCTCGATGCCGAGCGAGCCGGGCTGGACCGGGTCCTGGAAGAAGTGCGCCTTGAAGAACCACTCACCGGCGTCGACGTCCTTCTCCGAACGGATCCGCCCCAGTCCCTCACGTCCGCCCTCGGGCCAGTAGCCCGTGATCCTGTCGATCATCAGCAGCATCGGGCCGGGGAGCGCCGCCGCGCCGGCGAAGTAGCGGGCCGGGCCCGTCGTGAGGTCCACCGTGCGCTCGCAAGGCTCCTCCAGCGCGGCACGACCGCCCTCCGGGACGGGCAGCCCGGTCTGGTGGTCGAAGGCCGACGGCGGGAAGAACCCGAACACCGTGGACAGTTCGAAGACCTGGACGTCGTCGGCGAAGCACCGGACCTCGAACGCCACGATGATCATCCCCGCGGTCCGCGAGAGCGAGGTCAGCTCGGCCTCGGTACGCACGGTCCGGGTGGACGGCGTGATCTCACCGGTGACCGTCCCCCTCCCGTCGAGGTTACGGAAGAGCAGATCGGTGTCGGTGGTCAGCGGACAGCCCACGTAGGCGGCCAGCCAGCCGCACGGTTGCAGAGCGGTCTCCATGAGCACCGCGAACGGCATGGTCCGCCCCCCGCTCTGCTCGAAGTACCAGACCGCGTCGGGTACGTCGTACTCGACGGCGACCCGGCTGCCCTGCTCCATGCCGCGCTGCGGACCGTGCACCGAGACGACGCGGGTCATGAAGTGGTACGGCGGCCCGGGCAGCCGCGCGATCCTGCGCGTGCCGTCGAAGATCTGGGCGGCTGCGCCGAACGCGTCGCTCGGCCTCCCCCACGCGCAGGCCAGCAAGGACGGGTAGTCGAGCACGAGTCCGTCGGCCCGCACCGCCGTACCGGGCTCGCGATGGCCGACGAGCCCGCCGAGAAGGGCCGGCGGCACCGGGGTTCCGTTCGTCTGCTCCCGGTGTCCGCCGAGCTGCCGCCAGTGCGAGAGGGGCCAGTCCGGCACAAGCCGGAGTGAGGCGTTCCTGCCGTGGAAGGCCTTGACCCCGTCGACGGTGCCGAGGATGTCGGCGTACAGCGTCGGCTCGGGGCCGGACGAGACCCCGTGCACGAACACCTCGTACACGATCCGCCGGCTGGCGGGAGTCGCCTGCCCGCGGCAGTGGGCGGTGCAGGGACGGCCGGCGACCGGCTCGAAGCGCCAGCCGTCCCGGGCGGCGGTGAAACCGAGGGCGGCCAGATGAAAGGCCATCGCCTGCAGACCGGCCTGGAGCATGAGGGTCCCCGGCATGCACGGGTCGTTCTCGAAGTGCCCGTCGAAGAACCAGTCGTCCGGCCGGACGGGGGTCTCCGCACGGAGGTAGCCGCGGCCCCACGGCCCTCCCGCCGGGTCGAACTCGGTGACCTCGTGCAGGAGCAGCAGCCGTCCGCCGTCCGGCCGGGCCGGGCGCACGTGTGACCGGGTGATGTCCCAGCCCGGTCCGAAGCAGTCCGCCGGCCGTCCGTCCGCGAAGGCCCGTACCTGTTCGGCGGTGAAGGAGGACCGTGTGCAGTGCACCGCGGGGGCGTCGAGCGGCAGGTCCGGAGCCGCTGAGGAGGTTGCGGGGTCCCAGCGGACGCCGTCGGTGTCGTCGAGTTCCGCCGCGG
Organism: Streptomyces sp. JH34; assembly: GCF_029428875.1. Lineage (NCBI taxonomy): Bacteria > Bacillati > Actinomycetota > Actinomycetes > Kitasatosporales > Streptomycetaceae > Streptomyces > Streptomyces sp. JH34. The sequence goes on along the minus strand of NZ_JAJSOO010000001.1, from coordinate 6,613,664 downwards.
TGAAGAAGCCCGCCTGTCCGTCCCGGACACTCAGCCGGAGTTCGTCGCCGACGAAGCAGTCGTAGCGGAAGAAGAACAGGCGGACGCCGCCGTGCCGGGCGTGCCGGTCGATGTGGATCTCGTACCGCAGGGTCTCACCCGCCAGGGGCGGACTGCCGTGGTAGGTCAGTTCGCAGCCGAGCAGCCTGTAGGCCCGCTCCCCGCGGTTGAGCAGGTCGATCCCGAGCCAGCTGATCAGCAGCAGGTCGGCCTGCCCCGCCTCGACCATCAGGCCTGCCGGCATGCGCCCGGTGGGGTCGAGGTACCAGCTGTCGAGTCGGACGTCGGTCTCTGTACGGATGGTTCCGGTGGCGTGTTCCGGGCCGAGTTCGGCCAGGGCCGCGGGGACGGCGTCGATGCCGGTGACCCGGTCGGCGAGCAGCATCGGCGGGCCGGGCATCCTGGTCTGCGGCTCGTACGCGTCCTGCTCGGCGAACCTGGGTCCGAACAGTGCGGAGACGGGCCCCGTGGCGAGGTGTTCCAACTGCGCCCGGTCGAACACGGTCACCGGCGGGGGGCCGCCGGTCCGCCCGCTGCCGACGGTGGGGGGCGGCGGCGCGACAGGCGGCGGGAGCGGTCCGGACGGGGGCGACGCCGTCGCCGCGTGGACGAGCGCGGTGGTGAGTCCGGCCCTGGTCCGCAGGAACGTCAGGTGCGCCTGGAGGTGGAGGGCGAGGACGTCCTGGTGCAGCGCGGTCACGCGCCGGGCCTGCTGTGCGACCAGCGTGCGCAGGTCCGTCGCACGCGGTACTTCGTCGGCGAGGGGGGCGACAGGCCCCGCGACGGGACCGGCGTTCACAGGCACAGGCACCGGCACCGGCACCGGCACCGGCACCGGCACCAGCTGAGGGGCCCTGGCCATGGTGACCACCGGTCGTGCGGGTGGCGGCGAGCTGAGCGGCGGCAAGCTGATCTCCCGGCGGGCAGGGACGGTGAAGGTGGGCACGTCCTGCGTCTGGGGCGGCGCGGCGGCCCGGAGTTGCGCGAAGAGGGCCTCGGCGCGGACGGGTACGCCGGCGGCGACGAGTTCCACCACGGCGAGGTGCAGCTGCCGCAGACCCCTGCCCTCGCCGTCGAGCGCGACGGCCACGTGCGCGCGGTCGCCGAGGGTCCGTCTGATCCATCCCGTGCACAGGCCGCGTGGTCCGTGCTCGACGAACACGCGGACGCCGTCCGCCCAGGCCCGTTCGACCGTTCCCGCGAAGTCGACGGTGCCCATGCCCTGGGCCGTGACGGCGTCGGCGGCGCGCTCGGCCGTCGGGGTGTACGCCCGCGTGGTCGCCCCGCTGTAGAACCGCACCCCGGGCACGGCGTCGGTGGGGCGGTGGTGGAGGTTCCACCAGCGGTCGCGCACCTCGGACAGTTCGGGGGCGTGGGCTGCGAGGTCGTAGTCGACCGGAATGGCGTGAGCGGTCCCGAGCCGTGCCATGACACGGGCGCACGCCTGTGCTTCGCCGCCGACCACACAGACGTCGGGGGCGTTGACCGCCATCAGGTGGACGGCGCGCTCGTCCGCGATCTCCCCGCGGACCCGGTCGAGGGGTGCGGTGACGAGGTAGCTCGCCCACCGGTCACCGTCCACGCCGAGCCGCTCCCAGACGCGGCGTACTCCTCTCATTTCACCGGTGAGTTCGCTGGTGAACAGGCCGCTCTCCCGGGTGTCCCGGTGCAGGGCCTCGGCGTCGCTCCAGGCTCCCAGGCCCACCAGGGCCGCCGACTCCCCGGACGAGTAGCCGACCGCGGCGTCGGGGCTCAGCCCGAGAAGGCCCCGCGTCAGTTCGACGTGGACGGCGGCCAGCCGGGCCGCCCCCCAGATCCGGTCGAGCACCGGCTGTCCGGCATCGGGCTCCGGCCGCGGGGTGGCCTTCCCGTGCGCGACGGCTGCCGCGTCGGCGAGTGCGGGCAGGGCCAGCTGGACCTCGCGGCCCATGCCGGGGTACGCGGCAGACCCGTTGGTGAACACGAAGGCGACCTCGCCGCCCACCGGTCCGGACCGGTAGGCCGCGCCGGGCGGTTTGATCCCGCCCTCGACGAGCCAGCGGCGTACGGCCTCACGCTGCGCCCGTGGGTCGCCGTCGGACACGAAGGCCAGCCTGGCGGGTCCTTCACCGGACTCGGTACCTGACTCGGTACCGGCCTCGAGGGCGGCCAGGACCTCGTGACGGTCGCGTCCGGAGAACACGTGCAGCCGCGGCGCCGGTCCGGCTGCCCAGGCCCCGGCGTCCGCGGCCCGCAGCCGCACCCCCGTCGGAGGCGCCTCCAGCGGTGACACGACCACGTGCGCGGTGCGCGGGCCCGGTCCGGCGACCGCCGGGCCTCCCGCCCGCGGCAGCGCGCGGTGCCGCAGGACGGTCACGGCGACAGCGAGGGCCAGCAGCCCGTGGGCGGCATGGGCCCGGCCGAACAGTCCGGCCGGGTCGAAGTCCGTGTCGTCACCGTCGCCGATCACCAGGTCGGGCTCTCCGGTGGCTCCGTCGTCGAGGAGTGCGAGGACGGTGTCGCCGTCCCGGCGGGCGTCGGCGAGGCGTTTGAGTACTACCGCGACGGCGCCGTCCCCGGCCGGGGCGTCTCGTCCGAGCTCCCGAAGTGCGGCCCGGTGAACCGGTTCGCAGGAGAGGTCGACGGCGCCGACGAGCGCGGCGTCGGCCTCCCCGGCGCGGATCGCGCGCGCGGCGAGGCCGAGTGCGACCAGCCCCGAAGCCTCCTCGGCCGAGACGGTGCAGCCGGGTCCGCCGAGATCGAGCTGTGTGTTGATCCGGTTGGCCACGAGGTTGGGCAGAGTGCCCACGACACGCTCCGTGTCCATGGGGGCGGAGAAGGCGTCCCGGACGCGTTCGGCCGTTCCCGCGTCGGCGGGCCCGCCTGTCTCCTCCAGCCAGGAAGGGGCCCTCCAGCGTGCGGTGGCACGGGCGTTCTCCGTGTCCACCCCGGCTCCGACGAGGACCATGGTCCGTTCGCGCGGCAGGGTCACGTTCCGGGCGGCCTCCCGTGCGGCTTCGAGCATCAGGATCTGCTGGGGCAGCGCCCGCCCGACCGCCAGGGGCGGGAAGCACAGACCGGGAAGAGCCACATCGATGTCCGTGGCCGGACCGCTCGTACCGCGCGTGCCGCTCGGACCGCTCGTGCCGCCGTCGAGTACCGCGCGCCGGAAATCCCCGGTGCCGGCTCCCCCACCGGTCCGGACGGCCAGCGCGACGATCGCCAGCGGCTCGGCGGGCGGTCGACGGGTGCGGGGCGCCAGCGTCACGGCGTCCCCCCTGCCGTCCCAGGCGTCGACGACCAGATGGGCGTTGGCGCCACCGAATCCGAAGGCACTGACCGCGGCCCTGCGGAGACCGGGCCACGGCTCGCTCTCCCCCAGCACCCGCAACGGTGTGCCGTGCAGTGCGGGCAGCTGCTCCTCGGCGGCGAGCGTGGCGGGCCGGATTCCCGCGCGCATCGCCCCGAGCACCTTGAGCAGCCCTCCCATGCCGGCGGAGGCCAGCAGGTGTCCGACGTTGGACTTGACCGAACCGATGGGCACATCCGGGCTGTCCGCGAAGACCCGCCCCATGCTGCGGGCCTCCTCCGCGTCGCCGACGGGGGTTCCCGTCGCGTGGCACTCGACGAGCGAGACGCTGCGGGGTGCGACACCGGCCATGCCGTACGCCTGCAGCATCGCCCGCTCCTGCCCCTCCTGTGCGGGGCTGAGCAGTCCTCTGCCGCGTCCGTCGTTGGACAGCCCGATCCCCCGGACGACTCCCAGGACCGGAGTCCCCCGTGCGAGGGCGTCGCGCAGGCGCATCAGGGCGACGAACCCGGCGCCCTCGCCGGGGAGCAGCCCGTCGGCGTCGCGGTGAAAGGGACGGCTGCGGCCGGTGCGGCTCACCGCGTCGAGGCCGCAGAACCCCACGTGCAGGAACAGGTTGTCGGCGCGGTTGACCGCGCCGGCCACCATGACGTCCGCCGTCCCGTCGTGCAGGCGGTCGCAGGCGAGTTTGACCGCGTACAGGGACGAGGCGCAGGCGGCGTCGAGGGCGAAGGCGCCCGCGCCGAGCCCGAGTGCCCGGGCCGCGAAGTGCGCGGGAAGCCCTGAGGAGAAGCGGTTGCGGGCGTCGGGTCTGTTCCGTGCCGGCCCGTGCAGCAGGGAGGGTGCTCCCTCGGAGAGCCACACGTGCTCGGCGAAGGCCGTCCCCGCGCTTGTCGGGTAGGACAGGTTTCCCAGGACCAGACCCGTGCGGGGCGCCCCCTCCTCGTGTCCGGCCTCCCGCAGCGCCTGCCGGGCGCCGTACAGCACCCAGTGGAACAGCGGGTCCAGGCCGAGGATCTCCTCCGGGGCGACGCGGAACCCCGTCGGGTCGAAGACCGTCCCGAAGTCCCGTACGTAGCCGCCGGCATCGGTCCACGTGCGGTCGAGGTGGTCGTCGACGGTGCCCATGGCCCAGCGGTGCGGCAGTCGCCATCTGCCGTCGGGGACCGGTGAGATGCTGCAGCGGCGTGCGGCGATGTTGTCCCAGAAGGTGTCGGGGTCGAGCGCGTCGGGGAAGACGCACCCCCGGCCGACGACGGCGATCGGGTCGAAGCCCATTACCGGTCTCCTTTCACGGACTCGGACGGTTCCGGGTACACGGAGCGGGGGGATACGGGTCAGGAGGGCCGGCGTACGAGTTCCACGCCGAGGAGCTCGATCCTGGGCGTCCCGTCCGGGTCGATGAGCGCCGCATCGCAGCGCGCCCCCGTCTCGTGCACCTTCACGGCCCGCACCACGCACCGCACGGCGCCCTGGACGGGACCGCGCCGGTGCACCCGGCACTCCGCGACCGCCATCGGCAGGGTCGCGTCCCCGAGCGCCCTGTCCGCCCACAGGAGGGCGAGTTGCAGGGCGCCGTCCGTGGCGGCCGCGTCGAGCTGCCAGTGGTCACCGCCCCAGCCGAGTTCGGTCAGACCGGTCACCGAGGCCTCGGCCCCCTCATCGCCGATCCCGTGCACGGTGCGCAGGGCGTGGAAGCGCGGGCCGTGGAACAGCACCCGGCCGTCGTAGATCACGGTGTGCTCCGGCGCGGTGAGACCCCGCGGTGTGTCCCAGGCCGCCGCCGGCGGGGGGCTCGTCCGGAACTCCATCCGGACGCGGTGGTGCGGTGTGCCGTCCTCGCCTGCGAGTTCGGCTTCCAGGTCCGCGGGAGAGCCGGTCGCCGCCCGGCGGGCGCTCAGGGTGAGCCGATGGCCCGGACCGTCGAGGTGTGGCAGGGCGACCTTGCTGAAGACGCGCAGGTCCGTCAGCACCAGGTGGCCGGAGTCGGGCCGCCAGGCCGCGGCCGCACCTGCGAACCGGTCCAGGGCGACGGCCACGGGCAGGACGGGGACGTCGGCGACGGTGTGGTCGGCGAGGTACGGGCGGGTGTAGGCGTCGACGTGCAGCTGCGCCGCCGCCGGATCATTGCGGGCCGACATGGAGCCGAGGTCGCCCCCGGCCGCGACGACCACCCTGGTGTCGGTGTTCTCGGTGTTCTCGGCGTTCAGCTCGGCGGTGAAGGCCGCGGCGCCCCGCTCGACGGGGATGAGCGGCACACCGGACCGGCCGAAGTGCGCGGCAAGGGCGGGGGTGACCATTCCGCCGTGCCACGGACCCCAGGCGATGGACCGCACCAGGCAGTCCGGCCGCCGGGCTCGCTCGGCGGAGGCCACGTGGTTGAGCACCTCGTTGGCGACGGCGTAGTCGCTCTGCCCGATGTTCCCGAACACCGCGGCCACGGAGGAGAACAGGACGATCGTGTCGAGCGGGTCGCCTTCGGTCGCCGTGAGCAGTGCGCGCAGGCCTCCGACCTTGGTGGCCAGTACCTGGTCGAACTGTTCGTCGGTCTTGTCGGCGATCAGCTTGTCCGCCAGCACTCCGGCGCCGTGCACGATTCCGGTGACCGGGCCCCAGTCGCGGCGTACCTCGTCCAGCGCCGCGCTTACCGCGGCTCCGTCCCGGACGTCCACCGGGATGTAGCGGACCTCTGAGCCGGCGTCCCGGAGGGCGGCGACCGTGGACCGGACCTCGCGGGCCGCGAGGATCCTCCGGGCCTCGGCCCCGATCCCCGCCGGGGTGGACCCGTCGGAGCGTTCGGCGAGGGCTCGGGTGAGCGCGGGCTCGTCGGCCGCCGCCGCCAGGCCCTGGGGGTCCTCGGTGGGCTCGGTGCGGCCCAGGAGCACGATGCGGGGCCGGTGGGCCCTGGCGAGGTCGAGGAGCGCCGCAGCGGTCACCCCGCGGGCTCCGCCGGTGGCCACGACGACGGAGTCCGGGCAGATGCTCGTGGCCGGGCCGGGCACCGCGGGGGCCAGGGTCGCGACCGGGGTGGTGCGGGTGCCGTCCGCGCGCAGGCCGACCTCCGCCGCGGGACCGCCGTCGAGCAGTTCCCCGACGACGGCCTCGGCGACGGCGTCCGCGTCACGTTCCCCGCGCTCGCAGTCGATCGCCTTGACGGTGGCCGCCGTCCACTCCTTGGCAGCGGTCCTGGCCAGGGCGGCGATGCCGCCGAGCCAGGCCCGTTCCGGCCTGCTGCCACGGAGCCCGAAGTCGCCGCCGGTGTCCTGCACGGTGACGAACACCCCGCCCCCGGCGGTGAAGTGCGGCGCGATCGACCTCATGGCGACGAAGACGTCCCGCTGCACCCGCATCGCGGTCTCGGGCGAACCGGCCGGTCCGAGACCGCCGAGGTGCACGACGGCCCGCGCGTCCTCGGGGGCGCGGGGGACGACGGTCGCCGGGAAGCCGCGGCCGGTCAGTCGCGCCGCCACCCTCTCCGCGATTCCGAGGCCGTCGTCGGTCACGGCGATCGGCTCGTCGCCGAGGCCTGCCAGGGTCAGTCCCGGCGCCGGGGTGGCGACCGTGCGCACGGCGAGCCGACCGGGTTCCGCCGACGGGGCGGGCTCCTGCCGGGGCGTGGGGATCGCGTCGTCCGCGACGGACACGCCCGCGCCGGCGGTGGCGGCGGGAGCGGTCGCGGGATCGGCCGGAGCTGCGGGAGCGGCGGTCGTGGCGGTGAACGCGTCGACGATCTGCCGCAGCGTACGGAGTTTCAGGAGCTCTCCGACCTGGCCCTCCTCGTGTCCGCCGACCCGCTCCCGCATGGCGGAGAGGATCTCCACCCGCTTGATGGAGTCCACCCCCAGATCGGACTCCAGCTCCATGTCCACGTTCAGCATCGCGACCGGGTATCCCGTCCGCTCCGCCACCACGGACAGCAGCAGTTCCTCGAAGTCCTCGACGGACATGTCCTGAGGCGCGGCGGGCGCAGGCGGCGCCGGTGCGGTCGCCTCCGGAAGCACGACCGGGTCGGCGTACGTCACCCGCGTCGGGGCGGGTACGGCGGCCACGGGAGGCGCCGGGGGCATAGGGGCGGCGTACGCGGCCGGCAAGGCCGGCGCGGTGGTCTCGGGAAGGAGGGGCGGGGCGGGCGGCGCGACCGGGGCCCCCGTGGGCGTGCCGGCCTGCGCGCCCAGCATCGCGCCGAAGGTCGTCCCGGTCATCTGCAGGAACGCCATGTGGCTGTCGACCAGCATGCGCTGGCAGGCCTCGTGGGCCTGTGCCGTGTAGCGCTGCGCGTTGTCGATCACGGTGAGCCAGTCGGCGTTCGCGCCCGTCGCGACGGGCGCCCAGGCCGCGGGAGCGGGGGCCGGAACGGTGCGGGTGGTGGGCGCGGGTCCGACGGCGGCCGGGGCGGGGGCCGGAGCCGGGATGTGTGCGGCGGGCGGGGGCCTTTCGGGTGCGCGGGGCGGGTTCGGCGGGGGCAGTGCCGCGGCTCCTCCGGCGGGCGGGTAGACCCTGCCCTGGTTCCTGCCGTTGATCTGCACGGTCATCCTGGGCTTGCGCTCCTCGGCTGCTGCTGCGGGCGGCGCGTAGGGCGCCCACATGTGGTCGTGGTCGAGCGGGACGCCCCGGACGGCCAGCCGGCCGGTCGCGTCCTGCAGGGAGGTGATTCCGTTGCGGCCCCTGCGGTCCAGGCCGACGGCGAGGTGTTCCCGGTCACCGAGGATCTGCGTGACGAGTCCGGTGAGCGTGTCGCCGGGGCCGACCTCGACGAACGTCCGTACTCCCGCTGCGTACATCGCCTCGATCCCGTCGCTGAAGAGCACGGGAGACGCGAGGTGGGCGGCGATCCTGCCGCGGATCTCCTCGGGTTCGGTCGGGTACACCGCGGCGTCGGCGTTCCCGTAGACGTCGATGAGGGGCTCGGCGACGGTGATCCCGCGCAGGTGGGCGAGCAGCGGTTCGCTCGCGGGGGCGACGACCGGGCTGTGGAAGGCGGTCGCTGCCTCCAGACGCCGGGTGGTGATCCCCTCGGCGGCGAGTCTCCGCTCGACGGCCTCGACCGCCTCCGAGACTCCTGAGACCACGGTCTGGGCGGGAGCGTTGTGGTTGGCCACCCAGACGTCGGAGGCGTCGCAGCCCGCGATCACCTCCTCGGTCCGGGTCCGTCCGGCCGCCACGGCGAGCATGGCCCCGGGCGCCGCCGCCGCCTCGCGCATGAGCTCTCCGCGCCGACGGGCGAGGCCCACCAGCGCATCGGCCTCCAGGGCGCCCGCCGCGTGCAGCGCCACCAGTTCGCCGAAGCTGTGACCGGCCACGCAGTCCGGCCGCAGACCGAGACCCCGCAGCACCTCCACGAGAGCGAGGCTGTGGACCGCCAGCGCGGGCTGCGCCCACTCGGTCCGGGTCAGCAGGGCCTGCTGACCGGCCCGTTCGTCGTCGCTGAAGGCCGGAGGTGGGAACACCACGCGATGCAGCTCGCGACGGCCGAACTCCGTGGTTCCCAGCCGGTCCCACACCGCCTGGGCCGCCGGCGACAGCATCGCCACGTCCGCGCCCATGCCGACGTACTGGGCGCCCTGGCCCGGGAAGAGGAACCCGATCCGGCCGACCGTCGCGGGACCGGTGGCGTAGTGGACGCCGGTCGGCGTGGAGAAGCTCGTGTCCGGCTGCCGGCCGATCGACGCGAATGCCTGCTCCAGCTTGTCCGACAGGTCGTCGTGGTGTGCCGCGACGACCGCGAGGCGTACGGAGTCGTCCGCGCGGAAGTCCTGCTGGCTCCGCCGCGCGATCTCGGACAGCGGGCGGTCGGTGTCGAGGCGTCGCTCCACGAGGGTGGCCGCCGACGGAGCGCTGAGGAGCACCAGTTCGGTGGGGGCGGTCCGCGTGCGCCAGGCCGAACGTGCCTCGGCCCCGGCGGAGGGCGTGTACTCCTCCAGGGTGACGTGGAAGTTGCTGCCGCCGAAGCCGAAGCTGGACACGGCTGCCCGCCGCGGCCGGTCCGGCGGGTGTACCCAGGGACGCGGCAGGGTGTTCAGGTAGAACGGGCTGTCGTCTATGCCCATCGCGGGGTCGGGCCGGTCCACCTTGATCATCGGCGGGAGGACCTTGTGGTGCAGGGCGAGGACGCTCTTGAGGAGGCCGACGGCTCCGGCGGCGCCCTTGGTGTGGCCGATCTGCGACTTCACCGAGCCGAGGGCGCACCACTGCACGTCCTGCCGGCCGGACTCCTCGAACACCTGCCGCAGCGCCGCGAACTCCGCGGCGTCCCCCGCCCTGGTTCCGGTGCCGTGCGCCTCGACCAGTCCGACGGTCTCGGGGCCGTAGCCGGCGTCCTCGTACGTGCGTCGCAGGGCGCGCGCCTGCCCTTCGGGCACCGGCGCGTAGATCGCACCGCTCCTGCCGTCCGACGAGGTGCCGATCCCGCGGATGACGGCGTAGACCCGGTCACCGGCGCGTTCGGCGTCGGCGAGCCGCTTCAACGCGTACATGGCGATGCCCTCGCCGAGCATGGTGCCGTCGGCCGCGTCCGAGAAGGGACGGCAGTCGCCACTGGGTGACAGGGCGGGCGTCTTGGAGAAGCACATGAAGGTGCCGGCGTCGTTCGAGGCGTCCACCCCTCCGCCGATGACCAGGTCGGCCCGGCCGAGGGAGAGTTCGCTCACCGCCGTCGAGAGGGCCGCGAAGGAACTCGCGCATGCCGCGTCCGTGACGTGGTTGGTGCCGTGCAGGTCGAAGCGGTTCGCGATCCGGCCGGCGATGACGTTGCCGAGCATCCCGGGGAACGTCGACTCCTGCCACGGGGCGTAGTGGCCGGTGATGCTGTCGCAGACGGCCTGCGCCTCGTCCTCGGGGATCCCGTTCTCCCGGAGGGCCTTGAGCCAGACCGGGCGCTGGATCCGCGCGGTCATGTGGGTCAGCAGTTCCGTGGCACCCGCCCCGAGGATCACGGAGACACGGTCGCGGTCGGTCCCACCGACTCCGCCGATGTCGGTGAGGACCTGCTCGGCGACGGTGAGCGCGAGGAGTTGCACGGTGTCGGTGGAGGCGAGGGAGTTCGGGAGGATGCCGAAGGCCATCGGGTCGAACCCGACGCCGGACAGGAAGGCCCCTCTGCGGGCGTAGGTCTTGTCGGGCGCCGTCGGGTCGGGGTCGTAGTGGTCCTCTACCAGCCAGCGGGTGGCGGGTACCTCGGTCATCAGGTCACGGCCGTTCACGACCGTGCGCCAGAAGCCGTCGGCACCGTGCTCGCCGGGCATGAGGGCGCCGATACCGACCACGGCGATCGGGACCTGTCGGGGACGGGAGGCGGACATGCTCTCCACTTCCTTGCTGTTCGGTGCGGGACGCGTCCTCCGCTGTCGGGCGAAGGGCGTGCGGAGTTCGGTCAGGCGAGGCGGCACGGGGTGAAGGCGGACGCCGAGGGCGGCACCGGCACGCCGTAGGTGCGGAGCTGGTGCGCGCGGGTGGCCACGGCGGCGCCTTCGAGCAGGTTGAGCGCGATCTGCACCACGGTGCGCTCGGCGGGGTCCGCCAGAAAGCTGTCCGCGGTCCACCGGTTGAAGGCGCCCATGGCGGGACCGCACCAGATCTGGTAGTCACCGCGCCGGGCGGAGTCCCCGGTGATCGCCCAACGGCTGGAGTTCCCCAGGTACCAGCGGAAGACCAGGGCCATGCGGTGCCGCGGGTCCCGCTCCGCGCGGTCCGCCTCCGAAGGGTCGCGCTCCTGCCAGAAGCGCCGTGTCAGCGCCCACACCTCGTCGACCGGGGCCCGGAACACGTCCCGTTCGAGCTTGGTGCGCAGTTGCGTCGGCAACGCCTCCAGAGAGGGGTGGGCCCGGTACGCCTCGTAGAGGTGACCGGCCCGCTGGGCGAACAGGGTTCCCCGGCGCAGGACCTGGAGCCTGACGCCCGCCTCGAACATGTCGGCGGAGGGGGCCATGATCACATCTGCGATGTCGGCTTCGGCCAGCATCGCCTTCGCGTCGTCCGAGAGGCCGGCTTCCACGGCGACCTGGTTCACCGACCCCGTCACGACGTACTCCGCGCCGAGAGCGAAGGCGGCCGCCACCCCGTCCGGAGTGCCCAGCCCGCCGGCGGCTCCGATCCTGACCGCCCGGGTGTATCCGAAGTGCCGGGCGGTCTCCTCCCGCAGGCCGAGGATCCGCGGCAGCAGGGCGGCCAGGGGCCGGTTGTCGGTGTGGCCGCCGCTGTCGGCCTCCACCGTGAGGTCCTCGGCCACGGGTACCCGGACGGCCAGCGCGGCTTCCTCCGCGGTGAGTTCTCCGCTCTCGACCAGGGGGCGGAGCAGGCCGGGCGGCGCCGGCGAGAGGAAGCGTGCGGCGACCTCGGGCCGTGACACCTTGGCGAAGATCCTCGTGCGCCGCAGGATCCGGCCGTCGGGGTCGCTGCGTAGCCCCGCGGCCGAGCACAGCACCACGGCCGGGGTGAGGTCCATGTAGGCCGACGCGGAGACGCAGGGGACGGAGTGGCGCAGCAGCAGCCGGGCCACGCGGTGCTCCAGACCGGGCTCGTTCGGCGAATGGATCAGGTTCACACCCCAGTTCGGCATTCCGCCGAGCTCCGCGGCGAGTTCACGCACCGCGGTCTCGACCTCGGTGAGACCGAGTCCGCCGGCGCCGAAGAACCCGAGCATCTCGGCCCGCGCCATCGCGACGACCATGCGGGTCGTGGCGATGCCGTTCGCCATCTCCCCTGCGACGTACGGGAAGCGGACACCGTGGGCCTCGCAGAAGGTCCGTCCTCCCAGCCACTCCGGATACAGCGGGGGCAGCGTGCCGACGACGTCGCCCGGGGGCCTGGGCCCCGTCACCAGGCCCAGTTCCCGGCCGGTGGGTCCGGTGACGATGTGCGCGTGGTCCCGGATCTGCCGGACGCTGGCCGCGATCCGTTCCGGGGCGAAGGCTGAGGCGGTGACGGTCCCGTCGGGGCGTGCCAGTACGGACAAGGGTGGGTCTCCCATCAGGAGCAGGTGCGAACCGCGTGTCGGGGGTGCGGGGAAGCGCGGCGGTGCGGCTCAGCGTGCTCCGGTGGTGGAGCCGGTCCGGCTCGTGGTGATCCCGGACGTCAGGTAGTCGAGGTCGACGCGGACGCCCGACGAGTACGGGCCGAGCAGGGTGCGCACGCGGGTGTCGTCGAAACGACGCCGGTGGCTCAGATAGGGCGTGAACCCCGGGTAGAGGTCCACGGCTGCCTCCAGCCGGGCCGGGTCGTCCGGCCGCTTCCCGACGAGCCGCACCTTGACCGGCGCGATCCGCTCCACCAGGGCGGTGAGGACCGTGGTCGCGACGTCGTGGTCGTGGACGACGTGGTAGGTGTCGGCCAGCCCCGAGGGTGGCCGGCTCGCCAGCCGGACCATGACGGCGGCGGCGTGCTCCACCGGCATCAGGTTGAGGTGGCCCCGGGGGTCGCCCGCCAGCCGCACGACCGGACGTCGCCACTCGGGCACGTCCTTGCCGCCGAGCCCGCCGCCACGTGCCGAGGACTCCACGATCCGGGAGAGGAACTGCAGGGGGTGCGCGGGGAGTTCAGGACTCGGTGGCAGGTCCGTGACCAGGACGCCCGGCCGCATGACGACGACCGGCCGCCTGTGGCGCCTCGACCAGTCGCGCACCAGGACCTCTGCTTCGTACTTGGACCGCTCGTAACCGTTCTCGAAGCCGTGGGCGTCGTCCAGCTCGTCCTCGTAGACGACGCCGTCCCGTCGCGCACCGCCCACGAAGGCGGTGCCGATGTGGACGACGAGCGGCCGACGGGCCCCGGCGGCGGCCAACTCCAGGACGTGCCGGGTGCCTTCGACATTGGTCCGGCGAAGACTGCCGAGATCGTCGTCCAGATTGATGTTTCCCGCGCTGTGCCAGATCACGTCCAGCTCGTCCGCGAGACGCCGGTACTCGGCGGAGGGCAGTCCCAGTTCAGGCCGGCACAGGTCGACTTCCACGACGCGAAGCCGGGTGGGAAGCTCGGCGATCAGCCCGGCGGGCGCTCCGCCCAGCTCCATGAAGCGCGTGATCCGCCCCAGCGCACCGCCGGACCCGGCATGCCCGAGGACTGTCAACGAGGGCTGCTGTTCGAGCAGTTCGCGAACAAGGCGCAGCCCCAGGAAGCCGGTGGCCCCGGTAAGAGCGACTCGCACTTTTCAGTAGCTCCAGAGTTCAGAGATCGGACAACCGGTCGCCCTTCCGGGAACCGTGGAACGCGTGAAGTCGCCCGAAATCCCCCCGGCCGGTCTTCCGCCATGGACAACCACCGACACCCGGGCCGGGAAACGGCAGGACGGGCGGGTTCACCTAATTTCACCCGATCGGCCCCGCGAAGGAGGGCCCGCCCTCCTCGAAGTACGCCCGTGCAGAGTTTCGTTACTCATGACGACCGACCGGCTCCACCGCTCTGGTCATTAATTATGAATACATCTTGACAGGGCATCGGCCCGCGCCGACGATGAACCCACTTCACCGAGCCGCGCCCGCAGGAGCCCCCTGTCATGTTGTCGTTGCGTGTACACAAGCCGGCCGCACCGGTCTCCGGGCACCTCCCGATGGGAAGTGCCCCCGGGACCGCGCCCGGTGTGTCGGTGGACAGCCGCCGGGTGCTCCGCGGCGGCGAGGCGTGGATCCCCGTCATGGGAGAGTTCCACTTCAGCCGGTACCCGGACGCCGAATGGCGCGAGGAACTGCTCAAGATGCGCGCGGGCGGCATCGACCTGGTGGCGACGTATCTCTTCTGGAACCAGCACGAGGACAGGCGCGGCGTCCTGCGCTTCGAGGGCGGCCTCGACCTGCGCCGTTTCGTCGGGCTGTGCGCGGAGCTCGGCCTGGCCGTTGCGGTGCGCATCGGCCCGTGGTCGCACGGCGAGTGCCGCAACGGCGGCTTCCCCGACTGGCTCGCGGACACCGGCTGCGCACCGCGTACCGACGACCCGGACTATCTGGCGCTCCTGGAGCCCTACTTCGCCCGGATCTCGCACGAACTGCGCGGCCTCGCCCACGACGAGGGCGGACCGGTCGTCGCCGTCCAGATCGAGAACGAACTGTACGACCGACCCGGACATCTCGCGACGCTGCGGCGCATGGCGGAGGACGCCGGCATCCGGGTGCCGCTGTGGACCGCGACCGGCTGGGGCGCCGCCCGGATTCCCGAGGACGTGCTGCTGCCGCTGTACGGCGGCTATCCGGAGGCGTTCTGGGAGGACGCGCACGAGGGCTGGGCCCGGGGCATGCGCCGCCATTACTTCTTCACGTCCATCCGCGACGACCACGCCATCGGGGCGGACCTCAGGAACTCCGCGCCCTCGGGCTCAGGCCCGGACGACCGCCGCCACCCGTACGCGACCTGCGAACTGGGCGGGGGCATGGCCATCGCCTACCACCGCCGTCCTCTCGTGCCCGCGGAGGACATCACCGCGCTGGCGCTGGCGAAACTCGGCAGCGGCTCCGTGTGGCAGGGCTACTACCTGTACCACGGCTGCTCCCAGCGTCTGGACCTCACGGTTCCCAACCAGGAGTCCCACGCGACGGGTTACCCCAACGACCTGCCCAGGGTGTCCTACGACTTCCAGGCTCCGCTGGGCGAGTACGGGCAGGTGCGGCCGTCGTTCCACCGGCTGCGGCTCCAGCACCTCTTCCTGCGGGACTCCGGGGCCGAGCTGGCCGGGATGCCGCTCGCAGCGCCCGATGCCGGACCCGAGGGGCTCGACGACCGGACCAC
This sequence comes from Streptomyces sp. JH34, assembly GCF_029428875.1. Classification (NCBI taxonomy): domain Bacteria; kingdom Bacillati; phylum Actinomycetota; class Actinomycetes; order Kitasatosporales; family Streptomycetaceae; genus Streptomyces; species Streptomyces sp. JH34. The sequence continues at coordinate 6,598,627 of NZ_JAJSOO010000001.1, read as the reverse complement.
GCTGCGCTGGGCCGTCCGGTCCGACGGCGAACGGGGTTTCCTGTTCGTCAACAACCACCAGCCCCACGAGCCGTTGCCACGGCACGAGGAGGTGCGGTTCCGTGTCCGGCTGCACGGCGGACGCGACGTCGTCCTCCCGGATCAGCCGGTGACCATCCCCTCCGGGGCGCACTTCGTCTGGCCGGTCGGCTACGACCTGGGGGGCGGTGTACGGCTGGACTGGGCGACGGCCCAGCCCGTCACCCGGCTCCACGCCGGCGGCGTCCCCCTGACCGTGCTCGCCGCCACGGACGGTATCGCCGTGCGGCTCGCCCTCCCCGCCGGGCTGCGGGTCGAAGGCCCGGCCGAAGTGACGGCGGGTCCGGACACCACCCTGGTATCCGTGCCGGAGCCGGGCACGGACGCGGTGCTGACCGTCCACGGGCCGGCCGGCCCGGTGCACGTACTCGTGCTCGACGAGGCCGGCGCCCGGTCCGTGAACCGGGTGCGCGTCTGGGGCGAGGACCGGCTCGTGCTGTGCGACGAACTCGTCCTGGCCGACGGCCCCGAACTGCGCCTGCACACCGCACGCCCGACGGCTTCCTTCGCCCTGCTGCCCGCACCGGCGGCACTGTCCGGCCCCGGGATCGGTTCTCCCGCTGCCGACGGCGCCTTCACCCGGTGGACGCTCGGTCTCCCGCGGGAGACGTACGAGCCCGTGGTGACCTGCGTGCGGGCCGGGGCCGGTACCCCGCCCGCCAGGACCGGCGGCTCCCACCACCGCGCCTCCGCCCCGCGGGACGAGGACTTCGAATCGGCTTCGGTGTACCGGATCTCCGTGCCACGGGAAGTGTTCTCGGGCGGGGGCGAGGTACTGCTGCGCCTCTCCTTCACGGGCGATGCCGCCCGCGCGTACATCGACGGCCGGCTCGTCGCCGACCACTTCTGGTACGGCCCCGAGTGGGAGATCGGACTGCGACGGTTCGCCGCGGAGGCCGTCGAGCACGGCGTGGAGATCCGCCTGCTGCCCCTGGCACCCGGCGGCGAGGTGTACGTCGACGCCTCGGCCCGCGAGGGTCTCGACGCGGCCCTCGGGTCGACCGCGCTGCACTCGGCCCGGCTGGTACCCGTCCACCGGGCGTCCGTCCGTCGCGCCGGGGCCGGCCGTGGGTGAGCTCGGCCTCTCCGCCGGCTCCTCGAGCGCCGGTCCCGACGGCCGGCCCCGCGCTCAGTCCCCGTGCGTGGCTGCCGCGCCGGTCACGGTCTCCGCGTCGGCGCAGGCCTTGTCGAGGAGCGCCGTCATGGCGGCGTGCGCCCCTTCCGGGTCACCGGCCCGGACGGCGTCCAGAACCGCCCGGTGACTGGGCACCGGATCGTCGTCCTGGCGGTGCGTGTGCACCAGACGGTCGCGCTCCCGGAGCCCGGGCTCCAGCAGCAGGTCGAACCGGGCCAGGAGGTCGTTCCCCGTCGCCCGGAAGAGCGCGCGGTGGAAGGCGGCGTCCGCGGCGGCCGCCCCCTCGGCGTCACCCCGTGTCCGGCCCATCGCGGCCAGGGCCTCCTCGAGGGCGAGAAGGTCCCGTTCGCCCCTGCGCGCGGCGGCGTGCCGGGCCACCGCCGGCTCGATGACGGCGCGTACCTCGGCGAGGTCACCGAGCAGCTTCGCACCGTGGCCGCCCGCCACCCGCCACCGGATCACGTCGGCGTCGAGGAAGTTCCACTCCCCGTCGGGCTGGACGAAGGTGCCGCGCTTCTGGCGGGAGTCGATGAGCCCCTTGCCCGCGAGGACCTTCAGCGACTCCCTCATCACGGTGAGGCTGATGTCCATCTCCTCCGCGACGGACCGTACGTCGATGGTTTCGCCCTGCCCGATCCGTCCGGAGACGATCCGGAACCCCAGGGCCTCCACGACCTGACCGTGGATGCCCCTGCCGACGTAGGCCGCCATGGCCCGCCTCCTCGTCCTGGTGAAGCCGCACGGGCGGGTGCGCGGCGCGTCGTGGGGACCGCCACGCCCTGCCGGAACCGGCCCCGGGTGCCCGGCTCCCCGGGACCCGGGGAGCGCTGTGCGAAGCGACACCATTGAAGCACCAGGATATTTCTTATTTAATATCCGTGCTGGTGTTCCAACTGCCCTGGCCGCACCGGGATCAGCGGATCGCGGTGCCCGGTGCGGCGGCGAGCAGGCCGAGTTCGTCGCGGCGCGGCAGCCCTTCCCAGTCGCCGTCCGAGGCGACGGCGAACGCTCCGAGCGTGTTCGCGCGGGCGAGCCGCCCGGCCGGCGGGAGCCCGTCGAGCAGACCGGACAGGTAGCCGGCGCAGAAGGCGTCCCCGGCTCCCACCGTGTCACGCACGGGGACGCGCAGAGCGGGTACGGAATGCCGGACGCCCTGCCGGTCGCGGAACGCGGCACCCTCTCCCCCGCGTTTGACGACCACCTCGCGCACCCCGGCCTCCAGGAGCGCGTCCACGGCTCGCGCCTCCCCGCCGGGTGAGTCGGTGAACGCACCGGTGGCGACGGGGAGTTCGTCCTCCGACGCGATCAGGGCGGTGACGTGCGGCAGCAGCGGCCGAAGCGCCCTGCCCGCCTCCTCCGCCGTCCAGAGCCGCTGCCGGTGGTTCACGTCGAGGGCGACAGTCCAGCCGCGGGCGTGGGCGTGGGCGGCTGCCACGCGCACTGCCTCCAGGGGGCCGGCGCCGAGCGCGCAGGTGATGCCGGTCAGGTGGAGCACCCTGGCGCCGTCGCCGAGGGCGGGCTCGATGTCCGCGGGGGTGAGCAGCGAGGCCGCGGAGCCGCTGCGCCAGTAGTGGACCCGCACGAGGTCCGCGACACGCCGCTCACGGAGCATCGCGCCGGTGGGGGCGGTGGCATGGGTGGCGGCGCGGGCGATGTCGACGCCTTCCCCGCGGAGGGTGCGCAGGGCGAGGCGGCCGGGTTCGTCGTCGCCGACGAGTCCGGCCCAGGCGGCTCGGTGCCCCAGCCGGGCGACGCCGATGGCGACGTTCGACTCCGCGCCGGCGACGGTGGTGCGGGCCTGGGCTCCGACCGCCAGGGAACCGGGGAGTTGGGCGGCGAGCATGGTCTCACCGAACGTCAGGACGTCGACGGGGCCGGACGTCCGTCCCCGGGCGGCGTTCAGGCTTCCTCCCCGGTGCCGGCGGAGCACAGCGCGACGAAGCGGCGGGCGCGTTCGCGGAGGGCGGCCAGGTCTCCCCCGTGCGCGGCGTCGCCGACGAGCGGCGAGCCGACACCCACCGCGACCGCTCCGTGAGCGAGGTACTGCTCGGCCCCGGCCAGATCGACTCCGCCGACGGGCACGATCGGCATGTCCGGGAACGGGTCCCGCAGGGCCTTGAGGTAGGCGGGTCCGCCCAGCGAGGCGGGGAACAGCTTGACGGCGTCGGCGCCCGCGCGGCGGGCGGCGACGGCCTCCGTCGGAGTGAGGGCGCCGGCCAGGACGGGCAGCCCGGCCCGTACCGATGCGGCCAGGGACGCGGTGAGCGCGGGGGTGACCATCCAGCCGGCCCCGGCCTCCTGGGCGCGGGTGACGTCGTCCTCGGTCAGCACGGTGCCCGCGCCGACGACGGTTCCGGGGCCCACCTCGGCCGCGGCCCGGCGTATGACCCCGAGGGCGTCGGTGGTGTTGAGGGAGACCTCGACGAGGGCCACACCCTCCTCCGCGAGGGTCAGGACGGTGCGGAGCGCGGCGTCGGGGTCCGAGCCGCGCACGATGGCGGCGAGGCGGGTGCGCCGGAGCACACCGGCGAAGGTGTCATTGCTCAGAGGGTGCAGGGGGTGCATGTGATTCACGTCCAGAGGTATTGCTCAGCGGCTCGGTCACGCCACCGGCCGGGGCCGGGGCGAGGTCGGGATCACCATTCGGCGAAGGATCCGTCGGTGTGGCGCCAGATCGGGTTGTGCCAGTCCTCGACGGTGTCGTCGGCGGCGCGTACCGCTCGTTCGTCCACGTCGATGCCGAGGCCGGGTGCCGTGCTCCGCAGGAAGTGTCCTTCGTGGAAGTCCAGCGGTGCCGGATCGGCCAGGTAGTCCAGCGGTCCGGCGCCGACGTTGTAGTGGATGCCGATGCTCTGTTCCTGGATCAGGAAGTTCGGGGTACTGAAGGCGACCTGGAGGCTGGCCGCGAGCGAGACGGGTCCCAGCGGGCAGTGCGGCGCGAGGAGTACGCCGAAGGTCTCGGCGAGCGCGGCGATCCGGCGGACCTCGGATATGCCTCCCGCGTGGGAGAGGTCGGGCTGGACGACCGCCACTCCGGCCATGAGGGCGGGGAGCACGTCGGTGCGGGAGAAGAGCCGCTCCCCCGTGGCCAGTGGGACGGGCGATCCCGCGACCAGGTCGCGCAGCCGATGGGTGTACTCGGGGAGGACCGGCTCCTCGACGAACAGCGGGTTGTACGGGGCGAGGTGCGGCAGGATCTTGGCGGCGTTGGCGGCGGTGAACCGGCCGTGGAAGTCCACGGCGAAGTCCCTGTCGTCGCCGAGTGCCTCCCGTGCGGCGGCTGCGCGGGAGACGACCTCGTCGATGTCCCGGGTGGTCGCCAGCCGGTTCATCCGCCCGGAGGCGTTCATCTTCACGGCGGTGAATCCCGCCTCGACCTGCTCCCGCACGGCTTCGGCGATCTGCGTGGGCTCGTCCCCGCCGACCCAGGTGTAGGCCCGTACGCGGTCGCGTACCGGCCCGCCGAGCAACTGGTGCACCGGGGCGCCGTACACCTTGCCGGTGATGTCCCACAGCGCCTGGTCGAGTCCGGCCACCGCGCTGGAGAGGACCGGTCCGCCGCGGTAGAACGACCCCTTGGTCATGGTCTGCCAGTGGTCCTCGATCCGCAGCGGGTCCTGCCCGACGAGGAGTTCGGAGAGTTCCCGCACGGCGGCGCGGACCGTGGCGGCCCGGCCCTCGACCACCGGCTCGCCCCAGCCGACGACACCGTCGTCCGTCTCAACCCGGCACAACAGCCAACGGGGCGGCACCGCGAAGGTCTCGATACGGCTGATCTTCATGTCTCTCCTTGGAACGGCCGGCGGCGGACGGACCGGCCGCTCGCCGGGCACGGGAAGGCTCGGTGGAGGGCGCGGGTCAGGAGGAGGTCTTGTAGGCGCTCCACCCTCCGTCGACGACCAGTGAGGCGCCCGTGACGAAGGAGGCGTCCTCACTCAGGAGGAAGGCGGTCGCGCCGGCGACCTCCTCGGGCCGTCCGAGCCGCCCGGCCACGGTCTGCTCGGCGCTGCTGCGCCGGTCCGCCTCCCCGATCCCGTCCCACGCGCGGGTGAGCACGGGCCCGGGCAGCAGGGCGTTGACGCGTACGTCGGGCCCGTACTCGACGGCGAGTTGCCGGGCCAGTCCGGTCAGTCCGGCCTTCGCCGAGGCATAGGCGGGGCGGCCGGGCAGCCCGACGAGGGCGTGGACCGAGGAGATGAGGACGGCACTGCCGCGGGTCTCGCGAAGGTCGTCCAGGCAGGCACGGAAGCCGAGGAACGCTCCGGTGAGGGTGACGTCCAGCTGCTGGTTCCACTGGGCGAGCGTGGTGTCGTGGGCGGGAGCGACGCGTACGGCGTAGGCGTTGGAGACCAGCGCGGTGACGGGCCCGAACGCTCCGTGCACGGCGTCCATCGCCGAGGCCCAGGACTCCTCGTCGGCGACATCGGTGCGATGGAAGAGTGCCTCGCCCCCGGAGTCCCGGATCGCCCGGGCGGTGCGCCCGCCCTCCGCCGAGTCGATGTCGGCGACCAGGACACGGGCCCCCTCGTCCGCGAGGCGCCGGGCGATGGCCGCGCCGATGCCCCCTGCCGCTCCCGTGACCACGACGGCGCGACCGCCGAAGCGGCCGGCGCCGCCGGACGTCTGCGGACCTGTGGGCTGCATGGGCGGCTCCGGTGCTGCGGCCTGACGGCATGCGGACGGTCTTCGGGTACCTGGGGACACCCGACGGGGTTATTAAATATGAATTATTGACGCCCGCCAAGGGGGCCCGGGGCGCCAAGGAGAGCCGGACCGGGCCGCCGCGCGCGAAACGGCACGGCCGCACCCCTCGCCAGGGGTGCGGCCGTGCCGTGTGCTGCCGGTGCTCAGTAGGCGGAGTCAACGTTGTCGATGGAGCCGTACCTGTCGGCGGCGTAGTTGGCGGCCGCGGTGATGTTGGCGACCGGGTCGGTGAGGCTCTTGGCGGTACCGTCCACGTGGTACGCCTCGAAGGTCGGCTGGATCACCTGCAGCAGACCCTTGGAGGGCGTGCCGTTCTGCGCGTTGACGTCCCAGCCGTTCGCCGCGTGGGGGTCGCCGCCGGACTCGCGCATGATGTTGCGGTGCAGCCCTTCGTAGGTGCCGGGGATCCCCTCGGTCTTCATGATCTTGAGGGCCTTACGGATCCAGCGGTCCAGGTCGTCCGAGTCGGTGGCCTTGCTCACCTTGCTCGCCTTGTGCGCGTTCTCCGCCATGGCGTGCGCCTGCGCGGAGATCCCGGTCGCCGAGACAGCGGCGGCGGACGTGGCCACACCGTGCGAGGCCGGCTCGGCGGCCTGCGCGGGGGACGGGGCAAGAGTCAGGGCCGCTGCTGCGGCCCCGGCGGCACACAGTCCGGAAACGGAGATCCTGCGGATCCGGGCGGTGCGGGCGGCGGGGGTCAGGGACCGGGTGGACGTACGGATGGAAGCTCTCCTTGCGTCGGGGTCAGGGATGCCACGGAGCTGCGGGGCGGACGTGCGCGGGAGTCCGTACGAACGGAACACACGGCGCATCCGGCCGGCCCGGAGCGTCAGCTCCCGTGGGCTCGATCCATGGTTAGCGGCACACCGGGTCGGGGGCAACGACCGGCATTACTACGCTCGTCCGTAGAACGGGACGAAGCGGCCGCTCGAGGCGCCCCGATGCCGCCGCGCCCGGCCCATCGGCCTACTAACGCGCCTCGTATGTGACCTGCGACCTATGGGTGGGCTCACAATTTTCGCCCGGTGCGTCGGCGAGGCGTCGCAGCGAGGTTCCGGTCGCGCCGCGCCTCCGACTCCGGCTGTGTTCACGCGATCAGGGGGCGGTCGGTCCCCCGTCGGCCTGTCACGAGGTGGGCAGCCTGGGCACGCTCTCGATCAGGCGCCGGGTGTAGGGGTGCTCGGGTTCGCCGAGCACCTGGGAGGTGGCTCCCTGCTCGACCACCCGGCCGCGTTCCAGCACGGCGGTGCGCTCGCACAACGAGGCCACGACCGACAGGTCGTGGGAGACCATGACCAGCGTCAGTCCCCGTTCCTGCTTCAGTTCGGCCAGCAGGTCGACGACCTTCACCCGCGTGGTGACGTCCAGTGCGCTGACCGGTTCGTCGGCCAGGAGGACGCGTGGATCGCAGACCGTGGCGCGGGCGATGGCGATGCGCTGGCGCTGTCCGCCGGAGAACTCGTGCGGGTAGCGGTCGACGGCGTCCGCCTGGAGACCGACGCGTTCCAGCGCGGCGGCCACCTTGGGCGCAGCCGTGGAGCGGGTGTCGAGGCCGAGGGAGCGCAGGGGCTCCGCGACGATCGCGCCGACCCGGCGGCTGGGGTCGAGCGAGGAGTAGGGGTCCTGGAAGACGCACTGGACGCCGCGCCGGAAGCGGCGCATCTGCTCGCGGTCGCGCGGGTTCAGGGCGGCCCCGTCGAAGCGGACGGCACCGGCCGTGGGGCGGGCGAGGCCCAGCAGCAGCCGCAGCAGTGTCGTCTTGCCCGCGCCGGACTCGCCGACCAGCGCGAGGCTCTCGCCGGCCTCGACGGCGAGGGACACGTCCGAGACCACGTCGGCGGCGGTCCCCCGGTAGCGCACGGCGGCGTCCTTCAACTCCAGCACGGGCGTCATGGCGCGCTCCTCAGGTCCAGGGCGGACTCCAGTTTCCGGGCGCTGGCGACCAGGGTCCGGGTGTACTCCTCGCGCGGTGCGCGCACGATGTCGTGGACCGCGCCCTGCTCGACGGCACGTCCGTCCTTCATGACCAGCACCCGGTCGGTGACCCGGGACACGACGGCCAGGTCGTGGCTGACGAACAGCACGGCCATCTCCCGCTCCCGGACGAGGCCGTCGATCAGCTCCAGCATCTCGGCCTGCACCGACACGTCCAGTGCCGTGGTGGGCTCGTCGGCGACGAGCAGCTTCGGTTCGCAGGCCAGGGCCATCGCCAGCGCGACCCGCTGGCGTTGTCCGCCGGAGATCTCGTGGGCGAAGGCCCGGGCGATGCGGCCGGGTTCGGGGAGCCGTACCTGTTCGAGGGCGTCGTGCACAGCCGCGCGCAGGTCCTTGCCCTTGAGGCCGGTGCGCCGGGCGAGGGGCTCGGCGATCTGCCTGCCGAGGCGCATCAGCGGGTCCAGCGCGGTCAGCGGCTCCTGGAACACGACTGCGGCGTCGTGTCCGCGGACGGCGGTGAGGCTCTTCTCCGAGGCACCGACGGTCTGGGTCCCGGCGAGCTCCACACTGCCGGTCGAGGTCATGCCGTCGGGCAGCAGCCCGAGCACCGCGAGGGTGGTGAGGGACTTGCCGGAGCCGGACTCGCCGATGAGGCCGAGCCGTTCACCTCCCGCGACCGTGAACGACAGGCCGTCGACCAGGGTCCGTCCGTCGTCGGTCCGTACGGTCAGTCCGCGTACGTCGAGGAGAGTCACGCGCGCCTCCGCCGGGTGGCCGGGTCGAGGGTGTCACGCAGGCCGTCGGCGATGAGGTTCACGCCGATGACGAGCAGTACGAGCAGGATGCCGGGTGCGAGCGCACCGGCCGGAGCCGTGGTGAAGGTGGCCTGGGCCTCCTGGAGCATGCGGCCCCAGGAGGCGTTGGGCGGCGGTGCTCCGAGGCCGAGGTAGGACAGCCCGGCCTCGGCGAGCACGGCGAGGCCGAACTGCAGGGCGAGGTTCACCACGAGCGTCGGCCAGATGTTGGGCAGCACGTGGGAGAGGACCGTACGCGGCCAGGAGGTGCCGGAGGTACGGGCGGCGGTGATGTAGTCCTGTGCCAGCACCCGCTTGACCAGGATGCGCACCAGGCGCGCCACGACCGCGCTCTGCGCCAGGCCGATCGCCAGGACCGCCGAGCCGAGTGTCGCCGAGCGGGCGGCGACGATGAGCATCGCGAGCAGCAGGGTCGGGAAGGCGATCAGGATGTCGAGGAACGCCGAGAGCGTGTCGTCGATCCAGCCCTGGGCGTACGCGGCGAGCACGCCCAGGGTGATCCCGATGACGGCGGCGATGAGGACCGACCCGAGTCCCGCCTCGACGGCGATGCGGGAGCCGGTCATCACCTGGGTGAACAGGTCACGCCCGAGCTTGTCGGTGCCGAGGAGATGACCGTCGCCGGGTCCGGCGAGCCGTCCGCCGGAGGTGTCCTCGGCGTCGTAGGGCAGCCAGAGCAGCGACACCAGGGCCAGGAGCGCGATCAGCCCGGCGAGTACGCAGCCGACCACGAGGGTGACGGAGCGCCGGGAGCGCCGCTTCGTCGGGGCGAGCAGGTCCGTCCCGGTCATCGGGAACCTCCCGAGAGCCGGCCGCGCAGTCGCGGGTCGATGATCCGCTGGGCCAGGTCGGCGACGAAGCCGATCACCAGGACCGCGAGGGTGGACACGAACAGCACGCCCTGGATGACCGGGTAGTCGTGCTGCGCGATGCCGGTGGCGAGCATCGAGCCGAGGCCCGGCAGCGCGTACACCGACTCGACGACGACGGCCCCGAGCAGTGTCGAGGCGAGTTCGATGCCGAGGACGGAGATCACCGGCACGGAGGCGTTGCGCAGACCGTGCCGGCGCATGGCGCCGCCGAAGGAGGAGCCGAGGGCGCGTGCGGTCCGCAGGTAGTCGCTGCCGAGGACGTCGAGGGTGGCGGAGCGGACGTAGCGGATCAGGGACGCGCTCATCACGAGCGCGATGGTCACGACCGGCAGCACGAGGGAGCGGATCGCCTCGGCCGGTTCGGCCCAGCCGTCCTGCGGAAAACCTCCGGAGGGCAGCCAGCCGGCGTTGAGCGCGAACACCGCGATGAGGATCATGCCGAGCCAGAACACGGGTATCGCGATGCCCAGTTGGGAGACCCCGCTGAGCAGCGCGCCGTACCAGGTGTGCCGCTTGTACGCGGCCGTGAACCCGGCGGGGACGGCGACCAGGACGGCCAGGACGAACGCCGCCAGCGTGAGCGGCACGGTGACGTCCAGCCGGGCGGCGACCTCGGGGCCCACGGGCAGTGAGCTGACGAACGAGGTCCCGAGGTCGCCGCTCGCCAGCTGCCCGATCCAGTGGGTGAACTGTTCGGGCAGCGGGCGGTCGGAGCCGATGGCGCGGCGGGCCGCGGCTATCTGCTCGGGGCCGGCACCGACCGAGGTGAGCGCGTTGGCCGGGTCGCCCGGCAGCATGCGAAGCAGCACGAACAGCACCACGCTCGCCAGCGCCAGCGACACGGCGAGGAAGGCCAGCCGGCGCACCAGATAGCGCGCCATCAGCCCTTCTTCTTGATGTCGTAGGCGAAGAACTGGGAGTTCAGCCCGTTGAGGGGGTAGCCGGAGAGCTTGTTGTTCGCGACGACGATCTGCGGGTAGAGGTACAGCCAGTCGCTGGCCGCGTCCTCGGCGGTCTGCCGGTTGACCTTCTTCAGCAGCTCGGTCTGGTCGGCGGTGCTGGAGGCTTCCTCCGCCTGCTCGACCCACTGGGTGACCTGCGGGTTGTCGTAGCCCCAGTAGAAGTCGGGGTTGCCGTACCAGACCAGGTCGCGGTCGTTGACGTGCTCCTGGAGCGTGGCCGAGAAGTCGTGGTTCTTGTAGACCTTCGTGTACCACTCGTCAGGGGTGATCGTGTTGATCTTGACGGTGATGCCGACCTTGGCGAGCTGGGACTTGATGAAGGTCGCGGCCGTGGGGTGCGGGTCGTAGTTGGGGGTGTCGAGCGTGAAGCTGAAGCCCTTGGCGTAACCGGCCTCGGACAGCAGCTTCTTGGCCTTCGTCACGTCGTGGGCGTTGACGTCGGTCAGGTCCTCGTACCAGGGGTCGGTGGGCGGGACCATCGAGCCGATCTGCTTGCCGTAACCGCCCCAGACGGACTCCAGGAGCTTCTTGTCGTCGATGGCGGCGGACACGGCCTGGCGCACCTTGACGTCCGTGAAGGGCTTGGCCTTGTCGTTGAACGCCAGCAGCAGCTTGGTGGTGGAGTCGCCGTCGTTGACCTTGTAGGTGCCGTTGCTCTTGAACTGCTCCAGCGCGTCGGGCGACTGCTCGCTGGTGACGACGTCCACGGCGTTGGTCAGCAGGGCGTTGTTGAGCGCCGAGGCGTCCTTGTAGTAGTGGAAGACGACCTGCTTGTTGGCGGCGGCGTCCCCCCAGTAGCCCGCGAAACGGTTCAGGCTCAGCGCGGATCCGCGGGTCCACTTGTTCAGGGCGTACGGGCCGGTACCGTCCTCGGTCGTCTTCAGGTCCTTCGCCTGGGAGTTGATGATCCAGACGTAGGAGAGGTTGTAGACGAAGGAGATCGACTTCTTGGACAGCGTGATCTTCACGGTCCGCTTGTCGGGGGTGGCTATGTCCTTGACGACCTCGAGGTTGCTCTTGCGGGCCGACTGGGAGTCGTCGGCGAGGACCTTCTCCAGGCTGTACTTGACGTCCTCGCTGGTGAGTTCCTTGCCACTGTGGAACTTCACGCCGTCGCGCAGGGTGAAGGTGTAGGTGAGGCCGTCGGCGCTGGTCTCGTAGTCCTGGGCGAGGAGCTTCTCGACCTCGCCGTCGTCGGTGAGTCTGAACAGGCCCTCGTAGACGTTGCCGTTGAGGGCCTCGGTGACGCCCTGGCCGCCGCCCGCGGTGTTGTCGAGGTTCTGCGGCTCGTAGAGGGAGCCTATGTTGACGACCGCGTCCTTGTCCCAGGTGCCGCCCGAGGCGCTGGTGCCGCCGGAGCCGCCGCATGCGGTCAGGGCCAGGGCGAGAGCGGCGACGGTGGCGGTGCCGTACAGGACGTTCTTCTTGGTGCTCATGGGTCAGGGCTCTTTCGGTGCGGGGAGCTGCGGGGTGATCAGTGCTGGGCGTCGGAGCCGTCGCGGAGGACGGGGAGCTTCTCGCCCGCCTCGACGGGCAGGTGGAAGCGGTTCTGCCGCGGCGGCATCGGACAGTTGTACTGATCGGAGAATCCGCAGGGCGGCACGAAGGCCTGGTTGAAGTCGAGGACGACACGGCTCTCGTCGTCCGTGCGCCGCACGAAGAGGAAGCGGCCGGCCCCGTAGGTGGTGTCGCCGTTGGTCGGGTCCCCGAAGACGAGCAGGAGGGTCCCGTCGTCGTCGAAGGCGCTGAGCGTGTAGGCGCGTCCGTCGACGGTGAGCGTGATGTCACCCGGGACGACGAGGTCACGGCTGCCGCCGTTGTCCCGGATGTGCTCGAAGGCGATGCGCCGGGCGCCGGGGACGGGCGTGTAGGAGGCCTCCAGGACCCAGGCCGGGTCGTACGCGAAGGCGTCGACCCGGTCGAAGGCGCGGATGGCGGGCGCGTCGGCGTCCCAGAAGCGCAGGCCGTGCTCGGGTTCGCCGGTGACCATGTCGGTGCGCCGGAGCGTGGTGACGGTCACGGTGTCCGGCAGGCCCTCACTGGCCTGCTCGGCGTCCGGCACCTCGCCCGCCGGCGCCCAGCGGGTTTCGACCAGGGCGAGATTGCCGGTCGGAGAGGTGAGCGCACGGTGACGCTCGGCACGCCAGGCATCCCACTCCTCCGCCGGGGCGACGGATGAGCGGTCGGGGGACGAGTGGGACACGGCAGTACTCATTCATCTAGGCGAGGGCGGCCCTCACAGCCTGTCTGCACAGGACGTGAATAAGTGGCCAAAGCATCACCTTTATTGACCATAAGCACATCTAATGTCAAACTCTTGCGCCATATTGTGAGACGCGTCTCTCGAAAGGGATGGGGTGTGGCTCCGGCGGAGAGCTGGCGGTGCCGCCACCGCGGGCATTCGCGCACCGGACGGGAGCACCCACCCGTCGCCGGTGCGAGGGGTGGGTGCTCCCGTGGAGAGGTACGTCGCACGCCGGAGCGCCGAGGCCCCGGGCCCCTGTCGTCGGCAGGCCTACCTGACCGGGGTGAAGTCGCGGGCGCCGATGAAGTCGGGCCGGCGGATGGGGGCCGCGAAGGGTTCTTCCGCCGTGTTGTCGACGCTGTTGAAGACGATGAAGACGTTCGACCGGGCGTAGGGGGTGATGTTGTCCCCGGAGCCGTGCATGGCGTTGCAGTCGAACCAGGTCGCCGAGCCGGCCTTGCCGGTGAAGAGCTTGATGCCGTGCCGGTCGGCGAGCTTGGTCAGCACCTCGTCGGAGGGGATGCCGGCGTCCTGCATCTGCAAGGACCTCTTGTAGTTGTCCTTGGGCGTCTCGCCCGCGCAGCCGACGAACGACTTGTGGGAGCCGGGCATGATCATGAGCCCGCCGTTGGTGTCGAAGTTCTCGGTCAGGGCGATCGAGACGGACACGGCGCGCATGTTCGGCAGGCCGTCCTCGGCGTGCCAGGTCTCGAAGTCGGAGTGCCAGTAGAAGCCGGAGGCTCCGAAGCCGGGCTTGACGTTGATCCGGGACTGGTGGACGTACACGTCGGAGCCGAGGATCTGGCGGGCGCGGCCCACCACACGCTCGTCCCGCACCAGCTTCGCGAAGACCTCGCTGAGCTTGTGGACCTCGAAGACCGAGCGCACGCTCTGCGACTTCGGCTCGATGATCGAGCGCTCGTCCGCGCGGACGGCGGGATCGGCGATCAGCCGGTCCAGCTCCGCCCGGTAGACGGCCACCTCGCCCGGGGTGATCAACTGGTCGATGGCGAGGAAGCCCTCATGGTCGAAGGACCGGAGGCCCTCCGAGCTGAAGGGGCCCGGTGTGCCCGGCGCGGACCAGATGACCGGGTCCTGGCGGGGAGTGGTCATCTCGGCGGCGCCGCGCGAGGGGTACAGGTCGGCGCGTACATCGGTGGTCATGGTTCAGCCCTCCTCTGTCAGCAGTGGGTATACACCGTTCTCGTCGTGGTCCTCCCGTCCGGTGACGGGAGGATTGAACACGCACACGCAGCGGAAGTCGGTCTTCGGGCGCAGCGTGTGGTGCTCGTGCCCGTTCAGCAGGTACATCGTGCCCGGCCTGATCCAGTGGGTCTCGCCGGTCTCGTCGTTGGTGAGCTCGGCCTCGCCCTCGGTGCACAGAACGGCCTCGATGTGGTTGGCGTACCACATCGACGTCTCCGTGCCCGCGTACAGCACGGTCTCGTGGAGCGAGAAGCCCACCTTCTCCTTGGCGAGCACGATGCGCTTGCTCTCCCAGGTACCTGAAGCGGACCTGATGTGCCGGTCGGTGTTCTCGATGTCATCGAAGGATCGGACGATCACGGCGCTACGGTGCCTTTCTGACGTACCTCATGGCGGATTGGCGAGGGGGCGTGAACGGTGCCCCGGGGGATACCGGGCAGCGCTCCCGACCGCGGCGGCCCGTGTTCAGGCGGTGTCCCGCACGGCCTTGGCGACGATCTGGAGGCCTTCTTCGAGCTCGCCCGTGGAGACGGTGAGGGGCGGAAGCACCTTCACCACCTCGCTCTCCGGTCCGGAGGTCTCGACCAGCAGCCCCAGCTCGAACGCACGCCTGCAGACCGCGGTGGCACGACCGGGGTCGGAGAACTTCATCCCCCAGACCAGGCCGCGGCCGCGGACCTGCGCCTCGGCCTCCGGGTGTGCTTCCCCGATGGCCAGCAGTGTCTGTTCGACCTGTTCGCCGCGGGCCAGGGTCTGCTTCTCCATCTGGCCGTCGGCCCAGTAGGCGTCCAGCGTGGCGGCGGCGGTGACGAAGGCCGGGTTGTTGCCGCGGAAGGTGCCGTTGTGCTCCCCGGGCTCCCACACGTCCAGCTCACCCTTGAACAGGCACAGCGACATCGGCAGACCGTACCCACTGATCGACTTCGACAGGGTCACGATGTCCGGGACGATGCCGGCCTCCTCGAACGAGAAGAACCCGCCGGTCCGGCCACAGCCCATCTGGATGTCGTCGACGATCAGCAGCATGTCCTGGCGGTGGCACAGCTCCTGCAGCGCACGCAGCCACTCGGCGCGGGCGACGTTGATGCCGCCCTCACCCTGCACCGTCTCCACGATCACCGCGGCCGGCTTGTTCAGCCCCGACCCCTGGTCCTCCAGCAGCCGCTCGAACCACAGGAAGTCGGGGACCTTGCCCTCGAAGTAGTTGTCGAACGGCATCGGCGTGCCGTGCACCAGCGGGATACCGGCACCGGCCCGCTTGAACGCGTTACCGGTCACCGCGAGCGAACCCAGCGACATCCCGTGGAACGCGTTGGTGAAGGAGACCACCGACTCACGGCCCTTGACCTTGCGCGCCAGCTTCAGCGCCGACTCCACCGCGTTCGTACCCGTCGGGCCCGGGAACATCACCTTGTACGGCAGGTCACGCGGACGCAGGATGACGTTCTCGAACGTCTCCAAGAAGGCCCGCTTGGCGGTCGTGGCCATGTCCAGGCCGTGGGTGATGCCGTCACGCTCGATGTAGTCGATCAACGCGCGTTTCAGCACCGGGTTGTTGTGGCCGTAGTTCAGCGAACCGGCACCGGCGAAGAAGTCCAGGTACGAATGGCCGTCCTCGTCCGTGAGCCGTGCACCCTGCGCACGGTCGAAGACCGTCGGCCAGCCACGGCAGTAGCTCCGCACCTCCGACTCAAGACTCTCGAAGACACTCAGGGCATGCGGGTTGTTCGTCGTCATGACACGCTCCTAGTGCGCCGGGCGTCCGGGAACCGGGTATCGGCGGACGGGGCTGCCGACTGGGCCAGCGGTCCGATCCGATAGAGGTGTTCGGACGCGTGTGCGTCAGGGAAGATTCCTGCGGGGAACAGCAGCTCACGCTCCACCGACGCTCCGTGCCGTGCGGCGAAGGAGTGGAACAGCCGGTGTGACGCGTCGTTGTCGGCGCTGATCGTCGTCTCCATCTGCTGGAGGACGCCCTTGGAGCGCAGACGGGCGGTGAGGTGGTCCAGCATCGCTCCGGCCAGGCCGCTGCCTCGCCGGTGGTCGTCCACGGCGATCTGCCAGATGACGAGGCTGCCGGGTAGTTCGGGGCGGAGGTAGCCGGTCACGAAGGCGACGGCCTCTCCGCCTTCGTCGCGGGCGACCACGGAGGTCGCCGCGAAGTCACGACACCACAGCAGATAGCTGTAAGAAGAATTCACGTCGAGCACGCGGGAATCGCGCGCGATTCGCCACGCCGAAGCCCCGTCCTCGATCGTGGGCTCCGCCATTCGGTCCCTCGGCCTCACCATCGGTCCACACCTCCGTCTCACCGCAGTACACAGGGCGGGAATGTTCCCGCGAGAAACGTGTGAATCTCTTCGGATCGAGCAATGGACCAACATATATGCGAAGCGAACTAATTGACAAAAGTACTTTTCGGAAACAAAGGCGGTCGTGATGACAATCGCCTGGTCAGCAGTGTTGCGCCACCACCTCGGAGCGCCGTCCCGAATCATGTTAGACCAGCGGCCCTTTCCAGGCCACAGGAGAACTGTGGCACAAATGTCGACCGAAAGCGCGAGCGTGACGGCGCACTTGACAGGACGACTGCGGCCACTTCGGATGCCAGGCGAGTTGTTTTCACCGCCGGGACAGTTCCGACAGGAACTGAACCCGTCGACCGACTTATCGCGATCAGTACGCTTTTCGGCTCGACGGTGACTCCAGTCGGGTGAGTTTTATCAAGATTTCGAACATCAGCTCGCCTGCGGAATTCCCCCGCCGGATGCCCCTGTTTGCGGGCGTACACCTCCGGCCCTCGCCACCGGCGATCTGCCGATCGTCATGTCCGGACTCGGTCCCCGCGCGGGAGTGGTGGGCGCCGCGCTCCTGGCGAGTGAACTGGCCTCGGCGAGGCACCGGTGGCGGGGGTCGTCGAGAACGGCGAGGTCGCCGGACAGCCCGTGTCCGGTGCTGCGGCCCGAAGCTCACTGGAGCTGGGGCAGGTCTCGTGGCCGGCCCGGGGCGGCACCCGCGCCTGGACGCGGCACGAAGATCTCCGCAGTACCGCCCCGCCGCGCGCTCGCTCACTGAGCCCTGTCCCGATTCCGACGTCGTGGCATGAGATCGGTCGCCACACAGGCGGAGGAAGTGCCGGCGGACGCTCATCCCGTCCGGTCCGAAGGGCCTCGCGGGGCCCTTGGCACCAGGCGCCTCTGCCGCCCTTCGGCGGACCGGTCCCGCGCCGGTCGCGCACGGCCGACGCCCCGCACCGTCCGGTCGCGTCCGCCCCTGGCCTCGGCCGAATCCATTCGGTACCCGGACAAACATCGCGCGGCCGTGATCATCGTATCGAGTTAATGTCGACGGCTTTCCTTGGCCCGGAGGGCGGAGCGGTCATTAGTGTTCTTCTCGATCTGGACGGATTCCCCTCCGCATACCACTTTTCCCTCCTTCTGCCCGATGGCGTCCACATACGTGCGTCACCGACCTGACCAAGGAGAGCGTGCCGATGACTGTTGACTCGAACCCTGAAGTCCGGCTGGAGCTGCCCCGGCAGTCCAGCCTGGGCACGGCGGCTGCCCGTAACCTCGCCGACACCGCCAAGTCCGCCCCGCAGATGCAGGAGATCTCCTCCCGCTGGCTGCTGCGCATGCTCCCCTGGGTGGAGACCAAGGGTGGCGCCTACCGGGTGAACCGTCGCCTGAGCTACACCGTCGGCGACGGCTCTGTGGAGTTCGTCCAGGACGGCGCGGACGTCCGTGTGATCCCGCGTGAACTCGGCGAACTGGCCCTGCTGCGGGGCTTCGACGACGTGGACGTCCTGACCGCCGTCGCCGATCGGTGCGTGCAACGCGACTTCCGGGCCGGCGAGACACTGGTCGAGCGGGGCGCGCCCGCGGACAAGCTCCATCTGATCGCCCACGGGCGCGTCAACCAGACGTCCGTCGGAGGGTACGGCGACGAGGTCGTCCTGGACGTGCTGGCCGACGGCGACCGGTTCGGCGAGAACGCGCTGCTGGACGAGGACGCCCGCTGGGAGAACACCGCGACGGCCGAGACGTCGGGCACCCTGCTCACCCTGTCACGCGCGGACTTCGCGGCCGTGACCGCCACGGCGGAGAGCCTCCGGGCCCATCTCGAGGCATTCGCATCGCTCTCCCACCGGCGGCAGAACCATCGCGGTGAGGCGGAGATCGCGATGTCGGCGGGCCACGTCGGCGAGCAGGAACTACCCGGCGCGTTCGTCGACTACGAGCTGAGGCCCCGGGAGTACGAACTCTCGGTCGCGCAGACCATCCTGCGGATCCACACGAGGGTCGCCGACCTCTACAACGGGCCGATGGACCAGACCGGGGAACAGCTCAGGCTCACCGTCGAGGCGCTGCGCGAGCGCCAGGAGCACGAGCTGATCAACAACCGGGAGTTCGGTCTGCTCCACAACGCCGACTTCAAGCAGCGCATCCAGACGCACTCCGGACCGCCGACCCCGGACGACATGGACGAACTGCTCTGCCGGCGCCGCGGCACCAGGTTCTTCCTCGCGCACCCCCGGACCATCGCGGCGATCGGACGTGAGTTCAACGCGCGGGGGATCTATCCGGACCACGCCGACCTCGGCGGTCAGCAGGTTCCGGCCTGGCGCGGGGTTCCGATCCTCCCCTGCAACAAGATCCCCGTCACCAAGGAGAAGACCAGCTCCATCCTCGCCATGCGTACCGGCGAGGAGAACCAGGGCGTCATCGGCCTGCACCAGACCGGACTGCCGGACGAGTACGAACCCGGTCTGTCGGTCCGCTTCATGGGGCTCGACGAGAAGGCGATCACGTCCTATCTCGTCACCACCTACTACTCGGCCGCCATCCTCGTGCCGGACGCGGTCGGCGTGATGGAGAACGTGCAGATCGCCCGCTGGCCCAGGTAGCGGGACACGCCAGGACGGCCCGGTGCCGAAGCCCCGCGGTGTACCGAAGAGCGCCGGGACACCGCACACCCCCACCAAGGAGCCATGGATGCCCGCACCTGAGCTGCCACCACCACAGTCGAGCCTGCCGGAGGCCGCTTCCCGCTTCGGGGCGCACCTGCTCGCATCCGCGGCGGCCCGCGCGCTGGATGTCAAGGGCGTCACCGGCGGCCTGCCCGGCGCACCTTCCCCGCCCGTCCCGCCCGTGGCCTCCGCAGCCGCCCCTGGCCCGCTCTCCACGTCGGCGGCCACCGAAGCGTCCGCACGGGGCGCCGGCCTGGAACGGATCCTGCGTGGTCCCAGTGGTCTGGGCACGGCCGGCCTGCGGCTGACCCCGCGGGACGAACCGCAGTCGGCGCCGTCCGCACCGGTGGCCACGGCGGAAGGCACACCTGTCCCGGGCCTCTACCACCATCCCGTGCCCGAGCCCGACCCGGTCCGGGTCGAGGAGGTCAGCCGGAGGATCAAGGCCTGGGCACTGGACGAGGTCGCGCTGTACCCCGACGACTGGGAGGAGGAGTTCGACGGTTTCTCCGTGGGCCGGTACATGGTCGGCTGCCATCCCGACGCGCCCACCGTCGACCACCTCATGCTCGCCACACGCTTGATGGTGGCGGAGAACGCGGTGGACGACTGTTACTGCGAGGACCACGGGGGCTCGCCCGTCGGGCTCGGCGAAAGGCTTCTGCTCGCGCACACGGCTCTCGACCCCCTCCACACGACGGAGGAGTACCGGCCGGGGTGGGCGAAGTCGCTCCACGCGGACGCGCCTCGGCGCGCCTACCGCTCCGCCATGGAGTACTTCGTCCGGGCGGCCAGCGCCTCCCAGGCGGACCGGCTCCGGCACGACATGGCCCGGCTGCACATGGGGTACCTCGCCGAAGCGGCCTGGGCCCAGCTGGACCATGTCCCGGAGGTGTGGGAGTACCTGGCGATGCGCCAGTTCAACAACTTCCGCCCCTGCCCGACCATCACGGACACCGTCGGCGGCTACGAACTGCCCGCGGACCTTCATGCCCAGGCCGGCGTGCAGAAGGTCATCGCGCTCGCGGGGAACGCGACGACCATCGTGAACGACCTCTACTCCTACACCAAGGAACTCGACGCTCCCGGCCATCACCTGAACCTGCCCGTGGTGATCGCGGAACGGGAGGGCCTCTCCGACCGGGACGCCTATCTGAAGTCGGTCGAGGTCCACAACGACCTCATGCACGACTTCGAGAGCGAGGCCGCGGCCCTGGCCGGGGCCTGCCCGAGCCCCGGCGTGCACCGCTTCCTGCGGGGCGTCGCCGCGTGGGTCGACGGCAACCACCACTGGCACCAGTCCAACACCTATCGCTACAGCCTGCCCGATTTCTGGTAAAAGAACGGACTCATCTGTGACCCACACCGAACTCGCCCCCACCGCCACCGCCGCCTCGGGCTCCGTGCGGATCCCCCGCCCGGCGTCCCCCTACCAGGGGGACATCGCCCGCTACTGGGACGGCGAGGCCAGGCCCGTGAACCTGCGCCTCGGCGACGTCGACGGGCTCTACCACCACCACTACGGAATCGGTGCGGTCGACCACTCCGCTCTCGGTGACACCGAGGACAGCGCGAGCGAGAAGAAGCTGATCGCCGAGTTGCACCGGCTGGAGTCGGCTCAGGCCGACTGCCTTCTGGGGCACCTCGGTGACATCGGCCGCGACGACACCGTGGTGGACGCCGGCTGTGGGCGCGGCGGCTCGATGGTGATGGCCCACCAGCGCTTCGGGTGCAAGGTCGAAGGTGTCACGCTGTCGGCCAAGCAGGCGGACTTCGCCAACGGCCGTGCGCGTGAACTCGGCCTCCAGGACCATGTCCGCGCACGTGTCTGCAACATGCTCTCCACGCCGTTCGGGACCGGGTCGGCCGCGGCCTCGTGGAACAACGAGTCGAGCATGTACGTCGACCTGCACGACCTCTTCGCCGAGCACTCCCGCGTCCTGGAGGTCGGCGGCCGTTACGTGACCATCACCGGCTGCTGGAACCCGCGCTACGGTCAGCCTTCCAAGTGGGTGTCCCAGATCAACGCCCACTTCGAGTGCAACATCCACTCGCGACGGGAGTACCTGCGCGCCATGGCCGACAACCGCCTCGTGCCGCAGGCCGTCATCGACCTCACCCCCGACACTCTCCCCTACTGGGAGCTGAGGGCCACGTCCTCGCTGGTCACGGGCATCGAGGACGCGTTCATCAACTCGTACAGGGACGGTTCCTTCCAGTACCTCCTCATCGCGGCGGACCGCGTCTGATCCCAGGCCGCCGGGAGGGCCCGACCTTGCGGGGGTCCTCCCGGCGGCCGCACGCGGTACCGTGCGGCCGGACCGTCGCCGCGCGGTCCCACCCGCACGGCCCGCCCGCCCTCCTCCGGGATCAGCCCACGAGGTCCGGGGCGCGCAGCATCTCGGGCGGGACGCCCCAGGCGTCGACGAGGTCGACCGCGAGGGGCCGGACCTTGCGGCAGAGGTCGTTCACCTCACGGCTGATCGCCTTGGAACGCTGGACGGTCAGCCGGCCGTGCTCCATGAACCAGGCCCGGTCCGCCTCGATCGTCGACAGGGCGAACAGGTCGCACAGCAGGCCGAGCGCGACCTTGTTGCCGCCCTCGGGCTGTGCACGCACCTTGTCGACGAACGCCTCCAGCACCAGCCGTTCGACGTGCGCGTGGGCCACCGCGATGACGTGGTCCTGCACCTGCGAGAAGACGACCCCGGGGTTGCGCTTCTGGTCGATCCCGCGCTTGAGCCGCCGGGCCACACCGGCGAGCATGTGCTCCTCGCGGTAGCGGAGCATGGCGAGCTGGTACTCCGAATCGAGCAGACCGGCCTCCTGGTCCCACTCGTCGCCGCCGGGCAGCAGGTCCCGTACCCGTTCGAGCAGTTTGTGCGCCGAGGTCTTCTCGATGACGGTCTCGACGGCGAGGCCGGTGACGTGCCGGACCATGCCGAGCTGGTCCAGGTCCTCGAACTCGCTCGCGTAGTGGGTGAGCAGGCCCTTGGCCACGAGCTGCAGCAGGACGTGGTTGTCGCCCTCGAAGGTGGTGAAGATGTCGCTGTCGCTCTTGAGGGCGGCGAACCGGTTGACGGCGAGATAACCGGCGCCGCCGCACGCCTCGCGGCACTCCTGGACGACCCGGGTGGCGTGCCAGGTACCGAGTGCCTTGGTGCCGGCGGCACGTGACTCCAGCCTGCGCCGCGCGTACGCGTCGTCCTCGATGCCGGAGAAGACCTCGTGCAGGTGTGTGCGCACGACGTCCTGCGCGAAGTGCAGCGCGTACGTCCTCGCGAGGAGCGGCAGCAGACGACGCTGATGCAGGCCGTAGTCGAGGAGCAGCTGCTCCTCGGTGTCCGAGGCGGCGTCGAACTGCCGGCGCCGTACGGCGTACTTCGTGGCGATCGTCAGGGCGACCTTGGCCGCGTTGACCCCGGCGCCTCCGACGCTGACCCGCCCCTGCACCAGTGTGCCGAGCATGGTGAAGAAGCGCCGGTCGGGGTTCTCGATCGAACTCTCGTACACGCCCTCGGCGGTGACGTCCGCGAAGCGGTTCAGCAACGCCTCGCGCGGCACGCGCACCCCGTCGAAGCCGATGCGGCCGTTGTCGACGCCGTTGAGACCCATCTTGCGGCCGTCGTCCTCGATCCGTACGCCGGGCGCCACCTCTCCCCCGACGCGGATCGGCACGACGAACGCGTGCACACCCTCGGACGCCCCGTCCACCTCGAGCTGGGCGAAGACGACGGCGAGCTCGCCGTGGCGGGCCGCGTTGCCGATGTAGTCCTTGCGCGCCTGGTCGCCGTCCGTGGTGATGACGAACTCCTGGGCCGCGGCGTCGTACGTCGCGCGGGTCCCGAGCGCCTGGACGTTGGAGCCGTGCCCGGTCTCGGTCATCGCGAAACAGCCCATCAGCTTCCCGGTGATCAGGTCCGGCAGGTAGGCGTCGTGGTGACGTCCGGTGCCCAGATGCAGGATCGCCCCGCCGAAGAGTCCGAACTGCACGCCGACCTTCACCAGGACCGACAGATCGCCGAAGGCCAGCGTCTCGAACGCGGCGATCGAGGCTCCGATGTCACCGCCCCCGCCGTACTTTCCCGGGAAGCCCATACCGGTCTGACCTGTCGCGGCCATCTCGACCACGAGCTCACGCACCCGCTCGCGAAACGCGTCGACGCCGAGCTCCTCGGCCTCCTCGAGGACCGAGGCATACGTGACCAGGTTGGTCCGGACGAGGTCGCGGATCTCGGCGTACTCGCCGTCGAGCACCTCGGTCAGCGCCCGGACGTCGACCTCGGGCTGCACGTATCCGCTCGCAGCAGTGGATGTTTTGTCAGTGGCCATGCCACTTCGCTACCCCGCCCGGGGACGATCAAGCGGCCGCCCGGGGCCGTCGGAGCCGTACGGGGGAAGCACGGCGCGGCCGGGTGGGCCGGATCGTGCCGTGGCCAGGCGATCGGACGCGGCAGCGTCTGTCATGACCATTGCCGACAGTCACCCGCATCGCTATGTTAATTGCGAATCACATCGGTCGGCGTGACCGGAATCGCGAAGCATCCAGGATCAGCGGTCCGACTTAGGCGCAATACACCATCAGGTCGAGCAGGGAAGCAGGTAAGTAAATGCACAATCTCGACAGGCGAAAGGTCCTCTCCCTCGGTGTCGCACTCGGCCTCGTGGGCGCGGCAGACCCCGCCAAGGCGTGGGCGTGGGCGTCGAGGGACTCGGTGGCCGGCAGCGGCACCGGTGTCGATCCGGAGTACGTCTGGGACAGTGCGACGGACCCGCTGATGGTCTCGCTGCTACGGAACGGCCAGGTTCCGGCGGTCAACACCGCGATGGCGGGGTGGGTGAACAACGGGGACGCACTGCCCGCCGGACTGCCGGCCGAGCTGACCGCGCACCTGCGGACGGTCAACAAGCTGCCGTCCTGGGCGGATCCGGTCAAGCTCGCCCGCGCAGCCGACTTCAACAGGCGCAAGGACACCTATCTGTTCATGCTGTACGGCCTCGGCAGCGGGATCATGAGCACCGTGATCCCGCGCGAGGCCAGGAGCGTCTACTGGTCGGTGGGCGGAGCCGACATGAAGGACCGCGCGGCCAAGACGTTCACGTTCGGCTACGACCTGTCCCAGCTGGACGCCTTCAAGCCGACCGGGCAGTTCGTCGTCACCGCCAACAAGACCCGGCTGGTGCACGGCGCGGTGCGTCACCTGCTGCCTCAGTCGCCCCACTGGCGGGCGGTCACCGACCAGTCGATCCCCATCAGCGCCGCGGACATCCTGGTCACCTTCCACAGCCTGGGAACCTTCGTGCGCAGGAGGCTTCTCGACTGGAAGGTCCCGATGTCGGCCGCGGACCAGGAAGCCTTCCTGCATTCGTGGCAGGTCGCGCTCCATCTGCTCGGTGTGCCCGACGAGTACATCCCCGGGACCTGGGCGGCCGCGGAAGCGCAGTCGGCGCAGGTGCTCACCCCGATCCTGGCCCCGACGCCCGAGGGCCTCGACCTGGCCGAGGTGCTGCTCGGTCTGACGGCGGAGATCGACCTCGGTGTCACCCGCGGGTTCCTGAACGAGTTCGTGCGCTACGTCCTCAGCAACGAGGTCGGCGACTGGCTGAAACTTCCGCGCGACTACGCGGCGGCGGCCCTCGTCCGCACCGTGTGGCCGGCCTTCATCCTGTTCCGCGAGGGCCTGTCGCCCGTCATGCCCGGCACCTTCTACATGTTCGACCAGTTCCTGCGCGGCCTGGCCATGCTGTTCCTCAACAAGGGCAGTTCCACGACCACCACCCCGATCACGATCCCCACGGGGAACAGGCCGGCCGGCTGAGCCCCCGGATCCGGCCCCGCAGGTGCCGCCCCTCGGCAGTCGCGCCGGGGGCGGGACCCGGTTCGCGACCGCGCATCCGTCCCGGCCTGCCGTACGGGAGCGCCGGGCGCGCAGGGTTCAGAAGCCCAGGGCCGCCATGACCAGCGCGGTCACGGCGTCGCGGTGGCCGGGGCTGTCCTGCCACCGCAGCCCGCGGCCCGCCTCGACAGCGACGCCGAACCCCGCGTGCACCAGCACCCTGGCCTGGCGCGGGTCCAGCTCCGGACGGGCCAGCCGCAACTGCTGCTCCCAGACGGCGATGTGTTCACGCTGTGCGAGAACCAGGGACCGCCGCAGGTCCGCCGGCAGACCGACGAGCTCGGCCTCGGCGACGCTGTTGAGCGCGGTGTACTCGAAGCTGTAGGCCACGTAGGTCGCCGCCAGCGCGACGACGGCGTCGTGCGGGCCGGACACCTGGTGGAGGCTCTGGTCCACCGTCCGGGCCAGGAGCCCCGCCGCCTGGAGACACGCGGCCGCCAGGATGTCGACCTTGCCGGAGTAGTGACGGTAGAGCGCCGACGGGGCCAGCCCCACCGCCTCCGCGATCTGCCCGTTCGTGACGCTGGCGAACCCGTCCCGCGCGAACAGGGGAATGGCGGCCGCCAGGATCTCCGCGCGTCGCGTGCGCGGCACCGGGTGGACGACCACCTCGACAGCGCGGGCACTGTCACGGGCCGTCGCCGGATCGGCAGCGGTCACCCTCAGCGCTGACGCCGACAGCAGTTCCTCGGCACGGCGCTGAGCGATCGAGGTGTGATGCATGGTGATCGAGCCGATGGCGCCGAGCGCGGCCATGGCCCGCAGGCGCCCGTCCGGCAGCGGGTGCTCGCGCTGCACGGCCTCGTCCACCCGCCCGATGACGTGCCTGAACTTCGCCCTGAGCTGCCGGCGGTCCTCGTGATGGAGGTACCGGGCCTCCCACCGGTACACCCCGCCCGACGCGCGATGCGCGACGGTGACCCGGGTGACGGCGGTGAGCACATCCGCCGGCGTCGCCCCGGAGGGCACCTCGTCGACGGCGGCGACGAGCCGGTCCGCCATGACGTCGGCGCACTCGGCGAACAGCGCGTACTTGTTCGGGAAGTGCCGGTACAGGGCCGCCGCTGTGATCCCCACACCGGCGGCGATCTTCTCCATGGAAGCCATGTGGTAGCCGCGCTCGCTGAAGACCCGGCCGGCCGCCTCGACGATGAGCTGCTTGCGGTTGCGGGGCCGAGTGGCCGCGGTCGGACCGGCGGTCACAGCCGAACGGGCGGTTGCGGAGACGAGGCCATGCCGATCAGTGAACCACACGTCACCCAGGCCCTCCGCGGTCGGCCGACCAGGCACGTCGTGACCCGGCGTGACGAACGCACAGGTGAGGTTGACGAAACCCGGGGCATAAGTGGCGACAGACGAAGGGAGGTTGCCATGGATGGCAGAAATCTGGAACTTGGCGAGCTTCTGACCGCAGCGGAGTCCGCGCCGCCCGGGGAGTCCGTCGGCGTGATCGCGCACGATCTGCGCAAACGATTCGGGGCGGACCGGGTGTCGTTCCTGTTCGTCGATCTCATGGAGCAACGGCTGCTGCGCCTGACCGCGCCCACCGAGGGCGACATGGAGGACACCGAGGATCCGATCGATCTGCAGGGCACCGTCTACGACACGGTCCTCCGCAGCCAGCGGCAGCACGTGGAGACCGACGGCCAGGGCGGACGACGGGTGATCTCGCCGGTGAGCAATCGCGGCGACTGCATCGGTCTGCTGGAGGTGACGCTCGGGTACGCCGACGACACCGTGCTGGGACAGATCAGCGAAGCGGCTCACGCACTGGCCTACATCATCGTCACGGACCGCCGGTTCACCGACCTGTACCACGCCGGCAGGCGGACCACCAGGACCAGTCTGGCCGCCGAGATCCAGCACCAGCTGCTGCCCTCGTCCTCCTGCTGCGAGGCTCCCCAGTTCACCCTCGCCGCGGGCCTCGTGCCGGCCGACGACATCGGCGGAGACACCTACGACTACACCCTCGACCGGGACACGCTGTACCTGTCCATCACCGATGCGATGGGCCACGACACCGAGTCCGCGTTGTTGGCGACGCTGGTCACGGGTGCGTTGCGCGGAGCGCGCCGCACCGGCTGCGACGCGCTCCACCAGGCTCATAAGGCCCACGAGGCCCTGCTGAGCCACAGCCGCGGGCTGGCCACCGGACAGTTGCTGTGCATCCGCCTCGAAACAGGCATGTGCGAACTGGTCAACGCCGGACATCCCTGGCCTCTGCGCCTGCGGGACGGTGCTGCCGAAGCCGAGGAGGTCCCGCTCGCCGTCAACCTGCCGTTCGGTGTCGCCGCACCCACCTCCTACCGGCTCCAGGAACTTCAGCTGCATCCCGGAGACCGTCTGGTCCTGCTCACCGACGGCATGCAGGAACGCGGGGCAGCCGCTGTCGACCTCGTCCGCCTCGTGAGCGACACCCGTGCCCTGCACCCCAGGGAGGCCGTCCGCAAGCTGACCAGGGCGGTGCTGGACGCCTGCCGGGGCAATCTCAACGACGACGCGACCGTCGTCATCCTGGACTGGCACGGAACCGGCGAAGGCTTCGCTCCCTGACCGCCGCGCCGGACACGCCTGCCGGCGAGGCGGTGGAAGGAGGGGCCCGGACGGGGGGTCCGGCGCCGCGCCGGTCAGCCCGACCTGGGCGGCTTCTGCGTGTCGAAGGCGAAGAGGGTGTTCTCCGCCGCCGCGACGATCACGGCACGACCCGCGACGGTCACGCGCGGACTTGCGCCCTGCTCGCCCGTGAGGCCGTCGACCTGCGGATCCGTGGCCCACAGGGTTTTGCCGCTGTTCGGTGACAGGGCGACCACCCGGCCGGTGGCAGAGCTGAAATACAGTGCGCCGGATCCTGCCACTGGCCCGGACGCGCCCTCC